>CAWHNJ010000022.1:0-139901 GCA_963830835.1 uncultured Actinomycetes bacterium | reverse complement strand
CGGCGTCAGAGCTCTCCACCCAGACCTCGTACCCCAGGTCGCCCGTGTAGCCCGTCCGGGAGACGTCGACGGTGATGCGCCCGACGCGTGAGGCACGGCGGCCGAAGTACGCGAGATCGCCCCACGACGCCTCGGTCGCCGCTTCGAGGACGTCGCGGCTCAGCGGCCCCTGGATCGCCACAGCCGAGATTCGTTCGCTCACGTCCTCGATCTCGACGTCCAGACCGGAGGCGTTCATCCGGAGCCAGCGCAGAGACGGATCGGCCGCCGTCCAGCGATAGGTTCGCTCGTCCAGGCGGGCGACGGTCCCGTCGTCGACGACGCGGCCGTCCTCGTTGCACCACGACGTGTAGTACACGCGGCCGACTGCGAGCTTGCCGACATCCCGTGTGATCACGCGGTCGACGAGCCTCGTCGAGTCCGGGCCGGAGACGAGATATTTGTAGAGGGGAGAGACGTCGATCAGCGCGGCCGCCTCGCGGATCGCGTTGTACTCGATCTCGTGCGAGTCGTGGTACGCGCTGGCTGCGAGATAGCCCGACCACTCCCGCCACTGCAGCTTGCGGTTGAGGGGCGCGGTTCTCGGATGGAACGCCGTTCCGGACACGGCGATCTACGACTTCGGGATCTGCTTCTCGGGGTCGACGAACGGAAGCCCCACGACTATGGCCTCCCTCTCGCCGTCGGGCGTCTCCACCGTGAGACGCGTCCCGAGCTCGGTGTGCTCGATCGGCAGCCACGCGTAGCCGATGTTCTTCTCCAGGCGGGGGGAGAACACGGCTGACGTCACCCGTCCACTCGCACCGTTTGCCGAAACCGGCCATGTCGTCGCGTTCATCTCCAGTCGGTCGCCCTCGATCTCGACGCCGACGACCTTCTGCTTCACCCCCTCCTCGCGGATCCTTGCGAGCGCCTCCCGGGCGACGAAATCGGCGTCGCTGTCCAGGTCGACGAGCCGGTCCAACCCCAGCTCGAAGGGGTTGTTCTCGTAGGTCATGTCGGCGCCCCAGTTGAAGATGCCGCCCTCGATCCGGCGAATGTCGACCGGCCCGGTCGGCCGAATCTCGTACTTGGCGCCGGCCTTCATGATCCGCTCCCAGAGATCCGTTCCGCGCGAGGCGTCGAGGAGATAGATCTCGTAGCCGATCTCCGAGGTCCAGCCGGTGCGGGTGAGGATGAGCGGAATGCCGTCGAGGTCGAGACGGCGGAAGTGGTAGTAGCGGAGGTCGAGGACATCGTCGCCGAACAGGTCGCGAACGACGTCCTTCGACTTCGGTCCCTGGATCTGCAGCGGGTACGCCTCGGCCTCCGAGAGCTCCACGTCCATTCCGGCGTGCGCAGCCAGGCCCTTTGCGTACTGCAGCACGTCGCTGTCGGCGAGCGCGAACCAGAACGTGTTCTCGTCGAGACGCAGCATCACCGGGTCGTTGAGGATGCCGCCGTCCGGCGCGGTGATCAGCACGTACTTCGCCTGGCCCACCGCGCACGTCGAGAGGTCGCGGCACGTAAGCAGCTGCGCGAAGCGGAAGCCGTCCGGCCCGGTCACCTCGACGTTGCGCTCGACGGCGACGTCCCAGAGGGTCACGTGGTGCAGCAGGTGCCAGTACTCGGCCTCGAAGTCGTCGAAGTTGATCGGGAAGAGGGTGTGGTTGTACACGGTGAAGCCCTTCGGGCCGTGGCGCTGCGTCGCCTCGAAGAACGGACTCCGCCGCAGCCTTGCTCCACGCTGCACCACCGACATGTCGAACGGTTCGGGCATGGCCGGCAAATATAATCGGGCTGCTTTGGCCGGCCGCCGTGTGTACGACGCCGTGGTGATCGGCGGCGGGCACAATGGCCTGGTCGCCGCCGCCTATCTGGCGCGGGCCGGCCTCGAGGTCGTCGTGCTCGAACGGCGCCATGTGCTCGGCGGAGCCGCCGTGACCGAGGAGGTCTTCCCCGGCTTTCGGTTCAGCGTGGCCTCGTACGTGGTCTCGCTGCTCCGGCCCGAGATCGTCCGCGAGCTCGAGCTGCCGAAGCACGGCCTCGAGATCCTGCCGCTCGATGGGACGTTCACGCCGCTCGAGGACGACTACCTGTGGCGCGTGAACGACCACGGCCGCACCGTCCGCGAGCTTCGGCGTTGGTCGCCGAGCGACGCGGAGGCCTACGACGAGTACGGCCGGTTCATGGTCGAGATGGCGAGATTCATCAAGCCGATCCTGTCCATGGCACCGCCGGATCCCGGCCGACTCCGTCCCCGCGAATGGCTTCCGGTCGCGCGTCTCGCCCGCGCCTTCAACGATCTTTCCCGGGAGCAGCGCGCCGTCTTCATCCAGCTCATGACGATGAGCGCGGCCGACTTCCTCGACCAGTGGTTCGAGACCGATCCGCTCAAGGCGACGATCGCGCCTCGGGGATCATCGGGACGTTCCAGGGCATCCGCTCTCCGGGGACCGCCTACGTCCTCCTGCACCACTACATGGGCGAGATCGACGGCGTCCTGCGGGCGTGGGGTATACCGCGGGGAGGAACGGGCGCCGTCAGCGAGGCGATCGCGAACGCGGCTCGGTCGTTCGGCGCCGAGATCCGGACCGAGGCTCCTGTCGAGCACATCCTGACCAGAGGCGACGAAGTCACGGGCGCCGTCACGAGCTCGGGCGAGGAAGTGATCGGTCGGGTGACGCTGTCGAGCCTGGACCCGCACCAGACGTTCGTCCGGCTCGTCCAGCCCGGTGTCCTCGACGGGTCGTTCCTCGAGGACGTCAACCGCTACCGATACCGAGGCTCCAGTGGAAAGGTCAACCTCGCTCTCGATGGGTTACCGGAGTTCACGTGCCTGCCAGGCGAGGGCGAGCACCTGCGCGGCGCGATCACCTTCAGCCCCAGCATCGACTACATGGAGCAGGCCTACGACGACGCAAAGGCCGGCCGCTTCAGCCGGCGTCCGTTCATCGACATGGTCATTCCGACACTGGTCGATCCGTCGATGGCGCCACCGGGCAAGCACGTCATGAGTTGCTTCGTGCAGTACGCGCCGTACCACCTGGCCGACGGCGCCGAATGGGACGACGCTCGGCGCGAGGCATTCGGCGAGACGGTCCTCGACACCATCGAGGAGCGCGTGCCGAACATCCGCCGGCTGATCCTCCACGCGCAGGTGCTCTCGCCCAAGGACATCGAGGACCGGTTCGGGCTGTCGGAGGGCAACATCTTCCAGGGCGAGCTCTCCCTCGAGCAGCTCTTCTTCAACCGGCCCGTCGCGGGCTGGGCCCGTTATCGCACGCCGCTACGAAACCTCTGGATGTGCGGCTCGGCCACGCACCCTGGAGGAGGGATCATGGGGGCGTCTGGTCGGCTCGCCGCCCTCCAGGTCGTGCGCTCGCTTCGGACCCGTAGGGCGGCCTGAAACTCGTGGCCCGCGAGCGATACGACGCGATCATCGTGGGCGCCGGCCACAACGGCCTGGTGACGGCGGGCTACCTGGCGAAGGCCGGGCTGCGCACGCTTGTTCTCGAACGCCGCAGCCGCGCGGGCGGCCCACTGGCGATGGAGGAGGTCGCTCCGGGCGTGCGCGCGCCGATTGGTGCCGACAGCCTGGGAGGTCTCCGTGCCAGTGTCGTTCGAGACCTTCAGCTCGGCGAGTACGGGCTTCGAGCCGTCGAGCCCGACGTGGTCGCCTTCGCACCGTCCGCCGACGGATCGCCAATCACGTTGTGGCGCGACCCTGCTCGGACCGCGAAGGAGCTCGGGGCGCGGAGCCCGCGTGACGCCGAGGCGTTCCTTGCGTTCGATCGCAAGGTCCGCTCTCTTGTCCGGTTCCTGACGCGTGTCCAGGCGACCGAGCCTCCGGATCTCGCGGCTCCGTCTCCCGCGGACGGCTTCAAAGGCCTCACGCTCGCGAACGCCCTGCGGCATCTTGGCACGCGGCAGATCCACGAGACGCTGCGAGTCCTGCCCATGTCCGTCGCGGATCTCGTGAGCGAGGCAGTCGACGACGAAGCGCTGCGTGGCGTGCTCGGGGCGCGGGGCATCCGCTACTCCGCCATGGGCCCGCGATCTGCCGGGACGGCGCTCAACTTCCTCTGGGACTCGGCCTTTGGTGGAGGAGCGGCGGGGCGGACAGTCTTCGCCCGGGGCGGCCCGGACAGTCTGACCGAGGCGCTTCTCGCTGCCGCACGAACCAACGGCGCGACGGTGCGATGCGGTGTCGACGTCTCGGCCATCCGTACCAGGCGCGGCTCCGTGGAAGGCGTCGCCCTGGCAAGCGGCGAGGAGATCGACGCGCGCATCGTGGCTTCGAGCGCCGACCCCAAGCACACCCTCTTACGTCTTCTCGACCCGGCCGAGATCGGTCCGACCCTGAGCTGGCGTGCCGAGAACATCCGCATGCCCGGCGTGGTCGCGAAGGTGACGCTCGTCCTGGACGCCCTGCCGGCGTTCGGCGTCGACAATGCGCGCCTGCGCGGACGAATCGTCGTCGCTCCGAGCCTCGACGATCTCGAGGGAGCATTCAACGACTCGAAGTACGGGCGGATCTCCGAGCAGCCCTATCTCGAGGCGACGATCCCGACCCTCTCCGACCCTGCGCTCGCCCCCGAGGGCAGTCCACGTCATCACCGCGCTGTTCCAGTACGCGCCGCGGCAACTCCGCGACGAGGACTGGGACGAGGCAGCACGCGATCGGGTGATTGACACGGCTGTGCGGACGCTCGAGGCCTACGCACCCGGTATCGCGGAGACGATCGTCGCTCGCCACGTGGTCACGCCGGCGGACCTCGAGCGGGAATACGGCCTCAGCGGCGGGCACCCGATGCACGGCGAGCACGCCCTCGATCAGTTCTTTGCGTGGCGGCCCCTCCTCGGCCACGCCCGCTACCGGCTTGCCGAGATCCGCGGTCTCTACCTGTGCGGGGCAGGCGCGCATCCCGGGGGCGGAATCACAGGCGGCCCGGGAGCAAACGCAGCCCGTGCGATCCTGGCCGACGCGCGGCGAGCTCGACGTGGCGGCGCGAGACGTCTCGCACGCGGTACGGCTGCGTAACACGCGCTTCGGCGATATGGCTAGCGGGCGATGCCGTCCGCCAAGCTGCCTAGCTTCCGAGGTCCTTGTTCCATTCAGCGAACAGCTGGCAGCTCGGGCTGATCGTGTTCGCCGTGATCGGCGGCGCGACCGCCGTCGGCGCTCTGGTCGGCGGATACATGCGTCGGCACTCCGAGAAGTACCGCGAGCCGATCGGAGCCCTGCAGGGAGCGCTTTTGGGGCTGGTAGCGCTCATCCTCGCTTTCGGCCTCACGCTCGCCGTGGGTCGGTACCAGGATCGTCGAGCGCATGTCGTCGACGACGCCAACACGATCGGCACGACATATCTTCGAGCTCAGACGATCGCCGAGCCGCAGCGCAGCCGTTCGCTCGACCTGCTTCGAACGTACAACGATCTCGCGATACGCCTCACGTACGAGGTCCCGGGTAGCGCGGCTCTCGAGGCCACGGCCGCCGAGCAAGACGACATCCAGCGCAGGTTGTGGCGACTGGCAGGCGAGACGATGAATCGCAGCCCGCTCGCGAGCGCGCCGCGGCTGTATCTCGACAGCCTGAACGAGATGATCGACCAGCAGACTGTTCGGCTCTCGGGGCTCAACAACCGCGTACCGAGCGCGGTGCTGCTGGTCGAATTGCTCGGCGCCGCGTTCGCGTTGGGGCTGCTCGCGCTGTACCTGTCCATGCTCGGCCGGGGCATCATTCCCGTGATTGCGGCGGCGATCCTCGTCAGCTTCCTCGTTCTCGTCACGTTCGACCTCGACCGGCCCACGCGGGGCATGATCAAGGTCCCCGCGACGCCGCTGCTCGCCGAGCGCGAGGCCATGAGCTTGCCGCCGGCCGCCCGGGCTCCCGGTTCTTAACGCGGCGGCAACGAAGCCTTACCTCGGCTCAACGCCGGATCGCCGGTCTCGACGTTTCACGTTGTATCGACCCGTCGCGAAAGGCAGGCACGATGTCCACGTTCGCCGAGCATCTTCCTCTCGTCGAGGAGCCGGAAGAAGTCGAGGAGACCCGCGTCGCGCGCTGGCGCTTCGACCAGTTCCGTGCGCTCGGCTTCGAAGTGGCGGACGCGGTCTTCCTGACTGCGTCACGCGCCGACCTTCACGCCGCCCGCATGCTCGTCGAGAAGGGATGTCCCATCCCGCTGGCGCTCGAGATCCTGCTCTAGCAGCGCGCTCGCGGCGAGCCGTCATGCCCGCCGCTGCCGTATCCACACGTCGAGCCCGACTGCGGCGAGGAGGATCGCGCCCATCGTGATCTGCTCGTACAGCGGGTCGAATCCATGCAGCACGTAGCCGTTGCCGATGAGCGCGATGAAGAGCACGCCCACAACCGTCCGCCAAACGGCTCCCTCGCCACCGAGGATGCTCGTGCCGCCGACGACGATGCCGGCGAGCACGGTGAAGGCGAGCGTCGTATCAGCTGCTCCGGCCTGTGCGCTCATGACGCGTGAGGTGTCGATCACGCCCGCGAGCCCCGCGGCGGCGCCACTCAGCACGAAGGCGAAGATCCGGACACGCATCGACACGGACGCCGGCGAGCCTGGCCGCCTCGGCGTTGCCTCCCGCCGCGTACATGTAGCGGCCTGCCGTCGTGCGGGCGAGCAGGAGCCCGATGACGACGACGGCGACGATCATGATCCAGATCGATGTCTTGACGTCGAACCACTCCGTCTGCGCGAGCTTGCCGAACGCCGGCTTGTCGAAGAGGACGATGAGCGTGCCCCCGCTGATGAGAGCCGCGCAGCCTCCGACGATGAACGCCATGGCGAGGGTCGTGATCAGGGGATTGATGCGGAGCACCGTGGCGACGAATCCGTTGGCCGCCCCCACGAGGACGCCCGCGCCGATTCCGAGCAGCATCGCGACAACGACGTTCGTCTCGAGCGCATAGTGCGCTGCAACGACGCCCGCGAGCGAGTAGGTCGCACCGACCGAGAGATCGATGCCGCCCGACACGAGCACGAGCGTCCCCGCGGCGGCGATGATGAGGATCGCGGACTGCTGGTCGAGGACGTTCAGGAGGTTGACCCTCGTCGCGAACGCGTCGCTCGTGACCGACAGCACGACGAAGAGGATCGCGAACGGGATGAGGATGCCCGCTTCGCGCAGGCGGTCGACGGTGACGAGACTTCTCGCCCACCCCTTCAGGCCGGACAGTCGACTCGGGGCCTGCTCCGTTCCCGTCTCGGCGGTCAGGCTGCGACCCCTCCGGCCGATCGGTCGGCGAATGCCGCTGCGAGGATCGCGGGCTCGGTCATGGCCTCGCCCGCCAGCTCCGCGACCAGCCGGCCCGACCGCATGACGAGCACTCGGTGGGCAAGTCCGAGGATCTCCTCCAGCTCGGACGAGATGAGAACGATCGCCATGCCCTGCGCGGCCAGGGATACGAGCAGCTCGTAGATTGCGAGCTTCGCTCCGACGTCGACGCCGCGGGTCGGCTCGTCCGCGAGCAAGACCTTCGGCTCGCCCAGCAGGCTCCGCGAGAACAGGACCTTCTGCTGGTTCCCCCCGGAGAGCGTGATGACGGGAGCCGCGTAGTTCGAAGCGCGCACGTCGCAACGATCGAGCATCGCCACTGCAGCACGACGCTCAGCCCCGCGTCGCACGACGCCGAGGCGGCTGAGCTCTCGTAGCTGAGAGAGCGTCGTGTTCTCGACCGCGGAGCGACCGAAGATCAGCCCCTGGTCCTTCCGCGACTCGGGGATCAGCGCAACACCCGCGTCGAGGCTCCTTCGAGGGCTTCTGCCGAGCTTGTCGCCGGCGCCGACCCGGGCGCTTCCTTCCTCGATGCGGTTCGCCCCGAAGATCGCGCGCGCGAGCTCGGTTCGGCCCGCACCGACGAGGCCGGCGATGCCAACGACCTCTCCAGCGCGCACCTCGAACGACGCGTTCGCGACTCCGGCCGCTTCGAGATCTTTCGACGGTGAGCACGACGGGTGCGTCCGCCGCAGGTGGCCGCTTCGGCGGAAACGTCGTCGTCAGGGGCCGGCCGAGCATCCCCTCTACGAGCGTCGCCTCGGTCTCCTCAGCAGTCGGCGATGTCCGTATCACCCTGCCATCGCGAAGGACCGTCACCGTGTCGGCAAGCTCGAGCACCTCGCGCAGGAAGTGCGAGATGAGCACGATCGTTCTCTGACGCTCGGCCAGCGAACGGACCATCTCGTGGAGCTGGGCCGTCTCGGGAGCACTGAGCGCTGCCGAAGGCTCGTCCATGACGATGATCCGTGCGTCCCGCGAGAGGGCGCGCAGGATCTCGGCTTTCTGCTGCTCGGCCGTCCTCAGGCTCCCGGCGCGCGCGTGGCCCGGAAGGTCGAATCCCGCCTCAGACGCAAGATCTGCATATGCCCGACGGAGCGCCCGGCGGCGAATGAAGCCATTGCGCCTCGGCTCGGCGCCGAGGTAGACGTTCTCCGCGACTGTGAGCTGTGGAACGAGCGACGGCTCCTGGCGCGATCGCCGCCACGCCGTGGTCGAGTGCCTCTCGCGGCGAGCGGAAGGAGGTCGGTGCTCCGTCGAGGAGCATCCGACCTCCGTCCGCGGAGTGAACGCCGGCGACTATCCGGCCGAGCGTCGACTTGCCCGCGCCGTTCTCACCGACGATGGCGTGGACCGTGCCGAGCGTGACCGTGACCGACACGTCGTCGAGCGCGCGGACGCCTCCGAAGTGCTTCGAGACGACTCTGGAGCTCGAGGTGGGCCACGCCGTCGCGCTCAGGTGCATCGTGGTCGACCTAGCCCGGCCACTCCGCCTTGAACTTCGAGACGTTGGCCTTCGTCACGACCCCGCCTTGAGGCAGGCTCTTCAGGACGTCGATGCCGCCACAGCGCCGCTTCGTCTTCACGGCGGCGACCGCGCATTGCATCCCGAGCCTTCCCTCGGTAGCAGGACGCTGCATGACGGTGCCGTACCAGCGGCCGGCCTTGACGGCGTTCAGGCCGACCTGGCCTCCGCCGTAGCCGACGAGCACGATCTTCTTGTCGCCCGCGGCCAGCTCGGCGCCGGTCGCACCCTGGTCGGCGCCCACGATGAGGTTGATGTCGGACTGGGCCTGAAGCATCGTCTGCGCCGCCTTCAGCGCGACTGCGTGCTGGTAGAACGTCTCGCCCTCGGCGACGACCTTGATGTTCGGGTTCGCCTTGATGACGCTGTTGAAGCCGTTCCGGATCGCCGTGTCGAGGGAGGACACCTTCACTGAGTAGAGGTAGCCGACGTTGCACGGGTTGAGCTTGTTCGCCTTGCACGCCGCGGCGACGAGCGCGCCCTGCTTCCTGCCGATCTGGGTCTGGATGAACACGACGTTGCCAGACATCCCGGCCACGGGCGGTCGTGCCGTTCCCGGGTTCGTACCCAGGATCTGGTCGACGTTCACGACCTTGATGCCGGCCTTGATCGCCTGCTTGACGAGCGGGATCAGCTGCGGCCCGAAGATGGGCTGCACGAGGATCGCGTCGTACTGCTTCGACGAGATCACCGTCTGGAGCTGCGAGAACTGCTTCTTCGGGTCGTTCGCAGCATCGAAGACCGTCGACGGTCGCGCGGTTCTTCCTCGCGACGTCCTTCGCGGCCTTGAGCATCGGTGCGTCGTAGCTGTTCGCGACGGCGAACGACATGAACGCGACCTTGGGACGCTGAGCGCTACCACTCGCTCCCGTCGCGACGGCTGCGGCGGCTACGGCGCTCGCCGCAACGACCGCCATGATCGCCGTGCGGCGACGGATCAGTGCTTTCGACATTCGTCACCCTCCTTCGTGGGCGAAGACACGCGAGGTTCCGCGGCCGACGGGCCGTCTCCGCGGCTTGGTCGAGACTTCGAGCGAGCACCGTTACGGTGTCCAGCGACATCGAACGTCTGGCGCTCGCTGTCCATTGCCTCTCAACGCTAGTCCGTTGCCCGCGGCGAGTCAAGCAGCGTGTTTCCGGGCGATCGGGCGAGTTGACTCTCGGGAGAGCCGTGTGCAGAATCGCTGAACAGGCCGAGTTCTAGGAGATGATGATGACCATCGCTTCGCGCGGCGCGACAATGGCGGTCGACTGGGAGCAGCGTGTCGACTTCGCGCGTCTGCGTGCGGTGCGCCTGGAGAAGACGAAGGCCCAGCTCGCAGCTTCCGAGCTGGGGGCGCTGCTGCTGTTCGACCCCAACAACCTGCGTTACGTCACGAGCACCGCGATCGGCACCTGGGAGCGTGACAAGAACATCCGCTTCGCGCTCGTGTTCCGCGAGGAGGACCCGGTGCTCTGGGACTTCGGCTCGGCGGCGCGCCATCACAAGCTCTATTGCCCCTGGCTTCCCGAGTCGAGCTGGCAGGCCTGGGTCTCGCCGATGCGCGGGGCGATGCCCGACGAGACGGGCGTACCGGACGCGCTCGCGTCCATGGTCCACCACGAGCTCTCAGAGCGCGGCTTGGCGGGCGAGCCCCTCGGCGTGGACGTGCCCGACATGACGACGCTCCTCGCGCTCCAGCGCGCCGGGCTCCACCTTGTCGACTCGCAGCCGGTGATGCTCGAGGCCAGGAAGATCAAGACGGAGGACGAGCTCGCCCTGCTCGACCACGCCGCGGGAATCGTCGACGCGGTCTACGAGGAGATCTACCGGATGCTGCGTCCGGGCGTGAAGGAGAGCGAGGTGGTCGCGGCGGCCATGAGGCTCCTGTTCGAGCTCGGCTCCGAGCACGTGGAGGCGATCAACGCAATCTCCGGTGACCGCTGCAACCCCCATCCGCACACCTTCTCGGACCGGTTGATCAGGCCGGGGGACCAGGCGTTCTTCGACATCATCCACTCCTTCATGGGTTACCGGACGTGCTACTACCGCACGTTCAACGTCGGCTACGCGACGCCGTCCCAGATCGATGCCTACAAGCGCTGCCGGGAGTGGCTCGACGCGGCGATCGAGCTCGTCAGGCCCGGCGCGACGACGGACGAGATCGCCGAGGCGTGGCCCACCGCGGAGGAGATCGGCATGCAGGACGAGCGAGCCGCGTTCGGCCTGCAGTTCGGCCACGGGCTGGGCGTCGGGCTCTACGAGTTCCCGATGATCTCGCGGCTGCACTCGATGGACGCGCCGGCCGAGCTCGAGGCCGGGATGGTGTTTGCCCTCGAGACGTACTGTCCGGCGAGCGACGGCCGGTCGGCCGCTCGCATCGAGGAAGAGGTCGTCGTCACGGCCGATGGCTGCGACGTGATCACGCGCTTCCCGGCCGACGAGCTGCTCGTGACAGGCAAGACGTACGTCCGCGGCGTCGACGTCGTCGACGGCCGCGTCGCGAAGGACCCGCTCGAAGTCTCCTAGACGCGATGGCGACCAAGGCCGCGACCGCTGCAGTCGAAGCCGGCCTGGCGGCGGACCTCTACCGCCGCATGCTGCTCATCCGCGGCTTCGAGGAACGCGTCCAGAGCCTCTTCCTGCGGGGCGAGGTGTACGGCACGACGCATCTGTACTCCGGCCAAGAGGCGGTCGCCGTCGGTTTCGCGAGCGTGCTCGGCGACGGCGACCGTGTCGCGTGCACCTACCGCGGGCATGGACATCTCCTCGCCATGGGCACCGACCCGACGGAGCTGCTCGCCGAGCTGCTCGGGCGCGCCTCGGGCGTGAACGGCGGGCTCGCCGGTTCGATGAACGTCGTCGATCCGGACCATGGCGTCATGGGCTGCTACGGGATCGTGGGCGGCAGCATGGCGGCAGCCACCGGAGCGGCACTCGCACTTCGCGGCACGGGGCATGTCGCGGTCGCGTACTTCGGAGACGGCACCGCGAACCACGGCTACTTCTTCGAGTGCCTCAACTTCGCGAAGGTCTTCGCGTTGCCGGTCGTCTTCGTCTGCGAGAACAACCGCTACGGCGAGTACACGCCCACGGAGGCGGTGACGCCGGGAGGGATCCAGCCCCGGGCGGCCGCGCTCGAGATTCCCACGTCGGCAGTCGACGGCATGGACGTCTGGGCCGTTCGCGCTGTCGCGGCAGAGGTCGTCGAGAAGGCCCGAGGCGGAAGCGGGCCTCAGTTCGTGGAGGCCGCGACGTACCGCTTCGTCGGCCACTCGCGTAGCGATCCCGGCAAGTACCGTCCCGAGGGGGAGCTCGACCGCTGGAAGCAGCGCGATCCGCTCGCCGTCGCGGCCGAGCGGCTCCGCGACGAGTATGGGCTCGAGGAGGCCGACGTCGCTGCGATCCGGGACGAGGTCGAGCGAGCCCTCGACGGGATCGAGCAAGCAGCCCTCGACGCGCCCTTCCCCGAGCCATACGACCGACGCGAGTTCGCAACGGAGGTCGGGTCGTGAGCGCGACCCGGCCTCTAGCCCCGCTGGGGGAGAACCTTCGCCGGACACGCCTCGAGCGCGGGCTCAGCCTCCGTGCTCTGGCCCGCAGGCTCGACGTCTCGCCGAGCCTCCTCTCGCAGATCGAGACGGGACGGATCCAGCCGTCCGTGCGGACGCTCTATGCGGTCGTGAGCGAGCTCGGGGTGTCGATGGACGAGGTGTTTCACCACGTGGAGCCCGACGAGGCCCCACCTTCGGACAACGGAGAGGCGGCGGCGACCGCCGTGGAGGACGGCTGGAGCTCCGCCGAAGAGGACGGCAACCGCTTCGTCCAGCGAGCGAACGAGCGCACGCGGCATCGACCTGGAGACCGGCGTTCGCTGGGAGCGCCTGACGACGCGCGACGTGCCGGGTGTCGAGTTCCTCTACGTCGTGTACCCACCGGGGAGCGAGTCGGCCCCGGCCGATGCGCTCGTGCGGCACAACGGGAAGGAGCTCGGCTTCGTCCGGGAAGGAGAGCTCACCGTGACGCTCGGCTTCGAGGAGTACGTGCTCGGGCCGGGCGACTCCGTGTGCTTCGAGTCCTCCGTGCCTCACCGGCTGCACAACGACGGCAGCGAGGCTGTGACGGCCGTCTGGATCGTTCTCGGTCGTCAGTTGTAGCGCTCGTGGGCGACGTCGTCGACATCGGAATGCCGCGGCTTTCCGACTCCATGGAGGAGGCGACGATTCTCACGTGGCTGAAGGAGCCGGGGGAGCGCTTCGCCCGAGGCGAGCCGCTGGTCGAGGTCGAGACGGACAAGGCGACGGTCGTCTACGAGGCCGAGGTGGACGGCACCCTCGAGGAGATCGTCGTCGCGGACGGTGAGACCGCCGAGCTCGGCGCCCTCATCGCACGCATCCGGCCGGACGCTGCCGCGCAGAGCCGGGCGGCGGCTCCCGCGCCGAAGCCGGCGGATCGAACAGAACGCGCGCCGGAACCTGCGAAGTCGCGTCCGGCTCCGCGCACGGGACGCGCACGGGCGACGCCGGTCGCGCGCAAGCTCGCTGATCAGCTGAACGTCGCGTTGGACGAGATCGACGGCACCGGTCCGGGCGGTCGCATCGTGGTCTCGGACGTCGAGGCCGCCGCGGGCGGCGGAGAGGCGGAAGCGGCCGCGGACGGCGACGGCCGTGGCGCGCCGATCGTTGTCGAGCAGAGCCCGACGCAACGCAGGATCGCAGAGCGGATGGCCGAGTCGCGATCGTCCATTCCGGAGTTCACGCTCGAGGTCGAGATCGCGATGGAAGCCGCGGCGACGCTTCGTGACGAGCTCCGGGACGCAGGACGTGCGCCGGTGCCGTCCTTCAACGATCTCGTCGTCCGTGCTGCGGCGCTCGCGCTCCGGGACTTCCCTGCCCTGAACGCGTCCTACGAGCCGGGGAAGTCGATTCAGCACGACCGCATCAACATCGGTGTCGCCGTCGACGCGCCCGACGCGCTCCTCGTGCCGACGATCCACGACGCGGACCGCAAGCCCCTCCTGTCCATCGCGGCCGAGTCGCGACGCCTCGCGGAAGCAGCGCGGGAACGCCGTCTCGCACCGGCCGACCTCGCCGACGGCACGTTCACGGTGTCGAACCTCGGCATGTTCGGCGTCCGCCGCTTCCACGCCGTGATCAATCCCCCGCAGGTTGCCCTGCTCGCGGTCGGCGACGTCGCGCCGCGCCCGTTCGTCGCCGAGGACGGAGCCATCGTCGCGCGACGGTCGATGGACGTAACGCTCTCCTGCGATCATCGCGTCGTCTACGGCGCCGAGGCCGCGCGCTTCCTCGAGCGGCTCCGGGAGCTGCTCGAGAGCCCCGCTGCCCTCGTCGCCGAATAAGGAGGAGTCGTGGCGGAGATCGAGTTCCGGGAAGCGGTGCGGCAGGCTCTCGACGAGGAGCTCGAGCGGGACGAGCGTGTGATCTTCTTCGGCGAGGACGTGGCCATCGCTGGGGGAGTGTTCGCCGTCACGCCGGGGCTCTACGAGAAGTACGGCGAGCGACGCGTCTTCGACACGCCGATCTCGGAGCTCGCCCTCACCGGCGCCGCCTACGGAGCTGCGATCACGGGCCTGCGACCCGTGCTGGAGATCATGTTCGGCGACTTCCTCGCGCTCTCGATGGACGGCGTCATCAACCAGATGACGAAACACTGGTTCCTGACCCGCGAGCGCCACGGCTGTCCCGTGGTCATCCGATCGGTCGTCGGCGCGGGTGGCCGCTTCGGCGCCATCCACTCGCAGATGCCCGCATCGTGGCTCATGGGCATCACCGGCCTGAAGCTCGTCGCACCGGCGACCGCTGGGGACGCGAAGGGACTGCTGAAGGCCGCCATCCGGGACGACGACCCTGTCGTCTTCCTCGAGCACAAGCGCCTGTACCCCCTGAAGGGAGAGGTCGGGACCGAGCCCGTCCCGATCGGGCGGGCGGAGCTCGTTCGCGATGGGGACGACATAACGCTGGTCAGCGCCATGAAAGGCGTCCACGACTGCCTCGAAGCAGCCGAGCGCCTGGCGGCGGAAGGCGTCAGCGCCGAGGTCGTCGACCTCCGAACGCTTCGCCCGGTCGACATCGAGACGGTGATGGCGTCGGTCGTGAAGACGAACCGCGTCGCAGTCGTGGAGGAGGGGCCGCTGACCGGTGGCTGGGCCGGCGAGGTGCTCGCCCTCGTGGTGGAGCAGGGGCTCGGCGACCTCGACGACGCGTGGCGAATCACGACGCCGAACACGCCGATCCCGTACAGCCCGCCGCTCGAGGACGACTTCCTGCCCGGTGCCGACCGCATCGTGGCGGACGTGCTCGCCAGGCAGTGACTCTCAGGTGGCGCTGTCGCGGAGCAGCTCTCCGCGCTCGTCGCCCTTCCGGTTGAGCACGGTCCAGACGGCCACTGCCGGTTCCTTCCCCATAGCCCATAGACGATGTGGCCTGTGCGACTCGAAGCTGATCGAGTCGCCGGCTCGCAGCGCGTACTCGTCGAACCCGATCTGCACGCCAAGCTTTCCGCTGATCACGTAGCCGTACTCCCTGCCGCCGTGCTGGGACAGCGCGTCGGGGGGCACGACTCCGATCCGACCGGGTAGACGACATAGATGAAGTCGACCTCGTGGTCGGTTGCGGGCGTCAGGCGCTCCCACCGAATGCCGCCCGCGAGCGTGATCGCCGTCCGCGTCCCGCGTGGCTGGACCGGCGTGGTCGACGCAGACGGGCCGAACGCCGCTTCCGCGTCGCTGAACAGGTCGCCGACGGGGATGCCCAGCTCGGTCGCAATCGCCCAGAGCGTGGCGACGGAAGGAGTCGCGCGGCCGCGTTCGATCTGCGAGATGAGGCTCGGCGACACCGCGATGCGGGCGGCGAGCTTGCGACCGGTGAGCCCTGCCGCCTGCCGTTCGTGGCGGATCCTCGCGCCGAGCGTCTCTGGAACGGAGGGCTCTGCGACTGCCGGTGCCGGTCCTGCCATGGACTGACTATACGATCGTCCGGCTGTAGAGTTGCGTCGAATCTGGGCCTGCACTGCTCAATGTGATCAAATCGAAGGAGCGAGATGGCCACTAGCGTCGTCGTGATCGGAGGCACCTCGGGCCTCGGCTTCGAGCTCGCGAAGACCTACCGCTCGCGGGGCGCTGGCGTCGCGATCACGGGCCGCGACGATGAGAGGTGCGCGTCGAGTGCTGCCGAGATCGGGGACGGCGTCCGGAGCATCGTCCTCGACCTGGCAGAACCGGCGTCGATCGGCGACGCCCTGCGCGAGATCGAGACGGTCGACCGACTCGCGCTCGTCGCCGTCGATCGTGACCAGAACTCCGTCGCCGACTACGACGTCGACCAGGCAATCCGGCTCGTCACGCTCAAGCTCGTCGGCTACACGGAGGTCGTCCACCAGCTCGCGGGCCGGTTCGGGCCTGACGCGTCGATTCTCCTCTTCGGCGGGCTCGCGAAGGACCGGCCGTATCCCGGCTCGACGACGGTTTCGACGGTGAACGGCGCCGTGTCGACGATGATCCGGACGATGGCGCTCGAGCTCGCGCCCGTTCGGGTGAACGCCATCCACCCCGGGATCGTGGCCGACACGCCCTTCTGGAGCGGCAAGGAGGAGCATTGCGAGAACGTGCGCGCTCGCACGCCGACGGGCCGGAACGTCATGACCTCCGACATCGTCGACGCGTCGATCTTCCTGCTCGAGAACCCGGCCGTGAACGGCGTCAACCTCGACGTCGACGGCGGCTGGATGATGCAGTGACGAGACACCACCTGATGCGGCGCGAGGACATCGTCCTCGAGCCGGAGTACGAGTCACGCAGCGATGGCTTCGAGCGCGCGGCGCTGATCGACGGCTCGACGGGCTCCGTGCACATGGGGCTCGGCCTGTCTGCCCTCGAGGACGGCCACATCGACGTGCACGTCCACTCGTTCGAGGAGAGCTTCTACGTCCTCGATGGCGCCCCGGTGCTGTACTTCGACGGGCGCGGAGTCACGCTGCTGCCCGGCGCGTGCGGCGTCGTGCCGGTCGGCGTTCCGCACGCGTGGCGTGGCGACGACCGCGCGGTCTGGATCGACATGGCCTCCCCGCAGCCACGGCGCCCAGGGCAGGGCCAGCCGGACACGTACTTCCTCGGCCCTGTTCCGTCATCGCCGCCGGCGCCGCTCGACGTGCGCGACCCGAGGAACCGCACGCTCTTCAGGCTCGACGACTGGCAGATGGACGTCGACGAGCTCAAGCAGGGTGCGCCTGTCGAGCAGCCGACCGTCTCGGCGAGCATGGCTACGGCGCTGCTCGCGTACAGCGGGATCGCCGTGAAGATGCTCGTCGACCGGCGCCTCGACGCCCATCTCCACACGATGTTCATGGTGCAGTACCAGGAGACGGGCCAGGCGCTCCCGCACGACCATCCCTTCGAGGAGTCGTACTACATGCTCGAAGGCGAAGTGGACGTGGTCGCCGACGACGAGCGCTACACCCTGCGGCCCGGGGACGTGTTCTGGACCGGGGTGGGCTGTATCCACGCGTTCTACAACACCCGTGGCGTTCACGTGAGGTGGCTCGAGACGTCGGCTCCAGGGCCCCCCGACCGCCACTCGTACCGCTTCAACCGCGACTGGGACTACCTCGCGGAGCGGCTCGAGTCGGGAGTCGAGACGACGACGACGTGACCGAGCGCCTGACCGTCGGCTTCGCGGGCCTCGGCCGCATGGGGACGCCGATGGCCCTCAGGATCGTGGATGCGGGGTTGCCGCTCACCGTGTGGAATCGCACGGCCGAGCGACTGGAGCCGTGCACGGCGGTCGGCGCCGCCGCAGCAGAGACGCCGAAGGAGCTCGCCGAACGGTCCGATGTCGTCGTCACGATGGTCGCGGACGCCGATGCCCTCGGAGCAGTCCTCCATGGCGACGACGGGCTGCTCGCCGGTCTTCGGCCGGGTGCGATCGTCGTCGACACGAGCACGATCGGGCCGACCGCCGCGCTCGAGTTCGACCGAGCGGTCTCGGAACGGGGCGGCCACTGGATCGACGCGCCCGTCTCGGGGAGCACGGCGTTGGCCGAGAAGGGCGAGCTGGCGCTGATGCTCGGAGGGGAGCCGAGCGCAATCGCGCGCGCGAAGCCGGTGCTCGACGCGATATCGACCAAGCAGTTCCACCTCGGCGGCGCAGGAGCCGGCGCCGCGATGAAGCTCGCCGTGAACTCGGCAATCGCCGTCTTCAACGAGGCGATCGCCGAGGGGCTCGTGCTCGCCGAGGGCGCGGGAATCGAGCGCGAGGCCGCCTACGACGTCTTCGCCGGCGGAGCGCTCGCGGCGCCGTACGTGCTCTACAAGCGAAACGCGTTCCTGCAACCCGAGGAGACGCCGGTCGCCTTCACGGTGAGCCTGATGCGAAAGGATCTCCAGCTCGCACGTCGGCTTGCGGACGACCTTGGAGTGGAGATGAAGGCGACGCAGGCAGCGGACGAGGTCCTTGCGCGCGCCTGCGAGCTCGGCCTCGAGGATGCCGACTTCGCGAGCGTCGCCAGGGTGATCCGGGATCGATGACCTGCAGTCTGTTACGTTCAGCGTGACTTCACGAGACGCCTAAACACGCTGCCCTGCCGAAAGGAGTCAGGCGCGATGCTGACAGCCACGAAGGACCTCATGCTTCCGACGACCGTGACCGGATCGTGGCCGCGACCGAAGTGGTACACGGGGAACCTGTTCGAGCGGCCGTACTCGACCGGGTTGGGTGATGTCGACTACCGCGAGCAGCACCTCGACGCGGTCGCCACGGTGATCTCGGATCAGGAGCTCGCGGGCCTCGACATCCTCACGAACGGTGATTACCACCTGGACTTCGACCTCGCCGGCCGCTCGTGGTTCTCCTACCCCAGCGAGCGCCTGAGCGGAATCTCGGAGTTCGACACGGAGACGACGGCCGGCTGGACGTATCCCGTCGGCACCTGGCTCAACGAGATCGTCGGCGGCTGGAAGTACCACGCCATCGTCGACAAGATCGCCCCTCGTGTGCCGCTCGAGTTCGCGAAGGTGTGGCGCGTCGCGCAGTCGAGGACGGAGAGGCCGGTGAAGTTCGGCACGATCGCGGCGGATCTCGCCTCGACGGTGCTCACGGTGAAGACCGACGCATACGACGACGACAAGCGGGAGCTCATGTGGGACCTCGCGGGCGTGCTGAACGGCGAGTTGCGCGAGCTCGTGTCAGCCGGCTGCAAGGTCGTCCAGATCGAAGAGCCGGCAATCCACAGCGCCGCAGCGTGGGGGGCGGACGAGGCGACGCTCGACTTCTTCGTCGATCTCTTCAACTACACCGTCGAGGGTCTCGAGGCGGAGATCTGGGTGCACACGTGCTGGGGCAACCCAGGTGCGCAGCACTGCTTCGACCCCAGCATCTCGTACGAGCCCTCGCTCGAGATTTACCTCGACCGCATCAACGCCGACGTCTGGACGATCGAGTCGAAGCACAACGGCCACCAGCTGCTGCCGAAGCTCGGGGCCTACAAGGGCAAGCTCACGAAGAAGATCGCCGTCGGGATGATCAGCCACAGGGCGCTCCAAGTGGAGACCGCGGAGGAGGTGGCTGCCGACATACGGCTGGCGCTCGAGCACATCGAGCCGGAGTACCTCGTGCTGTCCTCGGACTGCGGCTTCGGGCGCCAGGGCGTGCCGCGCCCGATCGCGCTCTACAAGGCCGCGGCTCTCGCGCAGGGCGCGAACGTCGTCCGTGAGGAGCTCGGCGTCCCCACCACGCAGGTTCGGGCTGCTGACCCGGGGCTCCAGATCGACGCTGCCGCCGTCCCCGCGGCGGTCGGCTCGTAGACGCGCGAGGCGGAGTGGGCGCGCACCGACTCGTCATCCGTAACGGGTTCGTCGTCTCGATGGATCCGGCCGTTGGCGACGTCGCCGGCGCCGACGTCCTCGTCGAAGACGGGAAGATCGTGGAGGTCGGCCCCGGCCTCTCCGTGTCGGACGCGGAGGAGATCGATGCCGCGGGCATGATTGTCATGCCGGGGTTCGTGGACACGCACCGCCATGTCTGGCAGACGCCGGTGCGCGGCATCCTTCCGTGTTGCACGTTGGACCACTACTTCGCCGTGATGCTCGGCAGCGTCGGCGGGCACTACCGGCCCGAGGACGTCCAGATCGGGAACTACGCGGGAACGCTCGAGGCGCTGAACGGCGGCGTCACGACGATCCTCGACTGGTCGCACATCAGCAACACCCCCGACCATTCGGACGCCGCCATCGAGGGGCTGCGTGCCAGTGGTATCCGCGCCGTCTACGCACACGGCGTCCCGACCGGCGGCGAGTGGTGGGCGTTCAGCGAGTTGGAGCATCCCGAGGACGTCCGCCGCATCCGCGAGACGTACTTCTCGTCCGACGATCAGCTCACGACGCTCGCACTCGCTGCCCGCGCGCCGGGAAACTCGAACTTCGAGGTCGCGAAGCACGATTGGGAGCTGGCCAGAGATCTCGGCATCCGGATCAGCGTCCACGTCGGGATGCGGCTGACCGGCGTGCACGTCAACCACGTGAAGAACATCGACGATCTCGGCCTGCTGGGGCCGGACACGACGTACATCCACTGCACGGATTCCACCGACGAGGAGCTCGACCTGATCGCCGAGTCGGGAGGGACCGCGTCGGTCGCTCCCTACGTGGAGATGCTCATGGGCCACGGGCCTCCGCCGACGGGCAAGCTGCTCGCCCGCGGCGTTCGTCCGTCGCTGAGCGTCGATGTCGTCTCGAGCGTGCCCGGCGAGATGTTCACGCAGATGCGGACGGCGCTCGTTCACGACCGGATCGGGGAGTTCACCGACTCGCCGGACGAGCCCTTCGAGCCGAGCCTGTCCTACAAGGACGTGCTCGAGTTCGCGACGATCGACGGAGCGCGCGCGTGCGGGCTCGAGGACAAGGTCGGGTCACTCGCACCTGGCAAGCAGGCCGACATCGTCCTCCTGCAGACGAACGCGATCAACACGGCACCGATGATCGATCCCGTGGGGACGATCGTCGTCTTCGCGGATACGTCGAACGTCGACACGGTGCTCGTCGCGGGCAAGACGGTCAAGCGGGGAGGCAAGCTCGTCGGCGTCGATCTCGACCGCACTTTTGCCCAGCTCGAAGCGTCGCGGAACGAGATCCTCTCGAAGGGCGGCCTGCTGCCAGCGTGGGCGGCGGAGCCTGCGGAAGCCGTTTAGCCGGTTCTCTCTGTCGCAGGGACGTCATATGGCCTTCCCGACTCGTGTTGCTGAGCTAGCCTCCTCCCTCGAGAGGACAACCTCGGGAGGGAGCGACATGGACGATGCCCAGATCCACGGCACGATCGAGCAACTCGTCGCCGAGGAGCACGAGCTGTGGGAACGAGAGGCAGCCGGAAGCGCGACCGACGCCGACCGGCAACGTCTCGACAAGCTGAAGGTCTCGCTCGACCAATGCTGGGACCTGTTGCGCCAGCGCCGCGCCCTGCGCGAGGCCGGCCTCGATCCCGGGGCGGCTGCCGCCAGGCCCTCCGGCGTCGTCGAGAACTACGAGCAGTAGCGGTGGCGGATCCCGTACGCGAAGGTGGGTGCTCCTGTGGAGCGGTCCGCTACCGGCTGAGCGCCGATCCGCTCTTCACCCATTGCTGTCACTGCCTGAATTGCCAGCGGCAGACGGGCAGCGCGTTCGTCATCAACGTTCTCATCGAGACCGATCGCGTCGAGCTCCTCGCGGGGGAGCCGGAGCCCGTCGACGTGCCACGCGACCGGGGCAAGCAGCGGATCTGGCGCTGTCCCACGTGCCAGATCGCCGTCTACAGCAAGTACACGAGCCCCAAGGTCCGCTTCGTCCGCGCGGGCACGCTCGACGACCCGTCGAGCGTGGAGCCGGACGTCCACATCTTCACTCGCTCGAAACTGCCATGGGTCGCGCTGCCGGAAGGGGTCCCGGCGTACAAGGTCTACTACGACACGGACAAGCTGTGGCCGCGCGAGAGCCTCGACCGTCTCGAAGCGTTGCGGCGATAGGGAGCTGGGGAAGACGATCGACGAAAAAGTCCCCGTCCTCGTCGTCGGCGGCAGCCTTGTCGGGCTGTCGACGTCGCTGTTCCTCGCCCAGCACGGGGTCGACCACCTCGTCGTCGAGCGGCACCCAGGCACGGCGATCCACCCGCGTGCGGCGGGCTTTCTCCAGCGCACGATCGAGACGTACCGGAGCGCGGGCATCCAGGACGAGGTTGTGGCGGCGTCGGAGAAGGAGTTCCTCCAGAACGGCGCCATCATGTCGGTGAAGTCGCTGGGTGGCGAGGAGCTCGAGTGGTACTTCCGCTCGATCAACGACGGCGTCGAGCATCTGAGCCCCGCGCCACGTCTCTTCATCACGCAGATCGGGCTCGAGCCGGTCTTGAAGGAGCGCGCGGCGAAGCTCGGAGCGCGCCTCGAGTACGGCGCAGAGCTCATGTCGCTCAAAGGGGGAGAGGACGGTGCGACTGCGGTTGTGCGAAACCGGGAGACGGGCCGCGAGCGGACGGTCGGGGCGCGCTACGTCGTCGCCGCCGACGGGACGCACAGCCCGATCCGGCAGCAACTCGGGATCGCGACTCGCGGGCACGGCAGCTTCTCCGAGAGCATCACGATCTACTTTCGCGCCGATGTGCGGGAGCTAATCGGGGAGCGGAACCTCAGCGTCGTGTATGTCTTCGGGCCGCGAGTGCAGGGGTTCTTCCGCTTCTCGCTCGACGGACAGGCCGGCTTCCTCGCGGTCAACTCGGCGGTGGACGAGAACGGCGAGCTGTCGCGGCAGCTGTGGGACGACACGAGCGCCGAGAAGTGCGTGGAGTACGTCCGCGAGCACTCGGCGCGCCGCCGAGCTGCCGATCGAGATCGAGAACGTCCAGAAGTGGAACGCCGAGGCCAACTGGGCCGAGCGGATGCGCGAGGGTTGCGTCTTCATCGCCGGCGACGCCGCGCACGTCATGCCGCCGACGGGCGGCTTCGGCGGCAACACCGGCGTCCACAGCGCGCACAACCTCGCCTGGAAGCTTGCGTACGTCCTGCACGGCCACGCAGGCGAGGCGCTTCTCGACACGTACGACGCCGAGCGGCGCCCGGTTGCGGAGTTCACGGCCGAGCAGGCATACATGCGCTACGTCACACGCCTCGACCCGAGCCTCGGCACGGACAACCTCGCCGCCTACGTCGAGGACGCGAGCATCGACCTCGGCTATCGCTACCGCTCGCAGGCAGTCGTCGCCACCTCCGGCGACGACGGGCTCCTCTACGAGAACCCACACGAGCCGTCCGCGTCCCCGGGCACGCGCGCGCCGCACGTCTGGCTCGAGCGAGCCGGCGAACGGATCTCGACACTCGACCTCGTCGGCCCGCAGCTGGCGCTCGTTACCGGGCCCGACGGGAAGGCATGGTGTGACGGCGCGAGGGAGGCGGCAGCCGAGCTCGGTGTCCCCCTCGCCGCGCACCGTGTCGGGGCGGACGATCTCGGCGACGTCGAGGGACGCTTCGGCGGGGTCTACGGTCTCGGGGACAGCGGAGCGACGATCCTCAGGCCCGACGGCTTCGTCGCGTGGCGCGCCGAGCGCGAAGCGGAGATGCGGCGGACGGCAGTCGGCGACGCCCTGCGAGCGATCCTCTCGCGAACGTAGTCACTCCGAGACCCACTCGACGTTGTAGCGCGGCCCCGCCTCGAGCATCCGCGCGATCATCGCCTCGTCGGCGGGCGGCGGCGTCTTGTCGAAGTCTCCTGGCTGGACCCGGTCGAAGACCTCGCGGAACCACCCCTCCATGCCGGCGGGCGTGTAGATCGTGTACATGAGCGCGCTGCCATCACCGACGTTCCTGTAGCTGTGGGCCGTTCCCTTCGGCACGAAGATCGCCTCGCCGGCCGAGACCACGTGGGTCTCGCCGGCGGCGTGGAGCTCGATCGAGCCCTCGTAGAGGAAGAACAGCTCGTCCTCGGCGAGGTGGCGGTGCGGCGGCGGTCCACCGCCCGGGCCGACGAGGCAGTCGAACGCGAACATCGAGCCGCCCGATTCGGCGCCCGTGACGTGGAAGACGTACCTGTCGCCGGGGCCCCAGTACGCCTCGCCTGCTGCGGTGCCGTGAACCGACGGTCGAGTGGGAGCGTTCACGCGTCCGTGGTCAAGCTCCTTCAGCCGGCGCCCTGCGCTCTCCAGAAGAAGTAGTCGGCTGTGTAGGGGACGGCCATGGTCGTGCCGGGTGAACACGGCACCGGGGGAGCCACGCCGCCCACCGTGTTCAGCCGCTGGATGTACGTGGTCTGAGTCAGGCGGTCGCCGTCGGCGCCGGCCGTCGTCACAGCTGCCTGGAGCAGCAGCCACGGAATGTTCCCCGCTCCCGCGGCTACCGTCACGATCGCTGCCGCTTCGACGGAGCTGCCGTCCTTCAGTTCCCAGACGGGACGAGTGGTCACGGGGTTCCGGAAGTGCGTACCGATCGGCTTCGACTTGCCGGTCGTCTTGTACAGGGTGGCCACGGGGCCGGTGAAAACCCAGGCCGTGCCGGTCGCGTTGCACTGGTAGGTCTGGAAGCCGATCGCGTGCGTAACGAGGAAGAGTCGGCTGTCCGGCGCGGTCGTGCGCGGATCGAGCGGGTCCGGCGGCTCGATGTCTGCGGTGCCGGCCCTGCGGAGGCTGTCGCGGCAAGCAGCGCAGCAGACCAGCGAGTGCTCCCGCGAGAGCGACGATGAAGTGGAACGGGCGGCGCGTCGTGTCCATCTGGGCTCCTTTGGCCGAGTTCACGGGCCGACAATGGCACAGTCGACACGAGCGTGCAAGGCAGGCCGTTCGCCACATGCGGTACCCTCGCAGCGCGATGAGTGCAGCAGAACGATCCTGGCTCCACGCCTGTTCGAACAAAACAGGCTGATCCGCCGCTCTCGACCTCCAGCGTCCGAGAGAGCGGCGGGACAGGGACGCGCCACCGTGGCCGCGGAAGCGGCCGGGTAGAGCGCGCGCCTTCCCGCACGAACGAAGGGAAGGTGATCGCGATGCCGATGCCGCATCGCACGCAGATGCAGCTCATCAAGCGCCGGCTCGTCGGCAAGGACGGCGCCGAGCGGATCAGGGAGCTCAAGAGCATTCTCCTCGAGCTGCCCGGGTACCGGAACGGGCCGTACGCGGACATTCGCAAGTGGGTGAACGCCGAGATCGAAGCGTCTCGCGTCCGCAAGAAGGTCGTCCATCGCGACGCCATCGCCGTGCGCCGGGAGGGCGCGGCGCAGATCGCGATCGTCGGCCCGCCCAACGCGGGCAAGTCGTCGCTGCTCCAGGCGCTGTCGTCGATCCAGATCAAGACGGGCGACTATGCGTTCACGACGCTCAGGCCGGTGCCGGCGCTGACGCGGCTGCGCGGCGTGCTCGTCCAGCTGGTGGAGATCCCCGGCCTGATCGAGGGCGCAGCCGACGGGCGCGGCGACGGCCGGGCTTTACTGGGCGTGCTGCGCAGCGCCGATGCGATGGTGCTCTGCCAGGACGCCTCGGCGCCGCTCGACGGGCTGACGGCCGTGCTCGGCGAGCTCGAGCGGGCTGCGATCTCCCAGCGGGCGATCCTCGCCGTGACGAAGCTCGACGAGGCTGACCCGGGTGCGGTCGACCGGATCGCGCGCGCGGCCGGGCTGCCGGCTGTGGGTGTCTCCGTGCTCGACGACGAGAGTCTCGATCGGCTGCGCGACGAGCTGTGGCGGCTGACGGGGCTCATTCGCGTGTTCCTGCGCCGGCCGGGCGACACCGAGGCGGAGGCTATGGCACTCATGCCGGGAGCGACGGTCGTCGACGCCGCGGCCACGGTCCACCACGATCTCGCCGAGGCGTGCAAGGGCGCGCGTGTCTGGGGACCGTCCGCGAAGTTCGACGGACAACGCGTCGGCGCCGCCCACGTGCTCGCGGATGACGACGTCGTGGAGATCCTCTAGTCGTGTCGCGGCCGCCAGTGTCCTTCGCCGTCGCGCGTCAACGCCGGGAGCGGCGTGCCCACGCTCCAGTAGAGACCTTCGGGGTCGCTGACGATGAAGCCGCGCGTGCCGACGGCGGAGTCTTCGACCTTGCGCACCACGTTCGCTCCTGCAGCCACGGCGTGCACGAACAGCTCGTCGGGGTCGCTCGTGCCGAGATGGATGGAGTACGCGGGGTACCCGCCAGCTGTCGAAGGCGCTGGCAGATCGGCAACGGGCTTGCCTTCGGCCGTGTGCAGCATGACGCTGCCGCCGCCTGGCCAGCGCAGCTCGGCGTGGGCGACACTGCCGTCGGAGCTCCGCTCGTAGAGGACGGCCACCTCGAAGCCGAGGGCGTCGACGAGGAAGCGAATCACCGCCCTCGCATCCGTGTATCCGAGATTGGGGGAGACGTGTGTGTTCATGCCGTTCAGGCTACGCGGGCTCGGATCCGGCGTCTTGGACGAATGGGAGCTCTTCCTGGGCGAGCCACGCCGAAGGTGGGCAGCCGGCCAGCTCGTTCCATTCGCGCGCGAGGTGAGACTGGTCGGAGTAGCCACACCTGACGGCGATCTCGGCGAGGGACGGGCGCCTGCGAGCCGGCGACGTACGGCGCCGGCGTTCGAGACGCCGCAATGCGTGCCACGACTGTTCGAAGCGGACGACGCGCGAGCGCCTGCTTGGGCGTGACGCCGTACTCACCCGTGAAACGCTTCGTGAGCTGACGTCGGCTGTAGCCCGATCTCGCGCGCGAGCTCGTCGACGCGAATTCGGCCGCCGGTCTTGACGATCCTGTGCCACGCGCGCTCGACGGCACCTTCGGACACGTCCGTGCGACGGGCGCGTCGGAGCAAGCACATCGTCGAGGACGGCGAAGCGGACTGACCAGTCCGCTGCTGCGGCAACGCGATCCATCAGCTCGGCCGCGTCGCCCGGGAGCAGGTCGTCGAGCTCAACGACGGTGCCCGCCAGCTCCGCCGCAGGCACTCCGAGCAGAGAGCGGGCCCCCAGCGGCGTCAGCTCGAACGAGACTGCGTCCTGGCTGCCGTCGTGGAAGACGAGCGCAGGGCGCGTGTGCAATCCGGCGGCGAGAGCGCGGAACGGCCGAGCCATAGTCGACAGGTCTGAAAGGGCGACGCTGAGCGGGGACGCCGAGACTCACGGCCACCGTCAGATGGCGCGACGGCAGCCCAAGATGGGTGCCAGGTGCGAAGCCCGTATAGCGAATGCCGCTGTAGCTGTCGACGAGCGGTCTCAGCTCGGCCGCCGGAACGGCGCACCGCGCTTCGACGCTCTTCCCGGGCATCGGCTCAGACTACCCCTCCCGGTCGCCGTGTTAGGCCAGCTCTTCGTTCCCGCGCCGACCTGAATCCAATCGGCTGATCGGCCGGACCTTTGGCATGCTCCCAGGGCTTAGCGTGGATTGACCTGTCCCGCTCGATGGCGGGCTCGAAAGGGGGCTAGCTATGGCCACGATCCTCTCGACGATCTCGGGCGAAGCGCTGGACGAGCTTCGTTTGCTCCTCCGCGGCAATGTCCTCACGCCGGGCGACTCCGGGTACGAGAACGTGCGGGCCCCGTACAACGCCATGCAGGCCGACCAGCCGGCCCTCATCGTGCAGTGCACGGGGACAGCCGACGTCGTCGTCGCGGTCAACTTCGCCCGCGAGAACGGTCTCGAAGTCACCGTGCGCGGCGGCGGGCACTCGGTGGCCGGGCTGTCGAGCACAGACGGGGGCATGCTCATCGACCTGTCGCCGATGAACGGCGTCTTCGTCGACGCCGAGGCGCGCCTCGTGCGCGCGCAGGGCGGCGCCCTTTGGGGCGACGTCGACCGCGAGACACAGCTCCACGGGCTGGCTGCACCGGGCGGAATCGTGTCGGACACCGGGATCGCGGGGCTCACGCTCGGAGGCGGCGAGGGTTGGCTCCGCCGCAAGTACGGGCTCTCGTGCGACAACCTCGTGGAGGCAGAGATCGTCGGTGCAGACGGGCAAGTCCGGATCGCTTCAGCGGACTCGAATCCCGATCTCTACTGGGGGATTCGTGGCGGAGGCGGGAACTTCGGGATCGCGACATCATTCACGTTTCGCCTCCATCCGCTCGGCCCCATCGTCGCCTTTGCGGGCGTCTTCTATCCGCTGGCCGATGCGGACGAGGTCTTGCGGAAGTTCCGCGACTTCGGCAACTCCGCTCCCGACGAGGTCACGGCGCTCGCCATCGGCGTGACGATGCCCGCCGATCCGAGCCTGCCGCCCGAGGTTCACGAGCAGGACTGTCTCGTGATCGGCGGGGTCTATGCGGGGGACGCGGACGAAGGCATGAAGGCACTCCAGCCGCTCCGTGAGCTCGGCACGCCGTTCGCAGACATCTCGCAGCCGATGCCGTATACCGCGGTGCAGAGCGCCTTCGACGGGTTCTTCCCGCGCAACCACTACCAGAGCTACTGGAAGTCTGCGTTCCTGAAGGAGCTGTCGGACGATGCGATCGACGTGATCGTCAAGACTGCGCGAGCACGTCCTGCGCCGCTGACGATGATGGTGACGTTCCTGTGGGGAGGGGCGATCAACAACGTGGGAGCGGAGGACACGGCGTTCACGGAGCGGACGGCGCCCTGGATGGCCTCGGTCGACGGCAACTGGACCGATCCGTCCGAGAACGACGACAACGTCAGCTGGGTGCGAGACGCGTGGTCCGAGATCAACGAATTCGGGACCGGTGCGGTCTATCTCAACTTCACGGGTATCTCGGACGAGGGAACGGACGTCGGCGTGGACAGCGCCCACGGCAAGAACCTCCGCCGGCTCTCGGAGATCAAGGCGAAGTACGACCCGGACAACTTCTTCCGGCGCAACAACAACATCACGCCCGCGGGCTCGTAACGTCGCGGCCGGCTCGCACGGGCGCCGATCTATCATGGGCGCCCGTGGCCCAGGCCCGGGTACAGAAGGCGATGGTGATCGGCCTGGACAGCGCCGAGCCGTCCCTCGTCGAGGCATGGCGGGACGAGCTGCCGACGCTGTCCGCGCTGATGGATCGCGGCGTGCACGGCCGCCTGACGTCGGTCGTGCCGCCGATCACCGTCCCGGCGTGGTCCTGCATGATGGCGAGCCGCACCCCGGGCGATCTCGGCGTCTACGGGTTTCGCAACCGCTCGGACCACACCTACGACGGGAGGTTCATCGCCGACGGCAGCGCCATCAAGGCGCCGCGGCTGTGGGACCTCGTGGGGAGAGCCGGCGGCTCGTCGATCGTGCTCGGCGTGCCGGGGACGTATCCGCCGCGGCCTCTGCGGGGCGCGCTCGTCACGTGCTTTCTCACGCCGTCGGTCGAGAGCACGTACACGTACCCGCCCGGCCTCAAGGACGAGGTGGCGGAGGTCGTGGGCGAGTACGTCTTCGATGTCAAGGACTTCCGCACGGAGAACAAGGCATGGCTGCTCGAGCAGCTCTACGAGATGACCGACCGACGCTTCCAGCTCGCCGAGCACCTGCTCGCGACGCGGCCGTGGAAGCTGTTCACGATGGTCGAGATGGGCCATGACCGCATCCATCACGGCTTCTGGAAGTTCATGGATGCCGAGCACCGCAAGCACGAGCCGGGCAACGAGTTCGAGACCGCGATCCTCGACTACTACAAGCACGTGGACGGCCTCGTCGGCCGCCTGCTCGGGCACGCGGACGAGGAGACGCTCGTGCTCGTCGTCTCCGACCACGGCGCGAAGCGCCTCGACGGCGGCATCCGCGTCAACGAGTGGCTGCGGCGGGAAGGGCTGCTCGCCCTCGAAGCGGAGCCGAACGGCGTCTGTCTGCCGCACGAGGTCGGCATCGACTGGTCGAGCACGACGGCCTGGGGCGACGGCGGCTACTACGCGCGGATCTTCCTCAACGTCCAGGGTCGAGAGCCGGCGGGCGTCGTCCCGCCCGAGGACTACGAGCGTGTGCGGGACGACCTTGCTGAGCGGCTGGCGGCGATCCCTGACGACCAGGGGCGACCGATGGAGACGCGTGTCTACCGGCCAGAGGAGCTCTACGCCGAGGTGAACGGGGTCGCGCCCGACCTCATCGTCATCTTCGGCGACCTGCTGTGGCGCTCGGTGGCGACGATCGGCGGGGACGAGGGCGTGCACACGCTCGAGAACGACACGGGCCCGGACGACGCGAACCACGCCCAGGACGGGATGATCGTCGCCGCAGGCGCTGGTGTCGACGCCCGCGGCCGGCTGGACGCGCACCTGCTGGACGTCGCCCCGACCGTGCTCGACCTGCTCGGCCTGGACATCCCATCGGACATGCGCGGCCGCAGCCTCGCCGCGCAGCTGGCCGCATGAACCTCGTCGTCTGGGTCGCCGACGCGCTACGCCTCGACCACGTCGGCTGCTACGGAGCAGGGCGGGTCGCCACGCCGACCATCGACGAGCTCGCCGCGGGCGGCGTTCGCTTCGACCAGGCAATCAGCGCAGCGCCGTGGACTGCCCCGTCGACCGCGTCGATGATCACCGGCCTCTACCCGCATCATCACGGGTACCTGCACTGGGACGCCGAGCTCGACGTCGCGCAGCCGACGCTGTTCACGGTTGCCGCGGCCTACGGCTACGAGACGGGGAGCTTCGTCTTCGACGAGCGGTATCTGTTCCGCGACTTTCCGGAGGCGAACGTCGCGGGGACGAGCGAGCGGCTCGACGGCGTGGTCGAGTGGCTGCGCGAGCGCGGCTCGAGGCCGTTCTGCCTGTGGTTCCACAGCTGGACGACGCACATGCCGTACGGCGTGCTCCACTCCGAGCGCAAGGAGTGGCGCCAGGCGAAGGAGGACATCATCGCCGGCATCCAGTCGGGCGATCCCGCCGCGCTCGAGGCGCTGCGCGAGAGCTACCGGCAGTCGGTGGAGCGCGAGTCGGAGACGCACTTCGCAGGCTTTCTCCAGGCGCTCGACGATCTCGGGCTGCGCGAGACGACGGCCGTCGCGTTCGTCTCCGACCACGGCGAGTCGTGGGGCGAGCGCTACGAGGACAAGACGCAGGTCAAGGGCACGTACCACATGCACGGCGCCGACCTCTACGACGAGATCGTGCGCGTGCCGCTCATCGTCTCCGCGCCGGGGCGGCTGGAGCCCGCTGCCGTCCCCTCGCAGGTGAGCCTCGTCGACCTCATGCCGACGCTGCTCGAGCTGGCGGACGCACCGATCGACGGGCTCGACGGGACGTCGCTGCTCCCGCTCGCCGACGGCACGGAGCAGGGCGACCGCCCGGCGCTTGATCGTGGGCACCGACAAGGGCGCCGTGTCGCAGCTCGCGCTGCGGCATGCCGCCGTGGAAGCTGACGGTCCAGGTCCAGTCCGGGCGAGGAGCAGGCGTACCGGCTCGACGTCGATCCGCGCGAGCTCGAGAGCCGTGCCGGACGACGTGCCCGGCGACGTGCGTGAGCGGCTGTACGACGAGCTCGAGAGCGTGTCGCGGCGGTGCCTCAGCGCCGAGGAGGAGGCGCTCGTCGAGCAGCGCCTGTCCGATCTCGGGTTACCTGTAGTTGTCCTTCGGGTACCGTCTCGCGAGTCGTGGCAGGCAAACCCCAGACGCTGAGCGAAGATCAAGCGATGGCCGATCTCGCCCGCCTGTACGAGCGGATGTACCTCATCCGTCGCTTCGAGGAGAGCCTGCTCGAGCTCTTCTCGCTCGGCAAGCTCGCCGGCACGACGCACACGTACATCGGCCAGGAGGCGAACGCCGTCGGCGTGATCGACCACCTCCGAGCCGGGGCGCGACGTCGATCGTCTCGAACCACCGCTGCCACGGCCACTACCTCGCGTTCACCGACGACGTGGACGGGCTGCTGCGGCGAGGTGATGGGGCGCGCAGAGCGGCGTCTGCGGCGGCAAGGGCGGCAGCCAGCACCTCTGCTAACGGCGGCTTCTACTCGAACGGCGTGCTCGGGAGCACGATGCCGGTCGCGACCGGCATGGCGCTCGCCGAGCGGGAGCGCGGGAGCGGCGCGGTGACCACCGCCTTCATCGGCGACGGCACGCTCGGCCAGGGCGTCGTCTACGAGAGCCTCAACATCGCCTCGCGCTGGGGTCTGCCGCTGCTCGTCGTCGTCGAGAACAACTTCTACGCGCAGTCGACGCCCAGCCACCTGACGCTCGCGGGCGGTATCGCGGACCGCGGCGCAGCCTTCGGGATCGAGACGGCGGAGCTGGACACGACCGACGTGGCCGAGATCCGGGACGCGGCCGCCGAGATCGTGCCCAAGGTGCGCGCGAGCGGGCGGCCGTTCTTCCTCGTGCTCAACACGTACCGCTACAGCCCGCACTCGAAGGGCGACGACAACCGCGACCCGGCGGAGATCGAGGCAGCGCGCGCAGCGCGATCCGCTCGGCATCGCGGGCGCGCGGCTGCCGGACGAGCAGCGGACGTCGATCGAGGACGCGATGCGAGCGCCGGCTGACCGAGGCGATCGCCGACAGCCGACGCGTCTCCGCCGGCCATGCCCGAGGCGGGCTGACGTGGAAGAGCGCTGCGCCACGGTCCTCAACTCGGCGCTGACCGAGGCCTTCGAGAGCCGCGACGACGTCTACCTGCTCGGCGAGGACGTGCTCGACCCGTACGGCGGCGCGTTCAAGGTCACGCAGGGCCTCTCGTCGACGTGGCCGCAGCGGGTGATCACGACGCCCGTCTCGGAGGGCGCGATCTTCGGCGTCGCCGCCGGCATGGCGCTGCGCGGCTGGCGGCCGATCCTCGAGATCATGTTCGGCGACTTCATCGCGCTCGGCTTCGACCAGACCGTCAACGGGATCGCGAAGTTCCGCGCGATGTTCGACGACCAGGTGCGCGTGCCGCTCGTCATCCGCACGCCGATGGGCGGGCGGCGCGGCTACGGCCCGACGCACAGCCAGACGCTCGAGAAGGTGCTGCTCGGCGTGCCCGGGCATCAAGGTCGTCGCGCCCAGCGAGTGCCACGACATCGGCGCGCTGCTGCACGCGGCGATCGACGACGACGATCCCGTCTTCTTCATCGAGAACAAGCTCATGTACGGACGGCCGAACCGCAGGCCGGTGGACGGGCGGCTCGGCGATCTCGCCTGCCGGGAGACCGACGGGTCCGTATCCGGCGCTCTCCTTCTCGGGCAACGGCTTCGCCGGCGGCGAGACGACGATCGTCACGTACGGAGGGATGCTGCCGATCGTGCTCGAGGCGGCGGTACGGCTGATCATCGAGGACGAGCTGTTCACCGAGGTGGTCTGCCTGAGCCGGCTGCTGCCGCTCGATCTGGAGCCGGTGCTGGAGTCCGTCGCCCGCACGGGCTCGCTCGTCACGGTCGAGGAGGGGACGCTGACCGGCGGCGTCGGCGCCGAGATCGCGGCCCGCGTGCAGAGCGAGGCGTGGGAGGACCTGCGGCGGCCCGTGGAGCGGATCGCGGCGCGGGACGGCATCATCCCCGCGGCGCCCACGCTCGAGGAGGCGGTGCTGCCGGGCGTCGACGACGTCGTCAGCGCGGTGCGGGCGCTCGGGATCGTCAGGAGCTGACGGCTGCTCGAGCTCGTTCTCACCCGCGAAGACGCGAACACCGAGTGGGCGCTGCTCGTCGAGTGGCTCGTGCCGGACCGCGACCGGGTGCAGAAGGGGCAGGTCGTCTGCCTCGTCGAGACCTCGAAGGCGCTGCTCGAGCTCGAAGCGCCGGGTGACGGGATCCTCCACCACCTCTACGGCGAGGGTGACGAGGTCGAGCTGGGCGGCCGCATCGCCGTGATCGCCGAGAGCGAGGAAGAGCTCGCCGCAGCCGAGGAGTCTCGCCCGGCGAAGGCCCCGTCGGTGCAGCCGGCCGGGCCCGCGAACGCGACGCGGAGGGCCGTCGAGCTGGCCGAGGAGCACGGCATCGACCTGGCGACGATCGAGAAGGACGGCTTCATCACGGCCGAGGACGTGGAGCGCCTCGTCGCTGCCCGCGCGGCCGAGGAGGTCGTGACGGTGCCGGGGCTCTTCCACGGCATCTCACTCGAAGGCGTGACGCTACCCGCCGTGCTGGAGCTTCCCGAGGAGGAAGGACGCCTGGAGGAGGGCTTCCTCGAGTCGCTACGGTCGGATCCGGACACGTTCCGGTCGCTTTCGTCCGACGAGCGCTGCGATGCGTACCGGCGCCACGGCGCCTCGATCGGCGACGGCGTGCGCCTCGGCGACGGCACGATCCTCATCGCGCCGCGGATCGTGGTTGGAGACGGTGTCGAGATCGGCTGACGACGGTTGGGTTCGCTGCGAGGAGGTGTTCGCGGTGGGCGCTCTCACGAACATTGGCCCGCGGCTCGAGATTCAGTGCCGCCGTGCCTTCATCGGCGCCAACGGCCACCTGGGGCGTGACGTGCGGGTCGGCGGCGGCGGCTGGCGTGACCCGTGGGCGACGCTCGCTGTCGGCGACCTCGTCTTCGTCGGCGACGAGGCGTTCATCAACCCTTGCCGGCCGGTCGTCATCGGCCGGGAGGTCTTCGTGACGATGCGGTCGATGCTCGTCACGCACAACATCGGCCATTCGGTGCTCGAGGGCTTCGAGAACCGGTTCGCGCCGATCGTGCTCGAGGACCGCGCGCAGGTCGGGCTCGGCGCCGTCGTCTATGCGGGCTGCCGGCTCGGCCGGGAGGCCATCGTCGCGTCGAACTCGTACGTCGTCTCGGACGTCCCCGCGCGGCAAGCTGGCGATCGGTGTGCCGGCGAAGACCAGTCGGCGTCTCAGCGCGCCCGGTGCCGCGCGCGCGGCAGCCGCAGCTCGTGCGGCGGATGCTCGACGATCTCCGCGAGTTGCTCGAGCTGCGTGGCGTCGACGTCGCCGCCGGCTCCGACCACTCCATTGCGATTCGAGCGGACGACACGACGTCGCTCGTGCTGTTCGTCGAGAAGGTCGACACGACGTTCGAGCCACCGGAGACCGACGGCGAGGTTGTCGTGCTCACGCTCGAGGTTGCCGGCGAGCCTCCCGACGGCTTCGCCGTGCTCGACCTCGTTGATCGCAGGCTCCACGGGAAGGGGGGAATCGTGCTCGACTCCGTCCGCGAGCTCTGCCGCAAGCGCGGCATCCGCCTCGACCCGGGCCCGTGGCGCTACCGCGGCGGGCTCGTCTAAGCCGTCAGCTTTCGCGGAGCCACGGCAGGGCGGCTCGCAGTCGAGGCATGGCGTCCTCGACCGCGGCCTCCCCCGCCGGCACGAAACGGCGGCCGTCGCGAAACCTCCGCAGCTTGACCGGCTCGATCTTCGTGAGGTCGGGAGTGAGCGCGACGACCGGCACCGAATCCGTCTCGGCCTTGATGCGCGTCTGCACCGTCTCGATCGACCTGACGATGGCGGCAACGACATTGGGCACCGGGCCCTTGACCTCCTCCGACACTTCCTCGCCGATACCGCCCCCCGACACGAGCCGCACCGAGATCACGACGCCCGCTCCAAGGGCTGCTGCGACGCTGACCGGAACGGGATTGACGATGCCGCCGTCGACGAGCGTCCGCGCTCCGATGCGGACGGCGGGGAAGACGCCGGGGATGGCCGAGCTGGCGAACAGCGCCGCGGTCGTGCTTCCGCGACTGAGCACCACTTCCTCGTGGGTCTCCATATCGGTGGCCACGACCGCCAGGGGGATGGGCAAGCTCTCCAGCTGCGGGTCGCCGAACCGCTTACGGATGAGGCGGCGCATGGCGCGCGTCGAAAGCATCGATCGCTTGGAGAGCGTGGGCCTGAACATCCTCGAGCCCAGCTCGTCCAGGAAGTCCGTCGCCGTGTCCACGTCGCCCAGCGAATACGCTCCGGCCACGACTGCTCCGATGCTCGTGCCGGCGAGGTAGTCGACGGGGATTCCTGCGCGCTCGAGCCCGCGCAGCACGCCGAGGTGCGCATAGCCACGCACGCTTCCCGTCCCCAGGGCGACACCGACTTCCAGTCCGACCAACCTTCTGGAGAGCCGTCCCAGCGCTCGGCCCGCTCCTGTCGTTGCCGGCAGCAGCCCATGCTCGAGCGCGGCCTCGTCTTCGGCGGACAGCGGAGGGGTGCGCAGGAGCGGCCCCCGCAGGAACGGTGCGGCGGCGTCCGGAGCGAGCTCGACTGCGAATCCCTGTGGCGGTGCCTCCGTCGAAGCAAGCGTGATCGTGCGACTGATGTTCACGGGACCGCTCGTCGCGCCCCGGGGCAACTGCACCACCACGTCGTCGTACTCGGCAGCGAGTCGAAGCAGCGTCGACTCGATCCGCTCGGGGGCAAACTCGCCGTCCGGGCTCGCGACGACGAGCTCGGCGCCATGCGCCCCCGACTCGGCGGTCTTCTGTGAGGCTCTCGCGAGGGCGGCCAGCGCCTCGGCTGGTGCGTCGGTCAGTGCGACGTACAGCGTTCGAGCCCCGGTGTGCCAGGCGATGCTCGCCGCGAGGGCGTAGCCGAGCAGCGGCGGCGACTCGCGGTCGTCGAGCACGGTCAGACGGCCCGGCTGGCGGCCGACCACCAGGCGGTTGGCCCGCACGAGGCGGGCGGCGAGGATCCTGAACATGTTGCGCTCGAGGCCCGGGAGTCGCTCGGTGAGCTCTGCGAGGCCGGTCTCGTCGAGCACGAGCACCTCCGCCGCCTCGGAGATGCGAACAGTCGCCGAGGCAGGCTCTCTGGTGAGGAGCGACATCTCCCCGATCGTCTCGCCGGGGCCGATGCGGCTGACCGTCTGCTTTACGCCCAGGCGATCCTCCATGAGGACCTCCGCCGAACCGGAGCGGAGGACGTACATCTCTCCAGGGATGTCTCCTTCGCCGATGAGCACGGTTCCGCTCGAGAGACGCCTGCGCTCGATGCCGTTGAGCGCGCTGTCGATCTCCTGCTCGGTGATGCCCGAGAAGAACGACGTCGGCGGGTCCATGCGAAGGGACCCTACTCCGTGCGACGCCTCGTTTGGAAGTGCCACTTGCACCGTCATGGGCTCCCGGTCGATACTCCGGCGCCGGTGTGGCTGATCAGTGTTCGTGACCTCGAGTGGCGACGGCGGCGCTTTGCGATCGCCGTCCTCGCCACCGGCCTCGTGCTCGCGCTGGCACTGCTGCTCACGGGTGTGCGTGCGAGCTTCGACAACGAGATCGACCGGACCGTGTCCTCGTTCGGCGCCGATCAGTGGCTGGTGGCTGAAGGAGCCGTCGGGCCGTTCACCGCGCCGATTGGCTTCCCCACGTCTCGCGTCGACGAGGTACGACGTGCCACCGGCGTACGGAGAGCCGACCCCGTGGCGATCGTGGGGGCGACCGCGCTCACGCCGGATCCCGAGAACGTGAACGTCATCGGCGCGGTCCCCGGTGGCGTGGGCCCGGCCGCCGAGGCCGAAGACCTCCTCACGCGACCTGGAGCTGCGATCGTCGACGATCGGCTCGGCGTCGACGTGGGCGACACGATCGAGCTCAGCGGCATGGAGTTCGAGGTGGTCGCGGAGACGAGCGGCCGGACGTACTTCGCCGGCGTGCCCGCGGTCGTCGTCGCGCTCCCAGACGTCCAGCGCCTCGGGTTCGACGGCCAGCGGCTCGCGACGGCAATCGTGGCCGAAGGAGAAGTTGCTGCCCCGCCGCAGGGGTTCTCCGTCCTCACGAACAGTGATGTGGGGGAGGACCTCAACCGGCCCGTCGCACAGGCAAAGCAGACGATCGGGCTCATCCGCTGGCTGCTGTGGGCGGTCGCAGCCGGCATCGTCGGCGCCATCCTCTACCTGTCCACCCTCGAGCGGACCGCGGACTTTGCCGTCTTCAAGGCGATCGGCGTCTCCACTGCCAGCCTCGTTCGGGGACTGGTCGGTCAGGCCATCGCGCTCACGCTCGTGCGCCGTCGCCGTCGCCATCGTGCTCGAGCTCGCTCTTGCGCCGCTGTCGGCGATGAAGGTGGAGGTCCCCGCCCGTGCGTACGTGGAGCTCGCTGGCCGTAGCCGTCCTCGCCGGAGCCCTCGCGAGCCTCGCTGCGCTCAGGCGTACCCTCAAGATCGACCCCGCGCTTGCCTTTGGCAGCTGACCTGCAGCTGGCCGGGCGAGATCTCGTCGTCGAGTATCGAAGCGGCGACTACGTCGTTCGGCCGATCGACGGGCTCGACTTCGAGATCGGTTCGGGCCAGCTGGCCCTACTCCTCGGCGCCAGCGGTTGCGGCAAGACGACGTTGCTGTCGATCCTCGCGTCGATCCTCACGCCTGCCGGAGGCAGCGTGCAGCTCGGAGGCGTCGAGATCACGACGCTCGCGGGCGCTGCGCTGACCGAGTACCGCAGGTACCGCGTCGGAGTCGTCTTCCAGGCGTTCAATCTCGTTCCGAGCTTGACCGCGAGCGAGAACGTCCAGGTTCCTTTGCGGGCCACAGGTCTCAGCTCCGCGGCCGCCCGCGAGCGCGCCGACGGGCTGCTCGAGCAGGTCGGTCTGGGGGACCGTCGGCACCACCGGCCGGGCGACCTTTCCGGTGGTCAGCAGCAGCGGGTCGCGATTGCCCGAGCCCTGGCTCACGACCCGCCGCTCGTCCTCGCGGACGAGCCCACGGCGCATCTCGACTACATGCAGGTGGAGAACGTCCTCGAGCTCCTGCGGGACATCGCCGACAGCGGCCGCATCGTCGTGGTCTGCCACCCACGACGATCGCATGATTCCGCTGGCCGACAAGGTCGTGGCCATGAGCCCGCGGATCGACGGAGAGTCGGGAGAGCCGGGGGAGGCTCGCCTCGCCCCTGGTGACACCGTCTTCCGCCAGGGTGACCCGGGCGAGCGAGTCTATGTCGTCGACGAAGGCGCGGTCGAGGTCGTGCGGGAACGGGCCGACGGCACCGAGGAGGTGCTTGCGACTATCGGGCCCGGGAACTACTTCGGAGAGCTGGCTCCACTGTTCGGCATCCGTCGCTCGGCCACTGCCCGCGCCACGGCACCGACCCGCCTCACCAGCATGACGGTGACGGAGTTCCGCCGCCAGACGCGCGGCCAGCGGCTCTGGCGGGCGCTCGACGAGTCCGGAGCGGGCGGGAGTGGCTCTGAGGAATGATTCGTTAAGCTCTCAATACTTCACTTTCAAAAGGAGGGGATGTTATGAGCCTCAAGATCGGAGACACCGCACCGGATTTCCAGGCTGAGACGACCGAGGGGCCGATCAGCTTTCACGACTGGATCGGCGACTCCTGGGCCGTGCTGTTCTCGCATCCCAAGGACTTCACGCCCGTCTGCACGACCGAGCTCGGCTACATGGCGAGGATCAAGCCCGAGTTCGACAAGCGCGATGTGAAGATCATCGGCCTGTCTGCAGACCGCGTCGATGATCACTCGGGATGGGCCGCCGACATCGAGGAGACGCAGGGTCACGCGCCCAACTACCCGATCATCGGCGACCCCGACCTCGAGGTTTCGAAGCTCTACGGGATGCTGCCGGCGGAGGCTTCCGGCGACCCGAAGACCGCACGCCGGTCGACAATCAGACGGTGCGCAACGTCTTCGTCGTCGGCCCCGACAAGAAGGTCAAGCTCGTCCTCGTCTACCCGATGACGACGGGCCGCAACTTCGACGAGGTGCTGCGCGTGATCGACTCGCTGCAGCTGACCGCGAAGCACCGGGTCGCAACCCCGGTCAACTGGCAGCACGGCGAGGACGTCATCATCGCCGGCTCGGTCTCGAACGACGAGGCGAAGGAGATCTTCGGCGAGTGGGAGTCGCCGAAGCCCTACATCCGCATCGTGCCGCAGCCGGACCCCGCGAGTTACCGCCGTCGTCTGATGCCCGGGCGGGGCCTCTCTCGTTCATGGCTGTGTGGTCTCCCGATCGACCGTGTCGGCCAGCCCGAGAGCGAAGGAGCTGACTGACGAGGATCGCAGCAGTGTGGCCGCCGCGACGGGGCTTGTCGTCGCGTTCGTGGGCTACGCGAGCGGGACGCGGTGTCCTCTCGCCACAGGAGGAAGCGCGAGCGGCACGCCGGAAGGACGGTTCTCGCTCAGGCCGCGATTCCTGCGCCACGGCCGAGCGTCACCGACGGCACCCAGGGCATGAGCCCGCCTACCGACGCGCGCCCGGGATCTTCCTGTCGTTCGTCGCTCCCTCGCCGACGATCTCGGCGACGGCGTCGCCGGCCGCGGACACGTCGTCCTCGGAGAACGCGCGGCCGCCCATCAGGTCGGCCACGCGCGCGATCGTCTGCTCGCTGTTCTTGGCGGGCACGTAGCCCTCTGCCTCGCCCGTCGTGTAGATGCGCTCGTCGGCGTTCCCGAAGCGGACGAGGACGGTCTCGATCGGAGGCTTGCCGGGAAACGCCGCGCCGAGCTGGGAACCGAACGGCCGCGACTCGCCGTCGGTCATCACGACGAGCAGCCGCTTCTTCGCCGCTGGCGAGAAGAACTTGCGCTGCGGGATCCCGGCGAGGATGTCGTAGTACGTCGCATAGGTGGAGTAGGTGAACGCGGGCGGCGGCAGCTCGACGCCGATCGACCGCCGGAGCGTCGTCTCGAACACCGCCGGTCGGTGGTCGGCAGGGCATGGGGCAGTAGGCGGTCGGTCATCGACACGATGCCGGAACGCACCTGCGGGATCCGGTCGTGGATCTCCGAGGCGACCTCGACCGCACGGTCAAAGCGTGTGGCGGCTTCGGGGCCGTCCGCTGCCAGCATCGAGCGCGACGTGTCCATGACGAAGAATGCCTCGGCGTCCGTCCGCTCGGGCACGGAGCGCTCGGTGCCGAGCACCGGCTGTGCGGCCGCGACTCCGAGCAGCAGTGGCACTGCGGCCACTGCCGCCACAAGCGGCGCACGGGAGCGCCACGACGGCTCTTCCAGCCCGAGCGCACTCCGGATCTTGGAGGCGCGCCGCTCGCGAAACCAGTAGATGCCGAGCGGCAGCAACGCCGACACGGCGAAGATCGCCGCCATCGGCGTGAGGAACGTCAGGTCCATCAGTACCGCTGCCGTCGCGGCCGACGCCGGCGACGTTCCCGCCCAGCCGGCCGCGGTCCGGGGAGACGCCGGGCGCGACCTGGTGGAAGAAGTCGCGCAGGACGATCTCGAGGTTGAACTTCGCGTCGACGTTGGTCGGGTCCATGTTGATCGCGTTCGTGAACGAGTCGATGGCCGCACGAACGGTGTTGGAGCGGTCGCCGGGGTCGACGGCGTAGCGGCTCATCGCGACGATGCCCAAGAGGTTGAGCAGCCGCGAACGCCGTCGGGGATCGGTCTCCGCCCGGCTGGCATCGATGAGCTTCGGCTCCAGGCTCGCCCGCAACGCCTCCTGGGCGGGCGAGAGGTACACCGTCGTGTTGCTCGGGTCGGCGCGGGCATAGAGCCAGACCGCGCGGCGATAGCGCAGGTCGTCCTCGAGACCGACCGCCTTCGCGGCGATGTGACCGGGCAGGAAACCGGGGTCGTCGAAGAGCCCTGCCTGCAGTGTTGGCCTTGCTTGAAGCGGACGTCGTCCTCGGTGACGGAGTCGCCGACACGCAGCACGTCGACGGCGAAGAGCGCGAGCACGACCGCCACGGGCACGCAGAGCACGGCCAAGGCCGGAACGAGCCAGCGCCGCCACCTCATCGGCGCACCTCCAGACGTCCCGAGCAGCCGCTCGTTGGTGGCGAGCAGCACCACGACGAGGCCGGCGGCGAGCATGAACAGCCAGGGCGCCGCCAGCCGCAGGCTCTCCTTCTCCGGCGCTTCCTTCGGCGCTGCCTCCTCCGCCTTCTCCTTGAGGAACGCTCCCTTGCCGAGGATCTCCTCCATGAGCGCCGCTTCTCGGCGCTGGGATTGACGGGGAGGATGCGGACTTCGATGCCGTCCCGGCGCACGTCGGCGATCACGTGGCCGAGCCGCGCCACCTCGTCAGGGAGGATCTCCAGGTCGGAGACGATGAGGATCGAGCCCTTCTTCGCGCCGGCGTAGACGAGCGACGCGTGCGCTTCGGCGAGGCCCGCCGAGATGCGCGTGCCGGCGCGGAAGTCCTGCCACGGATTGGGTGGGAAGCTGCCGGTCGTGCTGTTCGGGTCGGGGCGGAAGAAGCGGAGGAAGGGCAGCAGCTCGCGGCCGGGTGTCCCCGGCGGCAGCACCTCGTAGGCCGAGTCCGAGAAGACGACGAGGCCGGCGCGCTCGCCCTGCCGCGCCATCTTCTGCAGCGTCGAGCCGAAGGCAGCCTCGTAGACGCTCGCCGAGAGATCGAGCACGACGACGCCGGTCGTCCCCGAGGGCACGAGCGGCGCGTGCCTCACGTCCGAGTCGCGGGCGGCGAGGAAGGCGAGCGCCAGCGCGCCCACGAGCGCGAGGGCGAGTGCGATGCGAATGAGCGTCGTCCGCCGCACGACGCGGCGCAGCGGCGCAGTCTCGGCCGACGGGAACGCGCGCTCAAGCGTCGCCATGCCGCTCCTTCACGAGGGTGAGGATTCGCTCTGCCTCGTCGGTCGAGGGCGAGGGCGGCGACCAGGCCGCAACGCGTGTCTCGTCGGCCAGGCCGTTCGACTCAACGACGTCCAGCTCCGTGGCGAGCGCGTCGAGCGCCGCCCGCCGCTCGGCTCCGTTCTCACTCGCCAGCGACCACTCGACGAGTGCGATCGCGCGCTCGAGCGGCGTGGGCTCCGGCTCGGGCTCGGGCGGCGGCGGCTGTCTGCGTGCGCGCCACCAGCGGAGGGCCAGGATCACGGGCAGCACGAGCAAGGCCGCCGCGAGCAGAAGCAGGAGGACGCCGAGCGTCGTCGCGGACATGCGCTGCGAGATCGCGGGCAGCGGCGTGAAGCTGCCGCGGAAGGGGAAGCCGTAGACCTGCGTCACGTCCTGCGCGTTGATGCGCGTGACCGATTCGATCGGCGAGAACCGGACCGTGCGCAGGAGCCGCGGCTGTTCCGCGCCGGGATCGGTGTACTGCACCTGCGCGGGCTGGAACCGGAACGTGCGCGGCGCACTCCGCCGGATTCTGGATCGTCCCGAGGGTCGAGGTGATGCAGGCACGCTCGAGGCAGCGGAGACGGGCCGGTAGCGAATCTCCGCCAGATTCCCTGCCTCGCGGCGAGCGACCTCCATCTCCTCGATCGGCTCGTACGGCTCGAAGAACGTCTTCAGGCTGACCCGTCCCGGGTCGAGCTTCGTCTTGTCGACGACGACGCTGACGTCTGCGCCGATCGTGTCGCCGAAGAGATGGATGGGCGGCCCGAGCTCTCCGCTCGCGGAGACGAAGCTTCCGGGAGGCAGCGCCGCGATGTCCTCACCACCTCCGCCGCAGCCCGCGGCGAGCGCTACGGCGGCGAGCAGCGCAAGCAGGGCGGCGCGCCTCACGGCCGTCCCCTCGTCAGCAGCCGCTGGTCGGCCCAGGAGAGGAACGAGAAGACGACGTCGCGGTGCTCGTGCGACGAGACGACGACGGGATCCATCGCGAGCCCGTGGAACTCGCGGACGAGGTCGCGGAAGCGCGTCTCGTTCTGCTCGCGCCGCTCGGCCGCCTCGTGCTCGCGTAGCGCCGCCAGTGAGACGCGGCCGGTGGCGGCGTCCGCGAACGGCACCGCCGCGCCGCTCACGTCGGGGAAGCTCTGCTCCCAGAGCAGGTCTTGCACGATCACCGGCACGATCTCGAACCGCCGTTCGAGCACGAGCAGCCAGTCGTCGCGGCTCGGCCGCTCGAGGAAGTCTGAGATGACGAAGACGAACGTGCCTGCGGGCAGGTCGCGGCGCTGCGCGACGAGATGGTGCAGGCTGCGCGTGAGCGTGTCGGCAGGCGCCTCGAACGGCCGCTCGAGGTCGGCGTCCCCGAGCAGGTGTTGGCTCCGCGGCGGGTGCCAGAACGGCTCGCCTTCGCCTTCGTCGAGGTAGCCGAGCAGGCCGCGGGCGGCGATGGCGCTGTCGGAGATGAGCCGCACCGCGCCGCGGATCGCCTCCGGCTTCTGCAGCCAGGGCCAGCCCTCGGGGAAGATCGACATCGACGGCCGGCGGTCGACGAGCGAGACGACGCGCGGCGCCTCCTCGGCGAAATGCTCGCGGACGACGAACTCGTCCGAGCCGCGCGCGAGGGACAGCCGCGCCGACGCGTACCAGTCGATGCGGTCGATGTCGTCCCCCGGCTGGTAGGGGCGGGAGCCGGCGACGTCAGAGCCGAGACCGCGGCGCGCGCTGTGCAGCGCTCCGAACGGCAAGCCGAGCACCCGCCGCCGCGGGATCAGTGGGAAGGTCGTCGCCGTCAAAAACGGTTCCGCTGGCAGCGGGGCCTGGCGACGAAGATGGCGCCCTTCCCGCGGTTGTCGACGGACGCGAAGGCGAGGCGGTGTCCCGTCCTTCGTCTTGATGGCCAGCGAGCCGCTCGAGATACGTCCCGTGGCGATCAGGAGGTAGCTCGCGTCCGGCGCCGGCTTGAGAGTCACCGGCCCCGCGAAGGCGGCGCGGACACGGATCAGCACCGAGGCGGGCACCGGGCACTTCCACTTGTTTCCGAAGTCGGTCACGCCGCTGCGCAGCCCTTTTGCAGACAGCTGGAGGCGCTTGCTCGTGGGAGCACACGCGGTGCGGCTGACGACCACCTGATCCTGGCCGTTCACCCCCAGGGCGATCTGGGCCACGACGAACCGCGGCGATCCCTGTGGCCCGTTCGTGGCCTGCGCCTGGTTGGGCACGCCGACGACCGCCATGGTGCGGAGTGGGTCGGGGTAGCCGGAGCCCCAGGTCTTGCAGAGCATCGTGCGGTCGACGATCCGCGACGCGGGCTGCGAGGCTGCGCTGGCGATCCCGGCCGCGACCGCGAGGCCGCAGCGACGCCGACAAAAGGAGCCTCACGTGCGCCACGACGGGCTCGTCTTGCCGAGGTAGCACGGCGCAACGGTCTTGGCGGGCACGATGGCGCGAAGCCGCATGCCGCGCGTGGGAGTCTCGAAGACCGCCTCGTAGTTCGTCGCGCCGCCGTAGTCGTAGTTCGCCTTGAGGACGAGTGGCGCGCTCTTGAAGCGCTCCCACTTGCCGGCACGGAAGCGCTGCAGGATGACGGGCTTGCCGCCCAGCTTCATGTAGAGCGGCGCCGGGTTGACGACCACCTTCCACGCTCGCCGCTTGGGGATCTTCACCGGGTAGAAGCCGAGTATCGGAGTCTTGTGGAGGATCGTGTTGCTGAGCTGGTCTCGCCAGCGCGCCCGGAACGTCGTGCCGGAGTCGACCTGCACCGATGCTGGTAGGGGATTTGCGTAGACACGCTCTCGGCCTCGTAGCCGCCTCCGGGAACGGTCTTCGTCGCCATGTAGAGGCGGAAGCCCTTCGTGAGGCACGCCTGCCCCAGCACCTCGACGTCCTCGCCCGCTGCGCCGGTCGCCACCTGGCCGTACCACACGTGGACCCGCCATTTGCTCGAGTTCGTGTACTGGCGCATGGACAGCGTCACCGGGTCGGCCTGGCTCGAAGCTGCGGCGACGCCGCCTGCGAGCGCCAGCCCGAGCCCCGCCAGCGCGAGCAACTTCATACCGAAACGGCCTGCTCGAGCTCGACTCCGGGCTGGCGGCGCGATCTCGAGACACTGACGCTGGAACCCGTCCGCCGCCTCCCGCCAGCCGATCTCGCGTGCTGTGGCGACGTAGCTCGGCGTGAACACGATCCGGTGCATGACGACAGGGAGGAAGAGCCGCTCGATGTCGACCGGCGTCACGAACTCGCGGCCGGAGAGGAGCGCCCATGCGCGCGCCGAGCGCTCGAGGGCGAGCGAGCCGCGGACAGAGGCGCCGATCGCCACGCCCTCGGCCTCCCGCGTCGCGCGCACGAGCCGGATCGCCCAGCGCCGCAGCAGCGGATCGATGTACACGCTGTGGGTCGCTTCGCGCAGCGTGTTGACCTCGTCGAGCGACAGCACGGGCTGTAGCCCGCTGAGCGGATGCCGCACCACCTGCTCCTCGACGATCCGCAGCTCCTCCTCCTCGCCCGGGTAGCCGAGCGCGGTACGGAGCAGGAAGCGGTCGAGCTGAGCCTCCGGCAGCGGGAACGTCCCCTCCTGCTCGATCGGGTTCTCGGTGGCGAGCACGAGGAACGGCTTCGGCAGCTCGCGGGTGACGCCGTCGATCGTCGCCTGGTACTCAGCCATCGCCTCGAGCAGCGCCGACTGCGTCTTCGGCATCGCACGGTTGATCTCGTCGACGAGCAGGACGTTCGCGAACACTGGCCCGGGCCGGAACTCGAAGTCGCGGTCGCGCTGGTTGAAGACGGACAGGCCGGTGACGTCGGTCGGCTGGAGGTCGGGCGTGCACTGGATGCGCGCGAAGGACGCGCCCTCCACCGAGCCGGCGATGGCGCGGGCGAGCACGGTCTTCGCCGTGCCCGGCACGTCCTCGAGCAGGACGTGGCCGTCGCAGACGAGCGCCGCGAGCACGAGCCGCACCTCGTCCGTCTTGCCGTGGACGACCGTCTCGATGTTCGCGAGCAGTCGCCCGGCGATCTCCGCCGCCTGCCCGAGGTTCCCTCCGACTTCCGTCACGTCGCCTCCTCTACGTCTGTAGCAGGTTGCTGTATCCGGCTAGGTAGCACGGTTGTGCCTGGCGCGCGGCAGCGTCAACCGCAGCAGCGTTCCCTTCGGCACGCTTGCCGTGAAGGTCATCTGCGGCCAGCCGGTCGACGGGCTTCGGAAGACGAACGCCTTGACGGCGGTCCAGCCACGATCCTCGCCGCCGAAGCGCTGGAGCACGAGCTGCTTGCCGTTCGCAAACCTTCCGAGCGTGAGGTATGCCCGAAAGAGACGGCTCGAGACTTGGCCGAGCACGAGGTGTGGGCGAACGAGGACGACCACTGTGGCGGCTGCGGGAGCCTTGCCACGTGGCGCGTATCGTGGTCTTCGTCTGCACTCCGGCTTCCGCGGACCAGGCGCCGCCCGCAGTCGTGCGAGTCCGGCCGATCTCCGAGAACACTTGCGATGGGCACTGCTTGGCCTCGAGCGTGACGATCTCGCCTGCCTTGCCCTTCGAGACCTGTCCCGCCAGCGACGCGATCGCCGGCCAGCGGATCGATTTCCCGGGTGGGCGGCGATGGTCACGGTGTCAGCAGCCGCGGCGAGCGCCGTAGCTGCCGTCGCCCCGACAGCTAGAAGGACAGCAGAGCGCCGAACGCGACCTCATGTTCGCACCAGCTTGCTGTATCCGGCCAGGTAGCAGGCGCCAGCCTGCGAGCGCGGGAGCACCGCGCGGATCGTCGTCCCCTTCGGCACCTGGAAGCGGAGCTTCTTCTTCTCCGCGTACTGGACGTAACCGGCTGCGCCTTCAGGACGACCGTCTGGAGCTTCCTCCAACCCGTGGACGTGAGGCGCTCGATGGTCGCCTTCTTCCCGTCGACGTTGTGCGTCTCGCTTGCTACGCCTACGCGGAAGCCGTCCTCCTCCTTCGTGAGCGTGATGTACGCGCGCTTGTTGACGACCACCGGCAGGCTCGTCGTCCCCTTCCACTCGGCGCGGAGCGTCGTCTTCGTGCGGACGAGGACGGACGCCTCGTACCGGCCCCCCGCGAGAGTCGTACCGCCGCCGAGGCCGCGGAAGAATGCGCCCGGGATGCCGCACTCCTTGCCTTTCACGACCACGTACTCGCCCTCTGCGCCGCTCGAGATGTCGCCCACGACACCCACGCTGTACTCGTTCGAGCGAAGGACGTTCGCGCGCAGCTGCAGCGTCACGCTGTCCGCGACGACGGCGGCAGCGGCGAGGCCTGCGGTCGCGAATACGACGACGACGGTGAGGGCGAGCGCGCCTCATCGTCGCAGAAGGTTGCTGTAGCCGGCGAGGTAGCACGGCCTCGTCTGCGAGAGCGGAAGCACGGCGCGCAGGGTAGTTCCCTTGGGGACCTGGACGCGGACCTTCTCGCTGCCGGTCCACACCCAGCCGACGCCCGGTGGGGCGCCGGTCTCCGTGAGCTGGATCTTGCGGATCTCGCGCCAGACGCGCTTCTCGCGGTCGAAACGCTGCAGGGAGACGCGCTTGCGCCAGAACCCCCGCTGGGAGTTGACGTTGACGAAGAACATGCCGGGTGGCCTCTGGCCGAGGGAAACAGTGGGCCGCGTCTGCACCTTGACCTCGGTGCTCGTGGCGCCCGCGCCCTTCGCCCGGATCAGCTGCGTGATCAGCGGCACGTATTCGAGGTACCACGTGCCTCCCTGGTCGGTGTGCGTCGCGGAAAGCTCCCGCCATGCCGGCTCGTCGCAGTACTTCGCCTCGAGCGTGACGTCGACGTCGGCGCGTCCGCTGCCGATCGAGCCGGTCACGACGACACGGTCCCCGGCACCGGTGATCGTCGGCCGGGCGCTGATCGAGATCGTCTCGGCCGCCGTGCCGCCGAGGCCGAGCCCGAGGCCGGCGGCAACAGCGGCCACGGTGAAGAGCCCGCGTCTCACGACTGGTTAGACGCGCTTTCCAGCAGACCGATAGCCCGTGTCGAGCGCGTCACTTCGTGACGAGGGGATGTTGCTCAACGGCGGACGATAGCGCTGAAGCCTGCGACGTAGCACGGCCTCCCGACCTCTGTGGGCAGGACGGCTCTCAGGTTCGTGCCCTTCGGGACGTTGATTCGGAAGAGGTCGGTCGTGCTCGCGATGTCCGACATGCCGCCGCCCCCGTCTCCTTCGGTCTTGGTGATCAGCACGCGCTTCACCGTCACCCACGCACCGCGCGCGCGGTCGAACCGGTCGATCCGCATCCTCCTGTGCCAGTACTGCCGCTGCGCCTGAACGCCCGCCCGGAACCGCCCTGGAGGGCGTTGTGAGAAGAAGACGTACGGCCGCTGCTGGAGTTGCACCGGGTCGGTCGTCGCGCCGCCGGAGGTGGCACGCAGGAGCCCGCTGATCCTGGTGAGGAAGTCGACCGACCAGTTGCCACCGTCCGTGGTAGTTGCCTCTCCGACGTCTCGCCACGTCTGCTGGTCGCAGACGCGTTGCTGGATCGTCACCAGCTGGCCCGCCTGGCCGCTCCCGATCGTCCCGCTGGCCGTGACGAGCTCGTCCCAGCGGACGATCAGCGGACGGACCCACCACGAGATCGTTTCGTCAGCGGCGGCCCGGAAGCCCAGGCTGAGCGCGGCTGCGACGAACGCCCCTGCGATCCAGGCCGAGCGCCTCACTTCGTCACCAGGAGGTTGCTGTAGCCGCCGATGTGGCAGGGCTTGGCCTGGGCGAGCGGCAGGACGGCCCTGATGGTCGTGCCCTTGGCGACGTCGACGGCGAACTCGTCGGTCGTCGACCAGACGAACGAAGACCCCGGGGCCGCGTTCGTGTTCACGAGCCGGAGCTTCTTTACGAGCAGCCACTTGCCCTGTCCGCGGTGGAAGCGCTGGATGAGCACCTGCTTCCGCCAGAACTGGAACCGCTCGACGACGTTGACGACGAACCGCCGGGGCGGTGCCGGCGCGAGGCGCACGTCCACCCTCTTCTGCACTTGCACCTCGTTCGACACGTCGCTGCCGGAGAGCGCTCGAAAGACGCCGTTCGCGAGGACGCCGGTCTCGATCGACCAGCCACCGCCCTCGTGCGTCGTCACCTCGGTGAGGTCGCGGAACTGGGCCGGGACGAGGCCGCACTGCCTGAACTGGAGCGTCACCTTCTCGTCGGCCTTCCCGCTCGTCACCGATCCCGATACGACGAGCGGGCCTTGCCGTCCGAAGATCGTCGGCCGGACGGAGATCGTGATCGCTGCCGGAGCGACGACGAGTCGCGCGATCTGCTCCTCGGCCTTGCCGAACATCTCGTCCGTGGGCTCGGTAGCGAAGGTGACGCTCGCGTCGACGTTGTAGCCGTTGACTCCCGCGCGGAGGACGTACTCCAGCGTCGGCTGGCCTGTCACGGTGACCGGCCTCGCGTCCGCCAGGCTCAGCGGCAGGCTACGCACCGGGAACGCGAGGTCCCGGGCCGGCTCTCCGCGCGCCTTCAGTGTCGCGTCGATAACGATTGTCCACGGGGGGAAATGCGTGAAGCGCTGGTGGCTGGCCGCGACTGGGATCGCCAGGCGAGATAGGGACGTTGGCAGCCACCATGCGCGTCGACTCGGCGGAGCCGGGGAGCCCGACCTGGATCACCGTCCAGCCCGTCGCGGGCAGGAAGCCGAAGCCCTCGACGTCCGTTCGCGCGCTGCTCGTCGGAGTGAGCCAGGAGGCGACGCCGAAGCCGAGGGCCGTGGCGAGGAGCAGCGCCGCTGCGCCGCCGGCAGCCCAGCGCACGCGGAGCGGACGCCAGGGTCGCGTGGCCGCGGCCGGGCGCTGCTGCGGGCTTCGTCCTTCGGCGGCCGCGAGCCGCGCGGCCTTGCGCAGCTCGACCTCCGTCGGGTCGCCCGCTTCGTCGGCGAGACGGGCGAGCAGCTGACGGATGACGTGCTCCTGTTCCTGCCGGTTGCGCCTCATCCCAGCTCCTCCAGCAAGGCACGCCGCGCCCGCGAGCTCCTCGACTTGATCGTGCCGACGCGGACGCCGAGCGCCGCCGCCGCTTCCTCCTCGCTCAGCCCGAGCAGGTAGCGGAGCAGCAGCACCTCGCGGTACTGCGGCGGGAGCGCGGAGAGCGCCTCCCTCGTCTCGAGCAGCAGGTCGTTGTCATCGTCTCGGCCGGCGCTCTCCGCGTCGGCTGTTCGCGTTCGGCGGCGGTGGACGTCGGCAGCCTTGTTGGACGCGATGCCGGCAAGCCATGGCCAGAAGCGGTCGGCGCGGCGGAGCGTGGGAGCCCACGCCAGGCGGCCGTCAGGGCTTCCTGCAACGCGTCGTGCGCGTCGCTCTCGTGCCGCAGCTCGACTCTCAGGTACCGCTGCAGCCGCGGCCCGTGCCGTACGACCAGCGCCTCGAAGGCCGCGACGCTACCCAGCTGCGCCCGCCGCACGAGCTCGGCGTCCTCGACCTCGAAGTCTCGCTCGACACGTCGTTCGGACGCGGGTTGCGGGTTCGCCATCACTACATAGTCGCGAATGCGAGCCGGAAGGTTCCCGTCCGGCTGCTCTCGAACGTCCAGCTATCGAGCCGGCGCCAGGACGCGTAACCCACGAACGCGCGCGAAATCGTTGCGATTGCGTGTCGCGACGGCGAAGCCGTGCGCCAGGGCGGTGGCTGCAATCCAGAGGTCGTGAGCGCCGATGGCTTCGCCGCGTCGGCTGAGGTCGGCCCAGGCCTCGGCATGAACTCGGGCGATCGCCTCCGTGATCGGCAGCGCCTCGATGCCCGCCAGCAGGTGCTCCACGAACGCGCGCCGGCGTGCGCGGCGTGCGCCCGTAGAACGGTGCACGCCGTGGAGCAGCTCGCTGACCGTCACGACGCTGATCGCTCTCTCCACAGGGCCGACGACGGCTTCGAGTGCATCAGCGTCCTCCCTCCGCTCCCACTCGATCAGGAGGTCCGTGTCGATCAGGACGGCCAGGCGCGCTCCTCGGCTATCCCAGCCTCACGGCGGATCCGACGTACGTCGGTGACGAAGTCGTCGTCCACGGGTGGCGCGGACGCCATCAGCTCACGGAACCGCTCCGCGGACAGCAGGCGCCGTCTCGGCGGGGTGATGACGGCCACGGGGCGCCCCCGCGCTCACCTCGATCTCCTCCCCGTCCGCAACCCGGTTCAGGATCTCGAGAAGCGACGGGCCACTTCCGTCGCGGTCAGGCGAGCCATCGGTGGCCAAACATATCAGATTAATCTGATATGGACCCTCAGGCGCGCACGAGCTTGCTGTAGCCGGCGAGGTAGCACGGTTTGGCGGCCTGGAGCGGCAAGACCGCGCGCAGCGTCGTTCCCTTCGGCACCGCGATGCGGAACAGCTTCGTGCCGTCCAGCAGCACCGATGAGTTGTACTCCTTGTTCGTCAGCGACTCGGTTACGAGGACGGACTGCACAAGAGTCCACGTGCGTCGGCGGGTGTCGAAGCGCTATTCGGATGGGCGGGCTGAATCTATCCCGACGCGACTACGCGTGAACGGTCAGCGACAGCCGCTCGGACGAGCGCTGGCCGAGTGCGTCCCTCGCCGTCACCGTGAAGCGGAACGTGCCGGCTGTCTGGGGCGTCCCGCTGATGACGCCAGACCTCGCGTTGAGCTTCAGCTTGCCCGGGAGCTTCCCGCGGGTGATCGTGAACGTCCGCGGCGCCTGACCGCCCTGCGCGCGCAGCGTTGCTCTATACGGGTCGCCGACTGTCGCAGTGCGAAGGCGAGTGGTGACGAGGTCCAGCGCGCGGCAATCGTGATCGCTACATCTGCGGTGCCCATGCGGCCGTCCGCGTCCGTTGCCCGGATCGACAGCGCGTACGAGCCCGCGGTCGTCGGCCTTCCGACGAGCGCACCCGTCGCAGGGTCGAGCGTGAGCCCGGCCGGCAGGGTCCCGCCCGACACGGCCCACGTGTAGGGGGAGAGGCCGCCTGCAGCGGTCGCCGGCGTCCCTCTGTACACCTTGCCGACGATGCCGGTTGGGAGCTTGCTTGCAGCGGCCGTGACCGCGAACGGCGCCACGACGGCGAGCGTGTACTGCCGCGTCGTCGAACGGTCGGGCAGGAAGCCGTCGGTATCACCCACCTTGACGGTGAACGTCGAGGTGCCGACTGTCGTCGGCGTGCCTGAGATCTTCGTGTCCGCAGGCGTACCGTCAGGCGCGATGGCCAGGCCCGCTGGGAGCGAGCCCGCACTCACCTTCCAGCCCATGCCCAGGCCGCTGTTGCCGACCACCGAAAGCGGCGCCGCGTATGGCGCTCCCACCAGTGCGCTCGGGAGCGACGCGGTCGTGATCGCGAGCTTGTCGCGAATGGTGAGGGTGAATCCCATCTGCGAATCGGGACCGCAGCACTGTGAGCCTCCGACGGTGAAGCTGAACGTGCCCGGGGCGGTCGGCGTCCCGTGCAGCGTCCCGTCGCCCTCCATCTTGAGGCCCGGCGGGATCTCGCCGGCGTCGATCCAGAACCCATAGGGCGGCGCGCCGTCCTGGGGCTGGAAGACGAAGGAGTACGGTGTGCCGACGACTCCCGGCGGCGGAGGCTGGTCGGTGTCGATGTTGAACGCGCCGGCGCCCGTGGCGACCACGGCCGCGAGCGTGACGGTGAGCGCGACGACGCTCCGGAGACGCACGCCGGCCAGGGTAGCAACGCTAGTCGGGTTCGACGATCGTGCCTGCGCGGCCGTCGACGATGGCCTCGATGTCTGCGAGGGCGCCGATGGCGGCCGTGCCGCCCGTGCGCTCGACGAAGTCACACGCCGCCTCCACCTTCGGCCCCATCGAGCCCGTCGGAAAGTCGTGGGCGCGCAGCTCGGCCGGGGTCGTCTGTTCGAGGCGCCTCGCGTCCGGGGTACCCCAATCGAGGTACACGCCGTCGACGTCGGTCGCCATGACGAACACGTCGGCCTCGATCTCCCGTGCGAGCAGCGCGCTCGCACGGTCCTTGTCGACGATCACCTCCGCGCCGACGAGCGTGCGTGTGCCGTTCTGCTCGTACATCGTGGGAATGCCGCCGCCACCGGCGCAGATGACGATGGTGCCCTTCTCGAGCAGCCATTTGATGGGCCGGTGCTCGAAGATGCGTGTCGGTGTGGGGGAGGGGACGACGCGGCGCCAGCGGTCACCGTCGAGCGCGAAGGCCCAGCCGTGCTGCCTCCTCGAGCTTGCGCGCCTCCGCCTCGTCGTAGCCCGGGCCGATGAACTTCGTCGGCCGGTCGAACGCGGGATCGTCGGGATCGACCTCGACCATGGTCAGGATCGTCGCGAAGGGCACCTCGAACGGCAGGAGGTTGCCGAGCTCCTGCTCGATGAGGTAGCCGATCATCCCCTCCGTCTCGGCGGCGAGGATGTCGAGCGGATACGGCTCGACCTCCGAGTACGCGGCCGCCTGCAGCGCGAGCAGCCCCACCTGCGGGCCGTTGCCGTGGGAGAGCACGAGCCGGTGGCGCTCCGCGACGGGCGCGAGCGCCTCGGCGGCGACGCGGACGTTCGCGCGTTGCGCCGCTGCCGTCATCGGCTCGCCGCGCCGCAGCAGCGCGTTGCCGCCGAGCGCCACGAGCACGAGCCGAGAGTCCGTCACCGGGCCTCGTTCTGCGGGCGCGGTGCCTTCCTACCTGCGCAACAGGGCTTGACCGCCCAATCCCTCGAAAGGCGGTCTCGATCCCTCGAAAGGCGTCCCCCGAAGCGGGCGTTCAGACGGATAGATTGCGGCCGTGCGCTCCGTCATCGTCTCCGCTACACGTACGCCGTTCGGCAAGCTCGGCGGCGGCCTCGCGTCGAAGCAGGCGACCGAGCTCGGCGCCATCGTTATCCGCGCTGCGCTCGACCGCGTGGACGTCGAGGACGCCGAGGTCGAGTACGTGATCATGGGCCAGGTGCTCCAGGGCGGGGCCGGCCAGGCGCCGGCTCGCCAGGCAGCCGTCGCTGCTGGGCTGCCGATCGAGGTGCCCGCGGACACCGTCAACAAGGTCTGCGCCTCGAGCATCCGGGCCGTCGAGATCGCGGACGCCATGATCCGCGCCGGCGACCACGACGTCATCGTCGCCGGGGGCATGGAATCGATGTCGAACGCGCCGTACGCGGCGCCGAAGGCTCGGTTCGGCTACAAGCTCGGCGACGGCAAGCTCGTCGATCTCATGGTGCACGACGGCCTCGTGTCGAGCTTCGACGGGCGGCACATGGTCGAGCAGGCATCGTTCGTCTCCCGCGAGCTCGGCATTCCTCGCGAGGAGCAGGACGCGTGGGCTCTGCGGTCACACGAGCGCGCGGGCGCCGCCATCGACGAAGGTCGCTTCCGCGAGGAGATCGTTCCCGTCGGGAGTGTCGACACCGACGAGGCACCGCGTCGCGACACCTCGCTCGAGAAGCTGGCTGCCCTGCCGCCGGTGTTCGACGCCGAGGGCACGACGACGGCCGGCAACGCGCCCGGTGTCAACGACGGCGCCGGCGCGCTCGTCGTGACGAGCGAGGACTTCGCACGGGAGCGCGGGCTCGAGGTGCTGGCGACCATCGTCGGCCAGGCGTATGTCGCAGACGAGTTCGCGTACCTCGCACGCACGCCCGCGGGCGCGGGCAACCGTGTCCTCGAACAGGCAGGCAAGCGGATCGGCGATGTGAAGCGCGTGGAGGTCAACGAGGCGTTCTCCTCGGTCGCGCTCAACTCGGTGAAGATGCTCGACGCCGATCCCGAGACCGTGAACGTCAACGGCGGGGCGGTCGCGCTCGGCCACCCGATCGGCGCGTCGGGCGCGCGCATCCTCTCCACGCTCGTGTACGAGCTGCGGAGGCAGGGCGGCGGATTGGGGCTTGCGGCCATCTGCTCGGGCGGCGGGCAGGGCGACGCATTGCTGATCGAGGCCTAGCTCTCAGCTGCGTTCGCGTCGACGAATTACCTCGAGGGTCTGACGAAGCGCCGGCAGCTGGGCGAGGTCCTTCGGGCGGCCCGCGGCTTCCTTGGAGCGGATGACATCGCGAAGGGACGCCACGAGCACGGTGACCCCGAGATCGAGCTCGAGCGCGTCGCGGCGCAAATCGGAGTAGCCGGCCGTACCGGCGGGAGTGAAGACGAGGTCGAGGTCGCCCGCGTCCGTCGTCAGCGACCAGAGGTCGCTCTGGGCCAGCAGACGGGCATCGACGGGGAGGGGAACGCCCTCAGTCGGGCCGCCCGGGACACGGAGTCGCGCACCGAGCTCCTCGAGAGCTGCGGCGAGGCGCTCGAGGTTGTCGAGCTCGTTCTCGGGCGTGATGTCAAGATCCTCGGTCGCGAGCGGATAGCCCTGGGCGATCGCCGCAATGGCGCCGATGACGACGTAGCGGACGCCGTGTTGTTCGAGGGTGCCCAGAAGACGGGCAGGATCGAGATCAGCCACGGCGCACCGCGGCGTCGCGCAGCGGATCGAGCGCTCGCGCTCGCGCCAGAGCATCCGCCACGCGCTGCGCCGGCGTGCGCTCGAGGTAGCGCTCGATGTGCGGCACGTACGATCGTCGCGGCTCGCGAGTCGAAAGGTGAGCTCGAGCCCGCAGGCGCGGACGAGCTCTTGCAGCGTCTCGAAGCTCGGCGTCACTGCGCCTCGCTCCCAGCGCGCGATCGACGACTGCTGCCTGCCCACGCGGCGGGCGAGGTCCGCCTGGGTGACCCCTGCTCGCAGCCTCGCCTCCCGAATCAGATCAGCGCTCGCCATCAGTACAGAAATGATATTAACAGAGCGCGGCAGTAAGATCGCCTTTATGCGGTTCGAGCACGTGCTCGTTGTGGGGGCGGGACAGATGGGCGGCGGTATCGCGCAGGTGCTCGCGGCGTCCGGCCGCCGCGTCTCGCTGCACGACGCAGCGCCCGGCGCGGTCGAGCGCGGTCTGCAGACGATGCGGCGCAGCCTCGAGAAGCTCGCCGAGAAGGGCGGCGCCGACCCCGACGACGTGCTCGGTCGTGTCGAGCCGGTGGGCGGTATCGTCGAGGCCGACCTCATGATCGAGGCGGTCGTCGAGGACGCCGACGTGAAGAAGGAGATCTTCCGAACCGCCGATGCGACATTGCCCCCCGAGGCGATCTTGGCCTCGAACACGTCCTCGATCCCCATCGCCGACCTGGCGGCCGCGACCGAGCGGCCGTCACAGGTCATAGGCATGCACTTCTTCAACCCCGTGCCCTTGATGTCGCTCGTCGAGGTGATCCGGGCGCCCGAGACCTCCGACGAGACGGCCGCCGCGGTCGTCGCGCTGGCCAGGGACCTGGGCAAGACGCCGGCGGAGGCGAACGACTTCCCGGGCTTCGTGTCCAACCGCATCCTCATGCCGTTCATCAACGAGGCGGCCTACGCGCTCCAGGACGGCGTCGCCGAGGCAGAGGCGATCGACACCATCGCCAAGCTCGGCTTCAACCACCCGATCGGACCGCTCGCGCTCGCCGACCTCATCGGTCTCGACACGTGCGTCTCGATCATGGAGGTGCTCCACGGGGGCCTCGGGGACGAGAAGTACGCGCCGTGCCCGCTCCTCCGCGAGCATGTCGCCGCAGGCCGCCTCGGCCGCAAGAGCGGCGCCGGTTTCTACGACTATGCGTGATGTGAACTTCGAGCTGACGCCGGAGCAGCAGGAGATCCAGGCTCTCGCCCGCGAGCTGGCGGACGCGGAGATCGCTCCGCACGCAGCGGCCTGGGATCGCGAGCACCGTTTCCCGGAGGAAGTCCTCCCGCGGCTCGCCGAGGTGGGGCTGATGGGCGTGTGCGTGCCCGAGGAGCACGGCGGCGCGGGCGCGGACTTCCTCTCCTACATCCTCGTCCTCGAGCAGCTCTCGCGCGCGGACGCCGGCGTTGGCGTCACCGTCGCAGTCCACACGAGCGCGACGACGCTGCCGATCCTCGCCTGGGGATCCGAGGAGCAGAAGTCGCGGTTCGTGCCGCCGCTCGCGCGCGGCGAGGCGCTCGGCGCATTCGCGCTCTCGGAGCCGGACATCGGCTCCGACGCGACGAAGCTTCGCTGTGCCGCCACGCGGGACGGGGGTGAATGGCTGATCTCGGGCCAGAAGCAATGGATCACGAACGCGAGCTACGCGGCCACGATCCTCCTCTTCGCGCGCACGGACCCGGAAATTCCCGGAGCGCGGGGCATCTCGGCGTTCCTGCTCGGTCCGGAGCACGTACGCGTGACGCGTGAGGAGGAGAAGCTCGGTCTCAACTCCTCGTCGACGGGCGACCTCCTCCTCGAGGACGCGCGCGTCGGCGCCGATCGCATGCTCGGCCCGGAGGGCGAGGGGTTCTCCGTCGCCATGTCGACCCTCGACGGCGGGAGGATCGGCATCGCGGCGCAGGCGCTCGGCATCGCACAGGCCGCCTATGACGTCGCGCGCGAGTACGCATTGCAGCGCCACTCCTTCGGGCAGCCGATCGCCCGCCACCAGGCGATCCAGTGGAAGCTCGTCGACATGGCGGTCGAGATCGAGGCGGCGCGGCTTCTGACGTACGAGGCGGCGTGGCGAAAGGACAAGGGCCTGCCGTTCGCAGCGGCCGGCGCGAAGGCGAAGCTTGCTGCCTCCGAGACCGCGCGGCGTCAGACCGCCGAGGCGATCCAGGTGCTCGGTGGCTACGGCTACACGAAGGAGTTCCCCGTCGAGCGCTACTACCGGGACGCGAAGGTGACCGAGATCTACGAGGGAACGAGCGAGATCCAGCGGCTCGTCATCGCGCGCTCGATCCTCGGCGGCACCTAGGCTGGCCCGTGCCCCGGAAGCCTGACGAGCCGGTTCGCCTGACGAAGATCTACACGCGAGGCGGTGACGAGGGCCAGACGAGCCTCGGCGACGGAACGCGCGTCTCGAAGCTCGATCCCGCGTCGTGGCGGGCGGCGAGGTCGACGAGCTCAACTCGCTCGTCGGCTGGGCAGTCGTCGAGGCAGAGGGCGACATCGCCGAGACGCTCGCGCGCGTCGAGAACGAGCTCTTCGATCTCGGCGCAGACCTTACCGTGCCCGAAGGGAAGCCCGGGCTGCGGGTGACGCAGGAGCAGATCGACCGGCTGGAGGCTGATTGCGACCGCTTCAACGAGGCACTCCCCGAGCTCAAGAGCTTCGTGCTCCCGGGGGGCTGCGAGCTCGCGGCGAGGCTGTTCGTCGCGCGGGCAGTCTGCCGCCGCGCCGAGCGCGCAGCCATCGCGGCCGAGGCGAGCGCGCTCGTCCGCATCTACCTGAACCGCCTCTCCGACCTGCTCTTCATCCTCGCGCGGGCGGCCAACGCCGCCGCCGGTCGACGCGGAGACGCTCTGGAAGCCTGGGAAATAGCCGTCGTCTTCGCCGGCTCGTTCGTGGCCGGCTACCTCGGGTCGATGCTCGGGCTCGTGCTCGGCACGCTGCGCCTGCCGCTCGTGCTCGTCGTCTCCGGAGACGCGGCGACGGCGGCCGGCACGAACATCGCCATCAGTGCCGCGTCGGCGGCGACCGGCGGCATCCAGCACGCGCGCGCCGGGCGGGTGGACTGGCGCGTCGTCGCGTGGATGACGCCGCCGTCCGTGGTCGGCGCGCTCATCGGCGGCCTGTACGGCGACGCCGTTCCCGAGCGCATCCTGTTCGCGGCGATCGCCGCCGTGCTGATCTGGAACGGTGTCGACCTGCTCGCACGGCCGTTCCATGCGCGACCGCGCGAGCGACCGCGTCTCTTCTCGGCCGCAGCGTTCGGCGCCGTGATCGGCCTGCTCGGCGGTGCCATCGGCGTGATCCTCGGGACGCTGCGCGTGCCGGCGCTGTTGCGGGCCGTGGGGATGACCGCGGCACGCGTCGTGGGGACGAACCTCGTCGTCGGCTTCTTTCTCGGCGTGTTCGGCTTCCTCGGCCACGCCGTTCGCGGCGAGGTGGAGTGGACGTTGCTGGTGGCCGGCGTGGCCGGCGCGCTCCCCGGCGGCTGGCTCGGCGCGCAGATGACCGGCAGGTTCTCCGAGCTCGGGCTGCGGCGCGCGCTCGGTGTCACGCTCGTCGTCGTGGGAGCTGCCTTCGTGGTCGAGGCCATCCTCGACTGACACTTCGGGACACGTCTTAGGGACAGTCCCTCGACCCGGCGTTTTCGGGCCGGTGCAGGGATAGTCCCGTGCGCTGGTCTAAGGACCGAGCCGGAGACACCCCTCCTTCGGACATGTCCAGGGGCCTGTCCCTGGGACAGGGCTCTGTGGGACACGTCCCGGGGGCTGTGTCGCTGGTGGAAAACCTAGACTCCGCCCGTGTCCGCGAGCTCCGACGAGGCTGGAGGGGGCGCAGGCGCACGCGCCGCGGGCAGAGGGGTGCTGCTGCGCTCGGGCGTTCTGCTCACGATTGCGGTCGGGCTCGCGAACGTCCTCAACGCGGTGCTCCAGTTCTCGCTGGCCCGAATCCTCGAGCCGGACGAGTACGCGCTCGTCGCCGCCCTCTTCGCGGTCGTGCTCGTGGGCGCCATCCCGCCGCTTGCATTCCAGGCCACGACGGCCCGCGCGGTCGCTGCCGAGCTGGGGCAGGGGCGTGCCGGCGCGGCAGGGTCGGTGTTGCGGGGGACGCTTCGCGCGGTGTTGGCGTGGACGGTGGTGCTCACCGCGCTCGCGGCGATCGCGACCGTCCTGGCTGCGGTTGCGGGCGCGGACGATGCAGTCGCTGTCGGCGCGACGGCTGCGACGATCGCCATCGCCCTCGCCATCCCCGTCGTGTGGGGCGGGCTCCAGGGAGCCGGACGCTTCGGGACGCTTTCCGGCGCGCACATCCTGTATGCGGGCACCCGCCTCGCAGCAGGCCTTGCGATCGCACTCGCGGGCGGCAGCGTCGCTGCGGTCATGCTCGGCGTCGCGGGCGCGACCGCCCTCACGGTGATCGTGACGGCGCTGCCCCTTCGCCGGCTTCTGGCAAAGGCAGAAGACGCCGGTCGCGAACGCCTCGCCACGCGCCCCAACGCCGGCGCGGCCCTCGGCCTCACCGCGCTGTGGGCGCTCGCCTACGGCGACCTCCTCGTCGCGCGGCTGGCGTTCGACGGGCGACGAAGCAGGCGCGTACGCCGCCGCCGCGGTCGCCTCGAAGGTGCTCCTGCTCGTGCCGATCGCGGCGACGACGGTCCTCTTTCCTCGCGTGGCGGTGCTCCACGACCGAGCGCGGGAGCGTCGCCACCTCGCGGCGGGCCTCGCGGTCGTAGCGGCGACGTCCACGCTGCTCACCGCGCTCGCATGGATCTTCGCCGGGCAGCTGATCGACCTGCTCTTCGGCTCCGAGTACGAGGCGGCCGATTCCTGGCTAGGCCCGCTCTGCCTCGCGATGGCACTCTATGGCCTCGGAATCGTGTACCTCTACCACTTCCTTGCGCTCGGACGCGCCCGCATCGCGGCCGTTCTCGTGCTCCTGTTGGCGGCGCAGATCGTTGCCTACGGGCTCTTCCACGGAGAGCCGGCGGACCTCATCGGCGTGCAGATCGCATTCGGAGCGGCGACTGTCGCGGCGTGCGAGGCCTGGTACGTGCTCCAACGGCGATCGTGGTAGCGGAGTAGCTCTCGCCATGGCCATCACGGAGTCGACAGGCGAGCTGCACACGACCATCTCGGGTCTTCCGCTCGCGCCCGTCTACACGCCGGAGACGACGCCGATCGACTACGAGCGCGAGCTCGGCTTGCCCGGCGAGTATCCGTTCACGCGCGGCGTCTACCCGACGATGTACCGCGGCCGGCTGTGGACGATGCGGCAGTTCGCCGGCTTCGGCACGGCGGAAGAGACGAACGAGCGCTTCCGCTACCTCACGGACCACGGCCAGACCGGCCTGTCGACGGCCTTCGACATGCCGACGCTCATGGGCTACGACTCCGACCACCCGCGGTCGCTCGGCGAGGTGGGTCGCGAGGGCGTTGCGATCGACTCCCTCGACGACATGGAGACGCTCTTCGCCGGCATCCCGCTCGGCGAGGTGTCGACGTCGATGACGATCAACTCGCCGGCGGCGATGCTGCTCGCGTTCTACGTCTGCGTGGGCGAGCAGCAGGGAGTGCCGCGCGACGAGCTGCGCGGCACCGTGCAGACGGACATCCTCAAGGAGTACATCGCGCAGAAGGAGTACATCTTCCCGCCCGAGCCCTCCATGCGGCTCGTGGTGGACATGATCGAGTTCTGCTCGCGCGAGCTGCCGCGGATGCACCCGATCTCGATCTCCGGCTATCACATCCGCGAGGCGGGCTCGACGGCCGCCCAGGAGCTCGCGTTCACGCTCGCCGACGGTCTTGCGTACGTCGATGCGTGTGTCGCGCGTGGGCTCGATGTCGACGACTTCGCGCCGCGCCTCTCCTTTTTCTTCAACGCGCACATGGACTTCTTCGAGGAGATCGCGAAGTACCGGGCGGCGCGCCGCATCTGGGCGAAGGCGCTGCGCGAACGGTACGGCGCCAAGGACCCGCGGTCGTGGCTGATGCGCTTCCACTCGCAGACCGCGGGCGTCTCCCTGACCGCGCAGCAGCCGGAGGTGAACATCGTCCGCACGGCGATCGAGGCCCTGGCCGCCGTTCTCGGCGGCACGCAGTCGCTGCACACGAACTCGTTCGACGAGGCCCTCGCGCTGCCGACGGAGCACGCCGTGCGGATCGCGCTGCGGACGCAGCAGGTGATCGCCCACGAGTCGGGCGTCGTGAACACGATCGACCCGCTGGGGGGCTCGTGGTTCATCGAGGACCTCACGAACCGGCTCGAGGCCGAGGCATACGAGTACTTCGACCGCATCGAGCAGCTCGGCGGCGTCATCGAGGCGATCAAGGAGAACTTCTTCCAGCGCGAGATCGCAGACGCGTCGTTCCGCTTCCAGTCCGAGGTGGAGGCGGGCGACCGCGTGATCGTGGGCGTCAACCGCTACCAGCTCGAGGACGAGACGTTGCCGGAGATCCTCTCCATCGACCCCGCCTTCGAGAGCAAGCAGGTGGAGCGTGTGCGAGGCGCTCCGCGCGCGGCGCGACTCGGCCGCCGTCGAGCAGCGCCTCGGTGAGCTGCGGGCGGCCGCCGCGCGCGAGGACGTCAATCTCATGCCTGTCATCGTCGACTGCGCCCGCGACTACGTGACGATGGGCGAGATGTGCGACGCCCTGCGGGAGGTCTGGGGCGTATGGCGAGAGACGCCCGTCTTCTGAGACCTCTGCTTGCTCTGGCTGGCGTAGTTGCCGCTGCCAGCGCTGCGCCGCAAGTCGCGGTATCCGTGCAGGGCGCCGAAGGTGAAATTGCCGTAACGCGGCAGGCCATCGCGCTGCCGGCCGGATGTGCTCCTCGCGAGGTCGCAGCGGTCATTAATGGCTTCTTCTCGGCGCTAGCTCGAGGGCGACGAGGTGCGATCTGCGCAGCTTCATTCGCCGAGGAGGACCCACCGGGCAAGGCGACCGAGCCTGCCGGCCGCGCATTCCGCTGGTACTCGGTGACCGAAGGAGGCGGTGCAGGTCCGGCGGTCGGTGGCGAGCGGCAGCCGCTCAGGCACTTCGTCGCCTACGACGTTGTCGACCTGCTGCCGTACTTCGCCCAGCGTCAGCGCCAGGACGAGCGCATGCAGCTCGTCGCCGTCGAGGTTGGGAACGTCGAACATCGCGGGCGCGGCCGGAGGGACGTTCGCGGTGCGCCGCGACGCGGACGACCTTGCGCCGGGGCTAGGCGGGGACCAGCGGATCGCCTACGGGAAGTTCGAGATGGACTGCGCAGACCGGCGGTTCTTCGTCTGGAGCATGGGCATGAACCTCGCGCCCGGACAGGACCTCGCGCGCAGCGATTCGCCCTGTCCGAAGCCCCCTGGCTGGGCTCCGTCAGATCCGGCGGTCGCATGCACGCGCGGGGCGAACGCGCGCGCGTTGGCGCCTGGCTTCCGGCTTGGTGCCACCCGCGTCGGTCTGCCCAACCGCTGCCGCCCGGCAGTGGTGAAACGACGGGTCGTCGCAGCCCTCGCCGCCTTCAACACCGGTGTCGGGGACGAGTTCAGTCGCCAGTTCGTCAACCGCGGCGAGTTCCACCCCTACTCCCGCCGCGCGGCCCTCGTCGGGGCCAAGACGATAAGCCGCTTCGTGAGCAGACGCTACAAGGCGGGAGACGGCTGGACTGCGACAGCACTTAGTCCGCCGACGGGAGCCGTCGGTCTTCCCGACGTGGCCGTCTATCGGCTCGAGCTCCGGATCTCTTACCAGGGTGAACTGATCGAGGAAAGAGCGGGTGCGAAGCTGGTCGTCGACTGTCGCAGCGGCAAGCTGCGGAGATGGGTCGGCCCGGGAGTCCGTCGACCACCCGGCCCCTAGAATCGACTCGACCCGATGCCGACCGAACCTTCGCTCCCAGATCCCGAGCCCGAGAGCTCGGCAACCTCGCTTCGGGAAGCGCTCGAGGCATGGCGCTCGGCCGGAGAGCCAGAGGCCGCCTTTGCAGATGACCTCGAGCGCGTTGGTGCCGCGGATCGTCCGCCGGGCGATCCTTGGGCTGGTCCCTCCGCGTGATGCGGAGGGGCATCGCGCAACATCCGCTGTGCCCGGACGTCGGAAAATGTGACAAGACGCGCTGCGGCGCCGTAGAGAGGCTGACGGCATGAAGATCACGCGGCTCACGATGCTCATCCTGCTCCTGGCGGGTGCGGCGACGCTGGCCGGCGCCTCCGTGACGGCGGGGCTTGCCGGGTCGGGGACCGCGCCGCGCCTCCACCGCTTTACCGGTTGCGCGCCCTTCCTCGACTACGTCCGTGCCCAGGGCCGGCGAACCGTCGGCCCGTACGGCCTCGGCGGGATGCCGATCGCGATGGCGGCCATGCGGCGGGAAGCCGCGCCCGCTCCCGGCGCCGACTACTCGACGACGAACGTCCAGGAGGCTGGGGTCGACGAGCCCGACATCGTGAAGACGGACGGCGAGAAGATCGTCGCGCTCGCTCAGGGCAAGCTCCACGTGGTCACGCTCGACGACGGCAAGCTCCGGCTCGCCGCGTCGCTCTCCCTTGGCCGGTCCGCCGGCGACTACCCCGTCGCCCTCGTGCTCTTCCGCGACCGGGCTGTAGTCGTCTCGCAAGACGGCGACCTTCGCGCGGCTCCCGGCTGCCGCCACTTCCATCGCTCCGATGCCCCACACAGACCGTTCTGACGGACGTCGACCTCGGCGCGCCCTCGCGCCCACGCATCGTTCGCACGCTCACGATCGACGCGATGTACGTCGGCGCGAGACTCGTCGGGTCCGGCCTGCGTGTGGTCTTGACGTCGACTCCACCGATCGCGCTCGATCCGCCCGCAGAGCCGGGCAAGGCGGGGGAGCAGAAGGCGCTGGCAGAGAATCGTGAGGCGATCGCGCGGTCGCGTGCCCGCGACTGGCTGCCCTCCTACGTGCTCGTGAACCGCGCAACGGGATCGCGGAAGAAGGGCCTGCTGCTCGGCTGCAGCCATGTCTCCCGCCCGCAGCGCTTCTCGGGCCTCGGCGTGCTCAACGTCGTGACGTTCGATCTCGGCGAAGGGCTCGTGCCCGTGGACACCGACGGCGTACTGAGCGACGGACAGACCGTCTACGCGTCACCGTCGAGCCTCTACGTAGCCACGCAGCGCTGGATCGACCCGGCAGATGTGACGAGGGCGCCGCTCGCCGGGCTCACGACGACCATCCACAAGTTCGACATCTCGAGCCCGTTGCGGTCGCGCTACCGCGCGAGCGGCGCCGTGGCGGGCTACGTCGAGAACCAGTTCTCGATGTCGGAATGGCGCGGCGTGTTGCGCGTCGCGACGACGGAGATGCCCGCCTGGTGGGGAGGCGGACGCACCGAGAGCGAGAGCTTCGTGACGACCCTGGAACAGCGTGGGGGCAGCCTCGTCCGGCTCGGACGCGTCGGCGGACTGGGTCGCGGGGAACGGACATACGGCGTCCGTTTCTTCGGCGACGTCGGGTATGTCGTCACCTTCCGCCAGGTCGACCCGCTCTACACGATCGACCTCTCGCGCCCGTCGGCGCCCACGGTCCGCGGAGAGCTGAAGATTCGCGGCTACTCGGCGTACCTCCATCCGCTCGGCGGAGATCTCCTCCTGGGCGTCGGCCAGGACGCGACCGAGCAGGGAAGGGTGCTCGGGACGCAGGTCTCGGTGTTTGACGTCTCCGACCTTCGCCGTCCAACGCTGCTGACGCGACAGCGGCTCGACAGGTCGTGGTCCGAGGTCGAGTGGGATCACCACGCCTTCCTCTACTGGCCGCAGGCGTCGCTGGTAGTGCTGCCGGTTCAGGCGACCGTCGAGTCACCGGGGCGTGACCGGCCGTTCTCGGGGGCAGTGGTCCAGCGGGTCGGCAGGTCAGCCATTGACGTCATCGGCACGGTGTCCCATGGAGGCCAGGAGCCCGTTCGCAGGTCGATCGTCGTCGGGACGACGCTGTACACGCTGTCGGAAGCCGGCCTCAAGGGCTCGAGCCTGACGACGCTCGCGCCGCGGTCGTGGGTGAAGTTCCCCGGCTAGCCCGCGCGCTGGGAGAGCATCCGGGACTTGCCCGTGACGTGGACCGTGAAGACGGCCTGGAGCGGGCCGATGAGCCGCCTCGGTCCCTCGGCGATTTCGGGCAAGAACGGGTCCGCTCCGGGCACGAAGTCGATGCTCGGGATCTCGAGCACGTAGGACGTCGCCTGGCAGCGGAAGTGCTTGTACCGCTTTTCGACCAGTCCAGGCTTTTCCGTGAACTTCCCAATCAACGCCTTCCCCTGGCCGACGCACTTCGCGCTGTCGATCGAGAGACCCGCGCTGATCCTGGCCTGCGCATCTTCAAAACGGTCGATGTACGTGTCGTACGTCTGGGCGAGACGCGAGTAGGCCGGGTTCTGAGTGCTCTCGTAGGACGACTGGGCCGTGAGCTTGAGCGGGCGGAACTTATCGAGCAGCGCTTCCAGCTCGGCGTCGAGCGCTCGTCTCTGCTCTGTCGGCAGCGCGACGTTCGTTCCTTCCTGGAGCACGACCCGCGTCTTCACAGCCGTCCACGAGTACGGCGTGTTGTGGGCGAGCGCCACTGCAGAGCCGGCTAGAGCTGCCGCCGCCGCGATGATGATGATGAATGCTGATCTCCCCATAGTGGGCGGCAGCATACGGGAAGTTCGCACCTGCCGTCTGTCGCGACCGTCACACCCGCAGTGGCTCCTGCCCGACACAAGCCGCGTCGTGTCAGCCGCCTCCCCGCGTCGCGACAGCCGGGTCCGGGAGCGCCTCGGGCTCGGGCGGGGCGGCGTCGGGCGCCTCGAGGTAGTCGTCCGCGTGGCCGAGGGCCGTGAAGCGGAACGCGAGCGCGATCAGGAAGGTCAGCCCGCCGATCGCTGCGTACACGAGGGCGACGTCGTCGGTTACCTCGATCGCCCAGCCACCCAGGAGCGCGCCGAGCGGGATCGCCGACCACGCCAGCACGCCGGCGATCGAGACCACCCGACCGAGCATGTGCGAGGGCACGATCTGCTGGCGCAGGCTGATCGTGTTGATGTTGAAGAACAGGCCGAGCCCGGACATCGCCGCCCAGAGCACGAGCGCCACCGCGTAGACGTTGTTGAGGCCGAAGGCGATCCCGAGGAGGCCTTCGAGCATCATCGCCCCGAGCGCGGCAACGGTGAACGAGAGTCGCTTGCGAAGTCGTCCCGCAGCCAGCCCCAGGCACACCACACCAGCCGCGCCGGCGGCGAACAGCACCGCGATCTGCGTGTCCGATGCATCGAGCTCCACCGATGCGAAGAGGACGAGCTGCGTGAACGTCGTCGCCGATGACGAAGTTGATCAGCGCCATCATCAGCGAGATGTTCCGCAACACTGGGTGGCCGAGGACGTAGCGGAGCCCCTCGCTGACGTCGCGGAGGATGTGCTTCCGCTCGGGAGGCTCGTCGGGGTTGAAGCTCGTCCGCACGAGCCCGAGCGAGACGGCCGAGGCGACGAACGACGCCGAGTCGACGAGGAACACCGTCTCCAGGTCGACGACCGCGACGAGCACACCGGCGAGGAGCGGGCCGACCACCATCGCGGCCGAGTAGCTCGCCTGGAGACGCCCGTTCGCCGTCACGAGGTCGTCCTTGGAGACGAGGTTGGGCAGGGCGGCGAACTGTCCCGAGTCGAACGCGATCGTCAGCGTCGCCGTCGCGAACGACGCCGCGTAGATCCACCCGACCGAGAGTGCATCGAGGTACGACAGCAACGGGATGGTGGCGAGCACCGCCGCGCGGCCGAGATCGACCGCGACCATCATCCGCCTGCGGTCGACGCGATCGACCCAGGCGCCGATGACGAGCCCGAAGAGGAGGTAGGGGAGGAAGTACGCAGCCGTCGTGACGGCGAGATTGACCGACGACCCGGTCAGTTTGTAGACGAGCAGCGGCAGCGCGAAGAACGTGAACGAGCTCCCGAGCTGGGAGATCGTCTGGCCCGCCCAGAACTTCCAGAAGTCGGTGCGCGACTCGCCGCTCACGCGACTAGGAGCACGTCAACGGCTGCGCTCGAAGCGCTCTCGATCTCGTACGGCTCGGCGGTCATCCCACTTCTTGAGGATGAAGAGCGCGATGGCGACGAGCACGGCGGCTGCGATGAACCCCGCCTCCGCCCATACGGCGTCGAAGATGAAGACGAGGATCATTGCGCCAACGAAGATCGCACCGATGATCGCCGTGAAGCGAACCGGCCGCTTTCCAGCCCTCGCGCCCGGACGCGAGGCCGACGATGCCTGGGACGAGGACCCCCACGATCAGCGCCACCATGAAGAACGCGACCCACTCCACGCCGCAACCCTAACCGGTCGGAGAACCCGCAGGGGCCCTGCCGAAGCGGGGCCTCCTGCGCAGCTTGTGGCTACGGCCGGAGCCAGGCACGAAGGTCACGAAGCCGGTGTCGCCACGCCCGGCTCCCACTCCCGATGTATGCGGGAGAGCGAACCCGAGGTGTTCGTGCGGCTAGACCTCGATGACGAGGCCGTCGTATGCGAGCTCGTGCCCGTCCGGACGGGGCAGCTCGGTGGGGCGGTGCGTGAGGAGGAGCCGCTTCGCCCCTGAAGCCTCGAAGGCCTCGACTGCTTCCTCGAGGGAGAGGTGGCCGCGTGGGCTGCCGTCGAGCTCGCCGCGGAGGAGCGTCGCTTCACAGACGAAGAGGTCGGCGTCGCGGGCGACCTCGGTCAAGCGGTCGTCAGGGCCGGAGTCACCGGAGTACGCCAGCGTGCGGTCGTCGTTCGAGACCCGCAGGCCGTACGTGCGAAGCGTGTAGTGCGGCAAGCGGATCGCAAGCACCTCGAGCCCGGCCGCGGTCTTGAACGGCACCGCCTCTTCGTAGTCGCGGACGTTGAACGTCGTCTCGAACATGTCCTCCCAGCCGAGACGGCTGCCGAAGTCGCGGATGCGCGCCCGTCCCTGCGGCGGCAGCCACAGCTCGGGACGGGTCCGTGTCCTTCCCCGGGCCGACCATATTCCCCCAGACCCATGGGACGAGGTCCCCCCAGTGGTCGAGGTGCCAGTGGGTGATGACGATGGAGTCGACCCGCGGCCAACCGCCCCCGTTCATCTCGCGCAACCGTCGCAGCACGCCGGGGCCGCAGTCGAGCAGCAGCCGTCCCGGGCCCTCGAGCAGGTACCCGGACTGTGCGGCGTCGGCGTTGTACCAGGCCGGGCTGCAGCCCACGACGGTCAATCGCATCGCCATATACTGCCGCGCGAATGGCGAAGAAGATCCGGGTAGTGATCGCGAAGCCCGGTCTGGACGGGCACGACCGCGGCGCGAAGGTCATCGCGCGTGCCCTGCGCGACGCCGGCATGGAGGTCATCTACACGGGGCTGCATCAGACGCCCGAGCAGATCGTCGAGACCGCGATCCAGGAGGACGCCGACGCAATCGGCATCTCCGTGCTCTCCGGCGCGCACATGACGCTTGTACCCCGAATCCTCGACTTGCTCCGCGAGGACGAGGCGGAAGACGTGCTCGTCGTCGTCGGCGGCACGATCCCCACCGAGGATGCGCGGGAGCTGAAGGAGCGCGGCGTGGCAGAGGTCTTCACCCCGGGCGCGACCACGAGCGCGATCGTCGACTTCCTCCGCGCGACGCAGGTGCCGACCGACGGCGTGATCGGCGTCGAGCGCGACGGCGCCGTCGCGGTCGTCACCATCGATCGCCAGGAGGCCCTGAACGCCCTCGATCCGGCGACGCTCGGTGAGCTACGCGATCGGCTGGCCGAGCTGGCCGACGACGCGGCCGCGCGCGTCGTCGTGCTCACCGGCGCGGGTGAGCGGGCGTTCGTCGCCGGCGCAGACATCAAGGCCATGTCGGAGATGGACATCGCGCAGGCGGAGGCGTGGGGCGCGCTCGGCCACGAGACCGCGTCGCTTCTCGAGACGATGCCGAAGCCCACGATCGCGGCCGTGAACGGCTTCGCGCTCGGCGGGGGCTGCGAGCTGGCTCTCGCCTGCGACGTCCGCTACGCGGCCACGACAGCCAAGCTCGGGCAGCCGGAGGTGTCGATCGGGATCATCCCCGGCTGGGGAGGGACTCAGCGCCTACCGCGCACCATCGGCATCAGCATGGCGAAGGAGCTGATCATGACGGGCGCCTCGTGGACGCCGACGAGGCGCTCCGCATCGGCCTCGTCAACGCGATCTTTCCTCCCGAGGAGCTGCTCGAGAAGTCGCTCGAGCTGGCGCGCTTGCTCGCGGCGAAGAGCCCCCTCGTGCTCGCCGCGGCGAAGCAGGCGATGAACCGGACGCTCTACGGCGATCTCGGCGCCGAGGCCGAGGCGTTCGCCGGGCTCTTCGGCTCAGAGGACCAGCGCGAGGGCATGGCCGCCTTCATAGAGAAGCGCGAGCCTCGCTTCAGCGGGCGCTGACGCCTGGGCGGCTCGGCTACCGCCGGGCGTAGCCCGGCTGCGCTAGCGGCGGCCGGGGGCAGCGAGCACGACGCGGCCCGCGCTGTAGGCGCGAGGCCTCACCGCGGCCGCTGCGAGCGTGGCGAACGTCGGCTCGGTCAGCACGAGCACGGTCTTCGAGCGGAGCTGCGGCGCCTGTGCGGCGCCGACCACCTTGCCGCCGAGATCGATCTGGACGGTCGGCGCGACGGTGAGCAGGAGTGGGCGGCGCATGCGGTCGAGCACCGTGCCTGACGGGAATGCCTGGAGATCCGACACCTTCACTGTCATCTGGCCGGAGGCGGCAAAGAGAACGGTGCCCTCGACCGTGAGCGTCACAGTGTTCTTCGGGCTCGTGGCGAAGATCAGCCGCTCGGCCTTCCTGAGATACGGAAACGGGTTCACCGCGCCGCCGTCGTTCGGGTGCACCTCGAAGTGCAGATGCGGATCCGTGTGGTCGGCATCGCCCGAGTTGCCGACGTAGCCGATTGCTTCGCCGGCTTCCACGGAGTCGCCGTCCTGGAGCCCCTTGGCATACGCCATGCCGGCGACGCACTTTCCGTGGTTGTCGTTCCCCTTCGTGACGTCGTTGTTGAGGTGGATGTAGAGGTACGTCGTGCCGCTCTTGCCGTAGAGATAGAGCATGCAGCCGGCAGACGAGGACGAGGTCCAGTACTTCACCTTGCCCGCCTCGGCCGCGACGGCGATCGTCCGCCGGGGGGCCATGATGTCCGTCCCCTGGTGGCTTCCCTGCCAGCGGGCGTCGCCCCAGTCGTTCGTGAAGGCGACCGCGCCGACGATCGGGAAGACGAGCTTCGGCACGGGTGCCTCCGGCGCCGCGGAGACGCCGCCGGCGAGTCCGACCGCTGAAGCCGCTACGGCGGCGAAGACGAGTACGCGGGCTGTCGTTTGATGGACGTCCACAACTCCGAGGTTCGCGCTCGGCGGCCAAGACCCTAGCAAGGTCCGCTGACGCTTGTCCTATCGGAACGGAAGGCACGCGTCGTTAGAGTCTTGGCGCCATGAAGATCGCCGTCTGTGTGAAGCAGGTGCCCGAGGGCGGCGGGAAGCACATCGATCCCGCCACCCTGCGCCTCGACCGCTCCGGCGAGGCCGGCCTGAACCCTTTCGACGCCAATGCGATCGAAGAGGCGCTGCGACTTCGCGACGCCTCGGGCGAGGGCGAGATCGTGCTCGTCTCCATGGGCCCGGAGCGCGCGACGGAGGCCCTGCGAAAGGGGCTCGCCATGGGCGCCGATCGTGCCGTGCTCGTGTCCGACGAGGAGGCAGCCGGCTCGGACCTCGTGGCGACGAGCGCCGTGCTTGCAAAGGCCCTCGAGCGGGAGGGCGCCGACCTCGTGCTGTTCGGCCAGCAGGCCAGCGACTCCGACGGCGCCGTGCTGTGCGCGGCGGTCGCCGAGCGGTTGCGCCTGCCCCTCGTCTCGCAGGTCTCCGGTCTCGAGGTGAAGAGCGGAGCGATCGACGCGAAGCGGCAGACGGAGTTCGGGTACGACCACATTGCAGCGCCGTTGCCCGCGGTCGTCGCCGTCTCCGACGCGATCAACGAGCCGCGTTACCCCTCCCTCAAGGGGATCATGGGCGCGAAGTCGAAGCCGCAGGAGAGCCTTGGGCTGGGAGACCTCGGGCTCGCGGGCGGCGACGTCGGCGACGCCGGCTCGCGCACGGAGGTGCGCGGGCTCGGTAGCCCGCCGCCGCGTGGCGACACGCTGAAGCTCGAGGACGACGGCTCGGCGGCGCAGAAGGTGGTCGACCTGCTCGCGGAGCGGAAGCTCATATGAAAACGCTGGTGTTCCTCGAGCATCACGAAGGGCAAATCCAGAAAGGCTCGTTGGGCGTGCTTGCAAAGGCGGCGTCGCTCGGCGAGGCGGCCGGCATCGTCGTCGGCGAGGGCGCGAAGGAGACGGCCGGCCAGGCAGGCGCGCACGGTGCGGCGACGGTGTACGTTGCGGATACGCCCGAGCTCGCGGCCCCGCTCGCCCAGCCGCGCGTCGACGTGCTGGCGAAGGTGGCCAGGGACGAAGGGTTCGGCGCGATCTTCTTCGGCCAGTCGGTGCTGGCGGCCGATATCGCGGCCGCGCTCGCCGTCCGGCTCGATGCCGGCCTCAACTGGGATCTCGTCGACGTCCGCGTCGACGACGGCAGTCTGGTCGGAGTGCGCCCGGCGCTCGGCGACAGCGTCTATGTCGACACGGGCTGGCGCTCGGAGCCCGCCGTCGCGCTCTTTCGCGCGGGAAGCTTCGACCCGGTCGCCTCCGGCGGCGAGGCGAACGTCGTGGACGTGACGGCTGAAGTGGAGGACTTCTCCACCGCGACGACGCTGACCGGACACGACCTCGAGGAACAGGCGGGCCCCTCCATCGAAGACGCAGACATCATCGTCGCCGGCGGCCGGGGGCTCGGCGGACCGGAGGGCTTCGCGCAGATCGAGGAGCTGGCGAAGGCGCTCGGCGGGGCGGTCGCCGCCACGCGCGCTGTCGTCGACGCCGGCTGGTACCCGTACTCGACTCAGGTCGGGCAGACCGGGAAGACGGTGGCGCCGAAGCTCTACATCGCGTGCGGCATCTCGGGCGCGATCCAGCACAAAGTCGGGATGCAGGGCTCGGGCACGATCGTCGCCATCAACAAGGACCCGAACGCGCCGATCTTCGAGTTCTCGGATGTCGGCATCGTCGGCGACCTGAACCAGATCGTTCCCAAGCTGACGGAGCTCGTCCGGGCGCGGAAGGCGTAGGCGGCCATCGTTGGCCAGGCCAGCCGACTACCCGCCGCCGCACTCCGCGACCGAGGCGATCGCCGAGCCGACGGACTCGCCCGACGAGCGGATCGACGTCGGAGCGCTCATCGTCGGCGCCGGGCCGGCCGGGCTCGCGTGCGCGATCAGGCTCGGTCAGCTGATCGAGGAATCGCCGGCGCTCGCCGAACGGCTCGGCGAGGTGCCTGTCGCGGTGCTCGACAAGGGTGCGAAGCCGGGTGCCCATCTTCTCTCGGGCGCGGTCGTCAATCCGGTCTCCCTCCGCTCGCTGTTCGCAGGTCGCCGTGGGACGGACGACATGCCGTTCTTCGGCCGCGTGGAGAAGGAGTCCGTGTACTACCTCACCCGGGGGCGGGCATGGCGCATTCCAGCGCCGCCCACCATGCGGAACCACGGCAACTACATCGCCTCGCTGTCACAACTCGGCCGTTGGTTGGCGGAGGAGGCAGAAGCGATGGGCGTGACGGTCTTGCCCGAAACGTCGGCCGACAAGCTCCTCGTCTCGCACGGACGAGTTGTCGGCGTACGCACCGGCGACCGCGGCCGCGGCCGCGACGGCGAGCCCCTGCCCCGCTTCGAGCCCGGCTCCGACATCGCCGCGCAGGTGACGGTGCTGGCGGAGGGCACGCAGGGCTACCTGACCGGTGCGGCGATCGACCGCTTCGGCCTGCGCGGCCGCAATCCCCAGGTCTGGGCGCTCGGCGTGAAGGAGGTCTGGCGCGTACCGAAGCCGCTGCGTCAGGTGATCCATACGATGGGCTGGCCACTCCGGGGAGGTAAGCGCTACCGCGAGTTCGGCGGCTCGTTCATCTACCCCATGGGCGACGACCTCGTCTCGCTCGGCATCGTGGTCGGCCTCGACTACCGCGACGTCTCGCTCTCCGTTCACCACCTCCTCCAGGAGCTGAAGACGCACAAGCTCGTAGGGAAGATCCTCGCCGGCGGCGAGCGTGTTGCCTGGGGAGCGAAGACGATTCCCGAGGGTGGCTTCTACTCGCTTCCCTCGAAACTCCACGGACCTGGCGTCGTCTTCTGCGGCGACGGGGCCGGCTTCGTGAACGTGCCCGCGCTGAAGGGCATCCACTACGCCGTCGAGTCGGGCGTGCTGGCCGCCGAGGCCATCGCTGGCGCGCTCCGTCCAGGCGAGGCGATCGGCCGCTCCGGCGCGCTGTCCGGCTACGACGACGCCATCCGCCAGAGCTTCGTCACGAAGGACCTCAAGCGGGTTCGCAACATGAGGCAGGCATTCGCCAAGGGCTTCTGGATGGGCTCCGCGAAAGCAGGCCTGATGACGGTGACCGGTGGGCATGTGCCGCGGAAGGCGCTTCCCACCGAACCCGACTCGGATCAGGAGCTCTTCTGCACCGACCGTGCGGCGAGCTATCCGGATCCGGACGGCAAGCTCACGTTCGACAAGCTCTCGTCGGTGTTCCTGAGCGGTAACAAGACACGCGACGATGCTCCCAGCCACATCCGCGTCGCCGCGCGCGTGCCCCGTGACGTCGGCCAGCTCTGGGTGAACATGTGCCCCGCCCACGTGTACGAGCTGGGACGCGAGGACGCGGGAAAGGTCGAGGTCGTCGTCACCCCGTCCAACTGCGTGCAGTGCGGGGCGATCACCGCAAAGGGCGGACGTCTGATGCCCGCCGAGGGCGGCGCCGGACCGGAGTACTCGCTCACGTGAGCGCGATGGAAGAACAGCCCGGCGAGGAGACGACGATCGCGCTCCCACTGTGGAGCATCGGCGCCGTGCTCGTCGCCTGGGGGCTGTTGCGAGGCAAGCCGCTGCTGTTCCTGATCGGGGCGGGCGCATTCTTCGCGGATCACGAGGCCGAGCCTGTGCGTCGCGCCCGCGAGCTCTTGAGCGGCGGGTCTCCGCCTGGCGCGGGAAGACAGCTCGCCCGTGACGGGTCCTGAAGGCATGGAGATCGTCGAGCCGGTCGCGCTCGACCCGTCCCCGCAGCCGCCGGGCGACTTCGCCGAGCCCGACTGGCGGCGGCTGCCCGGCTTTCGTGAGGTCGCGAGGGCGGATTGGGAGTCGAGCACCTGGCAGCTCGCGCACTCGGTGAAGAACATCCGGCAGCTCAAGGACGTCTTCGGCTCGTATCTCCCTGACGAGCTCGCCGGCGACATCGAGCGCGACCAGGAGGTCTACGCGACGATGCCGCTGCTCGTTCCGCCTCACATGCTGAACACGATGGACGAGCGCAACCTTCGTGACGACCCCGTGCGGCGCTACATGCTTCCGGCCCATTCGGACCGCGCTTCGGAGTGGCCGACCCATCCGCGTGCTGCGCGCGACAGCCTGCACGAGCGCGACATGTGGGCCGTCGAGGGCTTGACGCACCGGTACCCGCGGAAGGTGCTCGTCGAGCTGGTCGCCACCTGTCCGCAGTACTGCGGACATTGCACGCGGATGGATCTCGTGGGCCACTCGACCGCCCAGTTCGTGAAGTACCGCTTCGCGGTCCGCGAGCGGGAACGGCGCCAGGTGATGCTCGATCACATCCGCTCCAGCACCGAGATTCGCGACGTGCTCGTGTCGGGGGGAGACCTCGCGAACGTGCCGATCGTCAGGCTCGAGGAGTTCGTCGCGGAGCTGCTCGACATGCCACACGTGCGCGACATCCGTCTCGCTTCCAAGAGCCTCGTGGCGTTGCCGCAGCACTTCCTCCAGCGCGACGTCCTCGATGGGCTCGGCAGGCTGGCGAAGAAGGCTCGAGCGCGGGGAGTCGGCCTCGCCGTGCACACGCACGCGAACCATGCCCGTCAGGTCACGCCGCTCGTCGCCCGCGCTGCGAACGCTCTACTAGACCTCGGCTTCCGCGACATCCGCAACCAGGCCGTGCTGCTGCGAGGCGTCAACGCAACGCGCGATGACCAGCTCGACCTGAGCCTGGCGCTGCTCGAACGGGCGTCGATCACCCCGTACTACGCGTACCTGTGCGACATGGTCCCGAACGCCGAGCACTGGCGCACCGCGCTGTGGGAGGCGCAGGAGATCCAGGCCGGCATCATGGGCTACCTTCCGGGCTATGCGACGCCACGCCTCGTCTGCGATGTCCCGCTCATCGGGAAGCTGTGGGTGCACCAGGTCGCGCAGTACGATCGCGAGCTCGGGATCAGCCGCTGGCGTGCGAACGACTGGGCGGCCGAGCATGCCCCTGACGGCTTCGCGGAGTACTACGACCCGATCCACACGCTGCCCGAGTCCGGTCAGGCGTGGTGGCGCGCTGAAGCCCAAGCCGATCGCTGACGCGCTACCGGCGGGCGCTCGGTGATCTCGCGCGAGGATGTCCTCGCCGCTCGCGAGGCGATCGACGGGCGACTCCACCGCACGCCGCTCTTCTCGTCGCGAGCGCTGTCCGAGCGGATCGGCGCCAGCGCTCACCTCAAGGCCGAGCTCTTTCAGCGCACCGGCTCCTTCAAGCCGCGGGGCATGCTGGCGAGGGTGGCCTCGCTCTCCGGGGAGGAAAAGGCGCAGGGCATCGTCACCTGGTCGGCGGGGAACGCTGCCCAGGGCGCGGCCTACGCGGCGTCGCTCGACGGCGTCGCCTGCCGCGTCTTCATGTGGCGCAATGCGAATCCGCGCAAGGTGGAAGCGGCGAAGGCGTACGGCGCCGAGGTCGACCTCGACTCCGACGGCCCCGCCGAGGCGCACGAGCGCCTGCTCGCGTATGCCGAGGAAACGGGGCGGACGTTCGTCCACCCCTTCGACGATCCGGTGCTGCAAGCGGGCCACGGCTCGCTCGGGCTGGAGGTGGAAGAGGACCTGCCTGACGTCCATACGATCGTCGTGCCGATCGGAGGGGGTGGGCTCGCCGCCGGCATCGCGTCCGCTGTCGACTGCCGCGTGGTCGGCGTCGAGCCGGAGTCCGCGGCGACGCTCACCGCGGCGCTCGCGGCGGGTGAGCCCGCGCGCATAGAGCCCGCGTCGATCGCTGACGGCTTGAACGCGCCATTCACGGGCGAGCACACCCTGAGCGTCATCCGCGAGCGAGTGGACGAGATCGTGCTCGTCTCCGAGGAGGACATCGCGGAGGGGATGCGCTTTCTCTACGGTCGCGCGAAGCTCGCCTGCGAGCCCGGCGGGGCCGCGGCGACGGGAGCGCTGCTCGCCGGCAAGGTGAAGGTCGAGCCGGGCTCGACCGTCGTGGCTGTCGTGTCGGGAGGCAACGCGGACCCGAAGGTCGCTGCTGCTATTCTCGCCGAGGCCTGACCCTTTCCTTTGGAGCTGTTGTGAAAGCCGACATTCACCCCGAGTACGTCGTCGCCACCGTTCGCTGCTCGTGCGGCAACGAGTTCACGACGCGATCGACGAAGCCCGATCTCCACGTCGAGATCTGCTCGGCGTGCCACCCGTTCTACACGGGCAAGCAAAAGCTCGTTGACACGGGCGGCCGGGTCGAGCGCTTCCAGCGCCGCCTCGAGCGCGCCAAGAGATAGTCCTGCCTTGAGCATGACAGTTGGGGGGCAGGCCGTCCTGGAGGGCGTGATGATGCGCACGCCGTCGAACTGGGCGGTGGCCGTACGCAAGCCCGACGGTGAGATCGCACAGGTCTGCAAGGTCATCACCTCGCCGATGGCGAAGCGGAAGATCTACCGACTGCCGGTGATCCGCGGCGTGATCGCGCTCGGCGAGTCGCTCGCGATCGGCTTCCGTGCTCTCGCGATCTCGGCGAACTACGCGGCCCAGGGCGAGGAGGGAGGAGGATCTCGAGCTGTCACGCGGCCAGATCATCTTCGCCTTCGCGCTCGCCATCGGGTTCGCGCTCGCGCTGTTCAAGGTCGGCCCGGCGCTGATCACGAGCCGCCTCGGCATCGAGACGACGCAGACGTTCGTCGTCATCGAGGGCTTGATCCGTGTCAGCATCTTCATCCTCTACCTCGTACTCATCTCGCTGCTACCCGACCTCCGCCGGCTGTTCCAGTACCACGCCGCCGAGCACAAGGCGATCAACGCCTACGAGGCCGGCGAGGAGCTCACTCCCGAGCGTGTCGACCGCTTCAGTCTCATTCACCCTCGCTGCGGCACGGCGTTCCTGCTCTGGGTGATGGTGATCGCGATCTTCGTCTTCGCGTTCTTCGGCCAACCGGCGTGGTACTGGCTCATCGCGAGCCGGATCCTCATGCTCCCGGTGATCGCCGGGCTCGCGTACGAGCTCATCCGTTTTGCGGGCAAGCACCAGGGGAACCGCATCGTCATGTCGTTGCTGGCGCCGGGGCTGTGGCTGCAGCGGTTGACGACGCGCAAGCCGTCCCTCGACCAGCTCGAGGTTTCCATCCGCGCGCTCCAGGAGGTCCTGAAACGCGAAGGTGTCGTGACGGCGTCGGAGAGCAAAGTCGAAGTGATGGCCTAAAGGAGGGACGATGGCAGCGAAGCGACATGCTGAGGTGACGTGGGAGGGGAGCCTGCTCGAGGGCTCTGGCAAAGTCGAGTCGACGAGCAGCGGTGCGATCTCCGATCTCGAGGTGACGTGGGCGTCGCGGTCCGAGGAGGACGACGGTGGCCGCACGAGCCCCGAGGAGAAGCTCGCCGCGGCACACGCCTCCTGCTACTCGATGGCGCTGTCGCACGGCCTCGCGCAGGCCGGTAACGCGCCCGAGAAGCTCGCCGTGAAGGCGACGTCGACGTTCGTCCCCGGGACGGGCATCACCGAGATGAAGCTCGACGTGACGGGGAGGTCCCCGGAATGGACGAGCAAGCGTTCCAGGAGGCCGCGCAGGCGGCGGCCGAGAACTGCCCCGTCTCGATGGCGCTCAAGGGCAACGTCGAGATCGTGCTCGACGCGCGACTCGCGGACTAGCTCTCAGGCGCTACACGACTTCGCGCAGGCTGCCCGTCTCGACCTCGTAGACGAAGCCGTGTACTGAGTCGCTGCAGATCGAGGACTCGCGCACGCGCTCGACGCTGGCCCGGACACTCTCGTCGAGATCCGAGAACGGCTGAAACTCGATGTCGGTGCCGAGTTGCTCCTGGAGCTCGTCGTTCGAGAACGTCAGCATCCCGCAGTCGGTGTGGGCAATGACGAACACGTCTTGCGTGCCGAGGAGGTTGTGCGAGATGACGAGGGAGCGCAGGGCGTCGTCGGTGACGAGGCCACCGGCGTTGCGGATGACGTGCGCGTCGCCTTCGTCGAGGCCGAGAAACTTCGCCGGGTCGAGCCGCGCGTCCATGCACGTGACGACGGCGAACTTCCGCCCGGGCGGCATGGGCAGATGCCCCTTGTCGAAGTCCGTGGCGTACTCCTGGTTGGCCGACCGGATGTCCTCGAGCACTGGCATGGGAACCTCCCTCGTCGTAGGCTTCACAATCTAAAGCCACAGCACTATACCGTGTGAAGCGCTAGCGTCCAGGACGACGGGCTACGCTTGCGGCATGGCCGCGATCGACGCACTCCTCGACGAGCTCGAGCGCTCCTACCACGAGATGCAGGAGCGCATGTCCGACTCTGCCGTCTACAACGACCGCAAGCAGGCGGTGGAAGTCGGCAGACGGCTGAAGGAGCTGGAGCGGCCGTTCCGGCTGGCCCAGGAGTGGCGGGCGGTGCACGCCGATCTCGAGGCGGCGCGAGACGACGGCGACCTTCGCGAGCTCGTTCCCGAGCTGGAGACGAGGGCCGCCGAGCTCGAAGAGGAGCTGAAGCTTGCGCTGGTCGAGACGGATCCGGCGGACTCGAAGGACGTCATCGTCGAGATCCGCCAGGGCGTAGGGGGCGACGAGGCCGCCCTGTGGGCAGGCGACGTCCAGCGCATGCTCACGCGCTACGCCGAGCGCCGCGGTTTCAAGTGGGAGCCGATCTACGCCAGCCCGAACGAGGGCGGAGGTGTCAAGGAGTCGGTCTTCGCCGTCAAGGGCGACGGCGCATACTCGATCTTCAAGTGGGAGGCCGGCACGCACCGGGTGCAGCGCGTGCCCAGACCGAGTCGCAGGGGCGCATCCACACGTCGACAGCCACGGTCGCGGTGATGCCGGAGGCCGAGGAGGTCGAGGTCGAGATCGATCCGGCGGACCTGAAGATCGACGTGTACCGCTCCACGGGCCCAGGAGGTCAAAGCGTCAACACGACCGACTCGGCCGTGCGGATCACGCACCTACCTTCGGGCCTCGTCGTGGCCATGCAGGACGAGCGCTCGCAGCTCAAGAACCGTGACAAGGCCATGCGTGTGCTCCGCGCCCGGCTTTACGAGCACGAGCACAGGCGGCAACGCGCCGAGGAGTCGGCGGCGCGCCGAGCTCAGATCGGGAGCGGCGAGCGCGCCGAGAAGATCCGGACGTACAACTTTGCGGAGAACCGGCTCACCGACCACCGCATCAAGCTCACACAACATCGGCTGGACGCGATCCTCGAAGGCGACCTCGGAGATTTCACCGACGCGCTCGCCGCCGAAGAGCGGCGCCGCGCGCTCGAAGCAGAGTGACCGTCGGAGAAGCGGTCAAGGCGTCGACGGTCTTCCTTGCCCGCCACGAGGTGCCGAGCCCTCGGGTCGACGCGGAGCACCTCGTCGCGCACGGGTTGGGCGTCACGAGGCTCGACCTCTACCTTCAGTACGACCGGGCGTTGACGGAGGAGGAGCAGGCGGCGTGTCGTGACCTCGTCCGCCGCCGCGGCACGCGTGAGCCGCTCGCGTACATCCTCGGGGAGTGGGGATTTCGCCGGCTGACGCTGAAGGTCGACGATCGCGCGCTCATTCCTCGGCCGGAGACCGAGACTGTCGTCGAACGATGCCTACTGCTGCTGGAGGGAACCGAGCGCCCGTCCGTCGTCGACGTCGGCACCGGCACCGGCGCGATCGCGCTCGCCATCGCAGACGAACGGCCCGACGTGGACGTCACGGCGATCGACGTCTCGGAGGAGGCGCTCGAGCTCGCGTCCGAGAACGCGGTCTACACCGGCCTCGGAGATCGTGTCCGGTTCTTGCAGCACGACGTGTCCGGGGGACTCCGCGGCGGCCCCTACGATCTCGTCGTTTCGAACCCGCCGTACGTGGAGCCTGAGGAGCTGACGACGCTCCAGCCTGAGGTCCGCGACTGGGAGCCGAACGAGGCGCTCGTGGGGCACGGGGTCACGGAGGCGATCGCGCGAGCCGCGCAGGATGCTCTGCATCCGGGCGGGGCGCTCGTGCTCGAGGTGGCCGAGGGCTCTGCGCCGGACGTCACGGCGTTGCTGGAGAGGCTCGGCTACGCGCAGGTCGTCGCCACCGCCGACCTCGCCGGCCGCGACCGCGTCGTCGAGGGACGATGGACGCCGTAGCCGCGCTCCGGGCGGGCCAAGCGGTCGTGCTGGCCACCGACACGGTCTACGGGCTCTGCGCCGACGCCGCATCGGAGGACGCCTGTTTCCGGACGCTTGCGCTCAAGGGCCGTCCTCGAAACTGGCCGGCGGCGCTTCTCTGTGCTGACGTCGACGCCCTGCTCGACCGGGTGCCGGAGCTGCCAGAGGCGATCGTCCGTGAGCTGCTGCCTGGACCGTACACGCTGATCTTCTCGAACTCCACCGGACGCTACCCGTGGCTCTCGGAGGGCACGATCGGCGTCAGGGTGCCGGACCTGCCCGACGAGTCCGCCGGGATCGTCGGCGCCGTCGGTGCGGTTATGGCGACGAGCGCGAACGTTCACCGTGGCCCCGACCCGCGTACGCTCGACGACGTGCCGGCCGAGATCCGAGCCGCCTGTGGCGCCGTCGTCGACGGAGGGACGCTCCCAGGCACGCCTTCGACGGTCCTCGACCTCAGCGGCGCCGAGCCGCGCGTGCTTCGCGAGGGTGCCGTGCCCACGGCCGAGGCTCTCGCTCGCGTGGCCGCCGTCGGACCCTCCTGAGTACGATCCCCCCGATGCTCCAGGCTGCGCTCTCCCTCGAGCAGCTGCGCTCTGCCGGGCTGACGGAGGTCGACCCCGAGATCGCGGAGCTACTGGGCCGTGAGCTCGAGCGGCAGCGGGCGGAGATCGAGCTGATCGCGTCAGAGAACTTCACATGGCCCTCGATGCTCGAGGCCGTCGGCTCGACCCCGACGAACAAGTACTCCGAGGGTTATCCCGGCCGCCGCTACTACGGGGGTTGCGAGGTGGTCGACGAGATCGAACAGCTCGCCATCGACCGCGCGAAGGAGCTCTTCGGCGCCGAGCACGCAAACGTCCAGCCGCATGCCGGCGCGCAGACGAACATGGCCGTGTACTTCTCGTGCCTCGACCCGGGCGACACGATCCTCTCGCTCGAGCTCTCGCACGGCGGCCACCTCACGCACGGCCTGAAGGTGAACTTCTCCGGCCGTCTGTACACAGTCGTCCACTACGGCGTCAGCAGGGAGACGAGCCTCGTCGACTACGACGAGGTGCGGCAACTGGCGCGAGCCCACCGCCCGAAGCTCATCGTCTGCGGCGGCTCCGCATACCCGAGGGCCGTCGAGGCCGAGCGCTTCCGCGAGATCGCCGACGAGGTGGGTGCCTTCCTCCTCTGCGACATGGCCCATTTCGCCGGCCTCGTCGCGGCGGGGCTGCATCCCAACCCGGTGCCGCACTGCGACTTCGTCACGTCGACGACACACAAGACGCTCGCCGGCCCGCGGTCGGGCTTCGTGCTCTGCCGTGAGGAGCACGCCGACGCGCTCGATCGGGCCGTCTTTCCGGGCATGCAGGGCGGGCCGCTGAACCACGTGATCGCTGCCAAGGCGACATGCTTCGCGATCGCGGGCTCCGAAGGGTTCAAGGCCTACCAGCAGCAGGTGCGTGCGAACGCCGACGCGCTGGCCGTCGAGCTCCAGGCCGGTGGCCTCGACGTGCTGACAGGTGGCACAGACACGCACCTCCTGCTCGTCGACCTGCGGCAAACGGACTGGACCGGAAAGGACGCCGAGGAGCGACTCGCCGAGGTTGCCATCACCGTCAACCGCAACACGATTCCCTTCGACGAGCGTCCGCCGACCGTTTCCTCGGGGCTGCGAGCCGGGACGCCTGCGCCGACGATGCGGGGCTTCGACGAGGGTGATTTCCGCGAGGTGGGCGAGATCGTCTGCGCGGCACTCGCGGCCGACGCCGACCTCGCTGCGCTCCGTGACCGCAGCCTCGCCCTGTGTGACGCGAGGCCTCTCTATCCCGGCTTTCGCGGCTACGCGCACTTCGCCGCATGACCGTCACAGAAGTCCGCCATCCGCTGGCGCAGCACAAGCTCGGCTTGCTGCGCGACGAAAGCACGTCGACCGCCGACTTCCGCCGCATCGTCAACGAGCTCACCCTGCTCCTGACGTACGAGGCAACGAAGAGTCTCGCCACCGAGCAGGTGGAGATCTCGACGCCGCTCGAGAGCACGTCCGTGCCGCGCATCTCCGGCAAGAAGGTCGCCGTCTGCCCGATCCTGCGTGCCGGTGTGGGAATGCTCGACGGCGTGCTCTCGCTCGTCTCCGGTGCCCGCGTCGGCTTCATCGGCATGTACCGGGACGAGGAGACGCTCCAGCCGCACGAGTACTACGTCAAGCTGCCGACGGACGTCGCCCAGCGCGACGTGATCGTCCTCGACCCGATGCTCGCCACCGGCAACTCGACCACGGCCGCCATCGACGTCGTGAAGCAGGCGGGTGCGATGTCGGTCCGGCTGATCGCGATCATCGCCGCGCCGGAAGGGATCGAGCGCGTGCAGGTTGCCCACCCGGACGTCCACATCGTCGTCGCCGCCATCGACCGCGGACTGAACGAGCGCGGCTTCATCGTCCCCGGCCTCGGCGACGCCGGAGACCGCCTCTACGGGACGAAGTAACAACGGATGCTCGACGAGCTGCGCGACGACCCCGAGGTCCTCTTCGGAGCCGCCCTCGCGCTGGTCATCGTCCTGCTGCTGACGCCGGTCGTCGGCAACGTCGCACGCTTCCTCGGCATCGTCGACCGGCCGGGGGAGCGGCGGGTGCACGAGCGAATCGTTCCGAAGCTCGGCGGCCTCGCGCTCTTCTTCGGGATCATCATTCCGGCGCTCGCGTTCGTGGACTTCTCGGACGAGATGCGCGGGCTTCTGCTCGGCGCGACCGTTGCCACGGCCGTTGGCGCGGTCGACGACTTCCGCGGCCTCGCGTGGTGGGTGAAGCTCGCCGGCCAGATCGGCGCGGCCGCGATCCCCGTCGCGTCCGGCATCTGGATCGACCGTTTCACGTTCCCGTTCGTCGGCGTGCACGAGCTCTCTCCGTGGGTCGGCAAGCCGCTGACCGTGCTCTGGATCGTGGCCGTCATGAACATGGTGAACTTCCTCGACGGGCTGGACGGTCTCGCCGCAGGTGTGTGCTCGATCGCCGGTGGCACGTTCGCCGTGATCGCCCTGTCGCTTGGCAAGCCGGACGCGGCCATCGTCTCCGCGATCGTCTTCGGCGCCTGTCTCGGCTTCCTGCGACACAACTTCTATCCGGCGCGGATCTTCATGGGCGACTCGGGGGCCATGCTCCTCGGCTTCGTGCTCGCAACGGTGGCAGTGGAAGGCCTGTTGAAGACGGCGGCCACCGTCGCCCTGTTCTTCCCGCTGCTCGTCCTGGCCGTGCCGATCATGGACACCGGCTTCGTCGTCGCCCGGCGGCTGAAATACCGGCAGCCGATCACGGCGCCCGACCAGGAGCACCTCCACCACCGCTTCCTGCGCATCGGCCTCTCACAGCGCCGGACCACGGTTGTCATCTGGCTCTGGTGCGCGACGCTCGCCGGCGCCGCGCTCGCCACGCGGTTCATCGACTTTCGCGACGGTGGCGAGTGGCACCTGTGGCCGACGGTCGCGGTGGCCGCGATCGGCCTCGCTGCCGTCGTGTTCTCGGCCGTGATCGTCTACGCGCTCGAGATCGTGAAGCTCGCGAACCCGCGTATTCGCCGCCGCGTGGCGCAGGAGCGCGAGGTGGCCGAACAGCGCAAGTCGGCGTAGTAGGAGGACTCGGCGAAACATCGTCTGTGCCGTCCATGACGCGCTGGATCGCCCCGAGGCGGCGTCCTCAGTCGCCCACGTACGCTTCGCCCGCTGCGAGTGCGCGGGCTCCTTAGCGTCCTTGCCTCGGAACGACCATCGCGTCCCGACGACGAGCGACGTCCCGCCAAGCCCTCCTGGCACAAACACCGGCCTTTATCGCTCGATAGCAGGCGATCGGGTGTTACAAGCTAGGCCCTCAGGGCTGGTATGCTCGCGCCGATGGAGCCCTCGCGCCCCGCGTTTCACCCAGCCGGGGCTGGAACCCTGCTCGCCGGCACGACGGTCGCCTGCATCGGTGGGGGAGCGCTCGTGGGTTGGGCGGCGGGCTCCGTCGGCTACGGCATCCTCGCCGGGGCGATGATCGGCGTGCCCGCGGGGGTTGGCGCCGTCTATCTCCGCTACAAGGACTCGATGTAGTGCCCTCGAGCACGCTGATGACGCCGAGGCCGGTGCCGCGGAAGCTCGCGCCGGCGCTCGCGGCGCTGCTCGTGCTCGGCGTGGCCCTCGTCGTCTTCCTGGTAGCCGGCTGGGACGTCCGCGGCTGGGCGCTGGGCGCCGTGCTATGGGCAGGGATGCGCGCGATCTCCTTGCTCGTCGACCACGTCCGCAAGGACGCGAGCCCGGCGGCCGGCGGCGGGCTGCACGCCTTCGAGCTCGTCTTCAAGGGCCTCGCGGTGCTCGTCGTATTGCTCGCCGTCGCAACCACCAACGAGGATCTCGCCCTCCCCGCCATCCTCGTCTTCGCCCTCGCCTACAGCGCCGAGCTGGGCCTGTCGCTCGCCTCGTACTTCGGAGGCTCGAAGTGAAGCGCGCCCTCGCGTTCGTGACGACGTTGGCGCTCGTGCTCCCCGCGTTCGCGGCGGCACAGGTCGAGGAGGAGGAGTTCGATCCGTCCCACGAGTGGGAGATGAACGAGTGGATTCCGATCCACATCGGCCCGCTCGACATGTCGATCAACAAAGCGGTCGCGTACCTCATTCTCGGCGGCGTCGTGTCGATCGTGCTGGGGATCGTCCTCATGCGCGTCGGCCTCAAGGAGCGCCCGGGGCGCCGCCAGACGGTCGGCGAGATCGTCTACGAGATGGCGCAGGTGCAAGTGGCCGAGCAGGGGCTGCCGACCAGAGCGATCCGTCGCTGGTTCCCGTATGTCGCCTCGCTGCTCATCTTCATCTGGGTCGTGAACATGATCGGCTTCATCCCGTTGCCGCTGTCGGACGAGAAGGTGGAGATCGCCGGGCTCGAGCTACCCACGCTCGCGATCTTCGCGGCGACGTCGACGCTGTCGGTGACGCTGGCGCTCGCCCTGATGACGTGGATGTTCACGCACATCGAGGGCATCCGCGAGAACGGCGTGATGCGCTACCTCCAGAGCTGGATCCCCGACGTGCCGAAGGCGCTGCTGCCGATGATGATCCCGCTCGAGATCCTCAGCCAGTTCATGCGGCTGATCTCGCTTTCCGTCCGGCTCTACGCGAACATGCTCGCGGGCCACATGCTGATCCTCACGTTCATCGGCCTGATCTTTCTCACGAACTGGCTCGTGTTCCCGCTCTCCGTGGTAGCGGGTACGGCCTTCTACCTCTTCGAGGTCGGGATCGTCGTCACGATCCAGGCGTACATCTTCGCCGCCCTGTCCGCCATCTACATCGGCTCGGCCATCGAGCCCGAACACTAGGAGGAGCGCTTCATGTTCACTCTGCTCGCGCAAGCCGACACCGCGGTCGACGCCGGCAAGGCGATCGCGCTCGCGCTCGGCATCGGCCTCGGCTCGCTGGGAGCCGGGATCGGCATCGGAAACATCTTCGGCTCGATGATCCAGGCGGTCGCCCGCCAGCCGGAGCTCCGCGGCGAGCTCCAGGGCATCCAGTGGATCGGGTTCGCCCTCACCGAGGCCTGCGTGTTCTACGGCCTCATCGGCGGACTGCTCGCCTACGTGCTCGTCTGATGCCGAACGTGCCACTGCTCGCCGACTCGGGGCTGATCGAGGTCGTCCCGGGCCTCATGATCTGGACGCTGATCGTCTTCGCGATCACGTTCTTCGTGCTCCGCCGCTACGCGTTCGGCCCCATCCAGACGGCCATCGACAAGCGACGTGACCGCATCCGGGAGGCGCTCGACGCGGCCGACAGGGCGCGGACGGAGTCGGAGCAGCTCGTCGCGCAGCAGCGGGAGGCGCTGGCCGCCTCCCGCGTCCAGGCGGAAGAGATGCTCTCGGAGGCACGCCGCGTGGCGGAAGACCAGCAGCGGCGCCTGCGCGAGGAGCTCGACGCCGAGCGGCAGCGGCGCATCGAGGAGACGCGCAAGGACGTCGAGGCCGAGACCGCGCGCGCGATCGGCCAGATCCGCTCCGAGGTGGCAAGCCTCGCGCTCGAGGCGACCGAGAAGGTCGCCGGCAAGGTGCTGACGGACGACGACCAGCGCCGGCTCATCGATCAGGCGATCGACGAGCTCGATTTCTCGGCGCTGGAGAAAGAGACGGTCTGAGTGTCGGTCGCCGACCGCGTCTACGCCCGCGCGCTCTACGACGCCGCGCTCGAGCGTGGCAACGTCAAGGACGTCCAGGCACAGCTCGCCGCGGTCGCCGAGACGATGGCCGAGCTGCCACAGCTCCGCTCCGTCATCGGGAACCCGCAGGTCGACCCGGGCTCCAAGGCGGCGGTGCTCGAGGCGGCGGTCGAGAACCCGGACGAGCTCGTCTCGAACTTTCTCCGGCTCGTGGCCGAGAAGGGACGTGCGGGCTCGATCGAGGGCATCCGTGCCGCGTTCGACGAGATCGTCGCGCGAGCCGAAGGGCAGCTCACGGTCACGCTTGACGACGGCGTACGAGTTGACCGAGCAGGAGGCGAAGGACATCGTGGGGCGCGATCGAGCAGGCCTCCGGCCGCAAGGTCGACGCCGTGCAGAAGGTCGACCCCGACCTGATCGGCGGCATCGTGCTCCAGGCCGGCTCGCTGCGCGCAGACGCGAGCGTGCGCGGTCGGCTCCACCGGCTCGCGCTGGAGCTCGGCTCGCGAGGTTGACGGCTTGAGACGTCTGTGTCAATCTGGTTCGAGGGTCGATGAAAGCACTGGCCATCATCCTGGCGGTGCTCGCGGGCACGGTGACGATCGCCGGCTCGGCTGTAGCGAGGCCGACGCAGGGAGGGACGCTGTCGATCGCGGATGCGTCCGGCCCGGAGGGGAACTCCGGTACGCGACCCCTGTCCTTCAGGGTGACGCTCTCCCGGGCGAACCAGAGCGACACAGCCGTCAGCGTCAGCTACCGCACGCAGAACGAGACCGCCCGAGCGGCCGAGGACTACGTGAGCGCTCAGGGCGAGCTCGAGTTCGCGCGTGGCGAGACGACGAAGACCATCGAAGTCCAGGTGAACGGGGACCGAGCGGTGGAGCCGGACGAGTTCTTCTCCGTCGTCCTCTTCGACCCGATCGGCGCGACGATCGCGCAGCCGGGGGGCACGGGCACGGGGACGATTCAGAACGACGACCGGAACGTGCTGCCTCAGGCCTGCAAGTGCCGGAGCGTGAAGGTGCGGGTCGCCGGCTTCGCCGCACACGGAAGCACGAGGCTCCAGCAGGGGGCCGCGGAGTTCTGGGACGTCGTCTTCAAAGCGGACCTGACGTGCAGGCAGGGCGACGTCGTCGCCTGCGCGGGCTTCGTAAGAACCGCGTCGACCCGCTTCACAACCCAGAAGCCGAAGGTCTTCACGTGCCGTGGCACGAAATGCGGCGCAACGAGCACGCACACGCTGAAAGTGAGAGTCAGGGTCCCGCGGGCGGAGATTCTCCAGCAGCATGCAGCGGGACGGCCGTTGAAGAAGACGCTGAAGCTGCGCGCCGGCTGCCGCGGCGCGCCCGGCGTCGTGAAGACGTTCACGCTGGTGTTGCCGAAGCGCAACTAACCGGCTCCCAAGGTGGGGGAACCGAACGTGGGGGAACCCATGGTTGGAACGCGGGGGAAACCATGTTTCCCCCGCGGACCCCCTTCTTGAGGAGGGGGTACATGGGGGAACCAGGGGTTCCCCCATGTCAAAGTCATGGTTCCCCCACGAGCCCCCTCCTTCACACCACGACCCTTCCGGCGCAGCTTGGGCTGCGCTCGGGCGAAGCCCGGCTCCGCCCAGATCTGCCTCTCTCATCCCAGCTGACCACGACCCGAAGGAGCTCTCAGTGAAGCTACGCCCCGAAGAGATCACGACCATCCTCAAGCCAGGGTGGGGGAACCCATGGTTCCCCCACGAGCCCCCTCCTTCACGCTTCGGCCCTCCCGGCACAGCTTGGGCTGCGCTCGGGCGAAGCCCGGCTCCGCCCGCGACTGCCTCTTCCGTCCCTGCCTTCAGAGATGAAGGAGTCACCATGAAGCTTCGTCCTGAAGAGATCACCACCATCCTCAAGCAGCGCATCGAGGACTTCGCCGTCGAGACCGACCTCGCCGAGGTCGGAACCGTGCTGCAGGTCGGAGACGGCATCGGCCGCGTCTACGGCCTCGAGAGCGCCGTCGCGATGGAGATGCTCGAGTTCGACCACGGCGTCACCGGCATCGCGTTCAACCTCGAGGAGGACAACGTCGGCTCGGCGCTCTTCGGCGAGTGGGAGCGCGTGAAGGAAGGCCAGTCCGTGCGGCGCACCGGGCGGATCGCGAGCGTGCCCGTCGGCGAGGAGCTCATCGGCCGCATCGTCAACCCGCTCGGCCAGCCGGTGGACGGCGGCCCGCCGATCACGGCCGCGGAGACGCGCCCGCTCGAGTTCAAGGCGCCCGGCGTCGTCGACCGCCAGCCGGTGAAGGAGCCGGTGCAGACCGGCATCAAGGCGATCGACTCGATGATCCCGATCGGCCGCGGCCAGCGCGAGCTGATCATCGGCGACCGCTCGATCGGCAAGACGGCGCTCCTCGTCGACACGATGCTCAACCAGCGCGGCCAGGACCTCATCTGCATCTACGTCGCCATCGGCCAGAAGTCGTCGACCGTGAAGCAGGTCTACGAACGGTTGAAGGACGCGGGCGCGATGGACTACACGATCATCATCAACGCGCCCGCCAACGAGGCGGCGCCGATGAAGTGGATGGCTCCGTATGCCGGCGCCGCCATGGGCGAGTACTTCATGTTCCAGGGCAAGCACGCGCTGTGCATGTACGACGACCTCTCGAAGCACGCCGACGCCTACCGGCAGATGTCGTTGCTGCTCCGCCGCCCGCCCGGACGCGAGGCGTTCCCCGGCGACGTCTTCTACTTGCACTCACGGCTGCTCGAGCGCGCGTGCAAGCTCTCCGACGACCTGGGCGCAGGATCGCTGACCGCGTTGCCGGTGATCGAGACGCAGGCCGGCGACGTCGCCGCCTACATCCCGACGAACGTCATCTCCATCACGGACGGCCAGATCTACCTCGAGTCGGATCTCTTCTTCTCGGGTGTCCGCCCGGCGATCAATGTCGGCGTCTCGGTGTCGCGTGTGGGTGGCAACGCCCAGGTGAAGGCGATGCGCCAGGTGGCCGGCCGGCTGAAGCTCGACCTCTCGCAGTACCGCGAGCTCGAGGCTTTCGCGCAATTCGGCTCCGAGCTCGACCAGGCGACGCGCGACGCGCTCGGCCGCGGTGAGCGCATGGTCGCCACCCTGAACCAGCCGCAGTACTCGCCGTGGGCTCTCGAGGAGCAGGTGGCGGCGATCTTCGTGGGCGGCGAGGGCTTTCTCGACCCGATCCCGGTTGAGGACGTCGCGCGCTTCCAGGACGAGCTGCGCGAGCACCTGCGGTCGGAGGGCTCGATCTACGCGGAGATCCGTGACAAGAAGGAGCTGTCCGACGAGCTTCAGGAGAAGCTCCGCGCGGAGCTGAAGAAGCTGTCGGACCGCTTCGCTCCGTCGGTGACGGCCGAGGCGTAGCGCAGCGTGGCCACCGTCCAGGATCTCCGGCGGCGGATCAAATCCGTCACGAACACGCGCAAGATCACGAAGGCGATGGAGCTGGTCGCGAGCGCACGTCTCCGCCGCGCGCAGGCACGCATCGAGGCGATGCGACCGTTCGCCGACCGCATGCTCGAGCTCATGATCGGGACAGCCCGCGCGGCCGCCTCGGTCCACGGCCTCCCGTTGCTCCAGCGGCGTGACATGAAGACCGTGGCCATCCTGCCCCTGACAGGGGACCGCGGCCTCGCCGGCTCCTTCAACGCGCAGGTGCTCCGTCGTGCGTTCGCGCTCGACCGGAGCCTTACCCGGGAAGGCGTCGATGTTCGGTGGCTCGTGGCGGGCCGGAAGGGCGCCTCGACCCTTCGCTTCCGCCATTATCCGATCGAGCAGGCGTGGACGGGCTTCTCCGACCGGCCGGCGTACGCCGATGCGCAGGCGCTTGCCAACCGCCTGGCGGAGCTGTACGTCGCCGAGGAGATCGACCGCGCCGTGATCATCTACAACCACTACGTCTCGCCGCTCGTCCAGACAGTCGCCGAGCAGGACGTGCTGCCGATCCCCGAGGAACTGCTCGAGCGTGAGGACGAGGCGGCGCAGGCCGCGCTGCTCGGTGACGTGATCTACGAGCCCGAGCCCGAGGAGATCCTCGCCAGGCTCTTGCCGTTCTACCTCGAGACGGAGCTCTACCGCGCGCTGCTCGAGTCCGCGGCCTCCGAGCAGGGAGCCCGCATGACGGCGATGCGCAACGCGTCGAAGAACGCCGGCGAGCTGATCGACTCGCTCACGCTGCAGATGAACCGAGCCCGGCAGGCGGAGATTACTCAAGAGATCCTGGAGGTCGTCGCAGGGGCCGACGCGCTTAACGCAGTAGCCGCGGGGGAACCATGGCCCCCGCGCTTGCATCGCTACATTTCGCCGATGCGTCGCCCAGCAATCCTCGTCCTGCCCGCGCTCGCGTCGGCGCTGCTGCTCGCCGGCTGCGGCGGCGACTCGACCGCGGCCGAACCCGAGCCTCCGCCTCCGCCGACGACGGCGCCGCAGCCGCCGGCACCGCCGGCTCCGCCGCCTCCTCCTGCGAAGCGGTCGCCGACCTTCAACAAGGCCGACCTCGATCGCATCGCGCTCGGCCCGAGGAACGCTCCCCCCGGTCTCGCGTACGTCAAGGGCGAGTCGGGCGTGATGAGCCTCGAAGACGTGGGCCTCGTGCTTCCGAGCCAGACCCGTCCGCTGCGGGCCATCGGCTTCGAGGCGCTGCACGACAGCATCTTCATCGCGAAGCAACCGCGGACCGACCACCGTGTGACCCAGCGGATCTGGTTGTTCCGCAACCGCGGCGGAGCGACCCAGTGGCTGCAGAAGACACATGACGACGCGCGGTCGCTGCAGTTCACCGACCTCGAGGGGCCGCAGCTCGGCGACGAGTCGTGGGTCGCGAGCGGCCTCATCCAGGTGGGCGGCGGCCAGGCGATCACGTACGCGTTCCGGTACGGCAACACCGTGCACACCGTCTCGATGTACGGCGACGTGACGCCTCCGAGCCCGGAGGCTGTGCTCGCCGCGGCCAAGGCCGCGTTCGCCAAGGCCCGTCGCAAGTAGTGGGTCGCATGCAAACTATTCGGCGACGCGCGGAGTCGTACCAGCTACGCCGGCGCACTTGTCCCTATGACTGACGACGGATGGAATCGAAGGTAGCGCCGCTCGAAGAGCGGACGATGTTCGACCGCGCGGTCGAGGTGTCCGAGCGCTTTCTCGCCAACGTCGAGACGGTCGTGCTCGGAAAGCGCGAGGAGATCAAGCTCGTGCTCTCGGCGATGACGTGTGGGGGCCACGTGCTGCTCGAGGACGTTCCCGGGACCGCGAAGACGGTGCTGGCCCGGTCGATCGCCCGCTCGATCGAAGGTGCGACGACGGCTCGCATCCAGTGCACGCCGGATCTTCAGCCGACGGACGTCACCGGCCTGTCGGTCTTCGACCAGCGCACGCGGGACTTCGAGTTCCGTGCCGGGCCGATCTTCGCGAACGTCGTGCTCGTCGACGAGGTCAACCGAGCCACCCCGAAGACGCAGTCGGCGCTGCTCGAGGCGATGGCCGAGCGCCAGGTGACGGTCGACGGTGTGACGCGCGAGCTGCCGGATCCGTTCCTGCTGCTCGCGACCGAGAACCCGATCGAGTACGAAGGCACCTTCCCGCTGCCCGAGGCCCAGCTCGACCGCTTCTTCCTCAAGACCGCGCTCGGCTATCCCGAGGTCGAGGACGAGCTGACGATCCTCGACGACCAGCGCATCGTCCATCCGCTCGAGAGCCTCGAGCCGGCCGTGAGCCTCGCGGACATCGCCGTGCTCCGCGCCGCCGTCCAGGACGTCTACGTCGACGACGTCATCAAGCGCTGGCTCGTCGAGCTCGTGCGCGCGACGAGAGTGCTCGACGACGTGGCGATGGGAGCCTCGGTGCGAGGGAGCCTCGCCCTCGAGCGCGCAGCGCGGGCGTGGGCGTTGCTCCACGGCCGCGAATACGTCGTGCCGCTCGACGTCGAGCAGCTGTTCGTGCCCGTGATCTCGCACCGCCTCGTGTTCCGCTCCGCCTTCCTCGCGCGGGCCCGCGCGAGCGGCTGGGCAGCGGCGATCGAAGACTTCCGGCGGCAGTGTCTCGAGCTCGCGCCCGTCCCCGGCTCCGAGGAAGACCCGTTGTTCGAGGGTCCCGCACCGGCAGCCGGGACTGACACCCCGTGACCTTCACGCTCGTGCCGCGGGGCCGCCTCGTGGGGCTGTCGTTCGGGACGATGCGGAGCTACCGGCGCGGAGCCGGCACCGACGTGGCCGGCTCACGCCCGTACCAGGAGGGAGACAACATCCACACCATCGACTGGGCTGCCTCCGCGCGCCTCTCGTCGGCCCGTCAGCGCGACGAGTTCATCGTCCGTGAGCGGTTCGCCGAGGAGGCGCCGCGTGTCGTCGTCGTGGCCGACCGCAGGCCCGAGATGGCGTTCTTCCGCCCGCCGCTCCCGTGGCTCGACAAGGCAGAGGCGATGCGGGAGACGATCGAGCTCATCATCCAGAGCGCGGCGCTCGTCGGCGGGTTCATCGGCTACGTCGACCTCGCCGAAGGCGAGCCGTACTGGCTACCGCCGCAGGGGGGCCGCCGCCTCTGGGAGCTGCGCGAGGAGCGCCTGCCGTCGATGGGGTTCGACGCGCCGAGGGGCAGCGTCGGCGACGGCATCCTCTACCTCACTGAGCACGCGAAGGCGGTGACGCCGGGAAGCTTCGTGTTCTGCCTCTCGGACTTCATCGAGCGGCCGGCTGCCGACGTCTGGCTGACGGCCCTCGAGCGCCGTCTCGACGTCGTGCCGGTGATCATCCAGGACCCGACGTGGGAGCAGAGCTTCCCCGATGTGAACGGGATGGTCGTGCCCATGCGCGACCCGAGGTCCGGTCGCAAGGTGGACGTCCGGATGACGAAGCGCGAGGTCGCGAGACGAAGGGCGGCGAACGAGGAGCGGCTGGCGTCGCTCGTCGACGAGCTCGAGGCGCTCGGCCTCGACCCGGTGCACGTCTCCTCGAGCGATCCCGTCGAGATCCTCGCGGCGTTCCTCGACTGGGCCGACATGCGCAACCTCAGGCGAGTGGCATGACGCTGCGTCGCGTCTTGCCGGCCGCGCTGCTCGTTGTGGCGGCCGTTGCGGTCGTCCTCGTCCTCGTTCTGCGCGGAGGGGGCGAGGAACAATCGCAGCCGGCCGAGGACTCGCCGCCGGTAAACGTCGACCTCACGCTTTCGCCGCGCATCCCCGGGTTCGGCGACACGCTCACCGCGACGGTGGCGGTGACCGTCGATCGCCGACGGGCCGACCCCGACTCCGTGCGCGTGCGGCAGGCGTTCTCGCCGTGGGAGTCGATCGTGCCTCCGCGGCAGACCCGCGAGGACTCCGAGACGACGAGCCTCATCCGCACGACGTACGTCCTGCGCTGCGTTATCAGCCCGTGCGTGCCGCCGCGGGAGACGTCACAGCTCGAGTTCGATCCCGCCGCCGTGTCGTACCGCAGCACCGACGAGCAGGCTGGCCGCGAGACATTCAGCGTGCGCTGGCCGGTCCTCTTGGTCCACTCACAGCTCGTGTCGGGCGACCTCGAGCGGCGCGAGTCGGCGTCGACACCATGGAAGGCGGATCTCGTCTCGATGCCCGAGGCGTCGTTTGCCATCTCGCCCGGTCTCGCCCGCGGACTGCTCTTCGCGGGCGCGCTGCTGCTCGGGCTTGCCGGCGTGGCGCTTGCGCTGCGGGCGATGCCGCACCGGGAGCCTGAGCCCGAGCCGGAACCGGAGCCGGAGCCGCTGCCCGTGCTGCCGCCGCTCGAGCTCGCACTGATCCTCCTCACCGAGGAAGTCCAGGAAAACGGCGAAGCCGACCGCAGGCGGGCTCTCGAGCTCGTGGCGGAGGAGATGGAAGCGCGCGACGAGCTGTCGCTCGCCCGCCGGGCACGGGCGATGGCCTGGTCGGAGGTGACGCCGACGCTGGCGCAGACGAGCGGTCTGGCGGAGAGCGTGCGGGAATACCTTGCGCTGCTCGAGCCCGAAGAGGCAGAGGAAGAGGAGGAGGCCGATGCGCCTGTTCCCGCGCCGTAGCCGCCGGCAAGCCGTCACGGCCTACGACCTGCGGGGCCTCCGGCGGGCGAGACTGCGTGCGGGCGTGCTCCGGCTCGTGCTCGCCGGCGGAGCCGTCGCGCTGCTTGCCGCAGCGGCGGCTTCTGCGCGCGGGCTCGACGTGCGCGAGCGCAGCTTCCTGCCGCCCGGATCGACGGGCGTGGTCGTGCTCGATCTCTCCCTGAGCATCGCCGAGACGAACTACATCGACGTGCGCCGGGCAGTGCGCGAGCTCGTGAAGACTGACGCCCCGGTCGGGCTCGTCATCTTCTCGGACGTCTCGTATGAGCTGCTGCCGCCGGGGACGCCTGCGTCCGGAGCTCGAGCCCCTGCTGCGAGTGCTCCAGCCTGCCAAGTCCGCGGCCGCTCCGCCTATCAACCCGTGGTGGAACACGTTCAGAGCGGGAACGCGCATCTCGACCGCGCTCGAGCTCGCGGGCGACATGCTCGAGCGAGACAAGGTCGACAACGGGTTCGTCGTGCTCGTCTCGGACCTCGAGACGGCTCCCGAGGACGTCCAGGCCATGTCCCGGACTGTGCAGGACCTCCAGCGCGAGTCGGTCGACCTGCGCGTCGTGCCGATCTCCGCTTCGAGTGACGGGCTGCGGCTCTACCAGGGGCTGCTCGGGCCGAGGGCGTTCGCGTCGCTGCCGGGAGGCGGCGGCGAGGAGCGGCGGTTCGAGAATGCCGTCGGCTCCGGGCTTCCGACCGGGTTGCTCGTCCTCGGCGCGCTGCTGTTCGCCCTGCTCGCATTGCACGAGCGCTTCTCAGGACGGCTGGCCCTGCCGCGCGAACGGGGGGAGGCGGCGTGACTCTCAACATGAATGTGAAGCGGATCGCCATGGGCACCGGCGCCGTCCTCTGCCTCGCGCTCGCGGTGCTCTTCGTGCTGCTCGCCATCGACATCGGCCGCTGGAGCGACGCGATGGCCGCTGACGACGTCCGCTACCGGGCGGAGCCCGAGCGAGAAGGACTGTGGAGGCCTGACACGGTGCTGCCGTTCGGCGTCGCGAAGCGCGCGCTGGGCACCGGCGACGACGTCGCCTTTCGCGAGGCAGTGAGGGCGCTCCGTCTCGGGCGGCTCGACCTCGGCATCACGTCCGATCCCGAGCTCGCGTTGAGGCGCGGCGAGGCGCGCGCCCGGCTGCAGCAGGTGGCCGGCGAGGACGGCGACCGTGTCCGCAGGTCCCGCGCCACGAACCTCGTCGGCGTGATCGGCTTTGCCAGCTCTCTGAGCGAGGCACGCGACCAGGCGGCGTTCATCGCGGACGCGGTTGCCGCCTTCCAGACCGCGATCGAGCTCGACCCGGACAACCGCGAGGCAAAGGCGAACCTCGAGCTCGCGCTCCAGCGGGGTCGCGCGCTCCAGCCGACCGAGGCGGGCGGTGGACCGAATCCCTCGCCCGGCGGCTCGGGCGCAAAGGGCGCAGGCGCCGGGGACCCAGGCTCCGGGTACTAAGGAGGACTTGGCGAAACAGTGACTGTGCCGCCGGAACGCGCTGGATCGCCGTCCTGCGGCGTCCTCCGTCGCCCACGTACTTCATTCAGTACGCGGGCTCCCTGCGTCCTTGCAGGACGACGCCCAGCGCGCCCCTGCGACGAGCACCGTTCCACCAAGCCCTCCTAGTGCTCGGGTTCGACCTCATCTTCCTGTCGCCGCGGGGAGCGCTCGTCGCGCTGGGCGTGGTCGTGCCGCTCGTCGTGCTCGTGCTCGTCGCCAGGCGAGGCGATCGCCTGCGCGCGGGGCTCGCCGTTCCGCGCCTGTCCCGCCGGAGGCTCGTTGCGCCCACAGTGGCCGCGGCGATCGTGGCAGCGCTGTTCGGCGTCGCTGCCGCCCAGCCGGTGGCGGAGCAGGAGACGGCGCTCGACGTACGGACGAACGCCGAGGCGTACGTCGTGCTCGACATCTCCCGGTCCATGCTGGCTCGCTCAGGCCTCGACGGCGCGACCCGCTTGCAGCGCGCGAAGGACGCGGCCATCGAGCTGCGCGGCGCCTTGCCCGAGATCCCGGTCGGCGTTGCGTCGATGACCGACCGCGTCCTGCCGCATCTCTTCGCCAGCCCCGATGCGGACGCCTATCGGGCGACCGTCGACCTCGCCGTCGACATCGAGCGACCGCCGCCGCGGTCGAGCTTCATCACGACGGCCACGAACTTCGACTCGCTCACCGCCGTCGCGTCGCAGCGCTTCTTCTCTCCGCAGGCGCAGCGACGGGCGGTCGTGGTGCTCACGGACGGCGAGAGCCAGGCGGTCAACGCGGACCGGCTGGCGCGCTTCTTCAAACAGCCGCCCGGGGTAAGCGTCGTCTTCGTCCAGTTCTGGGGGCGGGACGAGCGCGTCTTCAACCGCGGGCTACCCGAGCCGCAGTACCGGCCGAACCCGGGAGCACGAGCGGACCTCGACGCGCTGGGGAAGGCAACGGGGGCGGCCGTGTTCGGCGAAGGCGAGCTCGACGCCGTTGCGAGCCGGGTCCGCTCTGCGCTCAAGAGCGGCCCGACCGTGACGGAGGGTGTGCGCAAGACGCGGCTCGCGCTCGCGCCGTACCTGCTCGCCGCTGCGTTCGTTCCGCTGCTGCTCCTGCTCTGGAAGCGCGAGCGCTAGCTCTCGAGCCAGGGCTCGACCGTGTCCGGGAAGCCCATCTCGTCCATGTACGAGATGGCACGACTCGCGATCCAGATGACGGCCGCCGGGTCTGCCTGGGCGAGGGCGGCGCGCACCGCCTCGTCTCCGGCGACCGGGCTCTGGAGCTGACCGGCCCGCGCGCGCCGCAGCAGGCAGAGCGTGTACGCGGCTCGGTCGGCCTCGTTTCCGTGCTCGTGGTACCACTCGGACTCCGCGGCCGCATCGACCGCGCCCGGAGCCGCATCGGCAAGCCGATTCGCGTCCTCGGCGGCGCCGATGTCGGCCGCCGGCCGGTGCTGCTGACCCTTGCGTGGAAAGAGCGTCATCACGATCTCCCTAATGAGCGATAAGAGTTACTAACCAGATTGTGCGGGGTACGTCATAGCCTACGATCCTGCACTTGACCAACGGAGAAGGCGATTGGTGTCGACGGAACGTCTCGGCCGGGAACGGCTGCCTGGCCGCTGCCGCCGCGCGCGTATCGCTAGCTCCGGTCATGTGTGAGAAGAAGTAAAAACTCGGATGGAGGAGATTAGATGCGTAAGCGCTCAATCGTGCTCCTCGCGGGAGCAGCGGCGATCGCTGCGACGCTTGTCATCGGCCCGACGGCCACGGCTAGCTCGGATCGCGCTTCCGCGGGGACGGTCGTGTTTATTCACGACCAGGAGCCGCCAAACCTCCAGGGCCCGTGGGTGGGGAACAACCTCTACGCCACGTCCCTGGTTCTGAACAACATCTGGTACGGCGGCCAGATTCGTAACCAGAAGGCTGACTTCGAGCCACGTCTCTTCGCGTCGAAGCCGAAGGTGACGAAGAAGAAGCCGCTGACCGTCGCCGTCGAGTACTCGAGCAAGGCGAAGTGGTCGGACGGCAAGCCCGTCACCATGAAGGACCTTCGCGCGACGTGGCAGGTCTTCATCAACCCGAAGAACAACGTCATCAGCCGGACGGGTTGGGAGGACGTCAAGTCGATCACCGGTAGCGCCAAGAAGGGCGTTGTCGTCTTCAAGAAGCAGTACGCCGACTGGGAGGCTCTCCTCTCCAGCGGTCCGTACGCTGCCCATGTCATCGCCGGTCAGGACATGAACCAGATGTTCCTGAACTCGATCGCCGTCTCGAGCGGCCCGTGGCGCTTCGACAGCTGGCAGAAGGGCACGCAGATCTCCGTGAAGAAGAACACCGCCTTCACGGCGGGTGCGAAGATGAAGCTCGACCGTGTCGTGTTCCGCTACATCCTCGACACGAACGCGCGCTTCCAGGCCCTGAAGGCCGGTGAGGGCCAGGTCATGGAGCCGCAGCCGCAGCTCCAGATCGCCGACTTCCTCAAGGACAAGAAGTTCGTCGTTGACCAGAAGATCGGCTACGCCTGGGAGCACGTCGACATCCAGTTCGGTCCGCAGGGCCACCCGGCTCTGAAGCAGCCGTACGTCCGGCAGGCGCTCATCACGGGCATCAACCGCAAGCAGATCGCGGGTGCCCTGTACGCGACGATCGCTCCGGGCCTGCCGCAGCTGCAGAGCCACATGTTCAAGCCCTTCGAGAGCCAACTACAAGCAGAACTGGGCTGTCTACAAGTTCAACCAGCAGAAGGTCATCGACACGCTTACGAAGAAGGGTTGCACCGGTGGGCCGAGCAAGCCCTCCGCGAGCAACCAGTCGATCTTCTCGCTGCCCGAACGTCGGCAAGCTGTCGTTCCGCTTCGGCACGACGACCGGCAACCAGCTCCGCGGGCTCGCCTTCGAGATCATGCAGAGGCAGCTCAAGAGCGTCGGAATCGAGCTCGTCGCTCGCTTCCAGGTGGCCGGCACGCTGTTCGGCACGACGCTTCCGTCGGGCGACTGGGACCTGGCATGTTCACGTGGGTCGGCAGCCCGTCGACTCCGATCACGATCAAGGACCTGTACGCCTGTGGTGGCGACCAGAACTACATGAACTACTGCAACAAGAAGCTCACGGCAGTGCAGAACGCAGTCTCCGTCGAGCTTGACGCTGCAAAGCGTGCAAAGATGCTCAACTCGTCCGAGTTGAAGTACATGGTCAAGGACATTCCGTCCATCCCGCTGTTCGCACGGCCGATCTACGTCATCCGCGCGAACACGGTCAAGGGCCCGGTGGTCAACCCGACCACGGAAGGCAGCCCTTGGAACGTCGCAAACTGGGCGGCGTAAGCCAGCCTCCCAGGAGGTAGATAGGTACGGAGACGAAGCCCCACTCCCGCTCCGGCGGGAGTGGGGCTTCCTCCAGAAAGTGAACGAATCGGTCAGAATCTCCAGCTAGATGCTCACCTACATCATCCGCCGGCTCCTCTACAGCGTCCTCGTGCTGATAGCGGCGAGCTTCCTCGTCTTCACGTTCGTCGCCAAGGGCGCCGGTGACCCGCTCGGCCCGCTCCGCATCACGCCGAACATCGACCAGGAGGGCCTCGACCGGATCGCGGAGGAGAAGCACCTCAACGACTCCGTCTTCGTGCGCTACGGCTACTGGGCGAGGGACGCTGTCACGAACGGCTTCGGCGACACGCTCCTGACGAACAAGCCCATCCTGCCCGACCTCTGGCGCGTGATGAAGAACACGCTCCAGCTCGTGATCGCCGCCGAGCTGATCGCGATCCTCATCGCCATCGGCATCGGGGTACTTTCCGCCTTACGTCAGTACTCGTTCTTCGACTACACGGCGACGACGTTCAGCTTCCTCGGCTTAGCGATGCCGCTGTTCTGGCTCGCGCTGATGCTGCAGGTGCTGGTGGTGAATGTCCAGGGGTGGACGGGCCATAAGATCTTTCCCATAGCCAACCTCAACTCGGTCGACCCCGGTGGCGGCGTCAGCTTCGTCGTCGACCGCGCGTGGCACCTCGCGCTGCCGGTCATGGTGCTGATGGTGGCGAGCATCGCGCAGTACTCGCGCTTCATGCGCGCCTCGATGCTCGAGGTCGTGAACGCCGACTACGTGCGCACGGCGAGAGCCAAGGGCCTGCGCGAGCGCAAGGTGACGATGGGGCACGCATTCCGCAATGCGCTCGTTCCGTTCGTCACGGTCATCGCGCTCAACTTCGGAGCCCTGATCGGCGGCGCTGTCGTCACCGAGACGGTGTTCTCGCTCGACGGCATGGGTCTCTACTTCATCAACGCCCTCGGCACCGCGGACCCGTACCCGGTCATGGCGTGGCTCATGATCACGGCGACGATGATCATCATCTTCAACCTCATCGCAGACATCCTCTACGGCGTGCTCGATCCACGAGTGCGCTATGACTGATACGCGGCCGACGTCGGACATGCTGCCGGAGGAACGGGAAGAGCATCACATCTCCTCGGCGAGCGTGGGGCGGCCGGCAGCGGCGGGAGCCGCAACGGGGGGCATGGCGACGATCGAGGTCCGACTTCGATCGCCTCTCCCGACCTCGAGCTGACGTACGAGAGCGGCGTCGAGCTCGAGGCCCGCAGCCAGTGGGCGTACGCCCGCATGCGGTTCTTCCGCCACAAGCTCGCCGTCACGAGCCTGCTTCATCCTCATCGGCTTCGGCCTGCTCGCGATCTTCGCGGGACAGATCGCTCCCTACGGCGAGGACGAGATCCCGCTCGACGACCTCATCAACAGCCTCAACAGGGCGCCGACGTGGGACGGCTGGCACATCTTCGGCACGGATCAGCTCGGCCGCGACTACTTCAGCCGCGTCATCTACGGCGTCCAGACCTCGCTCGGCGTGGCGCTCGTCGTCGCATTGCTGGCGACGGTCATCGGCACCATCATCGGCGCGGTCGCCGGCTTCTACGGCGGCACGGTCGACAACGCGCTCATGCGCTTTACCGACCTCATCCTCACACTGCCGGGCCTGGCCATCCTGCTCGTCGCCGCACAGTTCTTCGGCCAGGGTGACGTCGAACCTCAACCTCGGCATCACGACCGTCACGATCCCGCAGCCGATGGTGATCGGCCTCATCCTTGCGTTCCTCTTCTGGACCGGCATCGCGCGCATCGTCCGCGGATTGTTCCTCTCGTTGCGCGAGAAGGAGTTCGTGGAGGCCGCGCGGGCGGCCGGCGCCGGCGACCGGCGCATCATCACGCGGCACATCCTCCCGAACTGCGTCGGCCCGATCGTCGTCAACACGACGCTCATCATCGCGGCCGCCATCCTCGTGGAGGCCGCACTCTCCTTCCTTGGGTTCGGCATCCAGCCGCCCGAGTCGTCGATCGGCAAGCTCATCGCGGACGGACAGCAGCAGGGCGTCCAGACCTGGTGGCTCGTGACCTTCCCCGGCCTCGTGATCACCGCCATCGCGCTGTGCGTGAACTTCGTCGGCGATGGGTTGCGGGACGCGCTCGACCCGACCCAGCGGAGAACGCGCGCCTGAGTCGGCACCAGCTCGCTCGCACGCGCCGCCTGGATTGCCCGTTCCCCTAGATTCGCGCTAGCCTCCTCGAACATGCCTGACCCGATCCTCACCATCGAAGACCTCACGGTCGAGTTCGACACCGAGGACGGGGTCGTCCAGGCCGTCACCGACGTCAGCTACGAGCTGTTTCCGGGCGAAGTGCTCGGCATCGTCGGCGAGTCCGGCTCCGGCAAGAGCGTCTCGATGCTCTCGGTGCTGGGACTGATCCCGCAGCCGCCGGGCAAGATCGCGAGCGGGCAGGCGGTCTTCAAGGGACGCGACCTTCTCAAGATGTCGAAGGACGAGCTGCGCCGGATCCGCGGCGGCGACATGGCGATGATCTTCCAGGACCCGATGACGTCGCTGAACCCCGTGCTGACGGTCGGCCGCCAGATCTCCGAGGCCATCCGGGCGCACAACCCGGGCGTGAAGGACGAGGAGGCGGAACGGCGGGTCATCCAGCTGCTCTCGCTCGTGGGCGTGCCGAATCCCGAGCAGCGCTTCCACCAGTACCCGCACGAGTTCTCGGGAGGCATGCGGCAGCGCGGGATGATCGCCATGGCGATCGCCAACTCACCGTCCGTGCTCGTCGCAGACGAGCCGACGACCGCGCTTGACGTGACGATCCAGGCGCAGATCATGGAGGTCATCAAGGCGGCCCAGCGCGAGACCCACGCCGCCGATCATCCTCATCACCCACGACCTCGGCCTCGTCGCGGAGCTCGCCGACCGGGTCGTCGTCATGTACGCCGGCCGCGTCGTCGAGCTGTGCGACGTGTATTCGCTCTTCAACGAGCCGCGCCACCCGTACACGCTCGGTCTCATGAACAGCCTCGCGCGGCTGGACAGCGAGCAGGACCGGCTCGAGCCGATTCCGGGCCAGCCGCCGAGCATGATCAGCCCGCCGCCGGGCTGCGCGTTCCACCCGCGCTGCACGCTCTCCCAGGGCCGCGCGCGCTGCCGCACGGAGATCCCGGCGCTGCGTGACTTCGGCGAGCACGTGGCGGCGTGTCACTTCGCGGAGGAGGTCGCCGCGCAACGCGTTCCCGCTGGGGCCGGAGGTAGCCCGTGAGCGAGACGGTCCAGGAACAGGTCGACGGCGCGCGAGAGGCTGCCGAGGCGGATCCGAACGAGATTCTCCGGGTCGAGAACCTCGTCAAGTGGTTCCCGATCAAGGCCGGCGTCTTCAAGCACACGATCGGCAACGTTCGCGCTGTCGACGGCGTCGACCTCAGCGTCCTGCCGCGGCGAGACGCTCGGCGTCGTCGGCGAGTCGGGCTGCGGCAAGACGACGCTGGGCCGCACGATCATCAAGCTCACGGAGCCGACGGAAGGCAAGATCGTCTTCAAGGGCACGGACATCACGCACTACAAGCGAAAGCAGATGCGGCCCGTACGTCGTGACGTCCAGATCGTCTTCCAGGACCCGTATGCGTCCTTGAACCCCAGGATGACCGTTCGCGAGATCGTCGCCGAGCCGCTCCGTATCCACGGCCTCTACCGCGGCAAGGAGGGTCGCCGCAAGGTGGAGGGCCTGCTACGGACGGTCGGCTTGAGCCCTGAGCACGCAAACCGCTTCCCGCACGAGTTCTCCGGCGGCCAGCGACAGCGCATCGGCGTTGCCCGCTCGCTGGCGCTCAACCCGGAGCTGCTCGTGCTCGACGAGCCCGTGTCGGCGCTCGACGTGTCCATCCAGGCGCAGGTCGTAAACCTCTTGGCGCAGCTGCAGGACGAGTTCGGGCTGACATACCTCTTCATCGCCCACGACCTCTCCGTCGTGCGGCACATCTCGGACCGTGTGGCCGTCATGTATCTCGGCAAGGTGGTCGAGGTCGGCACCCGCCAGCAGATCTACGAGACGCCGATGCACCCGTACACGCAGGCGTTGCTCTCCGCCGTCCCCATCGAGTCTCCCGATCAGCGCGGCAGACGCCACCGGATCATGCTCGAAGGGGACGTGCCGAGCCCGGCGAACCCGCCATCGGGATGCCGCTTCCGGACCCGCTGCTGGATGGCCCAGGAGATCTGTGCCCAGGAGGATCCGCCGCTCGTCCCTCGCGGCGGAACCGGGCAACCTGTCGCGTGTCACTTCGCCGAGGTGATGCGTCCGCTCGCGCTCGACGAGAAGCCATCAGCGGACCGGATCGGCGCCGAGCCGAGGCGCTCGACGAGCTGATGTTGGCTAACTCTCTGCGCCTCGACTCGTCTGAACAGGCATGAGACCGGTCCGGCCTCTTGCTTGTGAACGGGCTCGCGGTCAGATCTCCGTCGGGCTCGACGGCGAGCTCTCGCAGCTCGAGCGGGCGATGATCGCCTCCCACGTCGAACGCTGCGACGCCTGTCAGGACTTCGAGCTCGACGTGAGCGGCTTCACACGAGCGCTTCGCGAGACCCCGCTCGAGGTCATGGCGAGGCCGGTCACGATCCAGCGCCCGCGTCGGCAGGCCGGCACACGCATTCAGATGGCAGCCGCAGCCGCGGTTGCGGTTGCCACCCTCGTCGGCGCAAGCCAGGCCTTCCGCGGCCAGCAGATCGACATCCAACACACCTTCATTCCCGAAGGCTCCACGAAGATCAACTACCAGACGAGGCAGCAGGTCGAGCACGAGCAGGCGATGCTCAGGCGCGCCCGCCCCGGCCACCCCGTCCAGCTCTTCGACAAAGCGCTATAGAGCTCGGAAATCTGACGACTTCCGAGCGCGGAGGGGTGTCTCGACGGGGTCGCTATGAGCTCGAAAATCTGACGATTTTCGAGCGCGGAGGTGTGTCTCGACGGGGTCGCAGTGAACCGCAGCCGCACATGTCGGCTGCGGTGGCGGCATCGAGTCGGCTGCCCGTGGTTGCGGGAGTCTGGCGTGACGCTCCCGAGGTCGGTCCGGTCGCTTCGAGAATTCGACGGCAGTACCCTGGGGCCCCGAGATGACCGCCAACGCCCTGCGCGACTGGTGCCCTGCATTCCCGTCCGTCTAGGGTCGGCGTCCATGGACACGCAGCCGTGATCGATGGCTTCCGGGCGCAGTCAGTGGTGGCAAGGTTGGCTGCCCTAGATCTGGCGTAGCCCGATCACCGGCGATGCGGTCGACCATGGCGTCGGCGGCCGCGAGACCCGCCTCGACCTGGTCGTGGCCGGGCTGGCCCAACACGACCCCGGTGATCGTCGTCCGCTTGCCGTCGATCCAGCGGATGGCCCGGAAGGCGAAGCAGCCGCCGGCGGCGGCGGTCGAGCCGGTCTTGACGCCGACAAACCCGTTGTGCCCGAGCAATGTGTTGGTGTTGTGCACGGTGCCGGCGACCGGCAGCGTCGCGCTCGGTGTGGCGACGATGCTCGCGAACACCGGCAGGTGCATGGCCCGATCGACGATGCGCACCTGGTCGGCGGCAGTCGACACGGTTGCGTCGTCGTAGCCGCTCGGGTCGGTGTAGCGGGTGTGGGTCATGCCCAGCGACCGTGCGGTGGCATTCATCCGGGCAACAAACCGGTCCGTCGAGCCGGCGTCCCATCGCGCCAGAACCGCGGCGATGTTGTTCGCCGACGGCAGCAGCAGTGCCTGCAGCGCCTGCCGTTCGGTCAATTGCTCTCCGGCGGCGATGGACACGACCGACTCCTCCTGTCCGCGCCGGCGGTCGGTGTCGGCGACATCGGCGTCGGTGAGCGTGATCGTCGGGCCGTCCTCACCGGGCCGTAGCGGGTGGTCGCGGAGCACGACGTAGGCCGTCATCACCTTCGCGACGCTGGCGATCGCAGCCGCGTGCTGGTTCGGGCCGGCCTGGACCTGCGACTGTCCTATTTGGACAGCGGCCTGGCCATATGCCGGCCACACCGAGCTGGGCACCGCTTCGCCGAGCGCAGCACGGCGCTCACTGCGAGGCGACGTCGATGGCTGATGCGGCCGTCGAGGACGAGGACGCCAGCAACTGGTGGCCGACGGCTGCGGCGATCGCCGCGATGACGACGAGCAGGCAGGCGACACGGATCCTGCGAATCCGAATCCGACGGGTCGTTGCCCGCGCTGGTTCCCTATAGGGCATGCCTCCAGTCTGGGCAGCGTGGTGTTGCCAGGGCGTATGCGGTTTTCGATATGCCGACGAAACACGCCGGCTCGTACCATTGGAGCATGCGTGTGTTGCTCGTTGAGGACGAGCCCTACATGGCAGAAGCCATCCGCGACGGCCTGCGCCTGGAAGCGATCGCGGCAGACATCGCAGGTGACGGCGACACCGCTCTCGTGCTGCTCAGCGTCTACTCCTACGACATCGCCGTCCTCGACCGGGACATTCCCGGACCTACCGGCGACGAGTCGCCGAACGCATCGTCGCCTCCGGCAGCGGCATGCCGATCCTCATGCTCACCGCCGCCGACCGTCTCGACGACAAGGCCACCGGGTTCGAGCTCGGCGCCGACGACTACCTCACGAAGCCGTTCGAGCTCCGAGAGCTCGTGCTCCGTCTCAGAGCGCTCGACCGCAGGCGCGCCCACAACAGGCCACCCGTGCGAGAGATCGCAGGTCTGCGGCTGGATCCGTTCCGCCGCGAGGTCTACCGCGACGGCCGCTACGTCGCGCTCACCCGGAAGCAGTTCGCAGTGCTCGAAGTCCTCGTCGCCGCCGAAGGCGGTATCGTCAGCGCCGAAGAGCTCCTAGCGCGAGCATGGGACGAGAACGCAGACCCGTACACCAACGCCCCGCGCATCACGGTCTCGGGCCTGCGCAAACGCCTCGGCGAACCCTGGATCATCGCCACCGTGGCCGGCGTCGGCTACCGCATCGACACGGAACCAGGCACCGGGCGTGAGGGAGAAGACCGTGGATAGAGCCCCTGGTTTGAGTGTTCGCCTCAAACTCACCCTCAGCTACGCCGGCTTCCTCATGCTCGCAGGCGCCGTCGCTGCTCGCGGCCATGTACCTGTCCCTGTCGCGTGGTGTGCACCCCGGTGTGATCTTCATAGTGGAAAGTCACGGAGCCCTCCTGCGCGAGTTCGCTCCGACAGCGGCCATCGTGATGGCGTTCCTGCTCGTGTTCGGTCTCGTGGGAGGGTGGCTTCTCGCCGGCCGCATGCTCGCTCCCACTGACCCGCATCACAGACGCCACGCGCCTGGCCGCGACCGGATCGCTCTCCCACCGAATCCAGCTAGAGGGCCGCAGAGATGAGTTCCGCGAACTCGCCGACGCCTTCGACACCATGCTCGCGCGGCTCGAAGCACACGTCACCGAACAGCAGAGATTCGCAGCCAACGCCTCCCACGAACTGCGCACCCCGCTGGCGATCACGCAGACCCTGCTCGACGTCGCCCGCAACGATCCGAACCGTGACACCGGCGAGCTCGTCGACCGCCTCCACGCCGTCAACACCCGAGCGATCGACCTCACTGAAGCATTGCTCCTGCTCAGCCGCGCCGACCAGCGATCCTTCACCCGAGAACACGTCGACCTGTCCCTCATAGCGGAAGAAGCCACCGAAACGCTCCTCCCCCTCGCAGAAGAACGCGGCCTCACCATCGAGACCTCCGGCGACACTGACCCCCACCATCGGCTCACACGCGCTCCTGCTGCAGTTGAGCTACGAACCTCGTGCACAACGCGATCGTCCACAACCTGCCTGAACAGGGCACCGTGTGGGTCACGACCAGCGTTCACCCCAAGAGTGCGGTGCTCACCGTCGAGAACACCGGCGAGAAGCTCACCCCACAGCTGGTCTCCACGCTTGCCGAGCCGTTTCAGCGCGGCGCCAAACGCATACGCACCGACCACGCAGGTGTCGGCCTCGGCCTGGCAATCGTCAAAAGCGTCACCCAAGCACACGACGGAAAGCTCACCCTCACCCCCCGGGACGAAGGCGGGCTCCGCGTCACGGTGCAGCTACCCGCCGCGCCACCAAATAGCTCGGAAATCTGACGATTTCCGAGCTAGGAGTGGTCTCCGAGGAGCCGTAGTGTGCCGCGCCCGCCAGGTCGGTCGCGGCGCCGAATTTCCGCTATTCCGGCGGAGGCCCCCAACCACGCGGGTAGCCGACTCGATGCCGCCACCGCGGCCGACATGTGCGGCCGCGGTTCACTGCCGCTTCGTGGAGACAGCCCCCGCTCGGAAATCGCCAGATTTCCGAGCGTTAATGGGAGCCGATGGGCTCGACGGAGATGCCCTGGTCCTTCAGGCTCGCGAGCACGCGGTTCGCCTTGTTCCAGGCGGGGAACTGGAGCGCGTTCGTCCCGGTGAGCAGCTCTTCCATGCCCTCCTGACTCGCGTCGTGCGCTGTTCCGGAGAGGCCCGCCGCCAGCTGGTGGAAAGCGGCGACGAGATCTCCCGTCTCGTCGTCGAACCCGTCGGCGATGCCGCTTTCGTCGAGGTCGCCGGCAGCCTCGTCGATCGAGTCGGCCGCCGCCTCCATGCGCTCGACGAGCTCCTCCAACGATCCCGTGCCGACGGTGATCTGAGCGAGGGCGTAGTCCACGCGGTCCCGGCTCGTCGCGACGACGTCGGCGTACTCGTCCTTCGAGAGCGTTTCGGCGCCGCCGCAGGCGGCAAGCGTCCCCGCGGCGAGGGCAGCGCAAGCGGCGAGCACGAGCACGCGAACCACGGCGAAAGCGTACCCAGGAGACGGTTAGCTGTCGGTGAGCATCGCGTTGTGCTGCGGTAGAATCCTCATACCGGCGCAGCTGCCTTGGCGGCGCGCCCCAATCCCCTTCAGCTGACCCAGGAGACGCATGTCCGCCAAGGAGCAAAGCCGCGAGAACGTCGGCAAGATCGTCGAGATCAAGGGCGTCGTCGTCGACGCCGTCTTCCCCGATCGCCTGCCCGAGATCACGAACGCGCTGCGTATCGCGATGACCGACGCGGATGGGGGCTCGGGCCGCGACCTCATCGCCGAGGTCCAGCAGCATCTGGGCGATGACCGCGTGCGCGCGGTGGCCATGGACTCGACCGATGGCCTGGCGCGCGGTGCCGACGTCGTCGACACGGGCGCCGCGATCAGCGTGCCCGTCGGCGCCGCCGACGCTGGGCCGGATCTGGAACGTCATCGGCGAGCAGATCGACAAAGGTGAGGCCGTCGAGACGCCGGAGCGCTGGCCGATCCACCGAGATGCACCAGCGTTCGCGGACCTCTCACCGAAGCTCGAGGTCTTCGAGACCGGCATGAAGGTCATCGACCTCACAGCGCCGTTCGTTCGCGGAGGGAAGATCGGCCTCTACGGCGGCGCCGGACTGGGGAAGACCGTGCTCATCCAGGAGCTGATCCACAACGTCGCCACGCAGCACGCAGGCGTGTCCGTGTTCGCGGGCGTGGGCGAGCGCACCCGTGAGGGAAACGACCTGTGGCTCGAGATGCAGGAGTCGGGCGTCATCGACCGCGTGGCGCTCGTTTACGGCCAGATGAACGAGCCGCCGGGCGCGCGGCTGCGGGTCGGCCTGTCCGGGCTGACGATGGCGGAGTACTTCCGCGACCAGGGCCAGGACGTGCTGCTCTTCATCGACAACATCTTCCGTTTCGTCCAGGCGGGCTCAGAGGTGTCGGCGCTGCTCGGCCGCATGCCGAGCGCGGTGGGCTATCAGCCAACGCTCGCGAGCGAGATGGGCGAGCTCCAGGAGCGCATCACGTCGACCACGACCGGCTCGGTGACCTCGGTGCAGGCCGTCTACGTCCCTGCCGACGACATGACCGACCCGGCGCCCGCCGGCACGTTCGCGCACCTCGACGCCTTCATCGTGCTCTCGAGGCCGATCTCCGAGAAGGGCATCTACCCGTCCATCGACCCGCTCCAGTGCTTCTCGCGAGCGCTGCAGCCGGGCGTCATCGCGGATGACCACTACGAGACGACGACCCGCGTCCTCGAGATCCTCCAGCGCTACAAGGACCTCCAGGACATCATCGCCATTCTCGGCATGGACGAGCTCTCGGACGAGGACAAGCTCACGGTGTCGCGAGCGCGAAAGATCGAGCGCTTCCTCTCGCAGCCGATGAACGTCGCCGAGGCCTTCACCGCGCGGCCCGGCGTGTACGTGAAGCTCGAGGACACCGTCAAGGGCTTCCGCGAGATCGTCGAAGGCAAGCACGACGAGCTGCCCGAGCAGGCGTTCTACATGGTCGGCACCATCGAGGAGGCGGTCAAGGCAGCGCAGGGCTCCGTGACCGTCCCGGAGGCCGCCGAGGAGCCCGAGCAGGCTGAAGAGACCGAGGAAGTCGAGCCTGAGCCCGTAGCCACGTCGTAGATGGCCGACGAAAGGAAGTCATTCGAGGTCTCGCTCGTGACGCCGGAAGGCCCGGCGTACGAAGGCCTGGCGAAGATGATGGTCGTGCCGGGCGCCGCCGGCGAGATCGGCGTGCTCGCACGCCACGCGCCACTCGTGGCGATGTTGAAGGCCGGGTCGACGCGCGTCCACGTGGAGGAGGGCAACGTGCTCGAGTTCGCGACAGGCCCTGGATTCTTCAAGGTGGAGCAGGATCGCGCCCTCGCGCTCGTCGACGACGCCGTCGACGCTCGCGAGATCGACACCGCACGTGCACAGCAGCAGCTAGAGGATGCAAGGGCGGAGCTGGAGCGCGTCGAGGGGGGCGAGTCGGACGCCGACCGCTGGCAGCTCGAGCAGCGCGTGCGGCACGCCGAGAACCAGCTGACGGTCGCGGGACGCCCCTGAGGTCGCCACAGTGGTGAAGGCGTTCGCACCCGGCATCTACCCACGGTCCGAGGCGCTCGTCCAGGCGACACGCGACCTCGACCGGGGCCGCGCGACCGCCGAGGACGTCGAGCGGACGCGCACGGCCGACCTCGAGGCTCTCCTAGCGGCTCAACGCGACGCCGGCTTCGACTTGCTCTCGGACGGCATGCTGAGCTGGCAGGACCTCTTCCGGCCGCTCGTCGACGCGAGCGACGGGCTGGAGGTCGGTGGGCTGATCCGCTTCCTCGACACGAACACGTTCTTCCGGGCGCCGCACGCGACGAGCTCTCCCCGGCTGACGGCGCCGCTCGGTGACGAGGCGGTCGCGCCGCTCGACGGGCCCCGGCTCGTCACGTTGCCGTCGCCGTTCGCGTTCGGCGAAGCGGCCGGGGTCGACCCGCAGGAGATCTCGTCATTGGTGCTCGCCCCGGCGATCGACGCACTGGACGCGGACCTCGTGGTGCTCTCCGAGCCGTTTCTGGCGCGCCGGCCCGCCGCAGATGTCGCCGCACTGGGCGAGGCGCTCGCCGGGCTGCCGAGCCGCGGCACCCTCGTCCTCCAACTCACGTTCGGCGACGCCTCCGATGTGCTCGAGCGCCTAGCCGACCTGCCGGTGGACGGCGTGGGTGTCGACTTCTACCTCACGCCCCTCGATGCGGTGCCGGAGGGCTTCCACAAGCTCGTGCTCGCCGGCGTCCTCGACACGCGATCGTCGGAAGTGGAGGAGCCCGCCACGATCGCCGAGTTCGCTATGCAGCTGCGAGGGAGGACCGGCGGCGACGTCGCGCTCGTGCCCAACGGCGACCTGCAGTTCGTGGCGGAGCCGATCGCGAAGCGGAAGCTCGAGGCGCTCGGAAGAGCGAAGGAGTTGGCTGCGTGAGCGTTCATTTCCTCACTCACGAAGTGGGGTCGCTGGCGAAGCCGCCGTGGCTCGCCAAGACCTCTGCCGGGCGACCCCTGGGCGACACGGACGTCGAGCACGCACGAACATGGGGCGCGCGGCTGTCCGTACTCGGCCACGAGGAGCTCGTCGAGCTGCTCGAGCAGGGGCCGGGGGAGGAGGCGAAGGACGACGTCGCGCACTGGTCGAGCCGGTATGCGCTTCGGCTGCAGGAGCAGGCAGGGCTCGACGTCGTCTGGGACGGCGAGCAGACGCGGACGGAGATGTACGCCTGGGCGATCGCCCACTCGGGCGGCTTCGAGCCCCGCGGCATCGTGCGGAGCTTCGACAACAAGTACTACTCGAAGTCCGCCGTCACGGGACCCGTCTCGTTGCTCGAGCCGTACCACAACGCCGAGCTGTCGTTCCTCCAATCCGTCGCCGAAGCGAGGCTCAAGGTGCCGATCACCGGCGCGTACACGCTCGCCGTGTGGTCCTATGACGAGCACTACGGCTCGGCGGCCGAGAGGCTCGGAGCCGGCGCGCCTCGCGCCGCTGAGATCGCCGCACGGCGCGAGTTCGCGGTCGACATCGCCCGCAACATCATCCGGCCCAACCTCGAGGCGCTGATCGGGCTCGGCGCGACCTGGATCCAGATCGACGAGCCGGGGGCATCGACGGAGCCCGACGAGCTAGAGGTCTTCGTCGAGAGCTTCAACGCGAGCGTGGAAGGGCTCAACTGCTACTTCTCGACTCACCTCTGCTTCTCAGACTACGACCTCTTCTTCCCGGCCATCGAGGGCATGAACGGCTGCCGCCAGTACTGCGTCGGCTTCGCCAACGACGACACGCGCGAGCTGGGCACGACGGCCGACGTGCGGCCCGGGCTATCGGGTGATCGAGCGCTTCCGCGACCTCCCCTACGAGCCGGCACTGGGCATCGGCGTGGTCGACATTCACACGGACTTCATCGAGTCGCCCGAGCTCGTGCGCGACAGGATCCTCCACGCGGTCGACATCTTCGGGGGTCCTGAGCGCATTCACGTCACGCCCGACTGCGGCCTCCGCACGCGGAGCTGGGAAGTCGCCTACGAGAAGCTCGCGAACATGGTCGAAGGCACCCGCCTGGCAGAGCAAAGCCTTAACGGGTCCCACACCCCGACCGGCTAACCTCAGATCTTGCGCACGACGCTGAAACGTGGGCAAGGGCGTAGCGCGGGCGCCGACGGGAACGGCCGCGCGATACTGCCCCCCGACGCGCTGTCGCCAGTGACGGTGTACGAGGTGCAACCACCTCGGCGCAGCGGCATGGGTGTGCTCGGCCGCGTGCTCGGCATCGTCGCGGCAGGGGCGCTGATGCTCGTCGTGTCACTCGTGGGCGGCGTCTACCTCTGGCTCCATGAGAGCGTCGCCGCCGTCAGCGCGCACTCTGCGGACGTCAAGGCGGCACAGACGACGCTCGACGGCGTCCCGCCCGCCGACAGGGCCGCGATCGCGCTCGTGATCGGCTACGACCGCCGGCACGGCGAGGCCGAGGGAACGCCGTCTCGCTCGGACACGCTCATGCTGCTGCGCGCCGACCCGCAGACGGACACGATCTCGATGCTCTCGTTTCCGCGCGACCTCGTCGTCCCCATTCGTTGCCCGAACGCCGTATTCACGTCGAAGATCAACGCGGCGTACTCCACCTGCGGCGCCCGCGGAGCGCTCGACACCGTCCGCGACCTCACGGGCCTGCCGATCAACTACCTGGTCACCGTGAACTTTCGCGGCTTCAAGAAGATCGTCAACACGCTCGGCGGCGTCTGGGTCGACGTCGACCGGCGCTACTTCAACGACAACGCGGGCGTGAGCCCCGGCTTCGGGTTCGCGAAGATCAACCTCCGGCCGGGCTACCAGCGGCTGACGGGCGGCGCAGCGCTCGACTTCGTCCGCTACCGGCACTCGGACTCGGACTTCCATCGCGTCGCACGCCAGCAGCTCTTCGTGACCGCCATGAAGGAGCAGTTCGGCCGCGCCTTCTCGCTGACGAAGATCCCGAGCCTCGTCGGGGCCGTCACGAAGAACGTCGAGGTCGGCGTCGGCGGAGGCAAGGAGCTGACCGCCCGCACCATTCTTCGCTACGCGCTCTTCGCCTACGGTCTCGAGGGCGGGCACTTCTTCCAGGAGAAGATCGAAGGCATCACGGGCTACTCCGAGCTGACGACGGACAGCGCGAACATCCAGGAGGCCGTCGCCGAGTTCTCGAACCCCGACGTCGAGGCGCCGAAGATCGCAACGGCCGTCGCCCTCGAGCGCAAGCTGAAGTCGTCGACGCCGAAGCCGGAGGACACGACGGTCACCGTCCTCAACGGCTACGTCGTGCCCGGTGCCGCCGCGGAGGCCCAGTACCTGCTCTCGCAGCGCGGCTACTCGACGGTCGAACGACCCGTGAATGCCACGGGGAACGCGCCCTGGGACGACCAGTTTCACACGAAGGTGTTCTACAACGGCGGCAAGCAGCGGGCGCGCGCCGCAGCAGTGGCTATGGCGAAGCTCTTCGGCGCCGCCGAGGCGGTGCCGTTCGCACCGCGGCGACAGTGCACCGGCCCCGCGCTGAACCAGCCGCGGAGCTGTCACCTGAAGCCGCTCAGGAACGGCGCGATGCTCACGGTCGTCGTCGGCCAGACCTTCCACAACACGCTCGCGCCCGTGCCTGCGCGGGTCGAGATCAAGCGCGTGCCGCCGGACGTCCGTCGCGACCGCGCCGCCACCGCCTCGCTCGTGCGTGCGCAGAAGCCGAAGGTGGACTTCGACCTCATGGTTCCCTCCGTGCTCGACCGTTCATCCTCGGTCGACTCGGAGATGCCGGTGCGTACGTACCGCATCAACGAGGACTACGACGCCGTGCGGCTCGTGTTCCGGCGCGGCCTCGAGTACTGGGGCGTCCAACAGATGAACTGGACCGACGCGCCCGCGCTCGACAGTCGAAGCCTCCACCGCATGATCAACGGCCGTGGTTACGACTTCTACTACCGCGGCCGCAAGCTGCACATGATCGTCCTGCGGAAGGGCGACGCGTCGTACTGGGTCGTCAACACGCTGCTCGACTCGCTCTCCAACGAGACGATGATCGCCATCGCCAAGGGCCTCCAGCCGCTCGATCCTCCGAAGAGGGCGAAGACGAAGGCAAAGGCGAAGTCGAAGAACCAGACGTGAGCCGCATCGCCGTCTTCGGAGCCGGGTATGTGGGGCTCGTAAGCGGCTCCTGCTTTGCTGACCTGGGCCATGAGGTGCGGATCCGAGACGTCATTCCGGAACGGATCGAGGCGCTGCGCGGAGGCGAGGTGCCGATCCATGAGCCGGACCTCGACGACGTGCTCGCGCGGGCGTCCGAGCGCATGCTCTTCACGCTGGACGTAAACGAGGCCCTCGAGGACGCCGAGTTCGTGTTCGTGGCAGTCGGGACGCCGCCCACGCTCTCCGGCGATGCTGATCTATCCGCCGTCTGGACCGTGATCGACGAACTGCCCGAGGACACGCGAGCGACGCTCGTGATGAAGAGCACTGTGCCGGTGGGGACGGGGGAGCACGTCCGTGCAGCGCTCGCGGCGCGAGGGCTGGACGGCGTCGGGTACGTCTCGAACCCGGAGTTTCTTGCCGAAGGGACAGCTGTCCACGACTTCATGCACCCCGACCGGATCGTGATCGGCGCGTTCGACGAAGCCGACGGGGACGCAGTGGAGTCGCTCCACGAGGGCATCGACGCGCCCGTAGTCCGCTCCGATGTGGCCAGCGCCGAGATGATCAAGCTCGCGGCGAACGCGCTTCTTGTGACGCGAATCAGCTTCATCAACGAGATTGCGAACGTCTGTGAGCTTGTGGGAGCCGACGTCGAGGAGGTCGCGCGCGGTGTCGGCCTAGACCGGCGCCTAGGCCCGCACTTTCTGCGCGCCGGGCTGGGCTGGGGCGGTAGCTGTTTCCCCAAGGACTCGCTCTCGCTGAAGCAGCTGGCGGCCAACTCGGGCTACCACTTCTTGCTGCTCAACGCCGTCATCGAGGTGAACGAGCTCCAGAAGCGGCGAGTGATTCAGAAGCTCCAGAGGCACCTCGGCAAGCTGCGCGGGAAAACGATCGCGCTGCTCGGCCTCGCCTTCAAACCGAACACCGGCGACATGCGCGAGGCGCCGTCGCTCGTTCTCGCGGCGCGGCTGCTCGCCGAGGGCGCCGAGGTTCGGGCCTGGGACCCCGTTGCGCGAGCCGAGATCGCGGGTGTCGAGGCTTGCGAGACGCCCCTCCAGGCGATCACCGGCGCGGACGCTGCAGTCATCGTTACGGAGTGGCCCGAGCTTGCCACGCTCGCGTCGCCGGAGGTTCGAGACGCGATGCGGACAGCCACTGATCGTTGACGGGCGCAACCTCCTCGATCCAGAGGCTGCGAGGACGCTTGGCTTCCTATACGAGGGCGTGGGGCGGCCCGAGCCGGTACGGGTCGAGCTCTAGCCGATGGAGGCGATCATCCTCGCCGGCGGGAGGGCGGAGAGGCTGGGAGACGCGGCCGGCGGCAAGCCGAAGTCGCTCGTCCTCGTGGCGGGCAGGCCGCTCGCCGCGTACCAGGTGGCGGCGCTGGCCGGCGCCGGCGTCGACCACGTGATCATCAGCTGCGCAGCGGGGGCCGGCGCGGAGTTCGAGCGAGAGCTGGCCGGGCTCGGCGCGGACGTGACGGTCGTCGAGGAGCCGGAGCCGCTCGGGCGTGGAGGAGGGCTGCGCTTCGCGGCGGCGGCCGCCCGCCGGGCGTCCGGAGACTTCTTTGCGCTGAACGGAGATGAGCTGCTCGCGCTCGACCTCGCCGCGCTTCTGGGCAGGCACCGGGACGCCGGTGCGGCGGCGACGATCACCGTCACGCGGCCCACGTCTTCGTTCGGCGTCGTCGAGCTGGACGGCGGCGACCTGGTCACGGGCTTCGACGAGGCCGCTCGCGTGCCCCACTGGGTGAGCTGTGGCGTGTACGTGTTCGGCGACGAAGCGGCAGACGCTCTACCCGAGCGGGGCGACCACGAAACGAGCACGTTCCCGCAGCTCGCCGAGGCGGGGCGGCTGGCCGCCTATCGCTACGAGGGCATCTGGATCACGGTGAACACGCCCAAGGACCTCCGCCGGGCGGAGGAGTACGTCGCGGCGAACCCTGACTGGCTCGAATGACCGGCTGCACGGTGCAGCCGCGGCGGTCGAGAAGCCCTGGGGCTGGGAGTTGATCTGGGCTCTCACCGAGCACTATTGCGGGAAGCTCCTGTTCGTTCGTGCCGGCGAAGCCCTCTCGCTCCAGTACCACGAGACGAAAGACGAGTCGTGGTACGTCCAGGAAGGCCGTGCCGAGCTCGAGCTGTCGGCCGTGGGCGAGGCGGAACGCGAGGTCGTGGAGATCGGCCCGGGCGACTGCTTCCGCTTCCAGCCCCTCACCGTCCATCGCGTGCGCGCGATCGAAGACACACTCGTGATCGAGGTCTCGACGCCGGACATCGACGACGTCGTGCGGCTGGAGGACGCATACGGGCGCGAGGAGCCATCGCAACCTTGACGTAACTGTGTTAAGGTTCTGCGCGTGGAGCGACTGTCGATCGGCGAGGCCGCCCGCCGCACGGGCTGGTCTCCGCGCATGCTCCGGTACCTCGAGCAGGCCGGGCTCGTCGAGCCCCCGCGGTCGGAGAGCGGCTACCGTCGCTACGGGCTGACCGAGCTCAACCGGCTGCGCTCGCTCCGCGAGCTCCTCGTCCGCTTCGACATCGACATCGGCGACGTTGCCTTTGCCGCCAGACTGCGGCGGGACCCCGCGCTCCGGGCGGCCGTCGACAGCTGGCTCGCGGGCATGGAGCTCGAAGCTCTCGAATGGGAACAGCGAAAGCACGAGCGGCTGCTGGCCGCATAGCGACCGACTGGAGAGGGAACGATGGCAGCTACGAAGCGATATGACGTGAAGGATCTGGCACTTGCGCCCGAGGGCGCGAGGCGGATCGAGTGGGCCGACCGGCAGATGCCGGTGCTGGCGGCGATCCGCGACCGGTTCGAGCGCGAGAAGCCGCTCGCCGGCTACCGCGTCTCGGCATGCCTCCACGTGACGACCGAGACGGCGAATCTCATGCGCACGCTCACCGCGGGCGGCGCCGACGTCGTGCTGTGCGCGTCGAACCCGCTGTCGACGCAAGACGACACCGCGGCCGCGCTCGTCGAGAAGTACGACGTGTCCGTCTTCGCGATCAAGGGCGAGGACAACGACACGTACTACTCGCACATCGACGCCGCCGTCGACCACAAGCCGCACCTGACGATGGACGACGGCGCAGACGTCATCGGCGTCCTCCACTCCGCGCGGCGTGAGCAGCTCGGCGAGATCATCGCGGGGACGGAGGAGACGACGACCGGCGTCATCCGGCTGAAGGCGCTCGAGGCCGACGGGAAGCTCGGCTTCCCGATCATCGCCGTCAACGACGCGAAGACGAAGCACCTCTTCGACAACCGCTACGGCACGGGTCAGTCGACGATCGACGGCATCGTCCGGGCGACGAACATCCTCCTCGCCGGGCGCCGCTTCGTCGTCGCCGGCTATGGCTGGGTCGGGCGCGGCGTCGCCATGCGTGCCCGGGGCATGGGCGCACATGTGATCGTCACCGAGGTCGAGCCCGTGCGCGCGCTCGAGGCGGCGATGGACGGCTACGAGGTGCTGCCGATGGCTCGGGCAGCGCGTGTCGGCGACATCTTCTGCACGGCCACCGGCGACAAGAACGTCATCTCCAGGGACCACCTGGCGAACATGAAGGACGGCGCCATCCTCGCCAACACGGGCCACTTCAACGTCGAGATCGAGATTCCGGCACTGCGGTCGCTCGCCACCGAGACTCGAGCTGCCCGAGAGTTCGTCGAGGAGTTCCTCCTGGAAGACGGACGACGGATCTACCTCGTCGCGGACGGGCGACTCGTGAACCTCGCCGCCGCAGAGGGGCATCCAGCGTCCGTCATGGACATGTCGTTCGCGAACCAGGCGCTCGCGGCCGAATACGCTGTCGAGAACGCGGCAAGGCTCGAGCGGCGTGTGTACCCGGTGCCGGAGGAGATCGACGCCGAGATCGCTCGCTTGAAGCTCGAGTCGATGGGCGTGGAGATCGACACGCTGACCGAGGAGCAGGAGCGCTATCTCGCCTCGTGGGACGAGGGGACCTAGCCATTTCGGACGTGCCTAGGTGCCAGACCCAGGGTCAGACACTGAGTCTGACCCTGGTGTCTCGTTGAGGCATGGCTGATCCGGTCATCGGACTGCTGCACCCAGGAGAGATGGGTGCCGCCCTCGCCACGCAGCTGAGGCAAGGGCGGCGCACCGTCCTCTGGGCTTCAGCAGGTCGCGGAGACGACACGATCCGGCGTGCCGACGACGCCAACCTCCGCGACGCCTGCACCGTGGGGGAGCTGACCGAATCGAGCGACCTCATCCTCTGCGTCTGCCCTCCGCACGCGGCTCTCGGCGTCGCCAGTTCGGTGGCCTCCAGGGGTTTCACGGGCATCTACGTCGACGCGAACGCCGTGTCGCCCGCGACGGCCCGCGAGATCGCGGATCTGATCGAGGGCGGCGGAGCGCGATTCGTGGACGGCGGGATCGTCGGACCTCCACCACGAGAGGGCGTCCCGACGCGCCTCTACCTGTCCGGGCGGGCGGCACCGGACATCGCCCGCCTCTTCGCGGACAGCCTCGTCCAGGCCCGCGTCCTGTCCGACGAGCCCGGCGCCGCTTCGGCGCTGAAGATGGTCTATGCGGCATGGTCGAAAGGCACTGCTGCTCTGCTGCTCGCGATCAGAGGGGTCGCTCGAGCAGAGGGCGTCGAGGACGCATTGCTCGACGAGTGGCAAGAGTCCATCCCCGAGCTCCCCGAGCGCTCGCTCCGTGCTGCGACGTCAGCCGGCCGCAAAGGCTGGCGTTGGGAGGGCGAGATGGAGGAGATCGCGAGCACGTTCGCGGCGGCAAGGCTTCCGGACGGGTTCCACGCGGCCGCGGCCGAGGTCTACCGGCGCACGCCGAAGCTCGAGGGAGTGGACGCCGCCGACGCGCTCGACCGAATCGTCGACGCGCTCCTGGCAGCGGAGCGCCGACCGTGACGTCGCTGACACCGGACTCGATCGTCCGCCTCGAGGCGGATGCCGTCGTTCTGCTCGACCAGCGCCGGCTGCCCGAAGAGGAGGTCGAGCTCGAATGCCGCAGTGCGGTGGAGGTGGCGGAGGCGATCCGCACGCTCGCGATCCGCGGCGCGCCGGCCATCGGCGTCGCCGCTGCCTACGGGTACGCCCTCGCCGCTCAGCGGGGAGACGACCTCGAGCAAGCCGATCACGTGTTGCGATCGGCGCGGCCGACCGCAGTCAACCTCGGCTGGGCGCTCGACCGCATGCGCGAAGACCCGACGCGAGAACGCGCGCGCGAGATCCACGACGACGAGGTCGCGCGCTGCCGGCACATGGCAGAGCACGCGCTCGAGCTCTTTCGGCCCGGCACGCGCGCCCTGACGCATTGCAACACCGGCGGCCTCGCAACGGGCGGCTACGGCACTGCTCTCGGCGCGATCCGGCTCGCCTGGGAGCGCGGGCTCGTGGAGCACGTGTGGGCCACGGAGACGCGCCCGCTGCTCCAGGGCTCGAGGCTCACCGCCTGGGAGCTCGAGCGCCTGGGCATTCCCTTCGCGGTCATCGTCGACAGCGCGGCCGGATCGCTCATTGCCCGCGGGCTCGTCGACGTCGTGCTCACCGGCGCCGACCGCATCGCGGCCAACGGCGACACGGCCAACAAGATCGGCACGTACGCCCTGGCCGTGCTCGCGAAGCACCACGAGGTCCCGTTCGTCGTCGTCGCACCCACGTCGACGATCGACCCAGCGGCAGCGGACGGCGATGCCATTCCGATCGAGGAACGAGCTTCCGCGGAGGTCAGCGAGAGCTATCCCGCCGTGAACCCGGCGTTCGACGTCACGCCCGCCGAGCTGATCGACGCGATCGTGACCGAGGACGGCGTCAGGCGAGGTGCGCTCGTCGGATGAAGCTCCTCGTTCTGGCGGCGGGCTACGCGACGAGGCTCTACCCGCTCACACGCGACCGACCGAAGGCCCTGCTGCCGGTCGGCGGGAAGCCGATGGCAGACCGTGTCCTCGACGCGCTGGCGCCGATCGGGCTCGACGGCACGTATCTCGTGACGAACGCGAAGTTCGCGCCGCATTTCCGCGAGTGGGCGGAGGACAAGGACGTGATCGTCGTCGACGACGGGACGACGAGCGACGACGACCGGCTCGGGGCGATCGGGGACATCGGCTACGTCATCGACAGGGAGGGCATAGACGACGACCTCGTCGTGGTGGCGGGAGACAACCTCTTCGCAGAGACGCTCGGTGACTTCGGCCGGGCCGCCCGGGAGAAGAGAACCCCGTTGCTCGCGATCCACGACGTGGGCGACCTCGAGCTGATCCGCGGCCGGTACAACTCGATCGAGGTCGATGCGCACGGGCGCATCACGTTCTTCGAGGAGAAGCCGGACGAGCCGCGCTCGACGCTCTCCGGCATCGGCCTCTACTTCTATCCACGCGACTCGCTGCCGCTCATCCGCGAGTACCTCGCGGCGGGGAACAACCCGGACCAGCCGGGCCGGCTCGTCCAGTGGCTCTATCCGCGAGTCGACGTCTATACGTGGCCGGTTCCGGGTGACTGGTACGACATCGGCTCCCGCGAGCAGCTGGAGGAAGCGGACCGGATCTTCTCGGCACAGAGCTGACACAGAGACGACGCGCTTCCGGCCGTACGCTCGGCAGGCGTGCTCGACTTGCTGTTTCCGCGCCGCTGTGTCGTCTGCCGCGCACCCGGCCCCGAGCTGTGCGAAGCCTGCCTGAAGGGCCTGCGCCGGATACCGCCGCCGCTGTGTGAGCGCTGCGGAGCGCCCACGGCCTGGCCGGTGCGCCGGTGCGGCGAGTGCGCGGGACGGAGGCTCGCGTTCGCCTCGGCGAGAGCCGCGATCGTGTACGACGAGCCGGCGCGCGCTTTCGTGCGGAGCTGGAAGGAACGGGGCCTGCGAGGCCTCACCTCGGTCGCCGCCGATCTCGTGACAGGGTCGGTCGCACGGCCCGATTCGGCTGCCCTCTGTGCAGTACCACCGGACCCGGATCGTGTCCTTACGCGCGGCGAGCATCCGGCGACCGCTCTCGCACAGGCGCTCGGCGACCGCTGGGGCTTGCCTGTGGCAGCGCCCATTGCCCGCTCGGGGCCGCGACCGCGGCAGGCAGGTCTCACTCTTACCGCCCGGCGTGGCAACGTGCGCGGAGCGTTCGCCGCACGTGCGGCCGCCCCCGCGAGCGTCTGCCTGGTCGACGACGTCTATACGACGGGCGCGACCGTGAACGCAGCAGCGGCGGCGCTGCGCAAGGCAGGCGCCCGTCGCGTTCACGTTGTCAGTCTGGCGAGAGCGGTGCGGTAGATTGACTCGGACCGTCGCGAGCGGAAGGAGGACGCGATGCAGCTCCAGATGAAGAGCAGGAATCTCGACCTCACCCCGGATCTCGTCAGCTACGCGGAGCGCAAGATCGGCAAGCTCCGCAAGCTCCTCGCCGACCCCACGCCCGTCGTCCTCGAGCTTGCCGTCGAGCGCAACCCGTCCATCTCTCGGAACCAGATCGCAGAGGCGACCATCTATACGAAGGGCCCGGTGATTCGCGCGCGTGAGGCGTCGCCGGATATGAAGGCGTCGATCGACGAGCTCGTCGACAAGCTCGAGCGTCAGGTCGAGCGGTACCGTGACAAGCGGACGGTCGAGCGCCGCCGCGAGGCGTCGCGCTCGAAGGAAACGGCCTAGCCTGCCTGTCGATCCCGAGCAAGGCTGGCTCCCGCCCGGCATCACGGGGCTCTCCCGCCAGCGCGAGTGGGATGCAGTCGCCACGGTCGATGCACCTGGGATGCCCGGCGACCAGGTGGAGTTCGTCGCTCTGGCCGACGGGCGGCTGGTGGTCGAGGAGGGGTTCACGGCCGACCCCGAGGCTTTGGCCGCCGGCCTGGCCGGCTCGCTCCGCCCGCCGTTCCGGGCCATGGCAGTGCGGCGCGACAAGGTCTGGGCCGTCGGTGGGTCGGCGATCGAGGTCCTCCAGCTCGATCCGGATCCCGACGGTGACGATCTCGAGCTGAGCTGGGACGGCGAGACGCTGGCGCTTGCCGCGGACGGAATCCCGGTCGACGTCGGGCGGGCCGGGGCGCTCCGCCAGCTCGCCTCGGAGCGCCAGCGCGGCCCATACGTCGCGCGGGCGCGCCGGCTCGAGGGCAGTCTCTTCGAGCTCTCGATCTTGCCTCTCTAAGCGCGACCGCCCAGCCGGTACCCTCTACTTCGTGGCCCAGAACCTCGGCTCGTTCGAGAAGGTCCTGCGCGTCGGCGAGGGCCGGCGACTCAAGCGACTCGCCCAGCAGGCCGCCTACATCGGCACGCTCGAGCCCGAGTTCGAGGCGCTCTCCGACGACGAGTTGCGCGGCAAGACCGCCGAGTTCAACCAGCGCATCGAGAACGGCGAGACGCTCGAGGAGATCCTCTTCGACGCGTACGCGGCGGTGCGTGAGGCGTTCAAGCGGACGATAGGCATACGCCTCTTCGACGTCCAACTCATGGCCGGCATCGTCCTCCACGAGGGCGACATCGCGGAGCAGAAGACGGGCGAGGGCAAGACGTTCACAGCGGTGCAGGCGCTCTACCTCAACGCGCTCGGCGGGAAAAACGTCCACCTCGTGACGGTCAACGACTACCTCGCCAAGCGCGACTCGGAGTGGACGCGCCCGGTCTACGAGGCGCTTGGCGCCACCGTGGGCGCGATCCAGAACCTCATGCCGTTCGACGAGCGTCGCGCCGCGTACGGCTGCGACGTCACGTACGGGACGAACTCCGAGTTCGGCTTCGACTACCTGCGCGACAACATGGCCGTGTCCCTCGAGGGCACCGTCCAGCGGGGCTACACGTACGCGATCGTGGACGAGGTCGACTCGATCCTCATCGACGAGGCGCGCACGCCACTGATCATCTCCGGCGAGCCCGAGACGGCGGCGAAGACGTACTACGACTTCGCGCGCGTCGTCCGGCAGCTGGAGGGTGAGCCGTACGTGCCGCCGTCGAAGATCGAGCGGCGCGCCGAGCCCGACGTGGACTACACGTTCGACGAGAAGTTCAAGACCGTGTCGCCACTCCCGCGCGGCATCGAGAAGGTCGAGCGGGCGCTCGCGATCGACAACCTCTACGACCCGCGCAACGTCCAGCTCGTCAACCACCTGACGCAGGCGCTCAAGGCGCAGGCGCTGTACAACCGCGACAAGGAGTACGTCATTCAGGACGGCGAGGTGAAGATCGTCGACGAGTTCACGGGTCGCATCATGGAGGGTCGGCGCTGGTCCGAGGGCCTCCACCAGGCGGTCGAGGCGAAAGAGGGCGTGGCCATCCAGGAGGAGCACGTCACGATGGCGACGATCACGCTCCAGAACTACTTCCGCCTCTACGACAAGCTCGCCGGGATGACCGGTACGGCGAAGACCGAGGAGAAGGAGTTCTCCGAGATCTACGGGCTCCACGTCGCGGAGATCCCGACCAACGTGCCGGTGGCGCGGGATGACCGGAACGACCTCATCTACCGCACGCAGGAGGCGAAGTTCGCCGCTGCGCTCGAGGATATCGCCGAGCGTCACGAGGAAGGACAGCCGGTGCTTGTCGGCACGATCGCTGTCGAGACCTCGGAGTACCTCTCCCAGCTTCTGACTCGCCGCGGCATCCCGCATAACGTCCTGAACGCGAAGCAGCACGAGCGCGAGGCGGAGATCATCGCCCAGGCGGGCCGCAAGGGCGCGGTCACGATCGCGACGAACATGGCCGGCCGCGGCGTCGACATCGTCCTCGGCGGCAACAAGCAGCATGAGATCCGCGGGCAGCTGATCGCCGAGGGGATGGAGGAGGGAAGCGCCGACTTCGACGCCGAGCTCATGCGGCGGATGGACGAGGCGCAAGAGGAGTGGGAGGCCGACCACGAGGAGGTGCTCGACCTCGGCGGGCTCTACGTCGTCGGCACGGAACGCCACGAGGCGCGGCGGATCGACAACCAGCTGCGAGGCCGGTCGGGCCGGCAAGGCGACCCGGGCCTGACCCGCTTCTTCCTCTCCGGTGCCGACGACCTCGTGCGGCTCTTCGCCGGCGACCGGATCCAGAACATCATGGCCCGCTTCAAGGTGCCCGAGGACCAGCCCATGGAGGCGGGGATCCTCACGAAGCAGATCGAGAATGCGCAGAAGAAGGTCGAGGAGCAGAACTTCGTCATGCGCAAGAACGTCCTCAAGTACGACGACGTGATGAACAAGCAGCGCTCGGTGATCTACGAGCAGCGCCGGGCCGTGCTGGAGGGGCAGGACCTCTCGGACGAGGTGCGCCAGTGGATCGACGAGGTGATCGGGGGCACGGTCGACCAGTTCGCCACCGACGAGGCCGAGGGTTGGGATCTCGACCAGGTGTGCGAGGCCATGCATGCGCTCTACGGCTCGGACGTCTCGGCCGACGAGCTCCGCGAGGACTTCTCAGGGTCCTTCGACCGGCAGGCGCTCCTCGACGACTTCACCGAGGACGCCCAGGAGGCGTACACGGAGAAGGAGCAGCAGCTCGGAACGGAGCTGCTCCGCGAGCTCGAGCGCTACGTGATCCTCCAGGTCGTCGACACGCGGTGGCGTGAGCATCTGGAGAACATGGACCACCTGCGCGAGGGCGTGCACCTGCGGGCCATGGCCCAGAAGGACCCGCTCGTCGAGTACACGCAGGAAGGCCACTCGATGTTCGAGGAGCTCGGGCGCGCCATCCGCGAGGAGGTCGTCTTCACGCTGTTCCACGCCGAGCTGGCGCCCGAGGCTGCAGCCGAGCTCACGCCTCAGGAGGCTCCCGCAATCGACGGCGGCGGCCTTGCGTACTCGCACGAGTCGATGGCGGGCGCGGACGCGATCAGCGCGGCGTTCGGCGGCAACGGCCAGGAGGGTGAGCTCGTCGCCGTGCCGCGCACGGAGCAGCGCGTCGTCGCGGAGAAGGAGAAGATCGGCCGCAATGACCCCTGCTGGTGCGGCTCGGGCAAGAAGTACAAGAAGTGCCACGGGGCGTAACGGCGCATGAGCGACGTCTCCATCGACGAGCAGCTGAAGGAGATCGGGACCCAGCTCGACTGGGTCCGTGATTACCTTTGACCCCGATTCGCTGACGGAGCGGATAGCCGAGCTCGAGCAGGACATGGGCCAGCCGGGCTTCTGGGACGACCAGCAGGGCGCTGCAAGGATCTCGACGGAGCACTCCCGGCTGACGAAGCGCCTCGACCGCTACGCGCGGCTGCGGCGGGAGTACGACGACGCGCGCGAGCTCTTGGAGATGGACGGCGAGCTTGGCGCCGAGATCGGCGAGTCGCTCGCGCCATTGCAGCGGGAGCTCGAACGGCTCCAGGAGGAGGCGCTCTTCAACGGCGAGTACGACGCGGGTGACGCCGTCGTTACGATCGTCGGCGGCACCGGTGGCACTGACGCCCAGGATTGGGCGGAGATGGTGCTTCGCATGTATCTCCGGTGGGCTTCCGACCGCGGGTTTCAGACGGAGCTGCTCGAAGCAAGCCCGGGGGAGGAGGCGGGCCTGAAGTCGGCGACGTTCAGCGTGCGAGGCGAGAACGCCTACGGCACGCTGAAGGCAGAGCGCGGCGTCCACCGGCTCGTTCGGCTATCGCCCTTCGATCAGGCACACCGGCGCCACACGTCCTTTGCGCAGGTGATCGTCAGCCCGCTGCTCGGCGACGACGCGGACGTCGAGATCGACGAAGCGGACATTCGCGTCGACACGTACCGGGCGTCCGGAGCCGGCGGCCAGCACGTCAACAAGACCGATTCGGCCGTCCGTATTACCCACTTGCCGACGGGCGTCGTCGTCCAGTGCCAGAACGAGCGCTCGCAGCTGTCGAACCGGCAGACGGCGCTCCGCATCCTCACGTCACGGCTCGCGGTGCTCGAGCAGGAGCGGCGCGAAGACGAGCTCGCGCGGGAGCGCGGGGTCGTGCAGGACACGGGGTTCGGGAGTCAAATCCGCAGCTATGTGCTCCATCCGTACCAGCAGGTCAAGGACCACCGGACGAGCTACGAAAGCGGAAACGCCCAGGGTGTGCTCGACGGCGACCTCGACGCCTTCATCCACGCCTATCTGCTCGCCAGCGCGGCCGGACGTGTCGAGTAAGCTCGGGATTCGGCTAGACTTCCGGACTTCGCACCGGCCGGCGGACGTCGTATCGTCGGTTGACTGAGGCGCCGTGCAGGAGCTCAACACGCCCATAGAAGTCGACGCTCCCGTCGAGCGCGGGCCCGAAAAGCAGGTCGCGCCGACGGCCGCCTCGATGGTCGTCTTCGACGCCGTCACAAAGGTCTACGAGCCGGACGTCAGAGCGCTGCGCGACGTCTCGTTCGTCATCGACAAGGGCGAGTTCGTGTTCATCGTCGGTGCCAGCGGCTCCGGCAAGTCGACGATCATCCGGCTGCTGATCAAGGAGCTCGAGCCGACCCGCGGCCGCATCAGCGTGGGCGGGCGCGACCTGGCGCGACTCAAGCGCTCGCGGGTGCCGATGCTCCGCCGCAACGTCGCGTGCGTCTTCCAGGACTTCAAGCTGCTCCCCAACCGCACCGCGTACGAGAACGTCGCCTACGCGCTCAAGGTGCGTGGCGAGAACCGCGACGAGATCCGGCGAACGGTTCCGGAGGTGCTCGCGCTCGTCGGCCTCTCGCACAAGGCGAGCTCGTATCCGGGTGAGCTGTCCGGCGGCGAGCAGCAGCGCGTGTCGATTGCGCGCGCTGTCGCGAACCACCCGCCCCTGCTCGTGTGCGACGAGCCCACCGGGAACCTCGACCCGGACACGTCGGTCGGGATCATGCAGCTCCTCTACCGCATCAACCGGGCGGGCACGACCATCCTCATGGTCACGCACGACCGGGAGATGGTCGACAAGATGCGCAAGCGCGTGATTGCGCTCGACGAGGGGCGGCTGATGCGCGACGAGCGCCGCGGGGGCTACGAATGAGATTCCGCGTCGTGGTTGGCGAGGCCCTGCGCTCGCTCGGCGCGAGCATGTCGACGACGGTCGCCGCGACCCTGACCGTCCTCATCGGCATGTTCGTCCTCGGCCTGTCGATCGCGCTCGGTACGTGGGTGCTCTCCTGGTCCGACCACGCGAAGCAGCAGCTGCTCGACAAGGTCTACCTCTGCCAGGCTGGTCGGCCCGGCTGTGACGGCGACGTCACTGCGAAGCAGGTCGAGAAGGTCAGGATCATGCTGGCCAGGGACGCCCGGGTGAAGAGCTGGAAGTACGTATCGGAGAACGACGCCCTCGGCCGCATGCGGAAGCGCTATCCCGAGCTCGTCGAGAACCTCACCTACAACCCGCTGCCCGCGTCGTTCGAGGTGATCCCTGTGAAGGCCGAGTTCACGGACGATCTCAAGGCAGACCTGCTGACGGCCGGACCGGGTGGAAGGAAGCCGGCGGGCATCGAGACCGTCAAGGACGGGGGCGAGAAGGCGAAGCGGGTCGTCCGGGTGGGCAGCATCATCGAGGCGGTCTTCCTCGTCGGGCTCGTGGTGCTGCTGATCGCGTCGACGCTGCTGATCGCCAACACGATCAGGCTGTCGATCTTCGCTCGGCGGCGCGAGATCGAGGTCATGAAGCTCGTCGGGGCCACGAACTGGTTCGTGCGCGGGCCGTTCATGATCGAGGGCCTGCTCTGCGGCCTGATCGGTTCGGTGGGGGCGATCCTGCTGCTGGTCGTCGGCAAGTCGGTCGTCTTGCCTGCTCTCCCCAACTGGGAGAGCGACAACTCGAACATCTCGGCTCTCGCGTTCGAGCTGACCGCGCTCGCGATCCTCGGCGCAGGGCTGCTGCTCGGTGCCGTCGGCTCGGCGCTGACGCTGCACCGGTTCCTCCGCGTCTGATCCAGACACGGCCGCTACGGACACCGCGGCTGGGGCCTCCCCGCGCCTCCACCCGATGTCAGCGTACTGGGGAAATTCGGGCGCGTGGGTAACGCGACTGTGCGCGATGAGTGACAAGTCGTCCCCAGGCGGCAGGCTCGTCGTCGAGCTGGGCAAGCGGGGGAAGCTCGTCGTCGGCGAGCCGTACTTCCAGCCCGGCGTGCCGGTCGTCATCGACCGACGCGGGCTCGCCGATGCCCGTCCGGGCGACCTCGTCGTCGTGCGCACGGGTCGCGGGCGTGCTCGCCTAGAGCGTGTGCTCGGGCCCGCGAACCGCATCGAGACCGTTCTCGAAGCGCTGCTCCTCGAACGCGGAGAGCTCGGCGCGCGTGAACAGCACAGCCCGCCCGCTCCGACCCTCGACGGCCGCACCGACCTCCGCACCCTGCCCACCATCACCATCGATCCGGAGACGGCCAAGGACTTCGACGACGCGATCTCGATCGTCCGCGAAGGCGACGGTCTACGGGCGTACGTGCACATCGCGGACGTGTCTCACTTCGTTCCCGCAGGGACCCCGCTCGACCGCGGCGCCGCCGGCCGCTCGTGCTCAGTCTACGTCCCGGGTCGCGTTGCGCCCATGCTCCCGAGCGAGCTTGCGGACGACCTGTGCAGCCTTCGCCCGCACGAGGATCGCCTGGCCGTCACGGTCGAGATCCCGTTCGGAGGCGATCTGGCGACCGGCACCCCGGCGTTCTACCGCGCCGTGATCCGGAGCGACGCCCGCCTCACGTATGGGGAGGCCGAGCGCACGCTGGCGGGCACGGAGACGGTCGACACCGAGGTCGGGGAGACGCTCCGGCTGGCGGATCGGATCGCGAGCGAGCTACGGCGCAGACGCTTCGCCCGCGGCGCGCTGCGGATCGAAGCAGCCGAGGCCACGTTTGCCTTCGATGGCTCGGGCGGCGTCGCCGACGCCTGGCTGGAGCACGAGCCGCACGCGCACATGCTCGTCGAGGAGCTGATGATCCTCGCCAACGAGGCCGTTGCGGAGCTGCTCGGGAGCCGTCGCCGCGAGGCTCTCTATCGCGTGCACGACCCTCCCGAGCCACAGTCGATCACGCGCCTGCTCGCAGTGCTCGCCGATCTCGGCGTACCCACGCCGCCGGCGCCCGAGCCAGATCGTCTGACGCCGCAGAACGCTGCCACGCTTGCCGCCGAGATCTCGGAACGGGTGACGGACTACGTGCGGACGTCCAGTCGAGGCGCTGCAGCCTTCCCGCCACTCGTGCTCCGCGCCCTGAAGCAGGCCCGTTACGACCCGGCGAACCTCGGCCACTCCGGTCTCGCGAGCCCCGCCTATTGTCATTTCACATCTCCGATACGCCGCTATCCCGACCTCGTCTGCCACCGCGCGCTCCTGCGCGAGCTCGGCGTGTCGGACGAACCTCTCGCTGACGACCTCGGCGAGCTCGCCGACCACACCTCGGCGCGTGAGCGGGAGGCTGCCAACGTCGAGTACGAGGCGGATGCGATCTGTCTCGCCTGGCTGCTGGAGCGCCGCCTCTTCGATCTGGGGTGGGAGCACGGTTTCGAGGGAGAGATCACCGGCGCGATCGCATCCGGCGTCTTCGTCCGCTTCGACGACGTGTTCGAGGGCTACGTGCCGGCTCGGACGCTGAGCGGTGACTACTACGAACTGAACGAGCTCGGGACGGCGCTCGAGGGGCGCCGGTCGGGCCGCGCGTACCGTCTCGGAGACCCGCTGCCCGTACTCGTCGAGAAGATCGACCGGCCGGCCGGCAAGGTCGAGCTGCGGGTCGCCGACGCGTGATATGAACCTCTCGTGACCGACCCGGGGCGTTTGCGGCAAATCCCGCTGTTCGCGGAGTTCTCGGACGAGGCGCTCGCTCATGTCGTGGAGCTGGCGACCGAGATCGAGGTGCCGGCCGGGACGGTGCTCGCTCTCGCGGACGACCCCGGCTCGGGCATGTTCGTCGTGGAGGAGGGCCGTGTGGCCGTCGAAGGGCATGGCGGCTTTCAGAGCGAGCTCGGAGGCGGGGAGTTCTTCGGCGAGCTGACGCTGCTCGTGCCCGATGCCCACCGCGTGGCGCGCGTGCGGGCGCTGACCGATGTCCGCTGCCTGGCGATCCGCCGCGACGACTTCAGGGCCTTGCTCGAGGAAGAGCCGGCGCTCGCCGTGGCGATGCTGCCGATTCTCGCGCGCCGCCTGGCCGACGTGATGGCCCCGGACTAGGCACCGGCAGAAGCGACGAGCGTCTGAACCTAGACTTCGCTCGTGGCGAAGCCCCAGGGCCAGAAGGTCGTCTCCGACAACCGTCGCGCGCGGCACGACTACACGCTGCTCGAGCGCGTGGAGGCCGGTCTCCAGCTCCTCGGTACGGAGGTGAAGTCGCTGCGCGCGAACGGCGCCTCGCTCGCGCAGGCTCACGCCGAGGAGCGTGGGGGAGAGTTGTGGCTCGTCGGCGCGCACATCGCCCCCTACGACAAGAGCGGCGCCTCCGGGCACGAGCCCGAGCGTGACCGCAAGCTCCTCCTGCACCGGCGGGAGATCGACCGCCTCGCTGGTCGGGCTCGAGAGCGCGGCCTGACCCTCGTGCCGACGCGGCTCTACTTCAAGGACGGCCGCGCGAAGATCGAGATCGCCCTCGCGCGCGGCAAGGAGCTCCGCGACAAGCGTCGCGACATCGCGAAACGCGACGCCGACCGCCAGATCGAGCGCGCGCTCAAGTCGCGGAATCGCTGACGCGCTGGTCGGCGCCTGGCCATCTTCGGCCGAGTCGCATAGAGTCGCCCCGACCTCATGGCCGCCTTGGTCGTACAGGAGGAGCGTGGACATGGCCGAGGAAACGCAGCAGGAAGCTGGGCCTGAGTCAACAGGCGCGGCGAAACGTATTGCGGGGTTGTCGGTTCTGAAGGGACTCGTGCTCTACGGGGCGACGCTCGTGTACGCGGGCTTCTACGCGTACTTCATGCAGCAGATCTGGTCGACGGGTACTGGCACCGCAGCGTTCGATGGGGCAATGGTTGCCGCGGCGGCTGCGCTCGCGGGCGTGCTCGGCTCGGCGTTTGCCCTCGTCATCGGCGTGCCGGCCGACGCGACGAACTCCGGCCTAGCCAGCGATGAGAACCAGCTGAAGGAGAACGGCCGCTGGAAGGCGGAAACGAGAGCGCGGGACAAGTCGCGGTTCTGGACGCGGAGGCTACTTTCGCTGGAGCCCGGTGACGCCAGGTCGGCGAGTTGGCCGATGACGTTCGGCATCTGGACGTACGCGCTCGTGGCCTCCGCAGTTTCGATCACGTACGTCCTGAACCAGTCCGAAACGCCGAAAGAGATCAAGGCTCTCGCCATTGTGTTCGGCGGGTACGTCATCACGCTCGTGACGGCTGCGTATGGAGCAGCGTCCAAGAAGAGCTAGTGACGGGATCCCTCTTCGCCGGGCTACAATGTGGTGGACATACGGGGGCGACCAGGTTTCGACGTGGTCGGTTCTCCGGCTGAGCTGCGAGTCGAGGTCCCCGGTCGGCCTCGTAAAACAACCGGGAACAACGTAAGTGCGGATCAAGATCTCGCACTCGCTGCCTAAGTAATTAGGTAGCGCGTCGCTCCGAGCTGGGCCCGTGGCCCGGATAGCGGCGTCAGACAACGGGCTGGCCCCGAAGGAGAGCCAATCGCCGGAGGGGTGAGACGACAGGATGGCTGGCCCGGCGGTAGGTCGCCTGCGATACCGACCGATCGGGTGAGATCAAAGCGCAGGCTAGGCTCGTAGACGCTCTGCCCGGTGCGACCGCGGACGCGGGTTCGATTCCCGCCGCCTCCACTGAGAGCCCGGAAGTCTGGCGACTTCCGGGCGAGTGGTGGTCTTCCGACAGCCGTTGTGAGCCGCTCCCGCACATGTCGGGAGCGGCTGGGCTGAGTCGAGCACACACCTCGCGAGCAAGCTGCCGAACGGTCATCATGGGATCGTGGCAACGGACGCCTGCCGCGTGCTCGTGCTGTCGGCCTCGCTTCGTGAGGAGTCGCTGAACACGCGACTCGCGAGGTTGGCTGCCGCGACGATCGAAGCTGCCGGCCACACCGCCGAGCTCGCGACGCTGCGAGAGTTCACCGTCGGTCCATACGACAGCGACGAGGAGCACGCCGTGGGACTCCCGGCGGGCGCCGAAGAGCTTCGGCGCCGTATCGAGGAGACGGACGCGTTCGTGATCGCCTCCCCGGAGTACAACGCCTCCATGCCGGGAGCGCTCAAGAACGCGATCGACTGGGTCTCGCGCTTCCAGCCGCAGCCCTTTCATCAGCGGCACGGCCTGCTCTTGTCAGCCTCACCCTCGATGGTCGGTGGCAACCGCGGGCTCTGGGCGTTGCGCGTCCCACTCGAGCACCTCGGCGCGCGGGTCTACCCGGACATGTTCTCGCTCGCGCAGGCACACGCCGCCTTCGACGGGGACCGCCTCGCGAACGAGAGCCTGCAGAAGCGGCTCGAGTCCACGATGTCAGGATTCCTCGCGCTCGCCGAAGCCGAAAAGCGCTATCCGAGCCTGAAGACAGCTTGGATCGAGTTTCTCGGCGAGTGTCCGGAACCGATCATCGACCGGGTGGAGTGAGGTAGATGCTCAGGCGAGCGCGCGCTCGAGGGCGGCGCGGTCGAACGGGCCGCCGTGCGTCGCGAGCACGTGCTCGAGCGGGCGCTCGAGGAGTGGCCGCAGGCCCTCGGCGACCTGCTCGGGCGTCACGCCTTCCCGAAGCCAATTGGCCGGGATCTCGAGGCCCTCGCCACGGTCAATGAGCGTGTCGCCGGTGACTACCGCGCCGCGGCTTTCCACCCACAGGACGAGGTCGTTCGGCTCCATCCCCGGGAAGGCTTCGACGCCGATCGGCAGCCGGTCGCCGACGGCGAACACCTGCCCCTCGAGGGGATTGGAATCGCCCTCGTCGGGCGGCGGGACGTGTATCGCAATCCCGAGCCGCTCGGCAATGCTCTCGGCGTCCCGTGCGTGCCATGGACACGTCAGGACGATCGCTGCCTCGCGGCCGTCCAAGAGGTCGTCGATCTCGCGCGGCAGGGCCAGCGGGTCGAAGAGCAGGACCCGCTCGCCGTCGTCGATCGCGTACGACGAGACCAGCTGATCCCAGTCCTCGTCCGGCTTCCAGTCCGGGTGCGGGGCCTGCCAGTGCCAAACGCCTGACTGCACCTCTCGCACGAACCGCATGCTAACCCGAGAATGACTGCGTGACGCGCGCCGCGAATCTCGGATTGCTCGTCGTCCTCGCCGGCTGTGGCGGAGGCGGCGACGCCGATGCGCGGCAGTCCGTCGACGTCACGTTCACGCGCACCGACGGCTCGCTGGCGACGTTCCCCGACACGGTGCGAGCGTGGTGTGGGCCGTACGACGACGAGAGCCCGGAGACCGAAGCCGTCCACGTCATGGCCGGCGAGCGACGGCGCGACGAGCCGACCGCGCTCTGGATCCTCAGCGCGGTCCACGCCGATGTCGAGCGCAATCCGGTGACGACCCTCCGAACAGCTTCCACTCGCCGGATCCGCAGGGAGCCGGCCTCTTCGCCTACGACGCCGAGGGACCGGGAGAACGAGCTCTCGTCGGCGGACGAGGAAGCCAAAGGCACGATCCGGGTCGAGCTGGAGGGGTGCGAGCCTGGTGACATGGTGCGCGTCGAGCTCGAGGACGTCGTTCTCGGCAGCGAGTATCACGACCTGCCCCCGATGTCGGTGGCGGGAACCGTCGTCGCGGAGATCGGCGAGCCACCGAGCTGAGAGCGGTGCCGAGGTTCCTCATCTACGGAACGTTCATGCGGGGCCAGCCGGGACACGCGAACCTCGATGGTGCCGAGTACCTCGAAGCAGTCGAGACCGCGCCTCGGTACCGGCTGTGGGAGGTCGACGCCCTCTGGCCGGCGCTCGTCGAGGCCGACGACGGTGTCGCGATCGCCGGAGAGCTGTACGAGATCTCTCCGGCGCACCTCACCAGGCTGGCCGACCTCGAGCCACCCGGCTGGCGGCGCTCCCCGGTCGAGCTCGCCGACGGCCGCACCGTCGAGGCTTTCGTCGGCGATCCGTCGCTGACGGCGCGTGGAGTCGATGTCTCCGGCTACGGCGGCTGGGCTGCCTACCGCGCCGGTCGCTGAAGTGGGCCGTGAGGTTGGCACGGCCGCTCAGTTGAATTCGAGACGAACCCACTGTTAAATACGTCAGCGGGGCAAGAACCGGTAGAGGGGAGTGTCTATGGAAACGACCCAGGGCACCGAAACGTCGGGTCAGACGAGACGCCGCCTGCTGGGGCCGGCTCGGGCTCGTCCTCGGCGGCGTCGCCGGAGCGGTGGGCTATGCCGCGGCCGGAGCCTCGGCCCGCCGCGATCCGGGGCTCAGCCGTCACCACCGCGACGCCGAAGGCGACGCAGCATGTCTCGCTCGTCGTCCGCGGGCAGGACTGGCGAATGCACGGCCTCGGCCGCAACCCGGGGCAGATCCCCGGCAAGGGCGACACGCCCGTCCCGCTCGGCAGGCTCGTGGACGGCCGGGGCAGACCAGCGGGCAGCTTCCGGGCCGCTCCGATGCCCGGCCCGGCAGCGATGTTTCAGCTGCATACGTTCGAGCTGACCGACGGCAGCCTGCTCGGCGTCGGCGGCGGCCCGCTCGGCGAGGCCGTGTACGCCGTCGTCGGCGGCACAGGCCGCTGGGCCGGAGCGTCCGGCAGCTACGTCGCCCGGCAGTTTCCGCGCGAGGCCGGCGGCGACGGGACGGCCGAGTTCTCGTTCACCCTGACCGTTCAGGAGGCGTAGATGCCAGTCGACTTTTTCCTCAAGCTCACGGAGATCCAGGGCGAGAGCACGGACGAAAAGCACAAGGACGAGCTCATTATCGAGTCCTTCAGCTGGGGCCTCTCGCATCCCGCCGATGACCGCGCGTCGGTGCAGGACTTCAACTTTACGCACATGATCGACAAATCGTCGCCGGTGCTCATGCTCTCCTGTGCGACGGGGAAGCACATCAACGAGGCCGTGCTCACCGCCCGCAAGGCCGGCGAAAAGCCGTTGGAGTACCTCATAATCAAGCTCGAGGAGGTCTTGGTCACGGGTTTCCAGCCCGGCGGCTCGGCAAGTGACATCATGCCGTCCGAATCGTTCAGTCTCAGCTTCGGGGCAGATCAACGTTCGAGTACACGCAGCAAAGCGCGCGGATGGCAGCAAGGGCGAGACGGTCTCGCGCGGCTTCGTCGTGAAGGACGTGAAGGGCTAGAGCCGTCGAGGCGGGAGGCGTCTTCCCGCGTCTCCCGCCGTCGGCTCTTCCCGTGGCAGTCCTCGCCCCCGTCCCGTCTGTCGACTCCCCCGCGCTGGCGACACTGACGAGCGCACTCTCGGCGGCCGACTTCACGGCCACAGGCATCCAGGGGCTCCTCGGTACCGAGGGGACCCTGCTCGCTTCCAGGCGGCGCATGCCTGTGCACCGTCGTCGCGCTGTCGGCCGAGGGCCGCTCGGCGCGCTCGTCACGTTGCTCGTGCTCGGGCTGGAGCACGACGCCGCCGAGGCTGAGGCCGCCCTCGGCGGCGACACGCTCGACGCGCTGGACGCGCTCCGGCTCGTGGAGCAGGTCGGCACAGAGCTGCGACCGCTGGCCCGCCTCGTCCCCCACGACGAGCTGCTGATTGCCTCGGACCTCGGCGGCAAGGGCGGCTCATTTCACGTGCCGGGCGTACAGCCGACCGTCGACCGTGCTCGCCCGCCTGACCGTGCGGCGGCCGGTCGCGCGCGCGCTCGACGTCGGCACCGGCTGCGGGATCCAGGCGATCCTCGCCTCGCCGGCACGCACGAGCGGGTCGTCGCAGACGGACGTCAGCGAGCGCGCGCTGGCGTTTGCCCAGGTTCAACCTGGCCGCTGAACGGGATCGAGAACGTCGAGCTACGGCCAGGGCAGCTTCCTCGAGCCCGTCGAGGGCGAGCGTTCGACCTCGTAGTCGCGAACCCGCCGTACGTCGTCTCCCCGGAGAGCGACCTTCGTGTTTCGGGACTTCGGGTCTCGGCCGCGACCGCGTCTCCGAGCAGATCGTCGCCGACATTCCCGGAGTGCTCGAAGAGGACGGCTTCGGCTCGGTGATGATCAGCTGGATCGTCGACGGCGAGCTCGTCGACCGCCCGCGGGAATGGGCCGCACGGACAGGCTGCGCCGTGTGGTTCTTCAACGCGAGCTCCCAAGCGCGCTCGGCGCCGCCGAGGGCTGGAACCGCGAAGCCGCCACGCCCGAGGAGCTCGAGGAGCGCGTCCAGCGCTGGCTCGACTACTACGCTGCGGAGGGGATCGCGTCGCTCGCCTACGGGTGCCTCGTCCTCCGCCAATCGCCCCCTGCGTGGTTCCGCTCATGGGAGCTGCCCGAGCAGGGAACGCCGGCGGCCGGGGCCCACGTCGAAAGGCTGTTCGCCAACGGGGATCTCCTCCAGGAGATCGAAGACGGGGAGCTGCTCGAGGCGCGGATCCGGCTCGTGGAGGCGGCGGAGCTCGTCTCGCGCGCTCGCCTGGAAGAGGGCGAGTGGCCGACGATCGAGGCGGCGGTGGCGCTCACGGACGGGCTCGGATTTCGGGCGGGCCTCGACGCACCCTCCCGCGCGCTCGTCCTGCGCCTGGACGGGTCGCGGCCGCTGCGCGAAGTCTTCGCAGAGGCTGCAAAGGCCGGCGGGATACCGGAGGACGAGTACCGGCGGCCCGCGCTCGTCGTCGTCCGCTCGTTGCTCGAGCTCGGCTTCGCGGTCCCTGCCGCCTGAGCAACGCGGAACCATCTACCCATTCGGCCGCCCAACGCTAGCCGAGGCTTGTTCAACCCAGGCGTGACCGCTCTGCCGCAGCGGACCACGCCGAAATCGGAACGCATGCCGCTCGTCTCGCTCGCCGTCGTGCTCGCGCTCGTACCGCTGGCGCTGCTCGCGCTCTTCCTCATCGCCTCGGACGCCAACGTTCGTGGAGAACCACGTCGCCCACTTCTGGCTCGTGCTCACCGCAGCGCTTGTCACGCTCGGGCTCGGCTACGCCGTCAGCCAGACTGCCGGCGGCGCCATGACGCACGGCTGTTCCTGATCTCGCTCGCGTTCATGGCGAGCTTTGGCTTCCTCGCGCTGCATGCTCTCGCGACGCCTGAGGTCCTTGCTCGGCAAGAACGCCGGCTTCGAGCTGGCGACGCCGATCGGCCTGGTCGTGGCGGCGGGCCTCGCCGCGGCCTCCGCGCTCGAGCTCAGCGGTCGGCGTTCGGCCGCCGTGATGGAGTCGCTCGCGACTTCTCGTCATGGCGCTGGTCGGCCTGCTCGTGCTGTGGGGAGTTGTCTCGCTAGACCGAGCCTGGCCTCTGGACCAACCCATCGCGGCGGAAGAGCTCGACGGCTGGCAAGTGGCGCTCGCCGCAGCAGGGATCGCGCTCTTCGCCGCCGCCGCATTCGGCTACTTCCGTCTCTATCGCCGCCGCCGGACGACGTTCGTCCTCGCCGTCACGCTCGCTCTCGCCCTGCTCGCGGAGGCGATGGTCGTCATTGCCTGGGCGCGCAACTGGCACGTCTCCTGGTGGGAGTGGCACGTGCTCATGCTGCTTGCGTTCGGGAGTAATCGCGCTCGCCGCCCGCCGCGAGTGGCACGAAGGCGGTTCAGCGCTCTTTACCTCGACGAGACGCTCGCCGCGCGAGGGACGTGAGCATCCTCTTCGCGGGCCTCGCGCTTCACGTCGTTCAGCGAGCGGCACCCGCCCGACGAGGTCACCGGGAATGCTGAATGCGTACTTCGGCACGATCATCCCGCTCATGGAGCGGCTCGGCGGCGAGGTGCACCAGGTGGTCGGCGACGAGGTGATGGTGATCTTCAACAAGGCGGGCAACCAGCCGGATCATGCGTCGATCGCCGCGCATGCGGCGCAGGCGCTCCAGCAGGGAGGCGGCGGTGGTGGCACACGAGCACCCGGACTGGCCGAGGTTCCGGGCGGGCGTCAACAGCAGCGCGGTGGCTCGCGGCGTCGTCGGAGGGCACGCGCGGCCATCGCAAGCACGGCGTCGTGGGCGATACCGTCAACCTCGCCGCCCGGCTCCAGTCGGAGGCGCCGGTGGGGGAGGTCGTGATCGGCGAAGAGACGATGCGCCGCCTCCAGGCAGGCGCCGTCGTCGAGCGGATACCGGGCTCCGCGTGAAGGGGAAGGCCGAGCCTGTCGAGGCATACGTCCTCAGGAGTCTCTAGCGGCTCTCCGGCATGGTCGTGGTCGGCTCGCGGTAGTTTGATGCGATGAGCGCGAGTGTCGAGACATAAGCGGCGGTATCGCCGCTGCCAATCCACGTGCGGCGGGCCACGGGGCCGGTGGTGCGCAGGCAGGTCGAGCTCGGCGCGATACGGCAAGAGCTCGTCTCGGCCAAAGCCGGACGACTGACGGCGTTCACCCTCGAGGGGGACCCGGCATCGGCAAGACCCGGCTGCTCGTTGCCGCGGCGGAGCTCGCTGCCGCCCAAGGCTTTACCGCGCTCGCGGGGACTGCCGACGAGGAGATGCGGGAGCCGTTTCTGCTCGCGCGCGGCATCTTCGCCACTGCCGCCGCCGAGAATGGCAGTATGGCGCGCGAGAACAGTTCCAGCGAGTGCTCGACGCGATCTCCGGCCAGGACGACCCGACACTCGACGCGCTCACCCCGGACCACAAGCTCCTGCGCGTGTTCGACCTCGCCGAGGGCGCCATTCGCACCCTGGCCGTCACCAAACCCGTGGCTATCTTCGTCGACGATCCTCCAGTGGGCCGACGAGGACAGCGTGCGGATGCTGCGCTACATCGTCCGCACCGACTCCGATCTCCCCGATCTTCCTCGGGACTGACCAACGCGGCAAGAAGAAGCTCGCCGACGATGAGCGAGGCCGTGGACGCTAGATCGCCGACATGGAGCGGATGGGGCTTGTGCGCCGCCTGAAGCTCGAGCGGTTCAACGCAGCTGGAGACGACGGAGTTCGCTCGAGCACGTGCTCAGCGGCAAGGTCCAACAGTTATCGAGCGCGGCGACGATGCATGCCCAGGCTGAAGGTGTCGCAGTTCATCGTCGAGGAGCTCACCCGGACGTACCGGGAGATGGCGCTGATCCAGCAGATACGACGGGCATATGGACGCTGGCGCGCAACGCCGCAGCGCCTACCTCCCCTCGGCCGTGCGGACGTTGATCCAGCGGCGTGCGGCCCGGCTGCCCGGGAAGAGACACAGAGCAAAACCTCGCCGACGCTGCCGTGCTCGGGCGGAGCTTCAGCCTCAAGGATCTCCACTCCATCAAGCTGCGGCT
>CAWHNJ010000021.1:0-72642 GCA_963830835.1 uncultured Actinomycetes bacterium | reverse complement strand
AGCCGACGTCGCCGATCACGTCGACGATCGGGCCGCTGACGCCACCCTTTCGCAGGACGACCGCGTCGTTCCCGTTGAACCATCCCGCGCCGTTCGTCTGGTCCGCCTGGGCGAGGATTGCCGGATCGGCGCCCGACTGTGCGAGGACGTAGACGTCGCCACTTGCGATGCCGTCCCAGTGAGGGCGATGGTCAGCGGGTTGATCGCTGAGCCGTTGAAGTACATCTGGACGGTGTAACCGCCCGCGGCGAGGTCGACCGGCGCACCGGTGCCGTTGTAGATCTCGAGCGCCTTGTTGTTGCTCGATCCTTCGATGTACTCGGAGAAGAAGACATCGGTCGGTGTTCCCCGTGCTACGCCGGCACCGCCGAACAGCGTCAAGACAAGCGCAATCGTCAACAACCGCCCTGACCTCATCGAATCCCTCCTGGCTCGCGGCTTCATCCCACGACGCAACGGTTGCCAATTTCAGACCTGTCCAAACGCGCTAGAACCTCGACATGCGGCTGACGCTCGTCCGGAACGCGACCGTCGTCATCGAGCTCCGTGGGAAGCGGCTGCTCGTCGATCCGGCGCTCGACGACGCCGGGGTCCGCCCGCCCATCGACAGCACGCGAAATCCGGTCCCAACCCGACCGTAGGGCTACCGATCGCCGCAGAAGACGTCGTGAGCGGCCTTGAGGCGGTGCTCGTCACCCACCGGCACCGCGACCACCTCGACGCACGTGCTGAAGAGTTGCTCCCGCGCGACGTGCCGGTCTTCTGCCAGCCCGAGGACGCCGAGGCGCTCGGAGAGCTCGGCCTCGATGCTCGTCCCGTCGACCGGGAAGTCGACTGGGACGGGCTCCGCATCGTTCGCGTGCCCGGGCGCCACGGCAGCGGTGCGATCGCGGAGGCGCTCGCTCCCGTCAGCGGCTTCGTGCTCGACGATCTCTATCTCGCCGGTGACACGGTGTGGTACGACGGCGTCGCGGAGACGATCGAGCGCCATCGGCCCCGCGTGGCCGTCGTCAACGCCGGCGGCGCGGAGTTCGTCGAGGGCGGGCTGATCGTGATGGGAATCGACGACGTGCGAGAGGTCGTCGCGCGCGTAGAGACGGTCGTCTGCGTGCACATGGAGGCGATCAACCACTGCCACCTCACGCGTGCGGAGCTTCGCGCCGCCGTCCCCGACGTACTCGTGCCCGAGGACGGGGAGTCGCTAGACCTCTAGTCCTTTGCCTCTGCCCAGTTCTCGCCGACGCCGACGTCGACCGCGAGCGGCGGATCGAGGTCGTAGGCGCCGCACATCTCCTCCTTCACGATCTCGCGTAGGGCGCGCACCTCCGCCTCCGGGGCCTCGAGCAGCAGCTCGTCGTGCACCTGGAGCACGAGCCGCGCCGAACGACCCTCGTCCCGGAGACGGCGGTCGATGGCGAGCATGGCCACCTTGATGATGTCGGCGTTCGAGCCCTGCATGACGAAGTTCACGGCCAGGCGCTCGCCGAGCGCTCGCGTCTGGCGGCTCGATGTGCGGATCTCGGGCACGGGTCGGCGGCGCCCGAGCAGGCTCGTCACGTATCCGTCGTTCGTCGCCTGCTCGATGGTGCGGGCGATGAAGTCCTGGACGTGCGGGAATCGCGCGAGGTACGTGTCGATGTACGTCTGCGCCTCCTCGCGTGGGATCTGGAGGTTCTGCGAGAGCCCGTGGGCCGAGATCCCGTAGACGATCCCGAAGTTGATCATCTTCGCAATCGCGCGCTCGTCCTTCGTGAGCGCCGCAGGCTCCGTCCCGAGCACCTCGGCGGCCGTTGCTGCGTGAATGTCCTCGCCTGCCGCGAACGCCGCCCGCAGCTTCGGCTCTCCTGAGACGTGAGCGAGGATCCGCAGCTCGATCTGTGAGTAGTCCGCCGAGAGCAGCTTGCTTCCCTCCTCGGCGACGAATGCCGAGCGGATCTCACGACCCAGGTCGGTGCGGATGGGGATTGCCTGGAGGTTTGGATTCGACGTCGACAGCCGACCCGTGGCCGCGACGGCCTGGTTGAAGGTCGTGTGCAGCCGCCCGTCGGCCCCGATCATCTCGGGCAACGGTCCGAGGTACGTGTTCACGAGCTTGGTCAGCTCCCGCCACTCTTCGATGACCGGGACGATCTCGTGCTCGTCGCGGATCGTCTGCAGCACGCGAGTATCCGTCGAATAGCCGGTCTTCCCCTTGCGACCGGGAGTCAGCCCGAGCTTCTCGAAGAGGATCCGCGCCACCTGCTGTGTCGAGCCGACCATGAACTCCTCGCCTGCGAGCTCGTACGCCCGGCCCTCGAGCTCCTCGACGCGGTCCTGCAACCGCGCCGTGATCTCGCCCATGCGGTACGTGTCGATCTGGATGCCGGCGTCCTCCATCCTCGCGAGCACGCCCGTCAATGGCAGCTCGACGTCCTCGTACAGTGGGACGAGGTCTCGCTCGGCGAGGCGTGCACGCATGAGCGGCGCCAGGCGAGGGGGCAGCGCCGCGCGGCGGACGAGTGAGGTGGTCTCCTCCTCGGTGGGCGGCGACGGTTCGAGCCTGATGCCGTACTCGGCGGCGAGATCAGTGAGCTCGTACGCTGTACGCCCCGGCTCGATGAGGTAGGCCGCCAGCAGCGTGTCGTCTCTGGCGTCGACGCGAAGCTCCTTTGCGTCGTGGGCGACGATGTCGCCCTCGACCCGCTCGGGCCGTGGTGACACGACGACCTCCGAGGCGAGAGCAACGGCCGAGCGACCGTCGTCGGCCGCGTAGCCGAACGGCTCGTGGGTCTCGGGAAACGGCTCCTTCGCGCCAGGGAAGCTCCTCGCCGGGCGCGGCCGGCATCTCGGCCGCGGGCAGTGCCTCGTCCAGCTGGTCCACGCGCTGAAGGAGCGCACGGAACTCGAAGCGGCGGAACATCTCCTGGAGCTCCGACCGGTCGGGCGGCGCGAGGACGAGCTGGGTGGGATCGCAGTCGATGTTGAGGTCGCGCTGCATCGTCGCGAGCACCTTCGAGTCCCGTGCCTGGTTCGCGTGCTCGCGAAGCGACTTCGCGCGGGCAGGCGACAGGTCGTCCACGTGCTCGAGCACGCCTTCGACGGAGCCGAACTGCTGGACCAGCTGGGCAGCGGTCTTGTCGCCGATGCCGGGAACGCCGGGGATCGAGTCGGAGGTGTCGCCCTTGAGGCCGATGAGATCCGGCACCTTGTCCGGCGGGACGCCCAGCCGCGCGGTCACCCGCTCGGGCGTGTACACATGGACGTCGGCGACGCCGCGCGGCGTCATCATCAGGCAGATGTTCTCGGTCACGAGCTGGAAGGCGTCGCGGTCTGTGGAGACGACGCAGGTGGCAAGGCCTGCCGCGTCTGCGCGCGTCGCGAGCGTCGCGATGACATCGTCAGCCTCCCAGCCCTCGAACTCGAGGTTTCGGTAGCCGAACGCCTCGACGATCGGTCGAAAGTACGCGAACTGCTCGCGCAGGAGGTCCGGCATGGGGCGACGGTCGGACTTGTACTCGGCGGAGAGAGCTGTCCGGTGGACCGGCCTCGTGTCCCATGCGACTGCAACGCCCCGCGGCCGGTAGTCCGTGAGCAGCTTCACGAGCATGTTCGTAAAGCCGAGCAGGGCGTTCGTGGGGAAGCCGTCGCTCGTCACGAGCTCCTCCGGCAGCGCGAAGAACGCCCGGTAGGCGAGGTTGTTTCCGTCGACGAGGAAGAGCTCCGCCTCGCGCGCGGGCGCGTCGTCGAGCTCGAGCTCCTCGCCGGTGATCGTCTTCGGGCTCACGTCCCGAGTCTAGTGTGCGACCGTGCGCATCCCGTTGCTCTCGGGGACGAGGCTGCTCGTCGTCGACGGACCCGACGACGCCGTCGTGCTGGTGCCTCCCGAGCCTGCCCCGCAGGCAATCACCGACGTCGGGGCAGCAGTCCGGGATGCCCTGCGCTTTCCCTTGTCAGGCCCGCCGCTGGCCGGCGTCGTGCCGCGCGGAGGACGGGCGACGATCGTGGCCGACGTGCCGTCGTTGCCGCTGCCCAGCGCGCCGGTCGATGCTCGGCGCGCGGCCATCGGTGCCGCGGTGCAAGAGCTGCGGAACCTCGGCGTCCCTGACGAGCGCCAGACGATCCTCGTCACGGCGGGCCTCGGGCGCCGCCCCGGACGCCGCGAGCTCGATCGCCTCTTCGCACCCGCCTTTGCGCGGGCGTTCTACGGGAAGGTCATCGTCCACGATGTCGAGGATCCGTCCCTCGTCGAGATCGGATCGCACGACGGGCGGCCGCTGCGCATGTCGCCTGAGGTCGTGAACGCGGACGTCGTCGTCTCTGTGAGCGCTGCGGAGACAGTCGTGCACGGCGGTCCGGGCGTTCTTCTCGCCTGCGGCGGGCCCGGAGTCCTGCGCGAGCCGAACGCGCAGTCACTGCTCGAGCCGAGCGGCTCCACGGCCTGGTCCACCGCACTGGCCGTCGAGCAGGCACTGGGACGGCACGTCGAGCTGCTTGGGATCTCGCTCGCGCTCGACCAGCCGAGGATCGCCGACACAGCGTTCGGCTATCCGTACGACCCGCGAGCGGCCGAGCGGATCGCCGCGTCGACGCTTGCTCGACTCTTTCATCTGCTGCCAGGGTTCGTCCGGTTGCGAGTCATCAGGTCGCTCTCGGTGGCGATCACCGCGGCCGGGGTATTCGCGGGACCGCCGTCGGTGGCGCATGCCGAGGCCCTGCTGCGCACGATCGATCTCCGCGCGATCGAGCTCGATGCGCCGCTCGACGCGATCTGCATCGGCATCCCGCGCACGACGCCCTACTTGCCGCGCGAGCGGCCCAACCCGCTGCTGGCCGCATACCTCGGGCTCGGCCTCGCACTCCGTCTCTGGCGGCAGGCGCCGCCTGTCGTCGAGGGCGGCACCGCCATCCTCCTCCACCGCTTCCACCGGCGCTTCTCGCATCCCACGCAGCAGCCGTACCGCGCGTTCTTCCAGGCGACGCGTGCCGGGCTCGATCCCGCATTGGTAGAGGAGGCCGAGCATGCCGCCGCGGCCGATCCGCACGCGCTCGACCGGTACCGCTCCGGCCGGGCCTGTCATCCGCTGCTGCCGTTCGCCGACTGGGCCGTCGTGCGAGGGCAGACGGAGCGGCTGGGCACGGTGATCGTCGGCGGCTGCCGGGACGCGGCGGGAGCGCGTCAGCTCGGCTTCGTACCTGCCAGAAGCGCGGCTGCGGCGCTGTCGCTCGCGCTCGGTGACGCCGACGGCTCGGCACGCGTCGGCTTCCTGCTCGCCCCGCCGTACTCCCCGATCCGCGTCGGCCCGTAGGGGCCGCTCAGGCGATGCCGAGGTAGGCCTTCTTGACGTCCTCGTTCTCGGCGAGGTCCTTGGCCGAGCCCGAGAGCGCGACCGTGCCCGTCTCGAGCACGTAGCCTCGGTGGGCGACGTCGAGCGCCATGAGCGCGTTCTGCTCCACGAGGAGGACAGGCGTGCCCTCCTTGTTGATCTCGACGATCGTCTCGAAGATGCGGTCGACGAAGATCGGCGCGAGCCCCATCGACGGCTCGTCGAGCATGAGGAGCTTCGGCCTCGCCATCATCGCCCGGCCGATGGCGCACATCTGCTGCTCCCCGCCGGACAACGTCCCCGCCTTCTGATGGATGCGCTCCTTGAGGCGTGGGAAGAGCTCGAAGACGTGTTGCTTGTCCTGCTCGATCTCTGCGCGCCCCGACCGCTGGAACGCCCCCATCTCGAGGTTCTCCTCGACCGACATGCGCGAGAAGAGCTTCCGCCCCTCGGGCGACTGCGAGATGCCGCGCTTGACGATCTTGTGGGCGGGGGCGTGTGTGATGTCCTCGCCCATGAAACTGATCGTCCCGTCCCGTGGATGGTTGAGGCCATTGATCGAGCGGAGGGTCGTCGACTTGCCCGCGCCGTTCGCACCGATCAGGGTGACGATCTCGCCCTCGCGAACCTCGAGCGTGATCCCCTTGAGGGCCTCGATCGTGCCGTAGAACGTGTGGATCCCGTCCACCTCGAGCACTGGCTTCGTCGCCGTACTCATACGGCCGCCGCCGCCCCCGTACCGAGGTACGCCTCGATGACCCGCGGGTCGTTCTGAACCTCTTTCGGGGTCCCTTCCGCGATCTTCTCGCCGTAGTCGAGCACCGTGAGCCGCTCGGAGACGCCCATGACGACCTTCATGTCGTGCTCGATGAGGAGCACGGTCAGCCCCTCCTCGTCGCGCAGCTTGCGGATGAACGCGGTGAACTCCGCTGACTCCTGCGGGTTCATGCCGGCAGTCGGCTCGTCGAGCAGCAGGAGCTTCGGCTCCGTCGCGAGAGCGCGCGCGACCTCGAGGCGGCGCTGGTCCCCGTAGGAGAGATTGCGCGCATAGTCGTCTTCGACCCCTTCCAGAGAGCAGTACGTGAGCAGCTCCCGCGCGCGCTCGCGTGCCTGCCGCTCCTCCCGCCGCACCCGCGGCAGGCCGAAGATGCTGCTGAGGATGCCTCCCTTCAGCCGGCAGTGCATGCCGACGAGGACGTTCTCGAGCGCAGTCATCTCCTGGAAGAGACGGATGTTCTGGAAGGTGCGTCCGATCCCGCGCTCGGTGACGAAGTGCGGCGGCCGGTCGGTGATGTCCTCGCCGGCGAACTCGACCACGCCGGCCGTCACCTTGTAGACGCCGGTGATCATGTTGAAGAACGTCGTCTTCCCGGCGCCGTTCGGGCCGATGAGGGCCACGATCGCACCCTGGGCGATCGTGAAGTCGACGTCGTTGACGGCGACGAGTCCCGCCGAACTCCTTGCGTAGAGCAGACGTCTGTAGGAGCAGCTCGGCCATCGTCATTCCTCCGGCGCGCCGCGCATGTCCATCAGCGGCTCGTCGCGGACACCGTGCTCGAACTCGACCTTTCGGCGGGCCTCCGGGAAGAGGCCGTATGGCCGCACGAGCATGACGACGACGAGGATGATTCCGTAGATGCCGAAGGAGACGGCGGGGATGTCGACACAGCCGTCGGAGATCACCTTTCCAGCCTCCTGGCCGCCCCCGCAGCGCAGGAGGTTCTCGTTCATCCAGCCGCCGAACTCGGCAAGGCCTTCGGTGTTGAGGTAGGCGAGGAAGGCGGCGCCCGCTATCACGCCCCAGACGTTGCCCATGCCGCCGAGGATGACCATGCAGAGGATGAACACCGAGACGTTGAAGTTGAACGTGTCGGGAAACACCGCCTGCTGGAAGGACGCGAACCACACCCCGGCGACGCCACCGAAGAACGCGCCGGACGCATAGGACCAGGTCTTCGTGCGCATGAGCGGCACGCCCATCGCCGCTGCCGCCGTCTCGTCCTCGCGGATCGCGATCCACGCTCGCCCGAGCCGCGAGTCGCGCAGACGGATCGAGCAGAAGAGCGTGAGCAGGACGAGCCCGATCGCGCCCCAGTACATGAGATCGACGACGTCGCCAACGGAGTCGACTGGACCGGTCCACCAGCCGAACGCATCGCGGAAGACATTCGGCAAGCCGACGTGCTCGTGGAGCCAGCTGCCGAAGCCCGGCGAGTCGACGGGATTGATGCCCGGGGGGCCGTTCGTGAGGTTGAAGCCCAGCTGGAACTCGTCGCCGTTACGGGCGATCTGGGCCACCATCTCGCCGAAGCCGAGGGTGACGATGGCGAGGTAGTCGCCCCGCAAGCGCAGCGTGGGCAAACCGATCAAGACGCCGGCGACCGCCGTGATACCGGCGCCGATGAGGAGCACGAGCCAGATGGAGATGTGGATGCCGCCCACGCCCTCGAACACGCCGACCGCGCCGAAGTCGATGTCGATGTTCGGCAGCCCGGTGTTGACGTCGGGACGGGCGAAGTGCGGCGACGCGAACCACGCCGCGCAGTACGCGCCGATGGCGAAGAACGCGACGTAGCCGAGGTCGAGCAGCCCGGCGTAGCCGACGACCATGTTCAGGCCGAGCGCCATCATCACGTAGACGGCGACGACCACCATCGCGTCCATGCTCGGCGGGTTGGTGATGATCGGGACGCTGCCCGCCCAGAGCCAGTTCTCGGCGATGAGGATCGGGTAGGCGACGGCGACGCCCAGCACGGTCACGGGTACCACGTACTGCCGCATGGTCGGCGGGACGAGGAAGAGCGCAAGGATGATCCCGAGCAGGATCACGAGCGTCCAACTGGGTTGGGTCCCACGGGCCCAGACGATGAGGAGCAGGAGGACGACCAGCGAGACGAGGGGCAGCGCCCGGATCCAGCGCGGCTGCCGACTCCAGCGACGCCTCGCGTTGCGCACGCCGGCCGACTCGAGAACGTGCCAGAACGCGTTGTAGAGCGGCCGGCCGACGAGGATCAGGGCTATGAATGCCACGAGCAGGTAGAGCTCCCTCTCCGCCTGGAAGGCGCTCCCGGACCAGGCGGGGAGGAGCAGGAGCGCCATGAACGCGAGGAGCAGGACCGTCCGCTTCGCCCAGGCGGGCACCTCGCGCCAGTAGTTCCCTATTGCCGCCGTCACGGCGTCAACCCCCCTCTGGCGTCTGCTCGCCGAGCAGCCCCTGCGGGCGGAAGACGAGGATGAGGATGAGGATGCCGAAGACGATGGATGTGGTCCAGGCGGGCCCTGGCGCATGCCAGGAGAGCCCCTCGTTGAACGCCTGCAAGAGACCGATGATCATCGCGCCGAGGACGGCGCCGGGGAGGTTCCCGATCCCGCCCAGCACGGCCGCCGTGAATGCGATCAGGCCGAGCGTGAAGCCCGTGTCGAAGCGGACGGTGGTGTAGTAGAAGGCGAAGAGGACGCCCGCCGCCCCGGCCAGGCCGCCGGCGATCAGGAAGGTGAACGAGATAGTGCGGTTGACGTCGATGCCCATCATCGCCGCGGCGTCCTTGTCCTGTGCGGTGGCCCGCATCGCCTTGCCCTGACGCGTGTACTGGACGAGCCAGACCAGCAGCACGAGGACCGGCACCGTGATGAGGACGACGAACAGCCGGTCCCACGTGTAGCGGACGTCGCCGATCGAGAACACCTCGCTCGTCGGCAGCGTCTGGTTGACGGAGACCGTCTCCGTCCCCTTCCAGACGATGGCTACGTTCTGGAGGATGAACGACATCCCGATCGCCGTGATGAGGGGCGCGAGGCGAGGCGCGTTGCGCAGCGGCTTGTAGGCGATTCGTTCCACCGAGGCATTCAAAAGCCCGCACACGATGACCGAGACCGCGAGGCACACGAGGATCGCCGGTACGAGCGCACCGACCGACGCTCCAGGCTCTCCCCACTGATGGAGGTCGAAGCCGGGAATGAAGAGGAAGCCGGCGGTGCCGATGAGCGACGCGGCCACCATCCCGCCGAGCATGAAGACGTCCCCGTGCGCGAAGTTGATCAGCTCTAGGATGCCGTAGACGAGCGTGTAGCCGAGCGCCACGAGGGCGTAGAGGGCACCGTTCGTCAGCCCGATGAGGAAGACGCGAAAGAACTGGTCGGGTGCCTGGATTGCGTTGACGATGAGCCAGGCGATAACCAGCCCGACGAGGATCAGCCCGAGCACCGGCGTGATGTACTCGGCGGGCCGCCTTCGATGTACTACACGCTCTGCGTACGCGTCGGTCGCTATGCCCGTTCCTCCCTCGAAAACGACTGAGGGAGGACTCTATAGCCCTCCCTCAGACCAAGCCAGCGTTACTGTCTAGCTAGCAGCTCGCACGCTGACGGACGTAGGAGTAGAACTTGCCCGACGTACCGCGGAGCCTGTCGAAGCTGATCGTCTTGAACGGGCAGATGTTGCCGTTCCTGTCGAACCGGAACGTGCCCATGATCCCGTTGACGACACTGGTCTTCATCATGTTGCGCACGACGGACAACCGCGAGCCGTTCGACTCCCTGATCGCGCCGAGCATGATCTGCGCGGTCTGGGCTGCGTAGACGGCGTACGGGTCGACGACGCTACGTCCCTGGTACTTCGCGAACGTCTTCAGGAACGCCTTGCCACTCTTGCCCAGCAGGGACAGCGGCACGCCGGCGTAGGAGATGTACATCCCCTGCGCAGCCGCGCCTGCGCCCGCAGTGGCCGAGTACGGCGTGAAGCCGTCCGGGGCGACGAGCGTAACGCCCCTGCCGAGCACGGCGCCGACGTCCTTGATCAGCTTGACGCCGTTGTTGCAGACGATGCCTGCGAGGTACACAGACTGGGCACCGGTGGCCTTGATCCGCTCACCGATCGCCTCGTAGCTCGCGGCCTTCGCGTCCCACGGCTCGAAGCCCTCGACCTCGAGGTCGATCTTGTTCGCCCTCGAGCGGAACGCGTTCGCGACACCCTTCCCGAACGTCTGGTTGTCGTGAAGGATGTAGACGCTCCGCTTCTTGAGCTTCTTGATGAGGTCCGCGGCGAACGGTCCCTGGTAGTCGTCCGACGTGGCCACGCGGGCGTAGTTGCGAATCCGCGTCGGGTAGTAGATGTTCGGCTCACCGGGGTCGTTCCACGGTGCCTCGTGCGTGAGCCCCACCGCGGTGTTCGCGGAAGAGATCATCGCTACCGGGCCGCCCGGCGCACGGTTCAAGATCGGAATCTCGAGCTTGGCGCAACCGGAGTTGAACGTCCCGAGCACGCCGAGCACCGATCGGTCATTCGCGTACGCACGAGCATTGGCCGTGCACTTCTCGGTCGCCCAGCCACCCTGCTGAGCGGTTGCGTCATCGCACGACTGGTAGCCGACCCTGAACGTGCCGGCCCTGAACTTGAACTGCCTTTCCAGCACGTACTGGATGGCCTTGACCATCGACAGCGGCTGGGCACGCCCGGCGCCCTGCAGGGGCAGGTCGGACGCGATGAGATACTGCGGCTGGCCTGGGCCCTTGTAGAAGATCGGGCCACAGGACGACGACGGCAGCCGGTTCGCAGCGTTCGGGCCGGTCTTGCCGGCGGCCGAGCCGGCGGCCGACAGCCCGACGGCTGCGATGGCGATCGAGAGGATCGCCAAAAGTGACTTCTTCCTCAACAGACCCTCCTTTGTGCTCGATGCCCTTCTCCGTGCAAGCGGATAAGTATCCGCCTTCTCCGCTTGATGTGCAACTTGAGACGTCGGCGCGCAAGAGACGGTTTGTAAACCCGCCCTCCACGATCCTGAGTCACGGACGCCGAAGTGGCGGAACTCAACCGCCGAAGTCCAGTTGGCTTACGCCTTCGACTTCGGCGGGAAATGAGAATCACGACACGGTCTCTCCGCTCGATGCGGAGTCGGCTCTATGCTGACACTGCGCCGAAGTGGCGGAACTCGACCGCCGAAGTCCAGTTGGCTTACGCCTTGGACTTCGGCGGGAAATGAGAATCACGACACGGTCTCTCCGCTCGGTGCGGAGTCGGCTCTATGCTGACACTGCGCCGAAGTGGCGGAACTGGCAGACGCGCCGGACTCAAAATCCGGTGGCCTTCGGGCCGTGCGGGTTCGACCCCCGCCTTCGGCATGAGGTGGGGGAAACCATGCTTCCCCCACGAGACCCCCTTCTTCGCCGTTGCGTCGCCCGCGCCGCGCTGAGCCTCTCGGCGGGCAAAGCCCGCCTTCGGCGTCGGAGCGGCGTGATCCTTCAGCCGTCTGGCTATCGCGGTAGCACGCCGCGGGCGGAGAGCGGGCGGTAGGCGGCGTGCTCGCGGAGTAGCCGCAAGAGCTCCGTTCGCGGCAGCCAGCGAGGATCGTCGGACGCCTCTCCGATCGCCCAATGCTCGACTTGGTCGGCGAACTGCTCGCCGGGCGGCACGTAAGGCGCGTTCCGCCAACCCGTCTTGATGAAGGCCGAGCGGAAAGCGCGCCGGCCGTGCTCGTCGAGCGCGAGGTCGAAGACCACATGGCCGAGCTCGTGGAGAATCACCGCCCGCGTGGCCGCTGTCGCAATCCCGACTTTGGCGCGATCGCCGACGACCTCCTCGCACGCGTCGACGCTGATGCACGCCTCCGACCCGCCCACGACGTCCACGGCAGCGTCCAACTCGGCGAGCAGCGTGTGTAGCTGAGTCGGTGCGCGCCGAACAGCGTCGAGGAACACTTCGCGCTCCGCGGGCTCGACCGACTGGAACGTCCAGCTACGGCGCAGGAACGCCGCCGGAGCGGGTCGTGTCTTGAACCGTATGCCGAGCCGTCGTGGTCCCACGTGGTAGTCGCGGGCGTAGGCGAGCGACGTGGTGAGCCCGAAGGCGACAAGGCGAGAGCCGCCGAGCCCGCGGAACGCCGCCAGCGGGTACGCCACCGTAACGTCCTCGCCCGCCCGCACGTCGTACAGGTGGGGATAGCCCTGTCCTGGCGGGAGGAGGACCTGGACCCACAGCTGGTGCCGCGGGTCGAGCCGGCCGAGCGGCCAGCGAACCGGACGCGTGAAGGGCGTTCCCGAGTCGCCCGTGACGCCGACGACGAGCATGCCGAGCGGCGTTCGGGCGGTCGTGAACGTCCGCGCCCTCGGGTCGAGCACGAGTGCCGCAGCCCGGGAGAAGACCGAGAGGTTCTGCGTGGCCGTCCACCCGGCACGCCAGAGCGCAAACCGGATCAACGACCGTCCGCCCAGCGAGTGATAGTGCACACGCGGGTCGCGGGCCAGCCCAGCTTCGAAGTAGATGTCGCAGACGGCGCAGTCGGGCTGTGCCTCGAGCACCTCCGGCGTGCGGTCCGTGTGATCGTTTATCGCCATGCGCTCGACCACCAACTGGACGACAGGATCGGCCTGGAGCGGCTGGAGGCCGAGCTGACGGCGGATGCCGTTCACCTGTTCGAGCAAGGGCGGCGCGGAACGCGAGGAAGGAGCCGCCTCCCCCGAGGCGACGACGGCCACGACGGCCGCCGTCAGCGCCACGACGTGTCGCCCGCGAATCGTCACCGATCACGCTTGAGTATGCGCACTCGCTAGCGTCCCCGCCACATGCCGGACTATGGCTGCCGTTCGATGACCGACCCGCTGCGCCGCGTCCTTGTACGGCGTCCGAGCGTCGCCGCGTGCGGGCTCTGGAAGGAATACGGCTGGCGCCAAGAGCCTGACCCTGCAGCGCTCGTGCGCGAGCACGAGCAATTCTGTGCCGTCCTCGAGGCTTCGGGCGCCAAGGTGGTGGTGGCCGAGCCGATCGACGGCGACCCGGACGCGGTGTACGCATTCGATCCCGGACTCGTGACCGAGCGCGGAGCCGTCCTGTTGCGCCCCGGCAAGGAGGGCAGGAAACTGGAGCCGGCAGCGGTCGAGCGCGACCTCGAGCAGGCAGGCGTCCCCGTCGCCGCGACATTGGACGAGCCCATGATCGCCGAGGGCGGCGACTTCATCAGGCTCGACGAGCAGACGCTGCTGGCCGGCCGCGGCTACCGCACGAGCCCTGCCGGCATCGATGCCGTCGCAGACTCCCTGCCGGGCGTCGACCTCCACGTGTTCGACCTGCCCCACTGGCATGGCGAGAACGAGGTCATGCACTTGCTCTCGCTGCTCTCACCGCTCGACACCGACCTCGTCGTCGCCTACACGCCGTTGCTGCCGGTAGCGCTCGCGCAGCTGCTTGCCGCGCGCGGCATCGAGATCGTGCCCGTGCCGGACGACGAGTTCGAGACGATGGGGACGAACGTGCTCGCGCTCGGTCCGAGGGTCGCGTTAGCGCTCGACGGGAATCCCGTTACGCGCGCGAGGCTCACAGCCGCCGGCGTCGACGTGCTCGTGTACGAAGGTCGCGAGCTGTCGCTCAAGGGCGACGGGGGCCCAACGTGTCTGACTATGCCGTTGTTACGCGCGTAGCGAGGATCGCGGCCGTCTGCACGTCGCGAGGATCTCGAACGGCGACGAGCTCGGGATGAGCCGCGATCGTCACGCCTTCAACTCGGCGAGCGGGAACGAGCGGTGGATTCGCGGCGGCACGAGGAAGTTCTGGCGATGCGTCGTCTGGAGCACGGCGTTGAAGCCCTGACCGCGCGAACGCGGCTCGAACGGGAGCACCGTCCCGTCGGGAAGCACGCCGTCCATCGCCATGCGATTCCGACGGAAGTCGTCGCTCGAAGGGTTGAACACGACGAAGTGGAGACCCGCGGCCGGATCGCGCGAGAAGCGATCCCGGTCCGGACTTGCCGTCCAGAAGAACGGGTTGTCGAGCGTGTTGAAGTCCGCTCGCTGAGGGATGGCCGTGCCCCTGGCGTAGAGCGTCCCGTCAGGGCCCTTGACGTCCTCGGTGAGCCTCGACGACGGCTGGATCGATCCGCTGTGACCGATACGCCGAGTCTCGGCGTAGTTCGCGGAGACGTCGGCCGGAGTCTGCACGTCGTCCGGCCCTTGGGGAACCGTCAGCGTCTGAGCAGGGACGTCCAGCCCGGGCCGGAACGTCGTGTCCACGCGCTCACGATGGTCGAAGTTGAGGTACCAGGCCTCGAGGTTCTCGAACAGGTGGGAGACGTGCATGTTCGTGCCCTGCGCGAAGTACGCGCTTCCGCGGAGGTCGACGTACCCCAGAGTCTCGAAGTTCGCGATCCGCGTCGGCCCGAGGCCCGCCTTTTGACTGGAGGTGAAGCCGAGGAAGAGCTCGGCGGTCTCCGGAATGAGGTCGGCGCCCGGAACACCGGCAGCCATGGCCATGCGCTTGGGCAGGCTGCGAGAACCCTCGAAGCCGCCGCCGATGAACCCGCGCCTGATGCTCGTGACGCGGAACATCCCGTCGAGCTCGTCGAAGAGCGCCTCGGAGCCGTCTGCGATCGAGTCGAGCGAGTCGCTGCGAAGCAGCACAGCGACGTCGTTCTCCTCGAGGATCGTCTCCGGCGGATCGCTTGGGAACCGGATCGAGTCCTCGAGCGCCCGCACCGGCTCGCCGCGCGTCGCCGTGGCTCGCGTGTCGACGGGCAGGTGTCTCTTCGCCTGGCCGGCCACGTAGCGCCGGAAGTACGGCAGACCCCAGGCGACGGTGACGCCGAGACCGGCCGGCGTCGCCTCGTAACGCTTGTCGAGACCATGCAACGCGGCCTCCAGCTCGGCCTGTGCGGCCCGGAGGTCGGCAGCGCCCGCGCCCGTTCGGAGCTTGGCCGTCACGACCTCGTGATGAAGCGGGGGCACGACCACCTCGACGCCCTCGTCGACGACGACCGAGAGACCGTCGAGCAGATGCTGCTCGGGACCGAGAGCGCCGGCGCTCCTTCGGTCGGGAGAACCGGCGAGTTGGTCGACGAGCTCGTAGATGCCCGCAGCGGCCAGCGCCCCGGCGGCCGCCGTCCCGAGCAGCCTGCGTCGTGTCAGTCCCATACGGCGCTCAGGCGGAGGGTTGGAGCATGACGAGACCTTTGGTCATCCGATCGAGGTTCTCGACGGCCCTGCTTTTGACGGGTATGGCGACACGACGTGCTCAGACGCCGTGTACAGGGAGCCGTCATGCGTCCAGGCATAGAGCACGTGCCATTCGTCGATCCCCTGGTTCGCCGTGTACACGGTGGCCGTGATGTCCCCAAGGCGGCGCTTCTGCGGCTGCGGGTCGGAGAAGCACGGGATGGGCTTGCGAATCGTCTTCCCCTTCACGGTGTGCGTGCTCTCGCAGGTGGGGATCGCCGTCTTCCCCGGGTAGCCGCGGAAGTTCACGTGCACCTCGCGGGAGACGCCCGCATCCTGATCGAGCCAGAGAAAGCTCACGAGATACGACTTGTCCGAATCGACCCAGCGGCCGTTCCTGAACCGGCCGTCGATCTTCGCGTCGATCTCCGGAGGCATCCAGGTCGGGCAGTAGACGGGCGCCCCGACATCGTCGGCCAGGCGCTGCCAACCTGCTTTCCACGCCTTTGGGCAGGGGGCCGCAGCCGGGCTAGCCGTCGTGCCCGGAGACGAGCTCGAGTCTCCGCCACCGCAACCCGTTGCGACCACGGCGAGCAGCGCGATGAAGGCCAGATATCTCACGCGGGGACAGGGTAGCGGCGCGCCGCTCGGCGCCTGCTAGTCGATGAGCACCGCGTCGACACCCGCCCGCTCGAGGGCGACGAGCTCGTCCTCGGTCGGCGACCGCAGCTCGGCAGCGACGAGCTTTCCCGCCGGCACGTCGGGGAGCAGCTCGAGGATCCGGTCGACGGCCTCCTCCTCGTGATCGGCCGTTCGGGGCGACAGGAGGACGATCTCGGGATCGATGCGCGCGAGCACCGACTCCAGCACTTCCTCGTCGTGCACGTCGACGACGCACTCCAACCCGAGCTCGCGGGCGAGCGAGTCGCGCTGCTCGAGGTCGTCCTCGTCGTTCTCGGCCACGAGCAGCCACGCGTCGGCGCCCGATGCTCCCGCCTCCTGAGGAGTGCAGCCAGTGACGAGAATCGGCAGCGCCGTAGCGGCCCGCAGGTCGTGAACGACGCCGTTCGTGGCCACTCCCTCCGCACCAGCCGCCTCGGCCGCAACCGCCTCGGTCGCGTCCGTGACCCGTACGAGCGTCGAGATCGCCTCCCCTTCCGAGATCGCCTCGCTCAGGCGGCGCCGTGAGTCCACTCGAGAAGCCTAGACCGCCCTGCTCCGATCAGCGGCCGATGGGATGCCACACGGTCTTCAGCTCGACGACTGCGGCGATGTCCCACAGGCTCTCGCCGTCAGCGTCGCCCCGAACGATCCGCTTGACGTTCTCGGCAGCCGAGCGCTCGAGCTCCGCACGATCTCCGTCCGCTCCCGTGACGTCGATGGCGTTGACGTCCATGTGCGAGGCCAGCCACGGTGCGAGCTCGGACTGGTGGCCGGTGAGGATGTTGACGACACCGCCCGGCAGGTCGGACGTCGCCAGCACTTCCGCAAGCTCGATCGCGGCCACTGGATGTCGCTCGGATGCGATGGCAACGACGGTGTTCCCCGCAACGACCGCCGGCGCGATGCGGGTGACGACGCCCTGGAGCGGCGGCTCGTGCGGACAGAGGATCCCTACGACCCCGGTCGGCTCCGGAACGGTGAAGTTGAAGTACGGCCCGGCGACTGGATTCGAGGAGCCAAGCGCCTGCGCGAGCTTGTCGGCCCAGCCCGCGTACCACACGAGCCGATCGATCGCCGCGTCCACCTCCTTCGTGCCCGTCGAGACCGAGGCGAGATCGGCGCGGCGCGCCTCCATCATCTCCGCCGCCCGATAGATGATCTGGCCCCGGTTGTATGCCGTTCGGCCGGACCAGTCCGCGAACGCCGTGCGGGCGGCCCTGACGGCGTCGCGGAGATCCTTGCGGGAGGCGCGGGCGATGTTCTGTCCCTCGGCCTCGTACGAACGCCCGGACTCGGAGCGAGGGAACTCGCCGCCGATGTAGAGCTTGTACGTCTTCTTGACGGGCAGGCGAGCCATGTCCCTTATGGACACCTTCCAGGTGCCCGAGCCTCCTCCCCGCTGCGATCGTACTGACGAACTCTGCGCAGATGGGTGACGCCTCCGTGTCGGATCTGCATCATTCGAACTCCAGGTACGGCTCGAGCCCGTGCAGCCCGCCCTCTCGCCCGAAGCCCGACTCCTTGTAGCCGCCGAACGGCGAGGCAGGATCGAACCGGTTGTACGTGTTCGCCCAGATCACGCCCGCGCGGAGGCGCTCCGCCATCCAGAGAATGCGCGAGCCCTTGTCCGTCCACACGCCCGCCGACAGCCCATACGGTGTGTTGTTCGCCTTCTCGACGGCCTCCTCGGGCGTGCGGAACGTCAGCACCGAGAGCACGGGGCCGAAGATCTCCTCTTGCGCGATGCGGTGGCTCTGCGCCACATCCGTGAAGACGGCCGGCGCGAACCAGTACCCGCGCTCGGGCAGCCGGCAAGGCGGCTGGTAGATCGACGCACCCTCCTCCTCCCCCGACCGCACCAGCTCGTGGATCTTCTCGAGCTGCTGCCGGGAGTTGATCGCGCCGACGTCGGTGTTCTTGTCGAGCGGATCCCCGACGCGCAGCGTCCCCATGCGCCGCTTGAGCTTGCGGATCACGTCCTCGTAGACCGACTCCTGGACCAGCAGCCGCGACCCCGCGCAGCAGACGTGCCCCTGGTTGAAGTAGATGCCGTCGACGATTCCCTCGACCGCCTGATCGAGTGGCGCGTCGTCGAAGATGACGTTTGCGGCTTTGCCGCCGAGCTCCAGCGTCAGCTTCTTCCCCGACCCTGCAATCTCGCGCTGGATCGCCTTGCCCACGTCGGTGGAGCCGGTGAACGCGACCTTGTCGACGTCGGCGGTTACGAGCGCGGCGCCGGTGCTGCCGTCACCCGTGACGATGTTCACGACGCCCGGCGGCAGCTCCGCCTGACGTAGGACGTCGCAGAACAGGAGCGCCGTCAGTGGCGTCGTCTCGGCCGGCTTGAGCACGACTGTGTTGGCCGTGGCGAGCGCCGGCGCGATCTTCCAGGCCAGCATGAGCAGCGGGAAGTTCCACGGGATGATCTGACCTGCCACCCCGAGCGGACGCGGCCGGCGGTTGGGAAACGCGTACTCGAGCTTGTCCGCCCAGCCCGCGTAGTAGAAGAAGTGCGCGGCCGCGAGCGGAAGGTCGACGTCGCGCGACTCGCGGATCGGCTTGCCGCCGTTGAGCGACTCGAGCACCGCGAACTCGCGGGCGCGCTCCTGGAGGATCCGCGCAATCCGAAACAGGTACTTCGCGCGCTCGGCCCCAGGGAGCTTCGACCAGCCGTCCTCGTGCGCGCTACGCGCCGCCGCCACCGCGCCCTCGACGTCTTCCGGGCCCGCCTGCGCCACCTCGGCCAACGGCTCTTCCGTCGCGGGGCTGATCGTCGTGTACCACTCTCCCGAGCGCGGCTCCACCCACTCCCCGCCGACGAACAGGCCGTAGCGCTCCTCGATCGAGACGATGTCGCGCGCTTCCGGCGCGGCCGCATAGTCCCACCCGGAGGGGACGGGAGCGGCGCTCCGCTGTCGTTCGAGCTCAGTCAATCGTGAAGTAGTCCGGGCTTTGGTAACGACCGGTCCTCTCCTTCCGAATCTGCATGAGCACGTCGTTGAGCAGCGTCGACGCGCCGATCCGATAGAGGTCGGGCGTGAGCCAATCGGGGCCCAGCGTCTCGTAGAGCTGCACGAGGTACTGCACCGCCTGCTTCGACTGCCTGATGCCGCCGGCCGGCTTCATACCGATCTTGCGGCCGGTCTCGTCGTAGACGTCGCGGATCGCTTCGAGCATGACGAGCGTCACGGGCAGCGTCGCCGCCTGCGGGAGCTTGCCCGTGGATGTCTTGATGAAGTCGGCGCCGGCGGCGATGGCGAGGATCGATGCGCGCCGGACGTTGTCGTACGTCCCGAGCTCGCCCACCTCGAGGATCACCTTGAGGTGCGCGGCCCCACATGCGTCCTTCACGCGCACGATCTCGTCGTACACCTTCGCGAACCGGCCGGAGAGGAAGGCGCCGCGGTCGATCACCATGTCGACTTCGTCGGCACCCATGGCCACGACCTCCTCCGTCTCGGCGACCTTCACGTCGATAGGCGACTGCCCGGAGGGAAATGCCGTAGCGACCGACGCGATCTTCACGCCCGTGCCTTGTAGCCGTTCGACCGCGAAGGGCACGAGATTCGGGTAGACACAGACGGCGGCGACCGACGGAATCGTGGGGTCGGTGGGGTCCGGGCGCAACGCCTTCGAGCAGATCGCCGACACCTTCCCCGGCGTGTCCTGCCCCTCGAGCGTCGTGAGGTCCATCATCCTGATTGCGAGCTCGAGGGCGAACAGCTTCGATTCGCGCTTGATCGACCGGCGCGCGAGCCAGGCCGCGCGCTCCTCCACCGCGACCTGGTCCACGGAGCCCACGCGTGGCAGGCGTGGCTCGAGCGGCAGCTCGAAGCCCGAGAGGACGGGCGTCCTGGCCATAGGCGGAGTGTAGTCCCCGCCCGGTCCCCGGCCGTCGCCGCGCAGGCGCGTATGCTCCCCGCATCAGCAACGACGAGAGGGAGGGTCACGTGAGAAGCGCAGTCGTCATGCTCGCCTGCTTGCTCGGCGCCGTCGTCATCGCCGGCTGCGGAGGCGGCGGGGGAGGGGGTAACGGCGCGCTGTCCAAGGAGGACTACGAAGAGCAGATGCAAGCACTCCAGGCCGACCTCCAGGAGTCGGCTGACCGAGCTCCAGGAGGCGTTCTCCGATCCGTCGGACATCCCGGCCATGACGGCGGGCCTCAACGACGCCGCCGACATCTTCGACGAGGCGTCCGCGTCTCTCGACACGATCGAGCCGCCCGAGGACGTTGCTGATCCACACCAGCTGATGGTGGAAAAGACCGCGTCGGGCGCGACCGAGATCAGAGAGTTCGCTGACACCATCGCGAACGCGAACCTCCAAGAGCTGACCGAGCGGCTACCCGAGTTCCAGGACATCGCCGAGTTCGGCGAGCTCGAACAGGCTGTGGACGACATTCAGGCAGCGGGTTACGACATCGGCGGCAGCGGGAGCAGCTCGAGCCCTAGGAGGGTTTGGCGGAACGGTGCTCGTCGCCAGGGCGCTCTGGGCGTCGCGCTGCAAGGACGCAGGAGCCCGCGTACTGACTGAAGTACGTGGGCGACCGAGGACGCCGCAGCGCGGCGATCCGGTGCGTTCTGGCGGCACAGTCACTGTTTCGTCAAGCCCTCCAGAGCCCGAGCCGCTCGAGCATCGCGTCGTCCCGGCGCCAGTGGGGGCGAACCTTGACCTGGAGGTCGAGATAGATCTCCTTGCCCAGGAGCGCCTCGATCTCCGGTCGAGCCCGCGTACCGATCTCGCGCACGACGCGTCCTCCCTTGCCCACGACGATCTGCTTCTGTGACTCGGTTTCGACGTAGATCGAGGCGCGCACGGCGCGGTCTTCGACCACGTCCACCTCTACCGACACCGCGTGCGGAACTTCCTCCCGCGTGAGCGCGAGCGCCTTCTCCCGCACGAGCTCGGCGATCTGGGCTTCGAGCGGGAGATCCGAGCGCGCATCCTCGGGAAAGTACGCAGGCCCCTCGGGAAGCAGCGCGACGAGCTCCTCCCGTAGCTCGGCGATGCCGTCTCCTGTCTTGCGCTCACGGGATGGAGCGCGAGGAAGTCGCCCAGCTCGGCCGCCGTCGCCATCTGGCTCGCGACGTGCCCCGGCTTGAGCCGGTCGACCTTGTTCAGGGCGATGACGACGGGTACGCCGAGGCCGAACACCCGCTCGGCAATGAATCGGTCGCCGGCCCCGATCCGGTCGCGACAGTCGAGCACGAAGAGCACCGCGTCGACGTCCTCGAAGGAGCGATCCACCGTGCGCTGCATGCGCTCCGTCAGCGGATCTCGCGGGCGCTGGAAGCCGGGCATGTCGCAGAGCACGAGCTGGTAGTCCTCGCCGTTCGCAATGCCGAAGATGCGCCTCCGCGTCGTCTGCGGCTTGTCGGAGACGATCGCCACCTTGGCGCCGCAGAGCGCGTTGACGAGCGTGGACTTGCCGACGTTCGGACGGCCGGCGGCCGCGACGAAGCCGCTCTTCACGGCCTTCCCGGACGTGCCCTCGGGGCCTGGCCTATGGGAGCGCCCCCCTCCCCGTCCCATAGCGCGAGCGTAACGGTCTACGTGATGCGCATGGGTGACGCCATTGCGCCAATTTCGTCACAGCTCGAACGTGTCCGGCAGCAGCTCGGCCGGCGTCGCGACGACGACCTCGCCGCCCGCCCGCGCATACACGACGCGGTCGAAGCCGAACTCGACGAGCCACTGCCGGCACCCGCCGCACGGCGAGGCGGTGATGGCGATCACCTCGAGGTCGCCGGGCGGCAGCCGGCCGTGACGGCGGCCGTGAGCGCCGACTTCTCCGCACACACCCCGAGTGGGTACGCCGCGTTCTCGACGTTGACCCCCGAGGTGTACGGCACCGTCACGCGCCCGCGCCGCCGCGCCCACCGAGAAACGGGAGTACGGCGCGTATGCGCGCGCCGCGACCTCGACGGCCTGGTCGTAGAGCTCGCGATCTCGAGGGCGTGACGTCGCCCATGCCGTCAGTCGAAGAAGAGCTGGAAGACGGCGAGAGTCACGAGCGCGCCGAGCAGGCCACCGTAGGTCACCTCGAGCGTCGAGTGGAACCCCGCCTCGACCCGTGTCTCCGCCACGAGCACGGCCATGATGAACATGATCGAGGAGACGATGAAGCGATGCTCGTCGGCGCCGACGATGTACGTGACCGCCATCCAGCCGGCGAACGCATCGCCGCGTGCCCGGACGGCAGCCCGCCGCGCAGCGGCGTGCCGCGACCCGTCCACGCCTTCGTCGCGATCACGATCAGCGTCACGAGGGCGAGCGCGGCGAGCGTCACGGTCACCGGCGCGTTGCGCAGCCGATCGATCGCGTTCGTCGCTCGGCTCGCCGAGGCGGCGCGAGAAGACGAGGTACCCGATGGCGACGGCGGTCACCGCGGCGATCAGGACGGCGCCGGCGGCGATGTCCTTCGCGAGCTTGGCGAGCGGGTCGAAGGACGTCGTCGCGACGTCGATCGCCTGCTCCACGGCCGAGTTGATCATCTCCGCGACGAGCACGAAGGCGATTGCCAGCATGAGCGCGATCAGCTCGAATCGCGTCACGCCAACCCAGACGGCGGCGACGAGGATGACGATCGCCGCGGCGAAGTGCAGCCGCATGTTCCGGTGAGTACGGAGCACGTGCACCATGCCCTCGATTGCGAAGTTGAAGCTCTCGAGGAGAGATATCGCTCTCCGCCGGCTCACGCGTACGCTCTTCCCGCTTCTCCATCTCCGCTCCGTGCCCGTAGCCGAGCAGATGCAGCAATCCGTGCACGAGCGGTCTTCGCCATGCGTCCCCGGTGACCTGCGGGCACACGACGGCATCTCCGAGCTGGCGCGGCAGCCCCGCCGGCAGGTCGTCGCGGCCGTCGATGGGGAACGACAGCACGTCCGTCGCCTCATCGATCCCTAGGTGCCGTGCCTTCAGCGCTCTCATCTCGTCCGGCGCCACGAAGGCGATGCCGAGCGCACCGGAGTCGACGCCTTCAGCGCTGAGCACCTGCGCTGCGAGGTCGCGGACGGCCGGCTCGTCGACGTCCACCCCACTGCGGTTATCGATCTCGATCTCCACCATGACCGGGATTCGACTCCTCGGCATGCAGCCGATAGGCCTCGACGATCCGCTGGACGATCTTGTGCCGGACGACGTCCTCGTGCCCGAAGCGGATGAACGCGATGCCTTCGATCGTGCCGAGGATGCCCTCCACCGTCAGCAGGCCCGACCCTTGCTCGCGCGGCAAGTCGATCTGCGTTGCATCGCCGGTCACGACGACCTTCGAGCCGAACCCGAGCCTCGTGAGAAACATCTGCATCTGCTCGGGGCTCGTGTTCTGCGCCTCGTCGAGGATGATGAAGGAGTCGTTCAGCGTCCGGCCGCGCATGAACGCGAGGGGCGCCACCTCGATTGCGCCCTTGTCCATGTACGCCGTCAGCCGATCGGCGTCCAGCATGTCGTAGAGCGCGTCGTAGAGCGGCCGGAGATAGGGATCGACCTTGGCGAGAATGTCACCGGGCAGAAAGCCGAGCCGCTCGCCGGCCTCGACTGCCGGCCGCGTGAGGATGATCCTCCCCACTTCGCGCTCTGAGAGGGCCCGGACGGCGAGCGCCATGGCGAGGTAGGTCTTGCCGGTGCCGGCGGGGCCGATCGCGAAGGTGATCGTGTGCTCGCGCATCGCGTCCACGTACCGCTTCTGGTTGACCGTCTTCGGCGCGATCTTCTTGCCGCGATGGCGCCAGACGACGTCTTCGAACACCTCACGGATGTCCTCGGACTGCTCGAGCGCACCGAGCACGGCGTCGACGGTGCTGGGGCCGATCTCGTGGCCTCCCTCGACGAGCTCGACGAGCTCTCCGACCACGATCTCGGCTTCCCGTACGCGGGTGTCCTCGCCCTCGAGCGTCAGGCGGTTGCCGCGCAAGTGAATGGAGCAGTGCAGGCGCTCTCGCAGCGAGTCGAGCACGCCGTCGCCAACGCCCGCCAGCTCGGCGGCGACGTCGTTGGAGACTGAGAGAACGGCCTGGGCCACCTAGGAGGGTTTGGGGGAACGGTGCTCGTCGCCAGGGCGCTCCGGGCGTCGCCCTGTAAGGACGCAGGGAGCCCGCGTACTGAATGAAGTACGTGGGCGACCGAGGACACAGCAGGGCGGCGATCCGGTGCGTTCTGGCGGCATTGTCACTGTTTCGCCAAGCCCTCCTTAGGCAAGCTTCTCGCGGACGATCTGGCTGACGACGGAGCCGTCTGCGCGACCTGCGACCTGCGGCATGACATCCGCCATCACACGGCCGAGATCCCGCATGCTCGTGGCCCCGACCTCCGCGATCGCGTCGTCGACGATCCGCTCCACGTCGTCCTCCGAGAGCGGCTCCGGCATGAACTCCTCGAGCACTTCGAGCTCGTAGTCCTCCTTGTCGGCCTGCTCCTCACGACCTGCCGCCTCATACGCCTCGTACGCCTCCTGCCGGCGCTTGCGCTCACGCTGCAGCACCTGCAGCTCCTCGTCGTCGCTCAAGGGACGTTGGAGCTCTTTCTCCGCCGTGCGGAGCGCGTTGAGCAAGAGGCGCAGCGCATCGCGACGCTCGCCGTCGCGCTCCTTCATCGCGGTGGCGAGGTCGTCCTCCAGCCGCGCGATGAGGCTCATAGGCCGATCACCGGCCATGGCCGGATGAGCCCGAGGAAAAGGCGGCAGCGAAGTGCTGGTACGAGGCGAAGAGCGCCGGGCAAGGGGAGCTCGACTGCGGGGAAACTGAAGCCGAGGAGAGCGAGCCGAAGGCGAGCGAGGCCTCATGGCCCGATGCATGCCCCCGAGCGATCGCCCGCCGAGGATGTGCCAGTGGAGATGGAACACCGTCTGTCCAGCGCCGGGGCCGACGTTCACGATCACACGGTAGTCGCCCAGGCCCGCTTCTGCCGCCGTTTTTGCGATGAAGTCGAGCATCTGCTTCGCCTCGTCGGGCGGGAAGTCGGCGATGTCACTGAACGTCTCGATGTGCCGCTCGGGGATGACGAGCAGATGTGTGGGCGCGCGGGGCGCGATGTCGCGGATCGCGACGACGCCGGGCGCGGACGCGACGTGTTCGCCTTCCTTGTAGAGCCGGCAGAAGAGGCAATCAGCGGCCACCGACGATCCCTTCCTCGGTGATCTCGGCACCGCGCACGCGGATGAGCTCGCCGATGTCGCCGTCGACGAGCCAGGGCGCGTAATCCCCGCCATAGCCGCGACCGGGGCGGTCGACGAGCACGACGTCTTCGGTACCGAGCTTCCGGCGCCAGTGCGCCAGCTCGGCCTCTCGCGACAGCGCCCTCAGCCGGGCAGAACGCTGCTTCTTCTCTTGCGCGCTGACCGTGTCGGCGTCGGCCGTCCTCGTGCCGGGCCGGGGCGAGTAGGGAAAGACGTGCGCCTTCGTGATACCCGCCTCGGCGACGACACGGAGCGTGTTGCGGAATGCCCCCTCGTCCTCGCCCGGGAAGCCGACGATCACGTCCGTCGTGAGGTTGAAGCCCGCGGCGTGACCCGTACGCCGCAGGAACGTGGCAACGTCGTAGCGCCGTCCCATGGCCGCAAGGATCCGGTCGTCGCCCGACTGCAGCGGCACGTGCAGATGCCGCCCGACCGTGGGCGTCTCGACGAGCGCAGCGACGAGCGCCTCGCTCAGATGGTTGACCTCGATCGACGACAGGCGCAGCCTTGCCAGTCCCGGCGTCGCGCCGGCTTCGCGGACGAGCCTCGGCAGATCGAAGCCCGCTTCGCGGTCGCGATAGCAGCCGAGGTTGATGCCGGTGAGCACGACCTCACGATGACCCTGTGCTACACGGCGCTCGATCTCCGCGAGCACGCGTTCTGCGGAGCGGCTGCGCGACGCGCCCCGCACGAGCGGGATGACGCAAAACGCGCACGAGAAGCTGCACCCGTCCTGCACCTTCACGAACGCGCGGACTCGGTCGAGACGAGCCTCCCCTTGCACGCAGGCAATGGCACCGACGTCCCCCGCCACTGCCGCAGGCGTCTCCTCGCTCCGCTGCTTCACGACGACGACGTTGCTCGCAAGGCCCGCGAACGCGTCCTGTGGGAGATTTGCCGCGCAGCCGGTGACGTACACGCGGCCGTGCGTCCGTGCGAGGCGGGAGACGGCCTTGCGCGACTTTGCCACTGCCTCGTTCGTCACGCAGCAAGTGCTGACGACTGCGACGTCGGCGTCACCGGGGCGCTCGGAGTGGCCGTCGGCGAGCAGGCGCTCCCGCACCGCGTGCGCATCGGCGTGGGACACCTTGCAGCCGAGAAAACCGATGGAGAACGTTGCCATTGCGGGGAAACGTTACTCCCCCGCGGGCACCCACACGTCTGCTGCCCAGCCGTCGTCCGTCACGCGGCGGAGGTGCTGCCAGCCGTCGAGTGCGGGCCGGTCGGCGTCGAGGTATCCCGACGTCACGAGGTGCGAGGGGCAGATGAGCGGAGCCAACCGTCGCACGTCTTCCAGTGAGAGGTTGGCCACCGCCACGTCCGTCTCGGGCAATTCGCCCTCGAGCGCGTCGGCCGCTTGCGCGCGGACGTCGACGCCGTTCGCCTCGGCGTTTGCGACCGTCGCCTCGACAGCCACCGGGTCGTGATCGACGGCATGCACCGGCGCGAAGCCGAGCCTCGCGGCCGCGACGGAGAGCACACCCGACCCGCAGCCCACGTCGAGCAGTGAGCCACGAGGTAGCTCCGCGAGCAGCTCTACGCAGACGCCGTGTCGTGGGATGAGCGCCCGTTCCGAACGCGCGGCCCGGCTCGATGACCACGGCCTGGAGCTCCGCAGGGACGGGCTCCCAGGGCGGGCCGACCCACAGCTGGCCGATCCGCACGCCGTGGTGAAACTCGCGCCACCGCTCCTCCCAGCCTTCGGCGACATCGGTTGCCGACGACGCCGTCGAATGCCTCTCGCGCGAGCGACACGCCTGCCTCATCGGTGTACGCGGCCAGCTCGACAGCGGCATCGGCTTCGCACTCCTCGATGCCTTCTGGGAACAGCTCCAGGAGGATCGCGCGAGCCTCCTCGGCGCGATCGCGCGGACACGACGACTGCGACGCGCTTCAGCGGAAGTGCGCCTTCAGTCTGCCGAGCAGCCCGCTGTCGTCCTCGTACATCTCGCCATTCTCGGTCGCAGCCAGCGCCTCGAGCAGCTCCCTCTGCTCGGGCGTGAGGCGACGGGGAATGCGAACGTTGACGAGCACGCGGTGGTCGCCGCGGCCGGCGCCGGAGAGCACCGGCATGCCGAGCCCACGGAGGACGCGCACCTCACCGGGTTGCGTCCCCGGCTCGAGCTCGAGCTCCCGGTCGCCGTCGAGCGTCGGGACGACAATCGTCCCGCCGAGCACGGCCTGCGTGAACGGGACGTCGACCGCCGAAAAGATGTCGTTGCCCTCCCGGACGAAGCGCGGGTCGGGCTGCACGCGCACGAGCACGTACGCGTCGCCCGCGGGCCCGCCGGGCATCCCGGCATGGCCTTCGCCCGAGATCCTGATGCGCTGGCCGTCGTGGATCCCCGCCGGGATCTCGATATCGACGGTGCGCTCCTCGATCGTGCGCCCAGCACCGTCGCAGGTGGGGCACGGCGTCTCGATGACCCTGCCTGCTCCCCCGCACGCGGGACATGTCTGGGCGCTGACGAAGTCGCCGAACGCAGATCGCGACACGCGCTCGATGCGCCCACGACCGCCGCACGTCGCGCAGCCGACGGCGGACGTGCCCGGCTCCAGTCCGCTCCCGTGGCAGGTCTCACACGACTTGGCGACCTGGAACACCACGGGCCGGCTCACCCCCTGCGCAGCTTCCGCCAGCTCGATCGACACCTCCGCACCGACATCCGCGCCTCGGCGCGTGCGCCTGCCTGCCGCGAACAGGTCGTCACCGAAGAACGCCGAGAAGAGGTCGCTCAAGCTTCCCAGGTCGAACGCCGTCGGCACGAAGCCGCCGCTCTGCAGCCCTTCGAAGCCGTAGCGGTCGTAGAGCTCGCGGCGTTCCGTGCTGGACAGCACCTCGTACGCCTCGACGACCTCCTTGAAGCGCTCGTCGGCGTCCGGAGCGTTCGAGACGTCGGGATGGAGCTCCCGCGCCAGCCGCCGAAATGCCTTCTTGATCGTGTCGGTGTCGGCGCTCCGTCCGACGCCGAGCACGTCGTAGTAGTCCCTCCTGGTCGTGGCCACGTCGAAAGGTCAGAGAGCTGCTCAGCTCTCCTCGAAGACCTCCTCGGACAGGCGCGAGAGCTCGGAGGCGGCAGAGCGAACGGAGCGGATGGCGCCTTCGTAGTCCATGCGCTGCGGCCCGAGCAGGCTCACGGTGCCGAGCGTCCGTGTGGACAGGCCGTAGGCGGAGCCGACGAGCGACAGCTGCTGGAGGGCGGGATTGCCGAGCTCGTCGCCGACACGCACCAACGGCGCGCGCGAGTCGAGCGCTGCAGCGACGACGTCCAGGAGCGTCCGTCTCCGCTCCAACAGCTCGAGCAGTCCGCGGTACGCGCGCATCCCGTCGGCGTTCGCGTCGTCAAGAAGGCTGGCCGTGCCGCCGACGAAGACCCGCTGGTCCTCGGCCGGTGGCACCTCGAGCACCGGACGCACCACGTCGAGGAAGTCGCGCTCGACGGCCGACAGGCCCGGGTCCTCGAGCCGACGCCGGAGATTCCGCGATCCCAGCCTCGTGCCGACGACCTGCTCGTTGAGGTACGTGCCAGCCCAGTCGACGAGCCCGGGGTCGACCGCATGCTCGAACTGGAACAGCCGCTTCGTCACCGAGCCGGTCGACGTGATGACGACCGTCATGACGATGTGCGGCTGAAGCAGCAGCACCTCGACGTGACGCACGGTCGCGGTCTCGACCGCCGGCGCAGACACGAGCGCCAGCAGGCGCGTGAGCTCCGACAGCGTGTCGGTCGTCGACTGGAGCGCGGTGTCGAGCTCGCTCCGCGCGTCGGCGAGCTGGAGCGGGAACGACGGCGGTCGTGGCTCGAGCCGCTCCAGCAGCCGGTCGGCGAAGAACCGGTAGCCGTGGTCGGTGGGCACACGACCGGCGGACGTGTGCGGGTGCATGAGCAGGCCCTGCCGCTCGAGCTCGGCCAGCTCGCTTCTCACCGTCGAGGGCGACACATCGAGCCCGGCCCGCTCGACGAGGGCCTTCGACGCGACCGGCTGACCCGTGGCGACGTACTCCTCGACGACGAGACGGAGGAGCTCACCCTGGCGCTGCGTTAGCTCTGCGTGCACTTCGTATCAGTGTAGGCAAGCAACTCGGCGGTGACCCCACCTCCCAGGCGGCGCCCGCGAGGCGTCAACCGCAATGTCGATGGGGACGTTTCCACCAGCCCGAGCCGCTCGAGCCTCGACAGCGCCGCCTCGTCGATCGCGTCCGCAACGTCAGCCAGCGCGAGCGCCTCGTCGAGTCGGAGCCCGAGCATGACGCGCTCGCGCAGAGCGACGTCGTCGCTCAGGGATTCGACCTCCCGCGGCGGGCGCTCACCGCCGACGATCGCCTGCACATATGCCGAGAGGCGCGGGGTGTTCTGCCACCGAGCTCCACCCACTGTCGACACGGCGCCGATCCCGAGCCCGAGATAGTCGCGCCCGAGCCAGTACGCGAGGTTGTGTCTCGAACGGAGATCACGACCGCCGTCACGCTCCGGAGAGAGCGCGAAGTTCGCGGTCTCGTACCAGCGATAGCCGGCCGACGTCAGCGCGCCGACGACCTGTTCGAAGTACCCCTCCATCGCGTCGGCCTGTCTTCCCAGCTCGTCGCCGTAGCCGTGGGTGAATCGCGTGCCCGGCTTGGCCTCGAGCTCGTACCAGGACATGTGCTCCGGTTGCAGCTGGAGCGCCTGCTCGATGTCGGCAGCGAGCTGGGCGGCGCTCTGCCACGGGATGCCATAGATGAAGTCGAGCGAGATGTTGTCGAACTTGGCATCACGCAGAGTGTGCACTGCACGCCGGACGTCTTCGGGAGTCGCGCGGCGCTCGAGCACGGAGAGCAAGTGCGGCTGAAAGCTCTGCGCGCCGAGGGACACGCGGTTGACGCCGTGCTCGGCGAGCAGCGACGCGACCGCCGGCGTGACCGTCTCCGGGTTCGCCTCGATCGTCAGCTCGGCCGCAGCGGGCAATGCGGAGAGCAGCTGTGACAGCGCCGCAGGCTCGGTGAACGTCGGCGTCCCGCCTCCGACGTAGACGGTGTCCAGCGGCTCCTCCAGGACCCCGCGCTCGAGCCCGAGCTCGCCGAGCACCGCCTCGACGTACGCGGCGTGCTGCTCCTCGCGCCCGACGGCGGTGACGAAGTCGCAGTAGCCGCAGCGATGGACGCAGAACGGCATGTGCACGTAGAGGTGCCGGACGCCGCCGCTGACGCCTTCGGCGTCACGACATCGCCCCGCACCGAAGTCGACAGCTTCGCTGTCGCTTCTGTGCTCGGCTTCGTCTCTCACTTCTTCCCCTCGAGGTTGAGCACGGCGAGGAACGCCTCCTGCGGCACCTCGACGGCGCCGACCTGCTTCATCCGCTTCTTGCCCGCCTTCTGCTTCTCCAGGAGCTTTCGCTTACGCGTGATGTCGCCGCCGTAGCACTTCGCGAGCACGTCCTTGCGCCTCGCCTTGATCGTCTCGCGGGCGATCACGCGCGAGCCGATGGCGGCCTGCACGGCGACGTCGAACATCTGGCGGGGGATCTCCTCGCGCAACCGGTCGACGAGGTTGCGCCCGCGCGAGTACGCGGAGTCCCGGTGGCTGATGAGCGAGAGAGCGTCGACGGGCTCGCCCGCGATCAGCACGTCCACCCGCACGAGCTCGCCCTCCCGGAAGCCGCCGAAGTCGTAGTCGAAGCTCGCGTAGCCGCGCGTCCTGGACTTCAGCTGGTCGTAGTAGTCGAGGACGATCTCACCGAGCGGCAGGTCGTAGACGAGCAGCACGCGGTCCTCGGAGAGGTACTCCATGTGGTCGAAGCTGCCGCGACGCTCGTTCGACAGCTCCATCACCGGCCCTACGTAGTCCTTGGGGACGATGATCGACGCGCGGACGTACGGCTCCTCGACCTTCTCCAGCTCGCGCGGCATCTCCGACGGGTTGTGCACTTCCAGCTGCTCGCCGGTGCGCGTCTCCACCAGGTAGGCGACGGTGGGCGCCGTCACGAGCAGGTCGAGATCGAACTCGCGCTCGAGGCGCTCGCGCACGATCTCCATGTGCAGCAGGCCGAGGAAGCCGCAGCGGAAGCCGAAGCCGAGCGCCTGCGACGTCTCCGGCTCGTAGAAGAGCGCCCCGTCGTTGAGCTTGAGCCGTTCCAGCGCGTCGCGGAGGTCCGGGTACTCGTCGGAGTCCGTCGGGAAGAGCCCGGCGAACACCATCGGCTTCACGTCCTTGTAGCCGGGGAGAGCCTCTTTGGCGCCGTTGCGCCGCGACGTCAGCGTGTCGCCGACGCGGAGCCTGCTCACGTCCTTGAGGCCGGTGACGAGGTAGCCGACCTCGCCCGCCGACAGCGTCGGCGTCGACACCATCGCGGGCGACAGGAAGCCGAGCTCCTCGGCCTCGAACTCGGTGCCGGCCGCCATCGCGCGCAGCGCCTCACCCTTCGAGAACGTGCCATCGACGACGCGCACGAACGCCACGACGCCGCGGTACTGGTCGTACGAGGAGTCGAAGATGAGCGCGCGCGGCGGCGCGTCGGGATCGCCGGAAGGCGACGGCACGCGCTCGACGATCGCATCGAGCGCCTCGGCAATGCCTTCTCCGGTCTTGGCGGAGATGCGCAGCACGCGGTCGGGCGTCTCTCCCACGAGCTCCGCCACCTCCGCTGCCACCTCGTCGGGACGCGACTGCGCCAGGTCGATCTTGTTGACGGCGGGCACGATCTCGAGGTCGTTCTCGATGGCGAGGTAGGCATTCGCGAGCGTCTGCGCCTGGGTGCCCTGCGAGGCGTCGACGACGAGCAGCGCGCCCTCGCAGGCCTGCAGCGAGCGCGAGACCTCGTACGTGAAGTCGACGTGGCCGGGCGTGTCGATGAGGTTGAGCTGGTGCCCCTTCCAGGCGACGCGGACGGCCTGTGCCTTGATCGTGATGCCCCGCTCTCGCTCGAGGTCCATCGAGTCGAGCAGCTGCTCGCGCATCTCGCGGCCGGTGACGGTCTCGGTCAGCTCGAGGATGCGGTCGGCGAGCGTCGACTTGCCATGGTCGATGTGCGCGATGATCGAGAAGTTGCGAATGTTGCTTTGGTCCATGGGTTAAGAGGCGCGGCGGCCTCGTCTCAAAGCTAGCAGCGGCCTGAGCTCGCGAACGCGCAGCACCCAGCATGCTCCGAGGTAGGCGGCGCCGCCCGCCACGAGCGCCAGCGTGACGGCGAAGAGTTGTGCGAAGAACTCGTCCCCGAGCGCGCCGTCGAGCAGCCACCACACGCCGTAGGAGACACCGGCCAGAACCGCAGAGGCCAGCGTAATCAGCACGATGGCTCGTCCGGTCTCCTTCAGCTCCAGCCGGCCGAGCCTCCTGCGCAGCATCCAGAGCAGGAGCAATGCCGCGCCAACGTTGGACAGCGAGATGGCGAGCGGGATCCCCCAGGTGCCGACGCGATACAGCGGGATGTAGAGCAGGGTGTTCAGCGTGAGGTTGACGGCCGCGACCCATGTCGGGATCCACGGCGACTGCAGCGCGAAGAACGCGCGGTTCAGCATCAGCATCATCCCGTTGAAGGCGAGCCCGACACAGAACGCCGCTAGTGCGGCAGCGACGACAGGCGTCTGGTCCGGCGTGAACTCCCCGCGCTGGTAGAGCAGACGCACGATCGGCTCGGCGAGCACAGCTGCTGCCACGCTCGCGGGCACGAGCAGGAATGCGATCTGGCGCACGCCGACGGAAACGGCTCGCCGGAACCCGTCCATGTCGCCCCGGGTGGCGAGTCTCGAGATGGCCGGAAACAGGACCGTCGCCACGGCAACCGAGAACATCCCCTGCGGCAGCATGTAGATGCGGAAGGCGGCGTCGATGGCGCTCGGCGAGATCGTCGGGTCGATGTACCGCGACGCGAAGAACGTGCCGATGACCTGGTTGAAGTTGATCAGCCCGAGGCCGAGCGTCACGGGGATCATCAGCACGAACGTCTGCTTGACGGCCGGGTCGCGCCAGTCGATCAGCCGGTGCAGCCGGCCGTCGAGCTTCAGCAGCCACGGCACGGGCAGCAGCACCTGGATGATCGTCCCGACGAGGATCGAGCCCGCGTAGACGTAGAGCTTCGCGCTCTCGGAGTCCGCCTGGGGGACGCCGACGACGAGCCCGATGATGATGGCGAGGTTCCAGAAGACCGGTGTCAGCGCCGGGATCGAGAACTGCTCGTAGCTGTTGAGGATCGCGACGATCACGCCCGAGACGCCGAGCAGGGCGACGATCGGGAACAGGATCCGCGAGAGCGTGACCGCGAGGTCGTCGTACGCAGGCGGTAGCCCGAAGGGCGCCATGATGAGCGGAGCGAGCAGCATGCAGAGCGCGGTCAGCCCGGACAGTCCGAGCAGCAACAGCCAGAAGACCGTCGAGGCGACTCGCCAGGCGCGGGCCTTCTCGCCCTTCTCCAGCAGCTCGCTGAAGACGGGGACGAACGCCGCCGACAGCGCCGCGTCCGCGACGAGCGCCCGCACGAGGTTCGGCACCTGGAAGGCGACGGTGAAAGCGTTGATCTCGCCCTGAACGCCGAAATAACGCCTGGCGACGATCTCGCGGACGAGGCCGAGCGCACGCGAGAGCCCGGTTGCGACGCCGAAGATCGCAGCAGACCTCGCGAGGTGACGGCGACGGAGCGTTGGCTCGGCCTCTGCGAGAGGCGAGATGGGCGGCTCGGTTGTCACGAGGGGCCGCTCACGCCCGAGACAGGATAGGGAGGGGCTCGGCGGCGCCTCTGGTAGCATCGATCCCGCCCGCGCAGCGGGTCTTTTCTCGTATGCCGAACATCAAACAGCAGAAGAAGCGTGTCCGTACGGCCGAGCGACAGCGCGCCGAGAACGTCCGCTACCGCTCGACAGTGCGCACGCTGACGCGGAAGCTTCGTGACGCCGCCGCCGAGGGCGACAAGGACGCGGTCGAGGCGGCGCATCGAGAGCTCGTCCGGTGGCTCGACCGCGCCGTCACGCGCGGCGCCCTGCACCGGAACACGGCAGCTCGCCGCAAGGCGCAGGCAGCGGCTCTCGTCTCTAGCGACTGACCTCGACGAGCGCGCGTTCGAGCTCGAGCTCGTCGGGCAGACGGCTGCCCCCCTTGAGCGCGACGTCGAGCTCGGCCAGGCGCACGAGAGCGGCGGCAAGCTCGTTCTCACCCCAACCCTCGGCGGCTGCGTAGGCCTTCCTCACCGGATATTCGCTCCGCCGCTTGAGCCGCTTCGTCGCCTCGGCCGCCCCGATGCCGTCGGCCGCGAACCGGCGGCACGCGCTGACGAGTGCGACATGATCGCCGAGCTTCCACGCGATGCCGCTGGGCGTGTCGCCGCGCCGTAGCATCCGCTGCGCGGCGGTGAGGACGCCGGCCATGTTGCGCTCCGACCAGGCGTCGGTCAGCGTCCACGGCTTCACGGGCCCGCGCGGCAGGACCATCTCCTCGACGTGTTCGGCGGTGATCTCCTCGCCCTGTGCCCAAAGCGCGAGCTTCTCGGCCTCGAGCCGTAACTCGTCCGAGTTCTCCCCGACGAGCTCTACCAACAGGCGGCACGCATCGGGGTGGGCCTTCGCTTCTAGCTGCTTGAACTGCTCGGCCACCCAGGGCACAAGCTTCCTCTCCGACGCCTCGTATAGCAGTAGCTCGGCGACCTTCGCGAGCGGCGAGTCCTTGCGCACCTCGTGAGCGACGAGCGCGAGCACCGTGTCCGGCGACGGTGCCTTCGCGTAGGCAGTCACCGCCTGGACGTCCGCCGCCTTCCAGCCACCTGCCATCCGGCCCTCCTTGTTCCGGTGGCCGTCGACCTCGGTCACGAGCACGAGCCGCCCGCCCGTAGCGAACAGGCCGAGGGCGTTGCAGGCTGCGACTGCCTCGTCGCCGGACACCGTCTCGGCCGACAGATGCTCGACACCCGCGGGGTCGAAGTGCCCTCTCAGACGCTCGACCGCGCGCTGCACCTTCGGCCGGTCGGAGCCGGCGATCAGGTAGACGGGCTTCAAATCCGGCACGCGGTCACTCTAGTGTTCGGACTCGACGCTGAGGCGGCGCCCGTCGGACTCGATGGTGACGGCGCCGTCGCGGTCGGTGCGATACAGCGCAAGACCTGGCGCGGCGGCCAGTGCCGCGAGCGTCTCGGGCGTGGGGTGACCGTACGTGTTCCCCTCGCCGACCGAGATCACCGCCACGCGGGGCTTCAGCACGTCCAGCAGGGCCGGCAGCTGCGCATCCGCCGAGCCGTGGTGCGACACCTTGAGGATCTCTACCGGCGGCAGACGAAGGGGCAGCAGCACCTGCGACTCCGCGTCGGCGCCGAGCAAGACATCCGTCTCGCCGTATGACACGAGGCAGACGACCGCGCGGAGATTCGGGTCTTCGCTCGGGACGCCGGGGCCGTCGGGCCACAGCACCCGCACTCGTAGGCCGCCGATCCGATACTCGAGCCCCGGCCGCGCCGGGATCACCGGTACGCCGGCCGACTTCGCCTCGGCAATCGCTGCGCGCTCCTCGGGCGCCGAGGCCGCGAGCCTCGGATCGACCACGATTCGCACGCGAGTGCTGCTCAGCACGTCGGCGGCGCCGCCGACATGGTCCCGCTGTGGATGGGTGAGAACGAGGATGGACAGCTCACGGATGCCGAAGCGACGAAGCTGTTTGGCGACCTGCGCTTCCGGTGGGCCCTGGTCGACGAGGAGCGAGCCTCGCGGGACCTGCAGCAACGTCGCGTCGCCCTGGCCCACATCGAGGAAGGTGACGCGGAGCCCCGTCGGTGGCGGCACGGCTGCTTCGGGAGCGGCGCGCCAGGCGATCGCGACGAGTGCAGCGACGGCTACCAACAGCGCCGCCCTTCGGGATCGCCGCGCCACGACGATCGCCGCAGTGAGCATCACCCCGACTGCAAGCACTGCGAGCGTCGACAGCTGCGCGTACGGCAGGGCCGAGACTGCGCGGGCACAGGCGACGAGGTAGGCCGCAAGCCAGCCGTCGAGCCAGCTGAGCAAGGCCGCGACGTCCGGGACGACGGGATGCACCACGGCGGCCAGGAGCCCGAGCCCGAGCAGCGGCGCGACGACCGGTGCGGCCAGTGCATTCGCGATCACCGAGTACGCGGGCACCGATCCGAACTGGAAGAGCAGGATCGGCGCCGTGGCGCCGCCGCACGCAAGCGACACGGCGAGCACCCCCGCGGCCGTGCGGGGCAGCGGATAGCCCTCCAACCACGTCATCAGACGAGGTACGAGCACGAAGATGGCCGCGACGGCCCCGAACGAGAGCTGAAATCCTGGGTCGAGGAGGTTGTACGGGCTCCACGCGAGCAGCACGAGCGCGCCGAGTAGCAGGAACCACCACCGATCAGCTTCCCGCGCACACATCCACGCGAGCGAGGCGAGGGCACCCGCGACGCCGGCGCGCACGACCGAGGGTTGAGCGCCCACCGACAACACGTACGCACCGATAGCTGCGAGCGCTCCGACCTGCGCGGCCATGCGCGGGATTCCGAGCAGCCACGCGACGAGGAGCACACCACCGGCGACCAGGGCGACGTTCTGGCCCGAGACCGCGAGCAGGTGATAGAGGCCCGAGGCCCGGAACGCGTCTCTCACGGAGCGGTCGAGACCCTCGTCTTCACCCAGCACGATGCCCAGGAGCACCGCTCGCCGTTCGTCGGAAACGCCCGACGCGAGCGCCGCTCCTATCGCCGATCGAAGTCGGTCTGCGAGGCCACCGACGCCACCCCGCCGGCCCACGATCTCGGGGTCGTGCCCGCGCAGGATCACGTGGACGCCGTGCCGCCGCAGCCACGTCCGCTCGTCGAATCCTTCGTCGGCAGGCCGGGGCTCTGCGACCAGCACGGGAACGCGGAGCACGGATCCCTGAGGCGGCGAGCGGCCGACGGGCAGTTGCAGCAGCACAGGCTCGTCGACTTCGCGATCGCCGAAACGGTCGATACGGGCCGGCAGGCGGATCGCGTACTCGCTGCGGCGCGCAGGCCCGGTCACGGTCACGCGGGCAACGGCGGCGCGCCCGATCTCGGTCGCCATGGGGCTCCGGTCGATCATGTCGAGCCGAAGCGAGCCCCACAACCAGCCTGCGAGTACGAGGCCCGCCGCGAGCAGCGCGAACCGTGGGCGAGGCTCGGCAACGATGCTCACACCTGCCGCGACGACGAGCGCCAGCAGCGCGACCGCTCCGACGCGGTACGCGTTGGCGGAAGCGATGCCCGCGCAGAGGGAGGCAAGCAGCACGTGCGGTACGCGAAGAGTCAGCCGTGTCACGGAACCACGAGCTCTCGAAGATTCTCGATCGTCGTCGGACCGATGCCTGGCACGGCGTCGAGCGCCTCGACCGATCGAAACGGGCCATGTTGAGCTCGGTAGTCGAGGATCTTCTGGGCCGTGACCGGGCCAACGCCCGGCAGCGTGTCGAGCTGCTCGAGCGTGGCTGCGCTCAGGCTGACCGGCCCGGCCGGAGCGGCGCCAGCCCCACCGGCAGCGGCAGGCATCCCTGCCGCCTGGCGCGGCACGAGCACCTGCTGCCCGTCGACGAGCGGCGCTGCGAGGTTCAGCGCCTCCAGGAACGCCTTCGGCTTGGCGCCGCCTGCCCTCCGAAGCGCGTCTGCGACGCGCGACCCGTCCCGTAGCCGATAGAGCCCCGGGCGGCGCACCGCGCCGGCGACGTGGACGGTGAGCTTCGGCCGAACAGCAGGCCCGGCGCGCACGCGAACCGGGGCGGCAGCGTGCGGAGCGGCCGTCTGGGAACGGTCGACCCAGCGCGCCGCCACAAGCAGACCAACACCGAGGAGCAGCGCGATCACAATCGCCTGGTGCCGCGAGATCGGCATGCCGGCCACGTTGTCGATCGTGCCGACGTACGCGCTACGTGTCTGTGCCGGCTGTGTTCCGACTCCGAAGCCATCACCCGCCGAAATCCACCGCGTAAGCGAACTGGATTTTTCGGCGGTTACGACCACGAAGTTCACGAGCTTGCGCGGGACGACGATCGCCTGGCGGATCTCCTTGCCGTCGAGGTGTGCCTGCACTTTCTCCGAGCCCTTGGCCAGCTCCACCAGCTCGTCGTCCGACAGCGAGGCGGTCGCAGGCGACACGGTCGCGCACGCGGCCGTTCACCTGGACGACGAGCTCGAACGTCTCCCGCTCCAGCAGCGCCGGGTCCGCCTCCGGCCAGGCGGCCTCCCACAGCCGCTCGTGCCCCAGCACGCCCCACAGCTCCTCGGCGACGTGCGGCGCCCACGGCTGGATCAGCGAGATTGCCGTCTCCGCGGCGAAGCGCGCCGCCGGATCGGACGCGTCGCGCGAGAGCTCGTTCGTGAGCTCCATGATCGCGGCGATCGCGGTGTTGTACGACTGCCGCCGGCTGATGTCGTCGGTCACCTTCGCGATCGTCTCGTGCGCCTTGCGCGCGAGCGGCGTGTCGATCGAGCCGTCAGCCGCGCCGCCCTCCGCCACCTCGTGCACGAGCCGCCACAGCCGTCGCAGGAAGCGCGCGATGCCCTCGACGCCCGAGGGCGTCCACTCCATGTCCTGGTCGGCCGGGCCGAGGAAGAGGATGTAGAGGCGCACGGCGTCCGCGCCGTGCATTTGCACGAGCTCGTCGGGACCCTCGACGTTGCCCTTCGACTTCGACATCTTCGTGCCGCCCTTGTTCACCCAGCCCTGGTGGAAGACGCTGGCGAACGGCTCGCGGAAGCCGACGAGACCCATCTCGTTCATGACCTTCACGAAGAAGCGCGAGTAGAGGAGGTGCCCGGTCGCGTGGTCGATGCCGCCGATGTACTGGCTGATCGGACACCAGTAGTCGACGATGCGGCGTTCGAACGGCGCCGCGTCGTTGTGCGGATCGACGTAGCGCAGGAAGTACCACGCCGAGTCGACGAACGTGTCCATCGTGTCCGCTTCTCGCTTTCCCGGCTTCCCACAGGCTGGGCAGGGCACGTTGATCCATTCCTCGTTCGAAGCGAGCGGCGGGACGCCCTTGGGACGGTAGTCCTCGACCTCGGGCAGCAGCAGCGGCAGCTCGTCGTCGGGGACGGGGACTAGGCCGCAGTCGTCGCAGTACACGATCGGGATCGGGGCGCCCCAGTAGCGCTGGCGCGAGAAGCTCCAGTCGCGGAGGCGATACGAGACGGCGGGCTTCGCGCGGCCCTGCACGGCGATCCACTCGACGATCGCGCGGCCACCGTCGGCTGCGCTCATGCCGGTGAACTCGCCTGAGTTGGCGAGAACGCCGTCCTCGGTCACGACTTCGACGATCGGCAGGTCGAACGCCTCTGCGAACTCACGGTCGCGCTCGTCGTGCGCCGGCACGGCCATGATCGCGCCGGTCCCGTACTCCATCAGCACGTAGTCGGCGACGTAGACGGGGAGCCTCTCGCCGTTGACGGGGTTCGTCGCGTGGCAGCCCGTGAAGACGCCCGTCTTCTCCTCCGTCGCTCGCTCCTCGCCGCGCCGGGCGGCGGTCTGCTTCACGTATGCGCGCACCTCGTCCGAGTCGATCTGCTCGACCAGCGGGTGCTCGGGCGCGAGGACGAAGAACGTTGCGCCGAACAGCGTGTCCGGCCGCGTCGTGAAGACGGGGACGTCCGCGTCGAGCTCGTCGATCCGGAAGATGACCTCCGCGCCCTCCGAGCGGCCGATCCAGTTGCGTTGGATCGCCTTCGTTCGCTCAGGCCAGCCGCCGGCACCCTCGGGCAGGTCGTACTCGAGCAGCTCGTCGGCGTACTCGGTGATGCGGAAGAACCATTGCTCGAGGTTGCGCGCCTCCACCTCGGCGCCGCAGCGCCAGCACCGGCCGTCGACGACGTGCTCGTTCGCCACGACCGTCTGGTCGTTCGGACACCAGTTGACGGGAGCCGCCTTGCGGTACGCGAGGCCGCGCTCGAAGAACCGCAGGAAGAGCCACTGCGTCCAGTGGTAGAAGCCGACCTCGTGCGCCGAGACCTCGCGATCCCAGTCGATCGCCCAGCCGAGCCGCTTCATCTGCTCGCGGATGACGACGATGTAGCGCTCCGTGATCTCGCGCGGATGGCCGCCCTCTGGGATGGCGGCGTTCTCGGCGGGCAGCCCGAACGAGTCGAAGCCCATGGGCCGCAGCACACGCCAGCCTTGCCGGCGGCGAAGGTGGGTCTGGACGTCGCCCATCGTGTAGTTGAGGACGTGGCCCATGTGCAGCGTCCCCGACGGGTAGGGCAGCATCTCCAGCTGGTACCAGTGGCGCTGCTCGCCCTCCTCGCCGGGAGCAGGGTTCGGCGTGTGAAACGCTCGCTCGTCTTCCCAGACGCGCTGCCACTTGGCCTCGATCTGCTGTGGGTCGTATCTCTCCATCGTTTCTCCCTACGAAAACAAAAAAGCCTCTCGGGTGAGAGGCCGTGGGAAGCCGACGCGGCGTGGCCGCGGTGCTTCCTGCGCTATGCGAGAAGGCCCTGCATCTCTAGGCGCAGTTTAGCGCCTGCTAGCGTCGAAGTCATGTCGGCGTTGCCGCTCCTTCCGGACTCGGCGGCGGTCGAGGGCGGCGAGCTCGTCCTTGGAGGCATGACGGCGAGCGCGCTCGCAGCGGAGCACGGCACGCCGCTCGTCGTCTACTGCGAGCAAACCCTGCAGGCACGGGCGCGCGCGTACCGAGAGGCGGCGCCCGATGCCGCCGTCCTCTACAGCGTGAAGGCGTTCCCCAACCTCGCCGTGCTCCGACTGTTCGCAGACGAGGGACTGGGCGCGGAGGCCTCCACGCTCGGCGAGCTCGCCTTCGCCCGCCGCGCCGGCATCGACGGCGCCGACATCGTGCTGGACGGGAACAACAAGTCCGACGAGGAGCTGGCGGCAGCCGCGGAGGCGGGCTGTCTCGTCGTGCTCGACGCGCCGGACGACGCCGAACGTGTGGCCGCCGCGGGCGTGCGTCGCGTCCTTGTCCGCGTCACGCCGGGCATCGACGCCGACACCCACTGGGCGATCGCGACCGGCCACCGCGGCTCGAAGTTCGGGCTCACGCCGGAGCAGGCGACCGAGACGCTCGCGCGCTGCGGCGAGCTGGGCATGGACACTGAGGGTCTGCACGTCCATATCGGCTCGCAGTTGCTGGGCGTCGGCGCGGAGCGGATGGCGATCGACTGGCTGGCCGCCTTCGCCGCCGACTGCCGCACGGAGCTCGGATGGACGCCGTCCGTCGTCGACCTCGGCGGCGGGCTGGGCATCCCCTACACCGACGAGGATCCGCGACTGCCGGTGGAGACCTTCGTGCGAGCGCTGCTCGACCGCCTCGAGCACGCGTGGTCGCTCCACGACCTGCCTCAGCCGCGCGTGATCCTCGAGCCGGGGAGGTCGCTCGTGGGACAGGCAGGAGTCACCCTCTACCGGGTCGGCTCGGTGAAACAGGCGAGCGAGAACGTCACGTACGTCGCGGTCGACGGCGGGATGTCGGATAACCCGCGTCCGCAGCTCTACGGCGCTCGCCACACGGCGCTGCTCGCGAACCGCGCCGACGAGCCGACGGCCGGCGCGTACTCGATCTGCGGCAAGCACTGCGAGTCGGCGGACGTGATGATCGAGCGCACGCAGCTTCCGGAGCCGCGCCGAGGCGATGTGCTTGCCGTTGCGGCAACCGGGCGCATACACGCTTGGCATGAGCTCGAACTACAACGCCGTCCCGAGGCCCGCGGCCGTGCTCGTGGCGAACGGCGCCGCTCGCATCATCCGCCGCCGCGAGACCGTGGACGACCTCCTGCGGCTGGAGACCGAGTGAGCGAGCACGAAGTCCTCGTCTGGTCGGACTACATCTGACCGTTCTGCCGGGTCGGCCAGCCGACGGCCGACTGGCTCGAGCGCCGGTACGGCGCGCAGGTCACGTGGCTTCCCTTCGACCTCCATCCGGAGTACCCCGAGGATGGCCTGCCGCGGGAGCAGCTGCTCGCGCGCTACGGCGACGCGGGCATCGACCGTGTGCGGCGCATGTTCGAGGCGAACGGCCTCGTCTACAACCCACATCCCGAGATCGTCCCGAACACGAAGCAGGCTCTGCGCGTGACCGAGCTCGCGCGCGAGCGCGGGCTCCACGAGGCCGTGCACGACCGGCTGATGGATGCGTACTGGGCCGAAGCGAGGAACATCGGCGACCCGGCTGAGCTGCGTGCGCTCGCCGTCGAGGCCGGCCTCGACCCCGCGGAGGTCGACGAGGTGCTCGCAGGCGACGCGTACGCTGACCGCGTACATGCCTCGACTACGGAGGCGCACTCCCTCGGCATCAACGGCATCCCGGCCTTCGTGCTCGACGGTCGCCTGCTCCTCCTCGGCGCGCAGCCGCGCGAGGTGTTCGAGCAGGCGTACGCCCAGCTCGCAGAGTGACCGACCCCTTCGAGCAGACGCGGCGCATGCAGGCGCTCGTCGGCGAGCTCTGGCGCCTGGAGGGACCGAAGGTCGAGAACCACGTCGGCGACGTCGCCTGGCAGCGCTTCCAGCACGCCGGCCGCGAGGGCGAGTGGCGGATCCGGCTCTGGGAGGAAGACGGCGAGCCCGTGGCCTGGGCGTGGGTGCGACGGCCGGCGATGCTGCAGCACGAGATTCATCCGCGGCATCGCGGCGGAGCGCTCCACGAAGAGCTGCTCGACTGGTTCGAGGCGGAGGTCGACGGAGACGAGCTGCGCGTCTCGTCGCTCTCCACCGACACGGAACGGCTCGCGTTCCTGCGCAGCCGCGGCTACGAGGTCGATCCAGAAGCCAGGGAGTTCGTCTACCACGCTTGCGAGCTGTCCGATGTCGCCGAGCCGGTCGTGCCAGAGGGTTATCGCCTGCGCACGGTCGAGTCCGACGACCTCGAGCAGCGCGTCGAGCTGCATCGGGTGGTCTGGGCGCCGTCGCGCGTCACGGTCGAGAGCTTCGTCAACGTGCAGGCAGCCTGGCCGTACCGGCCCGACCTCGACTGCGTGGTGGAGGCACCAGACGGATCGTTCGCCGCCTACTGCCTCGCCTGGCTCGACCCGACAACCGTGTCGGAGAGCTGGAGCCCGTCGGCACGCATCCCGACCACCGGCGGCTCGGGCTGGCGTCAGCCGTGTGCCGCTTCGCCCATCGCCGGCTGCGCGAAGAGGGCGCCGAGCAGGCGATCGTCTACTCCCTGGCGGGCTCCGACGCGACGCGCTCTACGAGTCGATCGGCATGCGCGAGCACGACCGCTCGATCGAGCTCGTCAAGCGACGCAGCCGTGACCGGCGCCGATTACGCGGCGCCGGTCACGGCCACGCTGGCTAGAGCTTGAGGCCGACCTGCACGAGCCTCGTCCCGGAGATGCCCGCGAGCTCGGGGTCGCCTTTGCGGTACGCCTTGACGAAGAGCTGGAGATTCTGGAAGCCGGTCATCTTCTTCATGTCGGGCGTGGGAGGCAGTGAGTACTGCACCCAACCTTCCACCGAGGTGGGCGAGTTGTCACCACCGTCCGCCACCCTCGGTGTCGTGCGGATGAAGACGATTGCGCCCCGCACGACGTAGCCGCGCGTGTCCTTCACCCGGATCTGAGCGATGAATGGCTGCGTCGTCGAGGTGAGCGGGTTCGGCGAGAACACGACCTTGTCCACGATCAGGCGCTGTCCTGCCGGAATGTTCTTGACGTCCACCGACTTCGAGCCGTCCGGCAGGGCGATGATGTCGCCGCTGTCGGCATCTTTGACGATGTCCGTGGCCGGTGAGTACGCGTCGCCTTGGCCGCGCGCATTCTTCGCGACCACCCGGGTGCGGAGCGTTTTGTCGAAGTCGGCCTGCTTCACCGTGTACGACGCTGCCGTCGCGCCGTCGATCGGGTTGCAGGCATTCCCCGCCTTGTCGCAGCGCTGCCACCGGTACGAGTACGTGATCGGCGTGTCGCCGGTCCACGTACCGGTGGTCGTCTTCAGCGTCTCACCGACGAGGGCACTGCCAGAGATCACCGGCGGCACATTCGAGGCAGGCTTGTCGTCCGGCAGCGCGACGACGGATGTCGGCGCCGACGTCGCGGTCGTTGAGTCACCGCTCACCGTCGCCTTGACTCGATAGCGAATCCTCTTGCCGAGGTCGTCAGACCGGACGGTGTACGTCTGCGACGTCGCGCCGGAGATCTTCTTGCACGTCGCCGATGAAGCGTCACCAGCAGGCTCCGCCTTGCATTGGAGCCACTGGTACGCGTACTTGACGTTCTTCGTCCCCGACCAGAGCCCGCGGTTACCGATGAGCTCTCCGCCGACGACGGCTGGACCGGAGATCGACGGCTCGGAGACAAGCTTTGGCGCTGCATTTGCGCGTGCAGACCCGTTGGCTGCCGCGATGGTCGCCAGTACTGCGCACAGCGCAGCAACCGACATGTTCCGAGCCGTGCGGCCCGGTAGGAACTTCGTCATGGGGACCCCCTCTTGGAGTACGGGCGAGCTTCGACTCTTACAGGTCGTTTCCTCGTTATCCGCGGGCGGTGCGGAGCGGGCCGAACATCGACCAGTGCCCCTGGGCGGAGCCCTTCCCGGTGACCCAGCGCTGGAGCGCCATCTGCTCGATCGGGAAACCGTCCCTCGCGGACGTCTTCACCGCGATGCCGGGGATCAACAGGGGGTGCTTCGGCTGGTTCTGCGAGCGAGCGGCCTTCATCACCGACGCGCGTGTGGGATTCGCGCCCGCGCGCCTGAGGACGTTGACGAGCGACATCGCGGACGCCATCCCTGCGATGTAGTAGCCGTCCTTCGTGTTCGCGCCCGGCGCGTGCTTCTTGAGGATCCTCGTTGCGAGCGCGAGCCCTGGGTCCTTGGCCCACTTGGGGTCGGTCGGGTCCTTGAGCACCGCGATCGAGATCGCGCCGCGGTTGATCGGCCTTCGCGCCGGCGAGGTCGCCGAGGCCCATGAGGTTGGCCGAGGAGGCGACCGCGTTGACGATGACGAGCTTCGGCTTCCAGCCGAGCTTCGCCGCCTCGATGCCCGCCTGCACGGCGAACTTCCCGAAGGCGAAGATCAGGTAGGCGTTCGCCCTCGACGCCTTGATCTGCGCCACCTGTGACGCGACGCTCGCGCCCGTGGGGTCGTAGCCCACGAGCGAGACGATCTGCTTCTGCTTCGCGCCGAGGCCCTTCTTGAGGCCCGCCACCATGTCCTTGCCGTACGCGTCGTCCTGGTAGAGGACGCCGAGCCTGAGCGTCGGGAAGCTCCGGACGATGTAGCGGCCGTAGACCTGGCCTTCCAGCAAGTAGCTCGGGATGAAGCCGATCGTCCACGGGTACTTCCGGTAGTCGGCGCCGAACGTGTTCGCCCCGCTCGCGACGAACAGCTGCGGCACGCCCGACTGGTTCAGGAAGTCGCGGACGGCGAGGTTGTTGTTCGTGCCGAGCGTGTTGAAGAGCGCGAAGACCTGGTCCTGCTGGACGAGCTCGCGCACGACCTGGACGGTTCGCGCGGGGTCATAGCCGTCGTCGAGGAACTTGTACGTGATCTTGCGCTTGTTCACGCCGCCCGCGGCGTTGACCGACTTGAAGTACGCATCGGCGCCACGGGCGACGGCGGCGGCCGAGGAAGCCTCGCCGGAGATCGGCGACGTGCCGCCGATGAGGATCGTGTCGCTCGAGATGCCGGGGTCGGCGGTCGAGCCGGCGAGAGCCGTACCGGCCGCGACGAAGCAGAGCCGCGAGTGCGATGAGAAGGCGCATCACCGGGTCAGCGAGTGTACAGACGGTCTGCCAGCCCAGCGACACCGCGCCGCAACAGCCCACCCGCGCCCTTGGGCAGCAGGATCATCACGCCCACCAGCACCGCACCGAAGACGAAGTCGGCGATGCCGATCGCGCTCGGATCCAGCGTCAGCGGCAACACCGTGTCCGCCCATTCGACGATGTCCGTTCGCGAGACGGTGGCGACCTCGAACGTCGGAACGACGAGCCACTCGATGAGCAGCGCGCCGAAGACGATCCCCCACAGTGTCCCGAGGCCGGCCGCCACGGTGCCCACGACGAGGTAGATGGAGAGGCGCAGGGCGAACGTCTCCGGGCTGACGTAGCTGAGGTTGACGACGGCGAAGAGCGCGCCCGCGACGCCCGCGTAGAACGCCGACACGGAGAACGCGAGCGTCTTGTACGTCGGCAGGTGGATGCCGAACGATACGGCCGCCACCTCGCTGTCGCGGACGGCGCGGAACGAGCGACCCGTCCGTCCGCGCAGGAGCAACCAGGCTGCCGCCAGCAGCACGAGTGCGATCGACCAGCAGAGGTAGTAGAACCAGTCGTTCGTCGAGAGGTCGAGCCACGAGGGCGCGGAGACGAGGTCGAACGAGAGGCCGGTCGAGCCGCCGGTCAAGTCCGGGTACTTCTTGATCAGCGCCGGCGCGGCGAGCGCGAGGCCGAACGTCGCGAGCGCGAGATAGAGGCCGCTGAGCCGCAGCGCCGGGATCGCGAGCAGCAGTCCGGCGACGCCGGCGACGATGCCCGCGAGCGGGATCGTCGTCCAGTACGGGAAGCCCGCCTTCGCCGCGAGGATCGCCGTCGTGTAGCCGCCGACCGCCATGAACGCGCCGTGGCCGAGGGAGATCTGGCCCGTGTAGCCGGTGAGGATGTTGAGGCCGCAGATGGCGATGAAGTAGATGCCGACATACGCGTACTGCGATGCCTGGAAGTCGTCGACGACGAACGGCAACAGCGCGACGACCGCGACGAAGAGCACGACTGCAAGCGCGGTCGCGAACGACGACCCGCGGCGCGGAAAGCCAAGTTGCAAGTTGTTACCTCGCCTGGCACCCCCATCAGACCCGCCCCACCGCAGCTCGGCCGAAGAGCCCCTGCGGCCGGAAGTAGAGGACGCCGAGGATCACGAGCAGCCCGCCGACGAGCCGCATCTCGCCGCCGAAGAAGTCGACGTACGTGCCGAGGAGGTTGAGCATGACGCCGAGCACGAGACCGCCGACGACTGCGCCCACAGGGCTGTCGAGACCGCCGAGCACGGCGGCTGCGAACGCGTAGAGCAGGACGCCGCGCATCATGTTCGGGTCGAGGAAGATCGTCGGCGCGGCCATCATCCCCGACAGCGCGCCGAGCATCGCCGCGAGCCCCCACCCGAGCGCGATCATCCAGCTCGCACGCACGCCGAGCAGGCGGCTGGCCTGCCGGTCGCCGGCGGCGGCCCGCATGCCCAGGCCGGGCTTCGTGAATCGGAAGAAGAGCCAGAGCAGCGCGACGGCGCCGAACGTGACGGCGATGAAGCCCATGTCCTGGAACGAGAAGACGACGCCCGCCGACGTCGACCGTGCGCGTGGAGAACGCGCTCGGGAAGCGCTTCGTATCGGCGCCCCAGATCCACGCGGCGAGGCCGAACAGCGCGATGCCGAGCCCGAGCGTCACCATGACGATCGTCAGCACCGGAGCGCCCTCCACCGGCCGGATGACAAGCCGCTCGAGGGCGATGCCGCCCGCGAACGAGATGGCGAGCGCCAGGACGAACGCCGATCCAGAGGTAGAGCCCGGCCCACTCGGGTCGGCGATCAGCCACCAGGCGATGAACGTCGAGAACATCGCCATCTCGCCCTGGGCGAAGTTGATGACGCCCGTCGAGCGGTAGATGATGACGATGGCGAGCGCGAGGCTCGCGTAGATGGAGCCCGTCGCGAGCCCGCTCACGACCTGCTGGGCGAAGTCGGTCCACGTGAAGGCCAGCATCAGTAGCCCAGGTAGGCCTTTCGGACCGACTCGTCGGCCTCGAGCTCCGCGCTCGGGCCGCTGACGACGACGTGACCCACCTCCAGCACGCAGGCCTCTCGACAGACGCGCAAGGCGACGGCCGCGTCCTGCTCGACGACGAGCACCGTGAGACCGTCTTCGCGGTTCAACCGCTCGAGCGCGTCGAAGATGTCGCGCACGATCAGCGGCGCCAGGCCGAGCGACGGCTCGTCGAGCATCAGCAGCCGTGGACGCTGGAGCAGCGCACGGGCGAGCGCGAGCATCTGCTGCTCGCCCCCCGAGAGGGTGCCCGCCGCCTGCGACAGCCGCTCGCCGAGTCGAGGGAACTGCTCGAGCACGCTCGCCGTGTCCGCCCGGACGGCCGCGCGGTCACGCCGCGTGTAGGCGCCGAGGCGAAGGTTGTCCTCGACGCGTCAGGTCGCCGATGATCCCGCGACCCTGCGGCACGTGGGCAACCCCGAGCGCGGGCGACCGCCTCCGGCGACTTGCGCGCGATCGAGCGTCCGGCGAACGTGATGTGCCCCGTCTTGCGCACGAGGCCGGAGATCGCGCGCAGCGTCGTCGTCTTCCCCGCGCCGTTCGCGCCCAGCAGCGCCAGGCTCGAGCCTTCGTCGAGGCGCAGCGAGACACCGTGCAGCGCCCTCGTCTCGCCGTAACGCGCGTGGACCTCCTCGAGCTCGAGCAGCGGCGTCACTCGCCGTCCTCGTCCGGACGGGTGCCGAGGTATGCCTCGATCACGGTGGGGTTCGCCTGCACCTCGGCAGGTGTGCCGCTCGCGATCAGCTTGCCGAAGTCGAGCACGTGCACGCGGTCGCAGATGCCCATCACGAAGCGCATGTGGTGCTCGACCACGAGGACGGTGAGCGAGAAGTCCTGCCGCAGGCTGCGGACGAAGTCGCCGAGCGACTCGACCTCGTCCCGGGACAGGCCGCCGGCGGGCTCGTCGAGCAGCAGCAGTTTCGGGCCCGACGTGAGCGCCCGGGCGGCCTCGACCCGCTTCTGGATCCCGTACGGCAGCGAGCCCGCCTCCCGGTCGGCGGCGTCCGCAAGGCCAACGTACTCGAGCACGACAGCGCGCGGGCGTGGTCGTCAGCCGCCGGCCGTCTGTGGATATGCGATCCGACGAGGACGTTCTCCAACACGGTCATCGACGGGAAGAGCTCGAGGTTCTGGAACGTACGGGCGATGCCACGGGCGATGACCTTGTGCGCCGGCGTCGGCAGCAGGCTCTCGCCCTCGAACCCGACGTCACCGCCGTCCGGCGAGTAGAGCCGTGTGATGACGTTGAAGACCGTCGTCTTGCCGGCGCCGTTCGGGCCGATCAGCCCGACGATCTCGCCCTGCGGCACCTCGAACGAGACGCCGTCCAGCGCGACGATGCCGCCGAAGCGGCGCGTCAGGCTTCGCGCTTCGAGCAGCGCCACGGCGCGAGCCTAACGTCCTATGATCGAGAGATCCGATCGAGGAGGAGCGACATGGACCACGGAGCAACGATGCGGCAGTTCTACGACCACGTCAACGGGGGAAACGTCGAGGGTTCACGCCTCACTTCTTGCTGACGACCTGATCGAGCACGAAGAGGTCGAGGGGCTTCCACAGACCAAGGAGGGCGTCGTTCAGTTCTTCGACGATGTTCGGCGCGGCGTTCTCGGACCTGCGCCTGGATGCGGAGGATGTCATCGTGAGCGGAGACAGGGCCGTCGCACGGGTGCGCATCACCGGCACCAATGACGGCGAGTTCCTGGGGATGCCGGCGACAGGCAAGCCGGTGGACTTCCAGGCCGTCGACATCGTGCGCTTCAACGACGAGGGTGTCGCGGCCGAGCACTGGGGCGTCACCGACACGATGACGATGATGCAGCAGCTCGGCGTCGTGCCTGAGGGCCCGCCCGGCTAGAGGGCAGCGGGATCCGTGACGGGCGCCTGGCAGGCGAAGCGCTCGCAGACGTAGACGGCGGGCTTGCCGTCGACGAGGTCCTTGCCCTGCGAGCAGCGGCACGTCGTCCGACGGGCCGAAGGCGACGACGGCGTTCGGGTCAACGGGGCGAGCGCTGCCCGCGCGACCTCGTCGTCCGGCGGGCCGACGATGGCGATCTCGCGCGGCGGCGAGAAGTGGAAGTCGAGCGCGCAGAGCGCGCAGCCGAAGGCGGACGGCGCGCGCGGCACGAGGTCGCGCGACGAGCCGCAAGACGCAGACAGCGCGCCGTTCGAGCTCGTCGTCGCCGTAGATCCGCGCCAGCCGGAGCAGCACGTACGCGAGCATCGAGTTGCCCGACGGCGTCGGGTTGTCGTCGAGCTCCTTCGTGCGCACGACGAGCGTCTCGCCGTCGGCCGGCGTGAGGAAGAAGCCGCCACGCTCGTCGTCGGCGAAGAGCTCGACGGCGAGCAGCGCCAGCCGCCGCGACTCCGCGAGCCAGCGGAGTCGCCGGTGGCGACGTGGAGCTCGTAGAGCCCGTGCGCGACGTTCGCGTAGTCGTCGAGATAGCCGGTGCCGGTCGCCTTCCCGTCGCGGTAGCTACGGTGGAGACGGCCGTCCGTCGGACAGCGGGCCGAGCAGGAACTCGGCGAGCCGCGGGCCGCGTCGCAGCGAGTCGTCACGCTCGAGGCGCCGCCCGCGCCTCCGCGAGCGCGGCGAGCGCGAGGCCGTTCCACGACGCGATCGCCTTGTCGTCGAGCCCCGGCTGCGGACGCGTCTCGCGGATCTCGAGCAGCCGCGCGCGCACGTCGGGATCGAGCTCTCCACGGACGATCGACCGGCCGTGCTCGAACGGCTCGAGCAGCTCGGCCGGGTACGCCCTCCTCGGCAGTCCATGTGTGGGTGAGGCCCTCGACTCCGTCGGTGTCGGCGTCCTGCGAGGAGGCGAAGCCGCCCTCGGGCAGCAGCAGCTCGCGCAGCATGTAGTCGAGCGTCTCCTCGACGACCTCGCGGTAGCGCTCGCGGCCGGTCACGAGCCAGCCGTGGAGGTACGCGGGAACGAGCAGCGCGTTGTCGTAGAGCATCTTCTCGAAGTGCGGGACGAGCCAGTGCGCGTCGACCGAGTAGCGATGGAACCCGCCGCCGACGAGGTCGTACATGCCCCCGGCGGCCATCCCGTCGAGCGTCGGCGCTCGACCATCTCCTCGCTCGCCGTGACGGAGCAGGAGCTCGAGCACGACGCGCGGCGGGAACTTCGGCGCGTCGCCCGAAGCCGCCCCACTGCGGGTCGAACGGCGCCGAAGCCCCGCATCGCCTCGCCGAGCAGCGACTCCGGTCGAGCGGCTCGGACGACGGCGCTCGGCGCCCGGCGGCGCGACGGCCTCGACGAGCTCTCGCGCGTAGCGCGCGACGTCGGCGCGCCGTCGCGGTACGCCTCGCGCAACGGCCTCGAGCACCTGCCGGAAGCTCGGCAGCCCGTGACGCGGCTCGGGCGGGAAGTACGTGCCGCCGAAGAACGGCTCGCCCTCGGGCGTGAGGAAGACGGTCATCGGCCAGCCGCCGTGCCCGGTCAAGCGTCGACGACTGCGTCCATGTAGATCGCGTCGAGGTCGGGCCGCTCCTCGCGGTCGACCTTGACGTTGACGAAGTGCTCGTTCATGAGCCGCGCCGTCGTCCTCGTCCTCGAACGACTCGTGCTCCATCACGTGGCACCAGTGGCAGGCGGCGTAGCCGATCGGAGAGGAGGATCGGCCTGTCCTCGCTCGCGCGCGCGCGCGAGCGCCTCGTCGCCCCACGGGTACCAGTCGACCGGGTTGTCGGCGTGCTGCAGGAGGTACGGGCTCGTCTCGCCCGCCAGGCGGTTCATGCGGCTTCCTCGCCCGCAGCCGCCCTGCGCCGCCGGAGCATCCACCGCACGAGCTCGACGAGCATCACGACACCGAAGGCGATCCCCAGCGCGAGGATGAGCCCCTTCCACGGCGCGTCCTCGAACTGCTTGCCGCCGAAGTACCCGAGCAGCGCAGCGTACGAGGCCCAGATCGATGTCGCGATCGCGTCGTAGATCGCGAATCGGCGCCAACGCATCTCGAGCGCGCCCGCAGAAAGCGTGACGGCGGTACGGCCCCCCGGGATGAAGCGCGCCACGAGGATGATCTCTCCGCCCCGCTCGTCGAGCTGTTTCTCGGCCCACCGCAGACGCTCTTGCGCCTTCTCCGACTTGAAGAAGCGTGCCTCGACGCGGTCGCCGTAGCGCCGGCCGATGAGATACGCGGTGTTGTCGCCGAGGAAGGCCCCGACGGCGGCGGCGACGATCACGAGCGGCAAGATCATGTCGCCCGCCGACGAGAGCACGCCCGCCGTGACGACGAGCGTCTCGCTGGGAACGAGCGGGATGATCGCGTCGAGGTACGACACCGCGAACACCACGAGGTACGACCACCAGGCCCCGGAGACGAGCTCTGTCAGGCGGTCGAACATCGGTGGTAGAGACTATGCGCCGTGGATTTCCTGCCGCTCCGGGGCGTGCGCGTCATCGACGTGACGACGTCGCTCGCGGGCCCGTACTGCACCGAAGTCCTGGCAGCCCTCGGCGCGGACGTGATCAAGGTCGAGCCCCCGTCCGGCGACGAGGCCCGGACGTGGGGCCCACCGTTCGTGACCGGCGAGAGCGCGCTGTTCCTCGCGATGAACGCCGGTAAGCGCTCGCTGGCGCTCGACCTGCGGAAGGGCACGGATGTCCTGCTGCGCCTCGTCGATTCGGCGGACGTGTTCGTCCAGAGCCTTCGCCCCGGTCTTGCCGCGGAGCTCGGGCTCGACGCCGAGTCGCTGCGACGGCGGAATCCCCGGCTCGTCCATTGCTCGATCACGGGGTTCGGCCGTACGGGACCGTGGGCTGTGCGACCCGGCTACGACCCGCTCGCCCAGGCCGCCGGCGGGATCCTCTCGGTGACCGGAGAGCCGGAGCGACCGGGCGTGCGGGTCGGCGTCTCCCTCGTCGACCAGGGAACGGGATTGTGGGCCGCGCTCGGCGTGCTCGCCGCGCTCATGGAGCGGGAGCGGACGGGCGAGGGGCGCTCACTCGATGTCTCGCTGTACGAGACGGCGGTCGCGTACATGGGCTACCACGTCACGGGATACCTGGGCTCGGGCGCGGTGCCGGGTCGGACGGGCACGGGCTTTCCGTCGATCGCGCCGTACCAGGTCTTCCGAGCGTCAGACGGAGAGCTCATGGTCGCCGCGGGCAACGACCGTCTGTTCGCCGCGCTCTGCCACGCGCTCGACGTGCCCGAGCTGCCCGAGGACGAGCGCTTCACGACGAACCCGTCCAGGGTCGAGCACCGCGACGAGCTCGTCCAGCTGCTTTCGGCACCGTTTCTCCACGAAGGACATAGCCACCTGGCTCGCGGTGCTGGCGGAAGCCGGCGTCCCGGCGGCCCCCGTGCAGGATGCGGGGCAGGTGGCCGAGGGAGAGCAGACGGCGGCCCTCGGCATCCTCCAGCAGCTCGAGAGCGGGGCTCAGATCGCGGCTCTGCCGCTGTCGGCAGACGCTGCACGCGTTACCCATCGGCTGCCGCCACCCGCGCTCGGCGCGGATACGTCGGAGGTCTTGCAGGAAGCCGGCTACTCCGAGGAGGAGATCGCCGACCTGGCCCGCGGCGGAGTCGTTAGGCTCCCGGCGTGACGGTCACGCTGCTCGTCGGCACGCGGAAGGGCGCTGTTCCAGCTCCATTCCGACGACCGCCGGTCGTGGCGACTCGATGAGCCGACGCTCGAGGGCTGGGACGTCTTCCACGCGATCGTCGACCGCCGGGACGGGACGCTCTACGCCGCGGGGAACACGTTCCCGTACGGCGGCACCGTGCAGCGTTCCAGCGACATGGGCAAGACGTGGGAACGCGCGGAGGAGATCGGGCTGCCGGAGCACACGGGTCTCAAGCTCGAGAAGACCTGGCACGTGCGGCCCGGCCGCCAGGTCGGCGAAGTCTGGCTCGGCGCCGCGCCGGGTGCGCTCCTGTATTCGGGTGACGGCGGGAAGACCTTCGACGCCATCCTCAGCCTGACACAGCACGAGACGCGGGAACGCTGGGAGCCTGGCGCGGGCGGCATGTGCTGCCACTCGATCCAGTTCGACGCCGAGGATCCCGAGCGGATGTACGTCGCCATCTCCGCGGCAGGCTCGTTCCGCTCGGACGACGGGCCGACTCCTGGACGCCGATCAACAAGAACGTCGCCGCCGACTTCATGGCCGAGAAGTACCCCGAAGTCGGCCAGTGCGTCCACAAGCTGCTCGTGCATCCGACGAAGCCCGACCGGCTATGGCAGCAGAACCACTGCGGCGTCTACCGCTCCGACGATCGCGGCGAGAACTGGGAGCGGCTGGACGGCAACGGGCTGCCGAGCGGCTTCGGCTTCCCGATCATGATCCACGAGCGCGAGCCGGACACGGCGTGGGTGATCCCCGAGCAGGCCGACCTCAACCGGGTCACCGCCGAGGGCCGCCTCGGCGTCTATCGCACGCGCGACGCGGGCGAGTCGTGGGAGCTGACGGCGAACGGCCTCCCCGAACAGGCCTGGACGGGCGTGCTGCGCGAGGCGTCGTCTTTCGACGCGCTCGATCCGGTCGGCCTCTACTTCGGCACGCAGGGCGGCTCGGTCTGGGTGTCGCCCAACGAGGGCGACGAGTGGATCGAGGCCGCGTCGAACCTGCCGCCGGTGCTGTCGGTCGAGGCGCATTGGGAGGAGTGACCGTCGTCCTGCCCTCGATCCTCGCCGCCGAGGCGGGCGGGCAGGGGCAGTTCGAGCTGGAGGCGGAGACGGTGGGCGAGGCTCTGCGCGCACTGCCGGTGGCGAACATGCTCTTCGACGAGAGCGGCGAGCTCCGCCGCCTCGTCAACGTCTACGTCGACGGCATCGACATCCGAGGTGGCGACGGCGTCGATTCACAGCTCGCCGGCGGCGAGTCGATCCGCGTCGTTCAGGCCGTCGCCGGCGGCTAGCCGATCTCCACCATTCGCTGGATCGCGAGACGAGCCTTCGCCGCGATCTCCGGCTCCACCTCGACCTCGAACTTCCAGTCGCGCAGCGAGTCGCGGAGCTTCTCGAGCGTGATCATCTTCATGTACTTGCAGATCGCGTCTTCCGAGACCGCCTCGAAGGTCTTGCCCGGCACGTCCTTCTTGAGGCGGTGGATGATGCCCGTCTCCGTGGCGATGAGGAACTTCTGCTTCGGCGACTGCTTCGCAAACTTGATCATGCTCTCCGTGCCGAGGATGTGTGTGTTCTTGTTGCCGAAGGCCATGCACTGGCTCGCGCAGCCGCACTCGGGGTGGACGAGGAACTCCGCGTCGGGCGCGTCCGCCTGCCAGCGCTCGATGTCTGCCGGGCGGATTCCGGCGTGGACGTGGCACTCGCCCATCCAGATGTTGAGCTTGCGGCCCGTCACCTTCTCCAGCCACACGCCGAGGTAGAGGTCGGGCAGGAACAGAATCTCCTCGTCCTCGGGGACGGCGTCGATGATCGCCTTCGCGTTGCCCGAGGTGCAGCAGTAGTCGGACTCCGCCTTCACCTCGGCGGTCGTGTTCACGTACGAGACGACGGTCGCGCCGGGGTGCTCCGCCTTCCACTCGCGCAGCTGGTCGGCCGTGATCGAGGCGGCGAGCGAGCAGCCGGCGTCGAGGTCGGGGATCAGCACCGTCTTATGCGGTGAGAGGATCTTCGCCGTCTCGGCCATGAAGTGGACGCCGCAGAAGACGATGGCGGAGGCGTCGGTGTCGGCGGCCTCGCGCGAGAGGCCGAGCGAGTCGCCGACGTAGTCCGCGACGTCCTGGACCTCGGGCACCTGGTAGTTGTGGGCGAGGATGACCGCGTCGCGCTCGCGCGCGAGGGCCTTCACCTCGTCCTGCATGCGGCCGATGGTCTGTGTGGTCATGTGAGTACCTCCAGGGAAACGTCGAGCGAGCGAGCCGAGTGCGTCAGCGCGCCGACGGAGACGAAGTCGACTCCGGTCGCAGCGATGTCGCGCACGGTGTCGAGCGTCACGCCGCCCGACGCTTCGAGCTTTGCTCGACCGGCGACGAGGTCGACGGCCTCGCGGAGCTCGTCGACGGTCATGTTGTCGAGCAGAACGGTGTCGGCACCGGCTTCGACGGCTTCCCGCACCTGCGCCAGCGTCTCGGCCTCGACCTCGACGGGCAGGTCGGTGGCGGCGCGCAGCCGGGCGACCGCGGGCGCGATCCCGCCTGCCAGCCGCAGGTGGTTGTCCTTGACGAGCACGCCGTCGTCGAGACCGAAGCGGTGGTTCGTGCCGCCGCCCGCCGCAACCGCGTGCTTCTCGAGGGCGCGCAGGCCCGGCGTCGTCTTGCGCGTGTCGAGGATCGTCGCGCCTGTGCCCTCGACCGCGTCGACGTAGCCGCGCGTGAGCGTTGCGACCCCGGACAGGCGGCCGATGAGGTTGAGCGCGACTCGCTCCCCGGTGAGCACGCCGCGGGCCGGGCCCTCCAACTCTGCGATCGGCCCAGGCTCGACGGTCGCCCCTTCGGCGACAAGCGGCTCGAAGGCGACGCCGAGCTCGGCGAAGACGGCCGCTGCGACCTCGAGGCCGCAGACGACTCCCGGCTCCTTCGCGAGCACGACGGCCTTGCAGGTCGTGTCTTCGTCGACAAGCGCCGTCGTCGTCACGTCGCCGGAGCCGACGTCCTCGGCGAGCCAGGCGACTCGTGTCGGGGAGCGTCAGTGCCATTGCTCGAACGTCACCTCCTCGGCTGTGGCCGACGACGCTGTGCGCCGCGAACCGCTCGTCCTCGAACGGGAAGTCGGCGCGGAAGTGACCGCCTCGGCTTTCCTCGCGCGCCAGCGCGCTGCGCGCGATCAGTCGCGCCAGGAGGTGCGGCGACTCGCTGAGGCGGCGCAAGCCGGCGGCGTCGCGCACGAGCCCGGCGTCCTCCCACATCGCGGCGCGGAGCTCCGGTGTCACCTGTGGAAGAACTCAGGAACAGGGCTGTCCCCCGGACGTGTCCTGTTTGAACAGAGTCGGAAAGGGCGGCGAGGGCGGCGCGGCGGCCGAAGACGAGGCATTCGAGCAGCGAGTTCGACGCGAGACGGTTCGCGCCGTGGACGCCGGTGCAGGCGCATTCGCCGGCGGCGTAGAGGCCCGCCACCTCTGTGCGACCCTGGAGATCGGTGACGATGCCGCCCATCGTGTAGTGGGCGGCCGGCGAGACAGGAATCGGCTCCTGCGCGGGATCGAAACCCTCCCGCTCGAGCGCGTCCATGAGCGTCGGGAAGCGGCCGCGATCGATGCCGCGAAGGTCGAGCAGCGCGGTCCCTCGCTCGCCGACGGCGCGGGCGACGACGTCGCGCGGCGCGAGCTCGTCCGTGAAGCGGCGGCCCTTCGCATCGACCAGCACCGCGCCCTCACCGCGCAGCGCCTCGCTCAGCAGCAGGCCGTTCGCGGCCAGCACCGTGGGGTGGAACTGCATGAACTCGAGGTCGGCCAGTCGTGCCCCCACGTGGAACGCCATGGCCATGCCGTCACCGGTTGCGCCGGCCGGGTTCGTCGTCCGCGCCCATAGCGAGGCGGCGCCACCCGTTGCGATCAGCGTCGCCCCGGCTTCGACCAGGCGGCGGTCGGTGACGATCCCCGTGCACGAGCCCTCCACGGCCGAGATCGAACGCACCGCCTCTCCCTCGGTGACACGGATCCGTGGATGCTCGAGCACACGGTCGACGAGAACGCGAAGGATCTCCTTGCCCGTCGCTGCGCCGGCGACGTGGAGCACACGCCGCCGTGAATGCCCGCCCTCGAGGCCCGGCGTCGGGATCGAAAGGCACGCCGAGCTCGCGCAGGTCGGCGACGCGCGCGGGCGCCTCGGTCACGAGCGCACGGACGGCGCTCTCCCGGCTCAGCCCCCTGCCGGCACGAATGGTGTCCTCCGCGTGCAGCTCGGGGCTGTCGTCGGGCTCCGTTGCCGCGGCCACCCCGCCCTGCGCGAGGTAGCTCGCGGACGAGCGCAGAGGGCCCTTGGACACCAGCAGGACGTCCGCCTCGTCGCCGACGCAGAGTGCGGCGTAAAGGCCGGCGATGCCGCCTCCGACGACGGCGAGATCGCAGCGGGTGATCGGCGTATCAGTCACTCTGCTAGTTTTAGCCTCTGAGGCGATAACCTGTGAACGAGTCTAGCAGAGTCACGCCGGCACAGACAGCGCTCGCAGTGGTGCTCCAGGTCGCGCTCGGGCGCGCTACAGGCGCTCGTCTGGCAACGAGCGCGGGACCCGTTCGCCGGCGCCTGGTCCCTCCCGGGCGGCTACCTCGACCCGAACGAGACGCTCGAGCAGTCCATCCGCCGCCACCTCGCCGTGAAGGTCGACGTCCGGGAGCTCTCCCACCTCGAGCAGCTGGAGACGCTGAGCGACCCTCGCCGTAACCCGCGCGACTGGGAGCTCGCGACGGCGTACCTCGGGCTCGTGCCGTCCGACCTCGATCCCGCCGTGCCCGACGACACCGCCTGGCATCCCGTCGGCGCCCTCCCGCGCATGGCGTTCGACCACGAAGCGATCGCGCTCGCCGGTCGCGACCGCCTGCGCGCGAAGCTCTCGTACACGAACCTCGGGTTCGCGCTCGCGCCGGCCACCTTCACGATCTCTGAGCTACGCGATCTCTACAGGGCGGCGCTCGGACACGACGTCTCCCCGACGAACCTCAAGCGCGTCCTCCTGCGGCGCGGCGTGCTCGAGCGAACAGGCACGCAGCGCTCCCCCGGCCCCGCCGGCGGGCGTCCCGCGGAGCTGTATCGCTTCCGGTCTCCCCGCCTCGAGATCACCGACCAGTTCGCCGTGCTGCGGCCGCCGCCGGTAACGTGACGGAGACCACCTGAAAGGAGCCCAGTGAAACGCATCATCGTCGTCGCAACCCTCGTCACGGCGCTCGGCGGCACCGCCGTTGCGCTCGGGGCAACGACCCTGATCAATCCCGCGAGCAAGACGAAGCTCGCCTACGCGAAGAAGACTCTGTCGGCGCCGAGGGGCAAGGTCACGCTGAGGATGCCGAACCCTTCCTCGCTTCCGCACAACATCGCGCTGCGCAAGGGCATCGCCGCGAAGGGTGTGGCGATCGTCAAGGGCAAGATCGTCGCCAAGGGCCAGACGTCCAGGGTGACCGCGACGCTGAAGGCGGGCAAGTACCGCTACTTCTGCTCCGTCCCCGGACACGAGGCGGGCGGCATGTGGGGAGTCCTCACGGTCAAGTGATCGGCGTTTGGGGGCCCGTAGCGGCGCTGGCCGCGCTCGCGGTCGTCGCTACGGCCCCCACGCCCATAGTCGACCGCGTCGACGAACAGGAGGCGTGGTCGCGGCTCGTGCGGCAGGTCGAGCTCGGGCCGCGGCCCGCCGGCTCCGCGGCGTCGAGGAAGCTTGCGAGCCAGCTGAAGGCGGAGCTGCCAGGGGGGAGGTTCCAGAAGGTCCCTGGTGGGCTCCGCAACGTCATCGGCGTCGTCCCGGGCCGTGACCCTTCGCGCACGGTCGTCGTCGGCGCGCATTACGACACCAAGGATCTTCCCGGCTTCGTGGGCGCGAACGACGGTGCAGGAGGCACTGCCCTCGTGGTCGAGCTCGCACGGTCGATCGAGCCGCGTCAACTGCGGCCGTCCGTCGTGTTCATCCTCTTCGATGGGGAGGAGTCGCCCAAAGACGCGGTCGGCGACTTCTACGAGACCGGACTACGCGGGAGCAAGGTCGCGGCCCGCACCTTCAGGAAGGCCGAGGCGATGATCCTCCTCGACTTCGTCGCCGACCAGAATCTCACGCTGCCCCGCGAGGGCAACTCGAATCCTGCGCTCTGGCGGCGGCTGCGGGCGGCGGCACGTCGTGTCGGGACGTCCTCGATCTTTCCCAACAAGACCGACTTCGCCGTCGCTGACGATCACGTTCCGTTCCTCAGGCAGGGCGTCCCCGCCATCGACCTCATCGACTTCGCCTTTCCGTGCTGGCACCAGAAGTGCGACAACCTCTCGCGCGTGTCGATGCGCAGCCTCGACGCGGTCGGCGAGACGGTCTATGAGCTGCTACGCAGCTTCTAGCGAGTCGATCCGGCGGCGGATGTCGTCGCGAATCTCCCTCACCTCGCCAAGCGACAGCCCGATCGGGTCGCGCAGCTGCCAGTCGATGTAGCGCTTCCCCGGCAGCACCGGACACGCGTCCTCGCCGCAGCCCATGGTCACGACGACGTCCGCCCACTCGACGTCCTCCTCCGTGATGCCCTTCGGGACGCGATCAGACAGGTCGATCCCGAGCTCTCGCATCGTCTCCACGACCTCGGGGTCGAGTTGCGTCGCGGGCCGGGAGCCTGCCGACCTCGCCTCGTGCCCTGTCTGCTTCGCGAACGCCTCCGCCATCTGCGAGCGGCCGGCGTTGCCGACGCACACGAAATACAGCCTCACGTCATCGGGATCTCGGCGAGAACGCGCGGCTCGATGCGGTCGAGGATCTCCTCGAGGCTCGGGCCCGTGACGGTGATCCCGTGGTTACGAAGACCGACGATCGCGTTGTCGGGATCGTCCTCCGCATCCACGAGACCGGCCACGGCACGGGCGAGCTCCTCCGTCCCACAGGGGTAGTTCACGTCCGTCGCCTCGATGCCGTCCACCCATGCGTGCACGTGGACGATCGCGCCGACGCCCGGATGCTCCTGGTAGATCATCCAGTGCTCGATCGCGTCCACCGACACGCGGCGCGGCTCGACGTCGGGCGGCACGCTCAGCACCATCCGGCCGTTCGCCTCGTCGTAGTCCGAGACGAGGAGGATGTCGCGACCCGGTATCTCGAGCTGCGTCTTGTCGACGCCGCTCGCGCTCATCCAGAAGCGTGTCTCGTCCTTGCGGGCCGAAAGGTTGCCGTACGACAGGCCGCCGATGCCGTAGAGCCGCTTCACGTGCCGTAGCTCGCGCTCGGTGAGCAGGTCCTCGATCGGAAACGGGTTCGGCAGAAGGTTGAGCGCGCCGAGCCGGACACCGGCCTCGCGGAGCGACTCCGTGATCTCGTCGCCTTGCCAGAGCTCGGGCTCGAGGTCGGTGCGGAACTCGTTGTCGATGATGAGACGCGAGCTCGCGAGGGGCACGAGCCGTTCGATGACGTTTCGCGCAAGTTCCTCCTCGGTACTGCCGAAGACTCCGTAGTGGCCGCGCTCCATCGTCGTGAACCAGGCGCCCTCGCCGGGCACGTAGTCCAGCACGAGGTTGGCGAGCGCACGCAGCAGCATCGGATAGTCGGCGCGGAGCGATTCCTCGATCGGCTCGGGGTGCTCGCGGTCGCTCGAAGACCGCGAGAACGTATGTCCCACGCGCCCCGCGCCTGAACGGCTTCGCCTCGTCGGGCTCCACGAGGCTGAGCACGAGGTTTGCTTCCCGCGCGTCGCCGTCTCCGAACGTGAAGCCTGCGCGCTCGAGCTCTTGACCGAGCAGCCGGGCGAACCGGTCGAGCGACTCGCTGTTCGCCTCGCCGAAGAACGCGTACTGCATGGGGCTGGGATCCGGTTGCACGGCCCCTACGATAAATGGCCCAGCACCGCGCCGAGAACCGGCACTGTCACCGTGAGCGCGAGTGTGAACCAGCCGACCGCCACGAGCGGGCGGCGGATCGTCTGTGGCTGTCCTTCCCGGATCTGGCGCGCAAGCCTCGGGCCGAGGACGAAGTCGTGGACGCTCGCGCCCGCGATGAGCAACGCGACGGCGACGATCTTCGCGATCAACACCGCGTCGAAGTCGTTGTCGGCGTCGTTGAAAGCCCCATCTGCAATTGCCAACTGCAGGCCGCTGACGACAGCCACGGCCATGGCCCCCCAACCGATCAGCCGCCAGCCGCGACCTACCTCGCGCAGCGCCTGTGCTCGGTTCTCACCCGGCAGGGTCCGCGCGTAGGGGATGACGACGAAGACGAGGATGATCGTGCCCCCGACCCAGACCGAGGCCGCCAGCACATGGAGGGCAAGGAAGACGACGTCCACGGCGAAACAACGCTACGCGATGCGCGTGCGGCGTCTATCGGGCACCATCCAACCCGTGCTGCGCCTCGGCCTGCTCGCAGTTGCCATGCTCGTCCTTCTCGGTCCCGCCGACGCTGCCGACCGCTCTGCCGTGACGATCGCAGGGACGGGCGACATCGCCATGGCGCCGTCCAGCAGCGGCGCGCGCAGCTTCTTCGACGCCGGCGTGCGGAAGGCGCTGCGCGCAGACGTCTCGCTCGGCAACCTCGAGGGCACGCTCGCGACGGGCGGGTCCTCGAAGTGCGGCCGTCGAGCTCAGACTGCTTCGCGTTCCGAGCCCCGCCGTCATACGCCGCGTCGCTGAAGCGGGCCGGCTTCACGATCATGAACCTTGCGAACAACCACGCGCTCGACTTCGGAACGCAGGGGCAGGCTGAAACGCTCGCCGCTCTGCGCCGGGTCGGTCTTCGCGTGACCGGTCGGCCCAGCGAGATCGCCGTTCTGAAGAGGGGTGGGACGAAGGTCGCATTCGTCGGCTTCGCCCCGTACCCATGGGCGCAAGACCTGCTCGATATCGATGAAGCTGTCGAACTCGTAGGAAGGCCGATCGCAAGGCCGACGTGGTCGTCGTGACGATGCATGCCGGCGCGGAAGGGTCCGACCAGCAGCACGTCCGCCCGGGGCCTGAGTGGTTCCTCGGCGAGCCCCGTGGCAACGTCGTCGCGTTCTCACACGCCGTGGTTCGCGCCGGCGCGACCTCGTCGTCGGACACGGGCCGCACGTCCTGCGCGGCATCGAATGGTACCGCGGACGTGTGATCGCCTACAGCCTCGGCAACTTCCTCGGGAACGGCACGCTCAACGTGACGCGGCGTCACCGGACAGACGGCGGTGCTCCGCGCGACTCTGCGCCGCGACGGCTCTTGGCTGGAGGGCAAGCTCGTGCCGATCCAGCTCACCGGTGGAGGCCTGCCGCGCGTCGACTCGAACCGGGCCTCGCTTTCGACGATCCGGCAACTCTCGCGCGCCGACTTCGGGCGAAACGCCGTGCGTATCTCCCCGTCAGGCACGCTGCTGCCACCCGCCTGGCGCACCGGCTGAAGCCGTGCGGGAAGAGCTCCCCTCGGGAACCGTCACGTTCCTGTTCACGGACGTCGAGGGCTCGACGAAGCTGCTCCACGAGCTCGGCGCAGAGCGCTACGCCGACGCGCTCGCCGAGCACCGCCGGATCGTGCGCGAGGCGTGCGTGCGCCGGCGGCGCCGAAGTGGACACGCAGGGCGATGCGTTCTTCTTCGCCTTCCCGACCGCCCCCGGTGCGCTCGAGGCAGCACGGCGGCGGCCTGCGCCGCCTCGAGGCCCGTCCGCATTCGGATCGGCCTGCACACCGGGACGCCGCTCCTGACGAGGAGGGCTACGTCGGGGTCGACGTCCACCGTGCGGCGCGGATCGCTGCGGCCGGCCACGGCGGCCAGGTGCTCGTCTCGGAAGCCACGCGAGCGCTCGTTCCCGACGGGCTCACCGGATCTCGGCGAGCACCGCTTCAAGGATCTCGCGGCACCCGATCGGGTCTTCCAGCTCGGCGACGAGGACTTTCCGGCCCTCAAGTGCCTCTATCGCACGAATCTCCCGGTGCCGGCGACGACGTTCCTCGGCCGGCGCGCAGAGCTCGACGAGATCGGGGGCTTCATCGCGGAAAGCGCGAAGCTGATCACGCTCACCGGCCCCGGCGGAACGGGGAAGACACGGCTCGCGATGCACGCGGCGGGTGAGGCGGCGGAAACGTATCCGGACGGCATCTGGTGGGTGCCGCTGGCGTCGCTCCAGGCTGCGCACCACGTGACGACGTCGCTCGCCCAGGCACTGTCGGTGGAGAAGCTCCCGGGAAGCGATCTCGCAGACAGCCGTCGCCGCCCGTCTGCCGGGCGACGGATGCTCGCTCTGCTCGACAACGCCGAGCACCTGCTTCCCGGACGTCGCACACGAGGATCGCACGCCTCCGGGACATCCCGGGCCCGACGATCCTGGTCACGAGCCGCGAGCGTCTGCGGCTGCAGGGCGAGCACGTGTATCCGGTTCCGCCGCTGGCGACGTGAGACGGGGTCGAGCTCTTCCTGACGTGCGCGCAGGCGCGCCTCCGGCGTCGAGCCCTCGGCCGCGGTCGCGCGAGCTCTGCGCTCGGCTCGACGACCTCCCTCTCGCTCTGGAGCTCGCAGCCGCCCGTACGCTCGTCTTCTCTCCGGAGCAGCTCCTCGAGCGCCTGACCGAGCGTCTCGATCTCCTCCGCGCGGGCCGCGACGCCGATCCGCGCCAGCAGACCCTCCGGGCGACTATCGAGTGGTCTCATGACCTGCTCGAGCCGACGGAGCAGACGCTCTTCCGCGCGCTTTCGGTCTTCCCGGGTGGCTGCACGTATGACGCGGCCGAGGCGGTCGCGGCGCCGACCCGGACACGCTGCACTCCCTCGTCGACAAGAGCCTCGTGCGGCGTCGGGATCTCGACCCGCCGCGCTTCTGGATGCTCGAGACGATCCGCGAGCTCGCCGCCGAACGGCTCGCCGCGTCGGGAGAGACGGCGCGATCTTCGCCGACTGCACGCCGAGCACTACCTCGAGGTCGCGCGCGCATCCAACATGGCCGCGGAGCGCGCTGGCGCGCAACGGTACGACCTCGTGATCCCGGAGCGCGACAACATGCGCGCCGCGCTCGCGTGGACGATCGAGACCGGTGAGCTGGACCACGGGCTCGACCTCTTCGTCTCGCTCGAGAACTTCTGGGCGACGAGCGCTCCCGAGGAGGGCGTCGAGTGGGCGGACTGCTGCTGCTCCTCATCGGGCGGGCGCGGACGAGCTCAACGTCGCTCGAGCGCTGCGGGTCCAGGGCGGCATGCAAAACGCGATCGGCCAGCTCGAGGAGTCGGAGCGGAGTTGGGCGCGAAGCGCTCGAGATCGTCCGACGGCTCGGCGACGAACGCGGCATCGCGATCCTCCTGCACCGCTTCTCGAACACCGCGATCCGGCGGGGCGATGTCGCACTGCGCGAGTTCGCCGAGGAGAGCCTTGATGCCCACCATCGCGCGGGCAGTTTCCCGAAGGGCGAAGCGCAAGCGCTCTCCTCGCTTGCGTGGGTGGCGCGTCAGGAAGGTGATCTCGAGCGGGCGCTCGAGCTGCTGGGCGAGAGCGGCCGCGCCGCGAGAGGCCGGCTTCCGCTGGTGGGTGGCCGGCACGCTCGCGAACATCGGGCGAAGTCGCTGTCGAGCTCGGGCGGCTCGACGAAGCGCGGCCGAGCGTGCAACGAGCGCTCGCGATGTCGACGCGATGAACGATCGGTTCGGTGTCGTGTACGAGCTCCGGCTGCTCGCGCACATCGCAGCAGCAGGCGGCGACATGCAGCTGGCCGGGTCCTGCTTGGCGCGACTGAGGCCGAGCACGAGCGTGCTCCGGTTGGGCCCTGGATCCACGGATCGTCATCGGCGTCCCGTCTTCCGCCGGTCGAAAACCCCGAGCTCGAGGCCGGTACGCGAGGAGGGGCGGCCACTCTCGCTCGCCGAGGCCGTCGCGCTGCGCGCTCGAAGGCGCGTCCCCGTTACTTGACGAGATCCGCGGCGGTGAACGGCCCGGAGATGAGGCCGTACTCGCGGAAGACGATCGAGCCAGGGCTGGGCCTTGGCGACACGCAGCTTCGTCGCGTACTTCGTACGGGCCATCTTCGCGATGAGCCTCGGGCTCGATCGTCTCGTAGCGGCGCGAGGATCGCGCCGCTCGCGGCGTAGTTGTCCGGGTCGTTCGCCCACAGAGCCGCCTTTTGCACGGCGACCCGGAATCGGGCTGCGAGATCGGGGTCGACGTCGCGTCGTGCAGCCCAGACGAGGCAGAAGGCAGTCCCGGGTACAGACGGCGTCGAACGGGAGCGCGATGCGTCTACCGCCTCCGTCGAGCGCTCGCGTCGCGAGGGGCTCCGGAAGCACCGCAGCGTCGACGCGCTTCTCCATCAGCAGCGCATAGGCCTGCGGGAAGCCGACGGTCGCGACGTCGATGTCGTCGCGGTCGACGCCGTTGCGGTCGAGCCAGCGCAGGAGCCCGACGTGGGCGATGCTGAACGGTGAGTCGAACGCGATTCGCTTCCCGACGAGGTCACGCGCGCTCCTGATTCCGGAGCCTGGCGCCGCGACGACGATGCTGGTTGCGGTATCTGGGCCGGTAGAGCGCGCCGCCGGCGACGGCCTTCAGGGGCGCGCCCTTCGACTTCACCTGCGCGAGCGTTCCGACTGGTATCGGGCCGAATTGAGCGTCGCCGGACGTGAGTGCGGGGCCGGTCTGGGCAGGTGCGACGATCTTGATCTCCGCGTCGAGTCCCGTACTTCCGGAAGATCGCGCGGTGCTTCGCATACATCGCCTGCGCGGTCGGATCGACCGCGATCATCGCGATCGTGATCTTTCGAAGCTGCTGCTGTCGCTTGGCCGATCCCGCGGTCGGCACGAGAAGGAGCGCGACGAGAACGCCACGGACCGAGACGCGTAGAAGCCCCACCTTCGCCTGCCCGCGTGCCTCACCGGTGCTCATCGGTCCGCGGATAGTGACGATCGTAACGCGTTCTCCGACGCGATCAAAACATGGATCTCGTTCCGCACTGTCAGGAACTCGGCAGAGCTGCGCGTCGACGTCTGCTCCCGCGGGCGCGGGAGTCCGACGTCGATCGTGCCGACGACGCGGCCTGGCGGAGGGACTGAGGACGAGAACACGGTCGGCGAGGTACACGGCCTCGTCGATGTCGTGGGTCACGTGGACGACCGTCGCGGCCCGACCCTCACGAGTCGAGTGCACACGCAGCAGCACGTCCTGCAGCTCCGCCCGCGTCAGCGCATCGACGGAGGCGAACGGCTCGTCGAGGACGAGCGATCTCCGGATGGGAGACGAGCGCGCGGGCGATGGCGACGCGCTGCTGCATCCCTCCGGAGAGCTGCCACGGGTACTTCTCTCCTACGTCGTTGAGCCCCATCTCTCGTAGGACCGCCTCGGCCTGCGCGATCTTCCCTTCCTTCGAGAGCCCGGAGCGGCGCAGGGGAAACATGACGTTGCGGAGCACGGTCAGCCACGGGAAGAGCGAGCGACTGTAGTCCTGGAAGACGAGCGACACTTCGCGCGGTGGACCGACGATCGGCCGCCCGTCGAGGAGCACTGCTCCCGCCGTTGGCTTCGTGAGGCCGCAGAGCATGCGGAGGAGCGTCGTCTTTCCGCACCCGGACGGTCCGACGACGGCGAGGAGCTCTCCTCTCGCGGACGTCGAACGTCACGTCCTGCGAGCGCAGTCGTGCCGTCGGTCGAGTAGCGCTTCCCGAGGCGCTCAACGCGCAGGACCGGCGGCAGATCAGGCTCGGCTGTTCACCGATGGCTCCGTAGTGCCAGGCCAGCAGGCGGCGCTCGACGAGGGCGAAGAGCCGGTTCAGGACGTAGCCGACGAGCCCGAGGAACAGGATGCATGCGTACACCTCGGGAAACTCCGACCTCGCCGCCGCGACCTCGAGGTAGCCGCCGAGCCCGCCGCCCTCGCCCACGAACTCCGCGACGACGACGAGCACGAGGGCGATCGAGATCGCGACGCGCAGCCCCGTGACGATCGACGGAAGTGCGGCGGGGAAGTAGATACGGACAGGTCCGATCCAGCCGCCCGACGTGGAGCATCGAGGCCGTGTCCCGCGCCTCGGGGACATGGCACGTACGCCGTCGACGGTGTTGAGGAGGACCGGGAAGCAGACGCCGAACGCGATCACCGGGATTCGCATGCCGTCTCCGAAGCCCGGGCGACGATCAGCAGGCGGGCGCGATGGCGATCGGCGGCGTCGCGCGCAGGAGATCGACGAGTGGCTCGAGCGCCGCCTCGCAAGCGCGAGCCCCGATGAGTAGCCCGACGCCGATCCGATTGCGGAGCCGATGAGGAAGCCCGCCGCGAGGCGCTCCAGGCTCTCGGCGGCGTCCGAGAGGAACCCGAGGTCGCGCCACATGCTCCAGCCGCGCCCAAGATCTCGGTCGTGGTCGGCACGTAGAAGGGGTCGCTGCGCTCGGCCCACAGCTGCCAACGCGACGAGCGCTGCGAGGACGCCCGCGACGCCAGGAGCGGCCGCGGAATCCAAGGAGCGCCGGCGCGTCATGCGGCGCGCCGCTCCTCTCCGACCCAGAACAGCGCGCGGCGCTCGGTGGAGCGGAGAACGACGTTGACGACGTAGCCGATCACGGCAGTCAGCAGGACCGCCGCGTACACCTCGTCAACCGGATCGCCCCGTCTGCTCGTGCATGTAGGCGCCGACGCCGCCGTGCCGATGACGTACTCGACCGTCACGCAGACGAGGAGCGCGAGCGAGGCGCTTACGCGGATGCCTGTCGCGATGCTCGGCAGCGCCGCGGGCAGCGTCACGCGCACGAGCCTCCCGGGCCGCCGACGCCCGAAGTGCGCGCGACGTCGTAGAGCATCCGGTCGACTCCGCGGACGCCGTACAGCGTGTTGAAGAGGATCGGCCAGACCGCGGCGTACGACGACAGGAAGCGACGCATCTCCGTGCCGAGCCCAAGGAGAGGTCGCGAGCGGGATGAGTGCGACCGCGGGGATGGGCCGCAGGAACTCGATGACGCCCGACGACGTCTCGAGCAGCGTCCGCGAGCTCCCGATGGCAACGCCTGCCGCGACCCCGATCACGATCGCGATCGCGAGCCCCTGGAGATACGCCGAGAGGTGTCCCCGATCTCGCCGGACAGTGCGCCCGACCTCAGCTCGTCCCACAGCGCCTCGAGCGTGGACGACGGCGTTGGCACGCTTGCCTCGTAGTCGAACACGCGAACTCCGGCCTCCACGAGCAGCGTCATGAGCACGACGAACAGCCAGCCGGCGACATTCAGGCGCCTCATGAAAGGACTATCGCTTCCACTTCTCGCCGACACAAGTTCGTCGGCGCCGTCGATGGGAGTCGGGCGTTTGGGGCCAGAGCGGCGCCGCACCGAGAGCCTGTCGTCCGCTAGGGGTCGGCTCAAGACCGAGCGGCACGAACAGCCTGGGGCGTGGATCTCGTCGACCATCCGGCGCAGGGTGGCGGCAGGTGAGCGCGCCGGGTTACCGCCCAGCGCCTTCGCCAGCGCAGCCATGTTGACGCCCCGCAGCTCGTCTCGCTCGACGAGGAAGAAGACGTATTCGGGCGCGGGAAGCGAGACCGAGACGACCGTCGCCGACGTCTCTAGGAACGTTCGCAGCGCGAGCTCGAGCGCCTGCCGGCGAGGCGTGAACGCGCTTGCCGGTCGGGCCCAGCGGGGGCCAGGATAGGGGCAGGTGGCGCGCACGGGCAGATCGCGTAGTGAATGCCGTTGTCGGCGGGCACCACCCGAAGTCCCAGGAAATCAGGCGTCAACAGGAGGAACGACTCGATGACGTCTGTTGGCGAAGCCTCCGTGACGACGAGCTTCGGGCGTACGTAGCGGGCGGTGATCTCGGCCTTGATCGCGCGCGCCTGTGCAAGCGTGCGCGGACCCAGTGCGTTTGCGCCCGTAACGGCCGCGGCGGCGGTGATGGCGCTCATTACGGCTATGAGAAGCGCGAGGGCGACTCTCGACATGGAACGCCTCCTTGGATGTGGCCTCCACTGTCGGCCGCGCGGACGGGAACGCATCAAGGAAAGCCCTACAGTTCGGGGCGTGGCGACGGCGCCGAGCTTCGAGCTGTCGGACGCGACAGGGAGCTGGCGCGTGCGACCGGCTTCGTAACGCGGCTCGCCGAAGGGCCGGGCGCGCTCCTCGTTCGGGGGGAGCCTGGTATCGGCAAGACGGCGCTGTGGCGCGAGGCCGTTGCGATGGCGGAGCGTGCGGGATCCGCGTCCGTCTCGCGGTGTGCGGAGGTCGAATGCCGATCCCCCTCGGGGCCGTCTCCGATCTGCTCGACGCCGCCTTCGAGGACTTCGCCGACGACCTGGCAGAGCCGCAACGGCGCGCACTGGCTGCCGCTCTCGGCCTCGAGACCGATTCTGGCGAGCGCCTCGACCGGCTCGCACTGCCGCGCGCGCTCGTCGCGGCGTTCCGATCGCTCGCGGCGGCGCGCCCACTGCTCGTGGCGATCGACGACGTCCAGTGGCTCGATCCCGCATCGGCACGGGTGCTCTCGTTCGCCGTCCGTCGCGTCGGCGACGAGCGGATCGGCGTCCTGGCGACGCTGAGGGACGAGGCGGACCCTCGCGATCCGCTCGCGCTCGCCGATGCGGTTCAGCCCGGAGCGTTCGAGGAGCTCGCCGTTGGACCGCTGGGGGAAATCACCTCCGGCAGCTCATGCGCCGGAGGTTCGACGTCCGCATCCCGCAACAACGCTCGCCGCCGTCCACGACGCCTCTCGCGGCAATCCGATGTTCGCGCTCGAGTTCGCACGTTCCGCCGAGCGACAGGACGCTTCGCTGCACGCCCAGCTGCCCGTGCCATCGTTGCTCGAGGAACTCGTCCGGGAACGTGTCCGGGCGCTTCCGAACCGACACGCCCGCTTCTGGAGCTCGTCGCAGCGATCGAGCGCCCGATGCTGCCGCTGCTAGCCAGGGCGCTGGGCGATGGAGCAGCACCACTCGTAGACGAGGCCGTGTCCGCCGGGGCGATCGCCGAGGGCGCCGACGGCGTGGTGCGCTTCACGCATCCGCTTCTCGGCGCTGCCGTGTACTTCGACATGCCCCCCGGTCGCCGCAGCGCCCTGCACCTCGAGGTGGCCGGCATCGTCGACGATCCCGAGCAGCGCGCGCGTCATCTCGCCCTCGCGACCTCCGTTCCCGACGAGGCGATCGCGGCCGTCCTCGAGCAAGCAGCGGAGGCGGCGGCTCAGCGGGGCGCGCCCGACGCGGCGGCGGCGCTCGTGGCCGAGGCGGTTCGGTTGACGCCAGCCTCTGAAGAGGCAGCACGCCTACGGCGGACGTTCGCCGGCGCGGGATTCCTCATGGAGGCCGGCGACGTGCAGGAGGCACGCGCGCGGATCGAGCCACTGCTCGAGCCGAGTCTCCCGCCCGCCGTGCGATCGCAGCTCTCGTCTTCAGGGCAGAGACTGAGCACCAGGATCGGCCGATGATCCGCGCATATCTGCAAGAAGCCATTGACATCGCACCTGATCCGCGGGTTCGCTGGCAGGCACTCATCGCTACGCCCAACAGGGCGGTTGGATCTCCGGCGATCTGTCAACTGCCATGGAGTCGGCGCGCGAGGCCCTCCGCATCTCAGGCGAGCTGGGCGATCCCCCGATGATTGCGGCGGCGACAGCCGCCCTGGCCTACTACGAGGAGTTCGGCGGCCACCGTGAGATCGAGTTCGGCGTCGCCGAGCTGGCTCGGTCTGAGCACCTGCCTCGCGCGGCGCCGTGGCAGATCACCCCGGCGGTCTCGGTCGGGGCGCGGCTGTTGTGGGCGGGAGAGCTCGACCGGGCACGCGAGGTGCTCCGGCGGCCCCACGACACGCTCGTGCGCCAGGGCCGGATGTTGATGTCTCCCGCTCCACATCATGAACACGCTGAGCGACGTGGAATGGCGGGCGAGTCGCTGGGCCGAGGCCGAGGCGTACGCCGAAGAGGCTCGAGCGATCCTCGAGGATGCGCTCCCCGGAGGCGCACACGTCCTCGCATGCGCACAGGTCATCGTCGCCGTGTCGCTCGGTCGCGCGGAGGAGGCGCGCGAGCTCGGCGTGGCCAACCTGCGTACCGCCGAGCGCTACGAAGACGTGAACGTGCTGAAGCTCCGCTGGGCACTGGGCCACGTCGCCCTTGTCTCTGGTGATTCAGCGGCTGCGGCTGAGGAGCTCGGCTGGCTTCCTTAGGCCCTCCAGGCGTTCGGCTGTGCTGAGCCCGGTTGGCAGCGATTCTCCCGGATGTGGTCGAGGCGCTGGTGGCGGTCGGCCGCCTCGACGAGGCACAGGGTGTTCTCCGGCAGCTCGAGCAGCAGGCGGCAGCGCTCGAGCACCGCTGGGCGACGCCGGCGGCTGTCCGGTGTCGGGCGCTCGTTCTCCTCGCTCACGAGCGAGTAGACGAAGCCGCAGCCGCCGCGGAGCAGGCTGCGGTGGCGTTCGCAGAGATCGGCTTCCCACTCGACCGCGCTCGATCGCTCCTGGTCGCGGGCGCCGCCAAACGTCGCGTGGGGCAGCGCCGCCAGGCGGCTGACTTGATCGCGTCCGCGATCGAGATCCTCAACGAGCTCGGGGCGCCGCTCTGGCTCCAGCGCGCCGAAGACGAGTTGCGGCGGGCGAGCCCGCGTCCACGCCGCGACCGCGAGCTACGAGCGCCGAGCAGCGCGTCGCCGCGCTCGTCGCCGAGGGCCTGACCAACCGCGAGGTGGCAGCACAGCTGTTCACGACGATCGCGACCGTCGAGGCGCACCTGACCCGGATCTACCGAAAGCTCGGCCTACGTTCTCGAACACAGCTCGCACGAGCGGTCGCTGACGGGACGCTTCAGCTCGAGAACTGACCTGCGCAACAATGGTCGCGTGCGAGGCCCGATTCGCTACGCGCAGAGCGGCGACATCTCCATCGCCTACCAGGTGACCGGCGACGGGCCGTTCGACCTCGTCCCCGTGCCCGGATTCACCAGCCACCTCGAGTTCGACTGGGAGGAACCGCGCCACGCGGCATTCCTCGAGCGGCTGGCCTCGTTCTCGCGCCTGATCCGCCTGGACAAGCGCGGTACCGGCCTCTCGGACCGGCACGGTGGCATTGCCGACCTGGAGACGAGGATGGACGACGTGCGTGCCGTCATGGATGCGGTGGGTAGCGAGCGGGCCGCGTTGTTCGGGTACCACGAGGGAGGGCCCATGTCGATCCTCTTCGCGGCAACGTACCCGGAGCGGACCGCGCTCTCGCCCTCTCCGGCACGTTCGCGACGGCGCCGATCCACGACCTTGATGACGAACAGCGAGCTGCGGTCATCGACGACGTGGTCAGGCGCTGGGGGGACGGCGACGGGATCCTCCGCTTCGCGCCCGATGCCGACGACGTGATGAAGGCATGGTGGGGCGCCCGGGAGCGCCTCGGCGGCAGTCCCGGCGCAATCCGGAACCTCATTACCTCAATGGCGCTCACCG
>CAWHNJ010000020.1:0-241236 GCA_963830835.1 uncultured Actinomycetes bacterium | reverse complement strand
GTCCGCGCCGAGAACATGGCCATCCCGCTCCACTGCTCGAGCTTCGACAGCGACCAGAGGGGAGCTCCTGAAGGCACACCACGTCGGGCGCGTCTTGCGTGACGAGCTTGATCGCGCTGCCCAGGTACGCCCGGCGGCCGGACGGATACGCGCGGCCGTGGAAGACATTCCAGCTCCGGACGAGCATCGCCACCCGCTAGCTCAGCGCGTCGAGAAGCCGCTGCACGTGCTCCTCGGTGTTCCAGTAGCCGCACGAGACCCGTACCCAGCCGGTCTCGGGGATGTCCCTACCACGACGCCGGCGTCGAAGAGGCGAGCGACTGTGTCGGCGGAGTCGCCTTCGGGCACGAACGTGACCAGCGTCCCCTGGTCCGGCGCGGCGACCACGTCGAAGCGCTCGGAGAGGAGCTCACGGCAGCGCTCGGTGATCGCGCGCGCGTCGTCGTAGCGCGACGGCGGCGCGGTCCGCAGCGCGACCTCGAGCCCGGCGAGTGACGGCATAGGGATCGGCCCCGTGTCGAAGCGCTGTGCGCTTCGACCGGCGCGAACGTCCCGTCGGGCTCGTGTGCCTCGCGCGACCAGTACGTGGGCAGCGCGATAGCCAGCGCATCGAGGTCGCGGACGTACAGCGCGCCGGTCGCGTCCGGGCCGCACAGCCACTTCTGCCCGGACACCGTGTAGAAGTCGGCGTCTCCGACATCGACCGGGATCGCGCCGATCGACTGCGCCCCGTCCACGAGCAGCGGACCCCCGTCTCGGCCTTGATCGCGTCGACCGGGAGGAGGTGGCCGGTCATCCAGGACACGTGCGAAGCGCAACGAGCCGCGTCCGCGGCCCCACCTCGGTGACACGGCCTCGAGCGCCTTTTCGGCGGAACGACCTCGCGTCTCCGCCACCCGCACGCGCGCGCCGGACACGTGGAGCGGGCCGAGCAGCCCGAAGTGCTCCTCGTCGGTCGTGACGATCTCGTCTCCGGGCTCGAGCCGAAGCCCGGAGAGCACGATCTGGCAGCCCATCGTCGTAGAAGCTGTCAGCGCGACCTGATCGGGCGTCGTTCCGAGCAGCCCTGCGAACAGGCCGCGCACGCGAGCCCTCGTGTCGATGAGGTTGTCGAAGTACGCCTTGCCGCCGCGGCCGCCTTCGAGCTCGACGGCCGTCTGCGCCCTCACGGCATCGATCGTCTCCTGCGCCAGAGGCCCGAACGTGCCGGCGTTGAGGTACGCGACGCGCTCGAGGACGGGAAACGTCGGCACGCTAGTCGGAACGCACGGCGAAGAGCCGCCACTCGCCGGGGATGCCCTTGAGACTCGTCGTCCCGCGATCCTCGAAGTCGAGGCCGGAGCCGGCCACGAGGTCCTCCACCGTGCTGGAGACGAGCACCTCGCCCGGCCCGCCCTGGGCGGCCACACGGGCGCCGATGTTGACTGCGATCCCGGCCACCTTGTCGTCGTGCAGCTCGACCTCCCCGGTATGCAGGCCGGCACGCGCGGCAAGATCGAGAGGCCGCAGCGCGTCGATGATCGCTCCGGCGCAACGGATCGCGCGCGCAGGGCCGTCGAACGTCGCGAAGAACCCGTCGCCGGCGGTGTCCTGCTCCTGGCCGTCGAAGCGGGACAGCTCGCGCCGGACGGCGGAGTGATGCTGCTCGAGCAGATCGCGCCACCGGCGGTCGCCCAGCTCCGCGGCGCGCTCGGTCGAGCCGACGAGGTCGGTGAACAGCACCGTCGCAAGCGCGCGGTCGCCGGTCGCCGATTCGCGCTGCCCCGTCAGGAACTCGCGGATCTCGGCGAGCGTGGCTCGGGGTTGAACCACGGGACGTGATCCACATCGGGAAGCTCCACGTACCGCGCATCGGGAATCGTCCGAGCAAGGAAGCGCCCGTTCTCGATGTTGCAGACTTGGTCGTCAACCGAATGGACGATCAACGTCGGGACGTTGACCGCCGGGGCCACGTGACGGACGTCGATGTCGAAGGCCATCCGCATGAACGCTTCAGCCGCGGCCGGCGTGCACGCGTTCGTCACCACCCGGGCGCGCCACGTCCGGGCCCACTCCTGACCGCAGACGCTCGGCGCCATGTTGTAGATACCGAGCCCTTTCCCCACCGCTCCGGCAAGGTCGCCATCGCCGCCTCGAACTCGGCCTCCGTGGTCTCGCCCCAAGGCCACTCCTCGTCCGTGCGCTCCCGCACCTCCGCGCCCTGGAGGATCAGCGCAACCGTCCGCTCCGGGTGCGCGGCGGCGAAGAGCATTGCCAACGGGCCGCCCTCCGATTCGCCCATGACCGCGGCGCGCTCGCTGCCGACGGCGTCCAGGATCGCCCGGATGTCGTCCATCCGCTCCTCGAGGGTTGTCGCGCCGGGCACGCGATCTGACATGCCCATCCCGCGCTTGTCGAAGAGGATCACGCGCGTGAACTCGGCCATACGTTCGCAGTAGCGCCGGAACTGCGGCAGCTCCCAGCACATCTCGAGGTGCGTGAGCGACCCCTGGGCGTAGACGAGATCGATTGGCCCGTCGCCGACGACGCGATAGGCAACGTCGACGTCGGCGCTCCGAGCGATCTTCACATCGGTCACGGCTGGAGCGTAAGTCAGCGGTGGCCGAAGTGGTGCGCTTTCGGGAGCGCAGAACGCACCTCGGCGAGGCCGGCCAGCTCCCGGGCGAGCGGGCCGAGGCTCTCGAGCTCCGACACGACGACGTTGATGTTCCTGCCCACCTTCTCCAGCCGCCCTTGCGCCGAGAGCAACGGTTCGCCGCGCACGAGCGCCCGGTGACGCTCGTAGACCTGCGGCGGGACGACGAGATTGACGAGGCCGTGCTCGTCCTCGAGCAGCATGAAGACGATGCCGTTCGCGGTCATCGGGCGCTGGCGCGCGATGGCCATCCCCGCCACCGTCAGCTCGCAGCGATCCCTGAGTCGCGGCAGCTCGACCGTGGCCACGGTCTCCGGCGGCAGGTGAGGACGCAGGAGCTCGAACGGATGGACGCCGACCGATAGCCCCGTTCCGCGGTAGTCGGCAAGCATCGTCTCCCAGGCGGTCTGCTCGGGCAGCACCGGCGTCTCCGCCGTCGGCTCGAGCGGCAAGGCGAGCTGACGCGCGCCGCCGCCCGCGGGCTGCTGTCGGGGCACGAACCCGAGCTGCCAGAGCAGCACGCGCCGCGGCTCGTCGAAGCAGTCGCAGGCGCCCGCCTCGACGAGCGCCTGGAAGACGTCGCGGTCGACCGCCGCCCGCTGGACGAGATCGCGGAGATCCTCGTACGGCCGTCCGGCCGCGATCGCCTCGGCGTCCGCCTCCCCCACTCCCTGCACGTAGCCGACGCCGATCCGCACCGCGCCGTCCTCGACCGAGCACGAGGCGTCGCTCGCGTTCACGTCAGGCGGCAGCGCGGTCACGCCGCGGCGCTGCGCGTCGCGGACGAGGCTCGCCGGCGGGTAGAAGCCCATCGGCTGGGCGTTGAGCAGCGCGCAGAGGAACTCCACCTCGTAGTAGCGGCGCAGCCAGGCCGACTGGTAGGCGAGCAGCGCGAACGCGGCGGCATGCGACTTCGGGAAGCCGAAGCCGGAGAAGGCCGCGAGCTTGTCGTAGACGCGGTTCGCCGTCTCCGCGTCGACGCCGTTCCGCGCCGCCCCCTCGACGAACCGCTCGCGAAACGCCTCCAGCGCCTCGAGCGAGCGCTTGCGGCTCATCGCGCGGCGCAGTCCCTCCGCCTCGCCGATCGAGAAGCCGGCGAGCGCCATCGCCACCTCCAGCACCTGGTCCTGGAAGACGACGACGCCGAACGTCTCCTCGAGCGCCTCCTCCAGCAGCGGATGGTCGTATTCGATGGGGAACGAGGGATCCACGCGCCGCTTCGCGCGCCGGTCGATGTACGGGTGGACGGCGCCGCCCTGGATCGGCCCCGGGCGGACGAGCGCCACCTGGACGGTGAGGTCGTCCATGTTCTCGGGTCGCGTGCGCAGGAGGCTCTGCATCTGCGCGCGGCTCTCGATCTGGAACGTGCCGACGGTGTCCGCCGCCTGGATCTCCCCGTAGACGCCCTGGTCGTCGAGCGGGATGCGCGAGAGGTCGACGGTCTCGCCGCGCGCGAGCGCGATCCGCTCGACGCAGTCCTCGATCGCGGAGAGCATCCCGAGGCCGAGCAGGTCGATCTTCAGGAAGCCGGCGTCGGCGCACGAGTCCTTGTCCCACTGGCAGAGCTGCCGCCCCTCCATCGCCGCGGGCACGACGGGCACGAGCTCGACGAGCGGGCGCGACGAGATCACCATCCCGCCCGGGTGCTGGGAGAGGTGGCGCGGCAGCCCGGCGATCTCCTTGCAGAGCCAGCCGAGCGCCCGCCAGCGCCGCGACGCGAGCTTCGTCTTCGAGTCGGGGAGCGCCGCCAGCTCCTCCTCCACGAGCCGCGGATCGCCGTTCGTGACGCGCGCGAGCCGCTCCAGCTCCGCGAAGGGCAGCCCGAGCGCCTTGCCGACGTCGCGGATCGCGCCGCGGGCGTGGTACGTCGAGAAGGTCGCCACGAGCGCCGCGTGCTCGCGTCCGTACCGATCGGTCACCTCCACGATCAGCCGCTCGCGGACGTCGCGCGGGAAGTCGAGGTCGATGTCGGGGACCGAGGCGAGCTCCTGGTTGAGGAAGCGGCCGAGCGAGAGCCCGGCGGCGACGGGATCGACGTGCGAGAGCCCGGTGAGGTAGCAGACGATCGAGCCCACCGAGGAGCCGCGGCCTCTGCCGGGCGGCAGGGCGTTTCGGGCCGCGCTCGGGCCGCGCAGGTCGAGCGCGATCTCCCGCGCCAGCTCGAGCACCTCGAAGTGGAGGAGGAAGAAGCCGGACAGCTCGAGGTAGGCGATGAGCCGCAGCTCCTCCTCCAGGCGCTCGCGGGCTCGTCGCTTGTGGCCGTTCGCGCCCGCGTAGCGCTCGGCGAACGCGCGCTCGCAGACGCGGCGCAGCTGGGCGTCCGCCGTCTCCTCGCCGTCCGCGAAGTCGGGATAGCGGTAGCCGAGCTCCTGGGTCAGGTCGAACTCGAGCCGAGCGGCGAGCTCGACCGTGCGGGCGACGGCGGCAGCGTCGTCGGGGAAGCGGTCGGCCATCTCCGCCGGCGGACGGAGGACGCATTCGCGGTTGCCGCGCCGCTCGCGCTCGGAGCCGTCCAGCGTCGCCCGGTGACCGATGGCGACGAGCGCGTCCTGGAGCACGGCGCGGCGATGGCTGTGCGAGTGCACGTCGCCGGTCGCCACCGTTCCACGCCCAGCGTCTCGGCGAGGTCGCGCAGCGCGGCGTTGCGGCGCGCGTCGCCGCGCTCGTACGGGCGCTGGAGCTCGACGAAGAAGCGCTCGCGGCCGAACGCGGCGGCGAGACGGGCGGCGGCGTTGGGATCGCGGACGGCGAGGCCGTGGCGGGCGCAGCCGGACAGGCAGACGAGGCCTTCGTTCCGCTCGGCGAGCTCCTCCGAGCGGCAGCGCGGGTTCGAGGCGATCGTCCGCGTGCGCGATCGTGAGCAGCCGGCAGAGGTTCGCGTAGCCCGCCGGGGTCTCGACCAGCAGCGTCACGTGCGAGCCGCCCTCGAGCGTCACCTCCGCGCCCGTGATCGGCCGCACGCCGAAGGCCTTCGCCGCGTGCGCGAACTCGAGCGAGCCGTAGACGCCGTCGTGGTCGGTGAGCGCGAGCGCCTCGTAGCCGAGCTCCGCAGCCCTGATCACGAGCTCCTCGGGTTGCGATGACCCGTCGAGGAACGAATACGCTGAATGGCAATGCAGCTCGACGTAGCCCAACCGGTTCTCCTAGACCCGCGGCCGGCGAGGGCGAGACCATCGTGGACAAGCCCAAGCGAACTGTCCGGTTGCTCTTGCTCATGAGTTGCTCGACGTCGACGTGGACTCGCCACGAGGCCGGGGAACGCGGCGCCGAGCCCCATGTCCACCGGGAGCACACGGACAGCTTCTACGTGCTCGAGGGTGAGCTGACCTTCCGCATCGGCCCCGACCTGGAACGAGTCTCGGCGCCCGCCGGCACCTTTGTGGCCGTCCCTCCCAACGTCATTCACGGATTCGACAACGACGCACGGAGGCTGCTCGCTTCCTCAACTTCCATGCTCCTAGCGGCGGCTTTGCCGAGTACATGCGCGGCGTGAACCCCGGGTTCGACAGCTTCGACCCGCCGGCAGACGGCGGCCGCCCCACCGCGGACGCCACCGTCACCTTGCCCGGCACGGGTGAAGAGCTCGTGCGGCGGACCAGCCACCACTGGATCCAGGCTGAGGAGACCGAGATCTCGGCGATGGTGATGTCCTTCGAGCCCGGCTTCGAAGGCGTCGATCCGCACTCGCATGCCGACTTCGTCGACGCTTCTACGTCCTCGAAGGCACGACGGAGTTCATGGGAACCCAAGGCGGCCCGGGGACGTTCGTCGCCGCTCCGCCCGAGGCGGTCCACGGCTTCCGTATCCCGGACGGCGGTCAACGCATCGTCCTTCTCAATGTGCATGCCCCTGACGCGGGATTCGTCGCCCGCCGTCGCGGCGACCAGTAGTCAGGCCGCCTGGCTGAACCAGCCGCGGCCCGCCTCGTCGTAGAAGACGACGGAGCAGCGACCGTCCTCGAGCACCGTGTCGAAGTAGCGGCGGTGGACGGGCTCCTCCGTCCACCAGCGGTCGACCACGCGCCACTCCTCGCGCACGAGCGCCACCGCCTGCCGGTCGACCTGCCGCGGGACGCCGTCGAAGCCAGCGTCCACGAGCGCCGGCCGCGGCTCGTTCACTCTCGCGGTACGAGCAAGCGCGCGCTGCTCCGGGATCCGAGACCAAGGCGCCACCTCGACCACCGTCGCAACCGCACCTGCACCGGCGCTCGAGCGCACCTGGCGCAGGCCTTCCTTCAAACGGGTCTGAAGCTCCTTCCCCTCGGTCTTCACGAGCTCGAGCTGCCGCCCCGTCCACTCGGCGAGCTCCACGAGCTCGAGCCCGAGCGACGTCACCGGCGCGGGCAGCTCGGCGAGCTTCGGCCCCAGCGCGACGCGCAACCGGTCCCGCTCCGCCGCCGGCTCGCGCAGGGTGAGCGTGCGCCGCCAGGAGCCGCCGCCGAGGAGCCTCGCCTGGAGCGCCGCCTTGCGCACTCCACGTCCCCCCCGCTCCGGACGGTCGAGCGCCCGCTCGACGAGCGCGTGCAGCGCTCGTCGCAGGGTGAGCTCGTTGTCGACCGGCTCCGGAAACTCCAGGTGTTCCGCGATCTCGGCCGCGGGCCGGCGTGGCCTGACGCGGCTCCCATCCCCTCCTCGCGCCAGTCGCCACGCCTGCCGGCCCTCCGGTCCCAGGCGCTCGGCGACGGCCGCACCCGGCAACGCTGCCAGGTGACCGACCGTCCGCAGGCCGAGCCCCTCGAGCTCGTCGTGGCGCTCCCGCTCGAGCGGCAGGACGCCGAGCGGGAGCGGAGCGAGGAAGGTGGGCGTGCCCTCGCTCGGGACGACGAGTATCTGGCCCGCGCGGGCGACGCTCGCGGCCGCGAGCGCTGCGAACTTCCGCTCGGCTGCGCCCGCACGGGCATCCCAGCCGGGGCCGACAGCGGTGAGCGCCCGGCGAAGGACGCCCTCCACGCCGCCGTAGAGCCGCTCTACTGCGCGAGTTTCCACGTAGAGACACCCCGGCTCGGCCGGCTCGACGGCGAACCCTTCGCCCTCGAGCCTGCGCACGATCTCTTCCCATGCCTGCTCCGCCGAAGCGGGATCCTGCTCCACGAGCCTCGAGCGACGGGCACGTCGCGAGCGCCTCGCCCAGCAGCATCCCCGGCCGCACTCCCGCCACCTCGGCGGCAGCCGTCACGGCACCGATCTCCTGCTTCTGCCCCGGCAGCGGCGCGAGCGCAGCCGGCTGAAGCAGAAGGCGCGTCTTACCCTTGAGCGCCGCTCTCAGCTCGAACCCCGGGATGAGCACGCAGGCCAACATGGGAACGTATGTTCTACACGAACACACGTTCTCCTGTCAAGGCCACTGCCCGCGTCATGCGATACCTGGTTCGCGCCCAGGCTCAATGGGCCAAAATCGGCGTGTGATTGGTGAAGCCTCGGAGATCGTCGGGCGGGAGGAAGAGCTCACAACGATCTCGGCCTTCCTCGAAGCTTCCCACCGGCTACCCGCGCGCGCTTCTGATCGCGGGCGAGGCCGGAATCGGAAAGACGACGTTGTGGCGAGAGGGCCATCTCCCTGGCGGGGGAGTACCGCGTTCTCACGTCCGGCTCAGTCGAAGCGGAGGCACGGCTTTCTCTTGCAGGTCTCGACGACCTCCTCGAAGGCGTGCACGACGGGTGCTGCCGCGTCTTCCCGGCCCGCAGACCCGCGCGCTCCAGATTGCCCTTCTCTTGGAGGAAGCGTCGGGACAACCGCCCCGAGCCGCGAGCCGTCGCCGCCGCGTTCCTCGGCGCGCTACGCATCCTGGCCCGTGACCGCCCGGTGCTCGTCGCCGTCGACGACGTCCAGTGGCTCGATCACGCCTCAGCCGAGGTCCTCGGGTTCGCGGCCCGTCGCATTCGCCACGAGCCAATCGGGCTGCTCGTGGCACAGAGGGTCGCAGAGCAAAGTGAAGAGCTCCCCGTGCCGCTGCGGCGGGCGTTCGGCGAGGATCGACTCGTTCCTGTGGATGCGCGCCCGCTGACGCTTGGTGCGCTCCAGCACATCCTTCACGCACGTGTCGGAACGCCAATGCCTCGATCCGTGCTGCGGCGCATCCACGAGATGTCTGGCGGCAATCCATTCTTCGCCCTCGAGATCGCGCGTGCTCTCAGCGGCACGAAGACCCCTCGGTCCCACCGACCCGCTCCCGTTCCCGAGAAACCTCGCGGCACTCGTTCATGATCGGATCTCTGCGCTGCCCTCGGATAGTCGCGCGGCGCTCGAGATCGTCGCCTTGAGCTCGCCTGCGACGGTCGAGCTGCTCGCGCGCGCGACCGATAGCGACGCGCTGATGCTCCTTGAACCTGCGATCGAGATCGGTGTCGTCGAGCTCGTGGGCGAGCGCATCGTCTTCACGCACCCGCTGCTCGCGTCCGCGGTTTCGTCAAGCGTCTCGGCTGCACACCGTCGCGAGCTTCATCGGCTGCTGGCGGAGGCTGTGGAGGAGCCGGAACGGCACGGGCGCCACTTGGCCCTCGCCGCCGACGGGCCGAGCCCAGCGATTGCCAACGCTCTCGACAAGGCGGCAGCTGCGGCGGTCGCGAGAGGTGCGATCGCGGCCGCAGCTGAGCTCGGCGAGCACGCGCGTCGGCTCACCCCTTCGGACGACGATGACGGCGCGCTCCGACGCGCGCTCGTTGCCGCGGCGTTTCACTTCGAGGCCGGCGACGCGGTTCGAGCCCGGGCACTGCTGGAGGATGCCCTGGCTTCCGCGCCGCCGGGTGAACGGCGAGCCGAGGCGCTGGTGGGACTCGCGCGCACTCACGGGTACGCAGCAGATATCCGAGTCGCCGTGCGCCTGTTCCGGCGTGCGATCGGCGAGGCCGGCGAGGAATCGCGGGTACGGGCCGAAGCCGAGCATGGCCTCGCAGCCGCGCTCATGCGCATGCTGGACGATCTGCCGACCGCCGCTCATCATGCGCGGACAGCCGCCGAGCTCGCGGAGCGGCTCGACGACCAGGCCGCGCTCGCCGACTATCTGGCAACGCTGGCGTTGATCGAAGGCCTCCAGGGAAAGCCGCACGCGGTGGATGCGATGGAACGGGCGGTGATCGTCGAGGGAACCTTCACGCGCGGCGCGGATCATCGGCCTGGGCAGTTCTTGCGCGTCCTCCGTGGGGCCGGTTTCATGCTCGGCGTCCTCCGAGGCTTCACGGACGACCTCGACGGCGCGCGTACGCAGCTCGAGGCAGCGAGGATCGAAGGGCTCGAGCTGGGTGACGAGAGCTCGCTACCGCTGATCCTGCGCTATCTCAGCACCGTCGAGCTCAGCGCCGGCAATTGGAGCGCTGCCGGTCATTGGGCCGCTGACGGGTACGAGGTCGCACTCCAGATGGGACAGCCGGCTGCAGCAGTCGGCGCTCGCGGGTAGCCGAGCCCTGGTGGATGCGCACCTCGGCCGCGCATCGCGGGCACGCCGGTGGGCCGAGGAAGGGCTGGACTTGGCGGCCACGACCGGAGCCGCCTTCGGTCGCCTGCTCAGCGTCTCCGCACTCGGCTTCCTCGAGCTTTCGGAGGGAAACGCCCGCGGGGCCGTCGGGCAGCTCTTGCCGCTGGCCGCCCAGCTCGACGCTGGCGGTGTCGGTGAGCCGGGCGTGATGCGGTTCGTGCCCGACGCCGTCGAGGCGTTGCTCATGCTCGGCGACTTCGCGCAGGCCGAGGCCTGCTCGTCGATCACGAACGCCGGGTTCAGGCGCTCTCTCGCGCGTCGGGGCTCGCGAGCGCCGGACGCTGCCGTGGCCTGCTCCTTGCCGCGCGCGGAGACGCCGGCTCCGCCATCGCCCGCATCGAGGAGGAGCTCAACCGAGATGCTCTCCGTGTCTTTCCCTTCGAGCGGGCACGTACCCTCCTCGCGCTCGGCTCGGCACACCGGCGAGCACGGCACAAGCGCGCTGCGCGCGAAGCGCTCGACGAGTCGCTCCACATCTTCGAGAGCCTCGGAGCGGTCCTCTGGGCCGAGAAAACACGTGCTGAGCTCGCCCGGATTGGAGGCCGAGCGCCCTCGCCGGGCACATTGACGCCGACCGAACGCCGCGTGCCGCGCTCGTCGCCCAAGGCCGATCCACAAGGAGGTTGCCGCTGCGCTCGTCGTATCGGCGAAGACGGTCGAGGGGCATCTCTCGAAGATCTATGCGAAGCTCGGCGTCCGCTCGCGGGCCGAGCTCGCGCATCGGCTCTCGGGCGACCAGACCGCGTAGCCTCACCAAAAGACAGGGGAATCTCCCCGTTTCTTCACGAGCCACGCGTGCCTAGCCTCGAGGTCGTGCCGAACTACCTCGTCGAGTCCTACGAACGCCGATCGGGCGCGTGTCTCGACAAGGCGATCGCGCGCGTGCGACTCGCTGTGAAGGAGATCGCTGCCGAGGGCATCGGCCTCCGCTACGTCCGCTCGACCTTCGTGCCCGAGGACGAAATCTGCTTCCACGTCTTCGAGGCGGAGTCGGCCGCAGTGATCGACGAGGTTGGCCGGCGCGCCGGGCTCCCGTTCGAGCACGTCGTCGAGGCAATGCCGATTACGCCGAGCGGGGGCACTCCACCGTCACGAGAGGAGGAATCATGAGGAAGCGGCTACTGCTCGCCGTGGCGCTTGCGCTGGTCGCCGTGGGCCTCGTCGTCCCGCTAGGTGCGTCTGGCAAAGACGATCGACGTGTAACGATCGGCGTCCGGCTCGACTTCACGAGCGCGACCCACGCCGTCGGGACCTTCGCCGCCTGTTGCGCCATCACCGATACCGGCACCGCGAGCGCGGATGTGACCTCGTTCGTCCCCAACGGGGGCGAGGCACAGTTCGAGGCAACGAACACGTTCGTGGGGTCACAAGGCTCGTTCGCGATCATGCTGCGCGGCGTCACCGGGCCGCTTGGCAGCTCCGTCCACGTCGCCCAGGGGCGCTGGAGCGTCATCGACGGAACCGGGGCATATGCAGACCTCGAAGGGGACGGCCGGTTCGACGCCGTCAGCGACCAGAACACGGGCGCCTTGACCGGAGTCGACACTGGACGCCTTTCGCCAGGAGACGACTAGGCCCTCGGGGAACACGCGGGTGCCTGCAATGCACCCGCGTGTTCCCAACGTCGGGGATTTGGATTGCAGTGGTCGCGTTCGGTCACTCAGGTGCGACGGTGTCGCCGAGCCGCACGCGGCCGGGCTCGACGACCTCGCCCCAGACGCCGAACGGCAGCGGCTCGCTCGTCTCCACGTCGCAGCGGTACTCGCCGAGCACGCGGAGCGTGTCGAGGTCGGGGATGCCGGTGTCGGGGTTCTGCGTCGTCACCGCGCAGCGGCCGACATTGCCGAGCGGTCTGACGACGGCGTCGCCGATCCGAATGCGACGGCCGAGCCATCCGTCTTCCGTGTGCGGCGCGATGCCGTGGACTCCGAAGAGCATGCGGAAGCGACGGCCGTCCACGCGCTCGACGCCGGCCGCGTCCGCGAGCGCCCCGAGCGACGCCGTCCCCACGAGCGAAACGCCGCCCCGATGGCCGCGGTCCGAGCCGTCTCCCGGCTGCTCACTCTCCACCAGCCGGAGTGCGACCACCCGCCGCCGCCGACAGCGCCTCGGCCCAGGGTCCCTGGACGAGTCGCGCAGCCACGGGCCTTCGGGAGATCGTCGTCGCAACGGGCTCGCCGTGCTCGACCGAGCCCGCGACCACGCTGCCGTCGGGGAAGCGCAAGGCGAGCCGCCCGGAAGCAGCGTCGTAATCCGGAACGACGCCGACGAGCGGCCCGATGGTCTTCCCGTTGACGAGCCGCCCGTCCTCGTCGACGAGGTGGAAGCGGCGGTTGTCGCGAACGCCGAACGGCTCGAGCTCCACCTCGTCACGTTGGACGAGAGCGAGCGCCTTCACGGGCGCGATCGTGATCCAGGCGACGGAGCCGATCACAGCCCTCCTGCGTAGCCGTCCTTGCGCGGATCGGAGCCGCCGACGAGCGCATCTCCGGAGACGAGGATCGCCTGGCCGCCGCCGAAGTAGCCCGCGTTCGTCTCGCGCACGGTCTCGATGCCGAGCTTCGCGAGGTCAGCATCGCGCTCCCAGAGCCCTTCCTCGAGCTTCACCACGTCGCCGTCCACCATGAACCGCGGCCGCTCGAGCGCGGCCTGCGGGTCGAGACCGTCGTCCACGATCGCCGAGACGAGCTGCAGGTGCGCCTGCGCCTGGAGGAACCCGCCCATGACGCCGAACGGCCCCCCGAGCGCGCCGTCGCGCAAGAGCATCCCCGGGATGATCGTGTGGTACGGCCGCCGCCCGGGCTCGACGGCTCCCGACACGGCGAACCCCGCGCCGCGGTTCTGGAGGCAGACGCCCGTGCCGGGCGCGGCGAGGCCCGAGCCGAAGCCCATGTAGTTCGACTGGATGAACGAGACGGCCATCCGGTCGCCGTCGACCGCGCAGAGGTACACGGTGCCCCCGGCCGGCTCGGCTACGCGCCCGGGACTCTCCGCCCGCCGGCGGTCGAGGAACGCCGGCTCGATCAGGTCGCCGACGTCCGCGCCGTCGCGCACGCGGGCGAACGCATCCTCGAGCGCGAGCTGCATGCAGCGGATTTGCGAGGCAAGGGACGGCGACGAGCGCTCGAGCAGCCCGAGACCCTCGAGTGCGGCCACGCCCTGCGTCGGCGGCGGCAGCTCGAGCACCGTGTGGCCGCGATACGAGATCGAGAGCGGCTCGACCCAACGAGCCTCGTGGGCGGCGAGATCCTCCTCGTCGAGCCACGTGACGGAGGCGATCGACCGCGCGACATCGCCTTCGTAGAACGCGCCGGGGCCTCTCTCCGCGATGCCGCGCAGCGTCTTGGCGAGGTCGGGCAGGCGAACGATCTCCCCCACACGCGGCGCGGGCAGGTACTCGTCCGGCACGTGGGCGCCCCGCGCCCAGGCGGCGGCCGTGAGCGGGGTAACGGCAAAGCCGTTCTCGGCGGCGTCGATGGCGCCGGAGAGACAGCGGTCGAGGCCGAGCTTCCCGTATCGCTCGGCGAGGGCGGCCCAGCCTCCGACGGCCCCGGGCACGGTGACCGACTCCGACCCGTGCGTCGTCACCTCCGTGTGAGGGCACGTCTGCGGGGCGGCGCCGGCCGAGTCGAGACCGTCGGCGTGCCCCTCGTTCCACACGATGCCGAAGTTGTCACCGCCGATACCGTTGCCCGTCGGCTCGGCCACCGCGAGCACCGCCGCCGCAGCCAGTGCCGCATCGGCCGCGTTACCGCCGTCCTCCAGTGCACGCAGCCCCGCGCGCGTGGCGAGCGGCTGGCTCGTCGCCACCATCCCGTTCGCTGCGACGGCCGGGGGTCGTCCGAAGGCGAAGCGATAGGTCACAGGGTGACCTCCGCAGCCGAGCCGACCATCCGCGAGAAGCGGGGCACGACGTGGAGCACGCTCTCGCGCGCGCACCAGGCGATGTCGTCGTCGAGGCCGCTCGCGCTGAGGTTCCGTGCGCTCAGGGACGCGCCGAGCCCCTCCTCGTTCGTCGCGAACGTCGCCGCCAGGCGAATCGCCGCCGACGCCGAGTCGGTGGGCTCTCCGCCGAGCGCGGCCGCCATGCGCCCGGCGACGAACGCATCGTCCATCGCGAGCTCGTCGAGCACGCCCGCGCACAGCACCGCGACGTCTCCGGACCCCGCGGCTGCCGCCTCGCTGACGACTGCGTCGAGGTTGAGCAGCGAGCCGACGAGGACGAGGTCGCACCGTGAGGCGGCCGCGAGCAAGAGCCGCGTGCCGTTCGTCGTCGTCAGCACGACGGTCTCCGCCGCGGGCTCGAGGAACTCTCTCGGTGAGTTGCCGAAGTCGAAGCCGTCGATGCGCACCGTCTTGCGCTCGCCGGCCAGCACAGCGCCGCCCTCGGCGGCTGCGATCGCCCTCGCGTCGTCCACCTCGGAGCAGCAGAGAACTCGCCGGTAGCCGGAAGCGAGTGCCTGCGTCATCGTGGACGTCGCCCGGAGGACATCGACGACGATCCCCACCGGGGCGGACACTTCCTCGGCAGGCGTGAAGGCGACGTGCACGCGCATCGACGCCGGTACGCTAACCGCCCGTGGCCGACACGCAGTACTGCTACCGGCATCCCGACCGGGAGACCGGCCTCAGCTGCTCGGAGTGCGGCCGCCCAATCTGCGTCGACTGTATGAGCACGGCGCCGGTGGGCATCCGCTGCCCCGATCATGCGGCGACGGGTCGCCCGCTGGGTCAGACCGTGAAGGCGGCGCGCCCCAGCATCGCCGGAGACGGCACGCTCGTCACGAAGGCGCTCATCGCCTTCAACGTCGTCTTCTACCTCATCACCGTGGCGCAGGGTGCCGGCGTCAACCGCCCGGGAGGTGCGCTCTTCAACGACTTCGCGCTCTTCGGGCCGGTCGTCGCGGACGGCGACTGGTGGCGGCTGATCACGGCTGCGTTCCTCCACGCCAGCCTGCTGCACATCACGTTCAACATGCTCGCGCTCTGGTGGATCGGAGGGCCGCTGGAAGCAGCGATCGGCCACTGGCGCTACCTCACGATCTATGCCGTGTCCGGTCTCGCCGGGTCGGCGGGAGCGCTGCTCGCGGAGCCCCAGGCCGTGACCGTGGGCGCCTCGGGAGCGATCTTCGGGCTGCTGGGCGCGATGGTCGTCGTCCAGTGGCAGACGACGGGTTCGATCGCGGGGCCGGCGACGACGCTCATCCTCGTCAACCTCGCCATTACCTTCGCGGTGCCGAACATCTCGTGGGGCGGCCACCTCGGCGGCCTCGTCGGCGGGGCGCTGGCGACGCTCGCGCTCACGCACTTCGGCACGCGGCACGTCGCCTACTCGCGCATCAGCCCCGTTGCCGTGGTCTCACTGATCGCGATCATGGTCGGCAGCGTGCTCGTCGCCTACTGGCGCGTCCGCGGCCTCGCGTAGACGATCCTCAGGGTTGGGAAGGGCTGTGGCGACGAGCCAGCCTGTAGCCGCCGCAAACACCGCGATCGGAGCCACTTCTCCGAATGACGAGCCCAGCAACAGCGTCGCGAGCAGAACGGCGGTGAACGGCGCACGCAGGACAGCTGCGGTCCCCGCCGCAAGGCCGACCGCCACCGCCGGCGTGGTGTCGAAGCCCGGCAGGATGTCCGCGGCCAGCACCGCCACGGCCACGCCGATCGCCAGGGCCGGAAACACCGGGCCTCCACGGAAGCCCGCACCAAGGGAGACCGCGTACGCAAGTCCCTTGGCCGCCACGAGCAGCAGCAGCACCGACGCGGAACCCTCAGCGATGACATCCGGCATCTCGGCCTGACCCGAGAAGAGTACGAGGTCGACAGGCCGGTCGGCCGCCGCCCGAAAGACGACTGCAAGCACTCCGACGAGAGCGCCCGCCACGACAAGTGAGATCTCCGGCCGTCTCCCCGCCCTCGTCGCCACGACGTGTGCGAGATGCCGGATGCCAACCACGAGCCCCGCGATGGCGACCGACAGGACGATGCACCACCCCAGGTCGGCGAGGCGCACGCTGTCGTAGGCGGGCAGAGTCGGCAGGGACAGCGAGGTCGTGTGGACTCCCTGCCAATCGTCGACGCCGGTGAACACGAGCCCGCCGGTGCCGGCCGCCACGAACCCGGGCAGCAGCGCACGCCCGATCATCGCCGCGGGAATTGCACCGCTCATCGCGACGAGCTCGAGCAGCATGAGCGACGCCGCGAGCGGGCCACCGAACAGCACCGCTATGGCGGCGAATGCTCCCGCCAGCGTGAGCAGCTGAGCTTCGGTCTGCTCGACACGCACGAGCCGGACCGCGATCGCTCCCAGCCCAAGGCCGAGGGCGATGAGCGGGGCCTCCGGCCCGAGCACCAGCCCTAGGCCGAGGGTCGCAAGGCCCGCCAGCAGGACGCTCGGCAGCTCGACTGGTGGAATGGGCGCCGTGCTGATGCCCTCGAGCGGCGAGTGGCCGCCATGCCCGGGCAATCGGAAGAACAACGCCACGAGCACGCCCGCGAGGGCGGGAACGAGGATCACGTACCACCACACCGGCTCGCTCCAGTCCAGCCAGTGAGGGACGACCTCCCAGACGAAGTGGATGACGTCGTGGATCGCAGTCTGGAAGAGCACCGCCGCGACGGCGACGGGCAAGCCGAGAAGAGCCGCGGCAAAGACGAGCGTGCGCACGTACGCGACGGCCTGCTTGTCCACGCGGGACCCTAAGCGGTCACGGCGGCGGAGGCGACTGCACGGGCGGCTCGTCGCGCGTCCGCGATCGCCACGCGCCCGACGCCGCGACGAGAGCAGGTACCAGATGAAGGCGATCGCAGCCGGCGGCGAGCAGCACTCCGCCGAGCGTCGCTCCTCTGAAGCCCGGGGCTTCGACGTCGAGCGTCCGGTCGCCCGCGTGCGCTCCGCTCCCCGGCCCGACCACGATGCCGAGCGTGAAGAGATTCGGCAGCGCGAGCAGCACCGCCCCGCCGAGGATGAAGAGCCACGCCCTCCTCGACCGCCGCTTGCGGATGCCCCACACGATCAGGAGCAGCGGCAGCACCGTGAAGATGAAGCCGTAGAAGAGCCCGAGCATGATGCTGCCGGCCATGCTCTCGTTCGCCTGGTCGCCGACGCGGTGCGCCCACCAGCGCGGGATGAACGCGGCAGCGATCACGAGCGCGAGCAGGAACGCGACGAAGACGGCGCCCCACACCAAGAGCCGCCGCGACCAGTCGGTCTTCTGCTCGGCGTGTCGCGCCTCGGTCATGTCCCCGGTCGCGCGACGTACGTCTTGGGCGCCCTGACGACGACCTTTCGCTTCGCCGCGAGGTCGTCGACGAGGAGCGAGCCCCTCCGAGCCTGGACGACCGTGCGGTCGCAGAAGTCCGAGGTCAGCCACCACCCGGCTCGGGTCACCGTCGCATAGCGGCCCCTCACGCGGAACTTTCCCTCACCGTTCGCCCAGACACGCCGGACCGCATTGCCGCATTGGCCGAGGTTGCCGCCTATAAGCCTCAGCTCGACCAGCCCGGCAACGCGTGCGAGCGCGACGATGCCGAGCACGCCGCCTCGCTGGCCGGAGATCGTCAGCCTGCCACGACCACCGTCCGTCATCCTGATCGCCTCTGCCGTTCGAGACGTCGATCTGCGTCCCGAACGGGAGCGGCTGGTCACGCGTGATCCGCGAGAACCTCCTCTGACCGGGAAGCTTGACCCTGCCCGCCGCGTAGCCCGGAGCCGGGCTGCCGGTCGGAGAGCCGGCCGGCACCGGCGGCGGGGGCGGCGATGCCGGCGGGCAGAGCGGAAGCCTCCGCGCGGTCGCCGTCGTCTGCACAGGAGTCGCGACGACGTTCTGAATGTCCCCCGTCGTCTCCCACTCCGCCTTGAGCACGGGCGGCGTTCCCGGCGTCATTCGCAGCAGGAAGTCGATCCTTGCGATCTCGGCTCCGCTCTCGTCCGACCAGCGATCGCCGGTGATGGTGGCCGGGTTCGCCGAGGCGAACGTCACGGTGCTCGTCGTGGGCGGCGTCGTGTTCGGCCCTCCCGACCTCTGGCCGACGAAGTCCCACGGGCTCGCGAGCGGATCCCCGCACACCTCGCCGGTGACCTCGACGGTCACGCGATGACGCGTGTCGGGAAACGGCGGCGAGTCGTACGCGAACTCGAACGCGACGACATAGCCCGGGCCCGCAGAGAGCGCGGCGGGGACGCTCTGCGCCGATGCTGCGCCCACCACCGCGACGATGCATGCCGCGAGGAAGACGGAGGCGGATGTCCGCACGGGCTCAGGGCCTTCTGGGACGTGCCGTAAAGCTCTTCGGCGCCTTGATGACCTGGAACTTCTTGCTCACGAGATTCTGCACCGTCACGGAACCCTCGTTCACCCGGACAAGCGTGTACTTGCAGAAGTCTGCCGTAAGCCACCAGGTGCCGCGGACGGTCGCCGACGCGTAGCGGCCTTTCGTCCGGAACTTCCCCTTGCCCTTGCCCCAGAGCCGGCGGACCGGCTTCCCGCGCGCCTGCGACACGGACGCGACGGCCCTCTTGCTGCATACCTTGAAGTTGCCGCCGATGAGCCGCAGCTCGATCGTGCCTCTCACGGTCATGACGACGAACTTGCTCGGCACCCCGTCCTTCTGGCCATAGAAGAGCGCCTCGTTGCCGTTCCGGTCGGTGATCGTGACGCCTCGCCCGTTGGAAACGTCCACGGTCGTGCCGTTCGGCAGGGCCTGGTCGGACGTCGGCCGGAACGTTCGGTTGTTCGGGAACTTCACGATCCCGGGCTCCCGGCCGCCCCCGGGCGGGCCGATCGTCGCCCTGTTCGGAGGCGGTGGTGGTGGGGGCGGTGGCGGCGTCGGAGGCGGTGGTGGCGTCGGAGGCGGAGGTGGCGGACGGCGGTCGGAGGTGACGGTGGTGACGGTGGTGATGGTGGTGACGGTGGTGATGGTGGTGATGGCGGTGATGGTGGTGACGGTGGTGGCGGCGGTGGCGGAGTCGGCGGAGTCGGCGGTCGGCCCCTGTGTCGCATTGAAGAACGTGCACGTGATGTTCTCGGCGGCACCGAGGGCCACGGTGACGCTCGTGCCGCCGAGTACCGGCACGCTGTCCGTGCACGCGATGCGCTCGAGGGTCCAGCCCAGCGGCACTGTTTCCGCGATGGTGTACGTGCCCGGTGACAGCGGCCCGGATTCCGCCTGCTCGCCGTCGGACAACGCGAACGGCGGCCCATAGTCCGTCGTGAAACCGAACTCCTGCGCCGCGCCGTCGGGCGTCGTCTGCTTCTCGATCGTGATCGTGCCCGTCTGCATCGTGTTCACGAAGGTGCAGTCGACGGTCTCACCGGGGCCGAGGACGATGCCGGAGACCGGGCTGCCGTCGTCGCACGTCGCGCTCGTCAGCTCCCATCCCTCCGGAACCGTCTCCGAGACGGAGTACGTGCCCGGCTCGAGCTCCCCAGAGTCGTTCGACTGACCGTCCGAGAGCGAGAACGGATCGCTGTAGTCAGTCGTGAACTCGAAGCTCTGCGGGTCGCCGTTCGGATCGGTCTCCTTGTGCACGACGATGTGGCCCGGCTGCCGCTCGTTCGTGAACGTGCACGTCACGGTCTCCCCGGCCTGGAGGCTGATCGATGCGGGGTCGCTCTCGTCCGAGCACGTGGCGCTGGTGAGCTGCCAGCCGCAGGCACCGTCTCCGATACGGAGTATGTGCCCGGGGTCAAAGCTCCCGAGTCGTTCTGCTGGCCGTCTGAGAGCTGGAAGGGCGAGCCGTAGCTAGGCGTGAACGTGAAGCTCTGCGGGTCGCACGGCGGGGTTCGTCTGCTTCGCGATCACGATGTTCCCCGTCGCCGCCGCAACGACCGTCACCGGAGCCGTTGGTCCTGTCGGCGTCACCGAGACACCAGTCGTGGCCGCGACCGCGCTCGCGTTGTTGAAGTACGTGCCGGGCGTCGACGAGGCGGTGGCCGAGAAGCCGAGCGTGATGCTGCCGTTGGCCGGAACCGGGAACGACCCACTCCAGGTCAGCGTCGGCCCGCAGACGGCGGGGTCGGCCGTCGTGATTCCCGTCGTGGAGCCCGCCACGTACGTGAACCCGGCGGGCAATGTGTCCGTGATCGAGCTCAGTGTGACCGCGGATCCGCCCGAGTTCGTGATGGTGGTCGTGTAGGTGACCTGACCGCCGGGCTGCACGGAGGAGACATCAACCGTCTTTGCCATGTCGACGACGGTCGCCCCGGGCTGACAGCCACCGGGGCCCGTCGTACCGAGGACGAGCGCGTCCACGAAGACCGCCGAGTCGAGAATGTGGTCACCCTGGTCGAAGATCGACAGGTAGAGCTGGTGCACGCCGGGCGCGACCGGCGTCGACGCCGAAAGGAGCGGCGTCGCACCGTCGTACGTTGTGCCTGCAGCCTCGCCTGCCGACATGCTTGCGGTGTTGACGCTGATCACGTTGCCCGTGGCGTCGAACGCGAAGTTGTTCGGGGCGACGATCGCCGAGAAGTCGGTCGTCCAGGTGGAGTTGTCGAGCTCGGCGACGAACGCATCGTTGACGCTGCCGCCGACGAACTCCGGAAACTCTTCGGACAGGAAGCGGAAGTCGATCGTCAGGCAGTTGGCGGGCGCCGGGACGTCGAGGTCGATCCGGAGGATCGTGACGTCGAAGTCCGTGTTGCCGCGAACGTTGGGGCCGCCGTCGTCTGCGCCGGAGCCCGTCGAATCGTTGGGGTCGTCGGCGAGGTTCGCGTCCCCGGAGGTGATGATCGCGTAGCTCGAGCCGTCGGTCGGGAAGCCCGCGAGCGGCGTGCCCGAGTCGGCGACGCCGTTCGGCGTGCCTAACGGCGGCGGCGTGCCATCCTCGAAGGCGGCGCCGCTAACGAAGTCCTGATCGCTCGTGATCGCGGCCGCAAGGTCACCTGCACTTGCCGTAGGCGTGATCGCCTGTATCCCCGGCGAGTCGTGGCCCGGTGCCGGTGGCGGACCAGGATCGCGCGCAGCAGCAGCTCCTGTGAGCAGCAGGGCGCTTACAGCGCGCAAATGCAATGACCGTCCGCAGTAGAACCTCGGTTAATCGCGTGCCTCCCCCGTCTTGGCGGCGCCCGAGGATACACAAGCTTCTCGACTTGCGTCTCAGCCTCCGGCGACGGCTGCGGTCACGCCGGACTCCGCGAGCGCTGCCTGCGCAGCCGCCAGGCGAGCGAGCGGTACACGGTACGGCGAGCAGGAGACATAGTCGAGGCCGATCGCATGGCAGAACGCGACCGAGCGCGGGTCGCCCCCGTGCTCGCCGCAGATGCCGAGCTTCAGCTCCGGCTTCGAATCGCGCCCGCGCGCGACTGCGATGCGCATGAGATCGCCCACTCCGCCCTCGTCGAGCGTCTCGAAGGGGTTGCGCTCGAGCACGTCGTCCTCGAGGTAGCGGGCGAGGAACTTGCTCTCCGCGTCGTCGCGTGAGAAGCCGAGAGCCGTCTGTGTGAGGTCGTTCGTGCCGAAGGAGAAGAAGTCCGCGTGCTCGGCGATTTCGTCCGCCCGCACGCAGGCGCGGGGCAGCTCGATCATCGTCCCCACGAGATAGTCGAGCGCGTCCTCCTCGGAGGCGACGCGCACCGTGAGCTCGCGCAGCCTCCGCAGCTCCTCGCCGAAGCCGACGAGCGGATGCATGATCTCGACGATCGGAGGCTCGCCCGTGCGATCGCGCACCTCCCGGGCCGCCCGCACGATCGCGCGCACCTGCATCTCGTAGATCTCCGGGAAGATCAGGCCGACGCGGCAGCCGCGCATCCCGAGCATCGGGTTTGCCTCCTGGAGCACACGGATGCGCTCGCGCATGCGCTCGTCTACGGCTTCTTCGAGTGGCGGCAGGAACTCGTGGAGCGGTGGATCGAGCAGGCGGATCGTCACCGGCAGTCCCGCCATCGCCTCGAGGATTCCCTCGAAGTCCGCCTGTTGCATGGGGAGGATCCGCTCGAGCGCCGAGCGCCGACCCTCGGTGGAGTCGGCCATGATCATCTCCCGCATCACCGGCAGCCGCTGCTCGACCATGAACATGTGCTCGGTGCGGCAGAGGCCGATGCCCTCGGCGCCGAGCTCGCGGGCCTTTGCCGCGTCCTCCGGTGTGTCGGCGTTCGCGCGCACCCTGAGCCGACGGAGGCCGTCAGCCCACTCGAGCACCGTCTCGAGGTTCTCGTTGATCTGCGGGGGGACGAGCGGCACGGTCCCGAGGATCACGCGGCCGGTGCCCCCGTCGATCGTCAGCAGGTCGCCCTCGGCCAGGTCGTGGCCGTTGAGGGAGGCGACGCCGGCGTCAACGTCGATGGCGAGCCCTTCGCACCCGGCCACGCACGGCTTGCCCATGCCTCGCGCGACGACGGCGGCGTGCGAGGTCATCCCACCGTGCGCCGTGAGTACCCCGCGGGCGTGGATCAGGCCGTGGATGTCGTCCGGCGTCGTCTCCCAGCGGACGAGGATCACGGCTTCTCCACCCTTGCCGAGCTCCTCCGCTCGGCCGGCGTCGAACACGATCTTTCCGGAGGCGGCGCCGGGGGATGCGTTGAGGCCCGTGGCGACGACCTCGACCTCCGCAGTGGGGTCGATCATCGGGTGGAGCAGCTGGTCGAGCTGTGCGGGATCGATCCGCGCCACGGCCTCCTCTCGGCTGATCAAGCCCTCACCCTCCATGTCGACCGCCGCCTTCAGCGACGCCGCGGCCGTCCGCTTCGCCGTGCGGGTCTGAAGGAGATAGAGCCGGTCGTCCTCGACCGTGAACTCGATGTCCTGCATGTCGCGGTAGTGCGCCTCGAGGCGCGCGATCGTCTCCAGGAGCTCGTCGTAGGCGGCAGGCAGTTGCTCGCGCATCGAGTCGAGCGGCTGGGGCGTGCGAATGCCGGCGACGACATCCTCCCCCTGGGCGTCGACGAGGAACTCGCCGAACGGCACGGGCTCTCCAGTCGACGGGTCTCGCGTGAACGCGACGCCCGTGCCCGACCGTTCGCCCTTGTTGCCGAAGACCATCTGCACGATGTTCACGGCGGTACCGAGGTCGTCGGGGATGTCGTGTGCACGGCGGTAGACCTGGGCTCGCGGCGTCTCCCAGGAGTCGAACACCGCCCCGACGGCACGGATCAGCTGCTCGTTTGCGTCCTGTGGGAACAGCTTTCCGGTGTCCTGCTCGTAGATCGCGAGGAATGTCGCTACGAGACCCGCCAGATCCTCGGCCGTTAGCTCGACGTCGTGGCTGACGCCGCGCTCGCGCTTCAGACGCTGGAGCTCCTGCTCGAAGCGGTGGGGATCGACGCCGTCCACCGTCTCGCCGTACATCTGGATGAGCCGCCGGTAGGAGTCGTACGCGAAGCGGGCATTGCCCGTCGTCGCCGCCAGCCCCGCCGCGGCGCCGTCGCTCAGGCCGACGTTGAGGATCGTGTCCATCATCCCCGGCATCGACACGGCCGCGCCCGAGCGGACGGACACGAGCAGCGGGTCGTCAGGGTCGCCGAAGCGCTTCCCGACCTTCTCCTCGAGACGGCGTACCTGCTCCCGCACCTCCTGCTCGAGGCCGTCCGGGGCCTGCCGCTCGCTCATGTACGCGCGGCAAGCCTCCGTCGTGATCGTGAAGCCCGCGGGAACCGGGATGCCGAGGAGTGTCATCTCGGCGAGCCCGATGCCCTTCCCGCCCAGCGAGGCCCGTCCGCCCGCGCACGGCTCGTCGAAGGCGAACACGTAGCGGGGCACGTCGCGAATCTTCCCACAGGAGGCTTTGGCGGAACGCTGCTCAGTCACTGTTTCGCCAGATCCTCCTCAACGGCGGTTTTGCGAACGGCTTCCAGGGTATGTCTGGGGTGAACCACAACTAGGAGAGGAGATGTTCATGCAGCCCCAGACCACCACCACGGTCGACCTCTGGACATACGGGGAGACCATCCGGACGGGCGGCGACCTGTCCGGGTACCACGTCGAAGCGACCGACGGCGGCATCGGCAAGATCGACGAGGCAACGTACGACGCCGGCTCGAGCTTGCTCGTCATCGACACCGGGCTGTGGATCTTCGGCACGAAGGTCATGATCCCGGCCGGCCTGGTCGAGTCCGTGGACCACGACGAGCAGAAGGTGTTCGTCCGCGCCACGAAGGACGAGATCAAGGCGGCACCGGAATACAACGACGGCCTCTTCAAGGATGACGCCTACCGAAACGAGCTCGGTACGTACTACGGCGGGTTCATGGGCCCGACGGGCGACCGCAGCACGACGTTCTAGGTAGCGCCGGCGAACGCGCGTCGCCGGCGGTCAGGGAGACGGGATCGGGGACAGGATAAATCCTGTCCCACGATGCCTCTTCCTATCGCCGGCGGCGCGCTCTGAACTCGGCCACCCACGCCGCCCAGCGCAACCCGAGCCACACCGGCGTCAGCAGGACATAGAAGATGAGCATGCCGGTTGCGAGGCACGCGTACCACAGCGTCCAGCGCCAGAGCGGTATCCGCCTGGCGCGGGCGGCCTGAGCGTTCGGGTCGAAGAACTGCTCGCTCATGACGGGTTCGACCGCTGCTCGTGCGCACGGCGTTCCACGAGTCGGACGATGCGCGTGGCCGTCTCCTCCACCGACAGCTCCGTGACGTCGATGACGGGACAGCCGAGCCGCCGGTGGATGTCCGCGGCTTCCGCGAGCTCCTCGTGGATCGCGACGAGGCCTGCGTACTGCTGCCGCGCTCGCCTGCATGAGCCGCGCGCGTTCCCGCCGGATCTCCGCGAGCCGCTCGGGGTCGATCGTCAAGCCGACCACCTTCGCCGGGTCGATGCTGAAGAGCTCCTCTGGCGGTGCGATGCCCTTCACGATCGGCACGTTCGCGGTCCGGTAGCCCATCGACCCGAGGAACATCGAAACCGGAGTCTTCGACGTGCGCGAGACACCGACGAGGACGATGTCCGCCTCACGCAGCCCCTTCGCTCCCTGCCCGTCGTCGTACTTCACTGCGAATTCGATCGCGGCCATGCGCTTGAAGTACGCCGAGTTGAGCGGCGGCCGGGCGCCGGGCTTCATCTGCGCGCCCGTGCCCGAGACTTTGGCGATTGACGCGAGCGGCGGGCCGAGGATGTCGCAGTAGTGCACCTTCGCCCGGCGGCAGAGAATCCGCATCTCCTCCCGCAGCTCGGGCTTCACGAGCGTGTAAACGACGACCGCCGGCCGTCCCTTCGCCCGCTCCACGGCGAGCTGGAGGTCCTCCACCGTCTCCACGCGCGGATGCCGGATCTCCTCGAAGGGCTGCTCCGGGAACTGCGCCTCGAGCGCCATCACGAGCCGCGTCGCCGTCTCGCCCGTTGCGTCCGAGACGATGTGCAGCTCAACAGGGGCGTTCACTGCAGATAATTCAGGGCGAGCCTCACAAAGACGGCGATGCCGTTGCGCATCGCGCTCTCGTCCCAGTCGAAGCGCGGATGGTGGTGCGGGTAGTGATCCTCCCCGCCCGCGCCGACGATGAAGAACGCTCCGGGCGTCACGTTGAGATACGCGGAGAAGTCCTCGCCGCCCATGATCGGCGGAGGGACGAAGAACGCGTCGTCGCCCAGCTCCTCTCGCACGGCCGCCTCGACGAGCGCGGCTGCCGCGTGGTCGTTGACGCACGAGTCGTACCCCTCCTCGTACTCGAAGGTCGAGGTGCAGCCGTGCGCCTCGGCGATCCCGCGCGCGAAACGCTCCATCGCTTCGCGCACCGTTGCGCGGACCTCGGGCGAGAACGTCCGCACCGTGCCTCGGAGCTCGACCGACTCGGGGATGATGTTGTCGGCCGTGCCCGCGTGGATCTGGGTCACGGAGACGACGGCGCGCTCGATCGGGTCGACGGTGCGCGAGACGACGTGCTGGAGGCCGCTGACGACCTGTGCGGCCGCGGTCACAGGGTCGACCGACTCGTGCGGCGAGGCACCGTGGCCTCCTTTGCCCCGAATCTCTATGCCGAAGACATCGGAGGCGGCGGTGTGCGGGCCGGGGAGCACGCCGACCTTCCCGAGGGGATCGAGCGAGAAGAGATGAGCGCCTACCACGAGGTCGACGCCCTCCATCACGCCCGCCGCGACGAGCTCGCACGCCCCGCCCGGGCCGAGCTCCTCCGCGTGCTGGAAGATGAAGCGGATCTCTCCCGTCAGCTCGTCGCGCCGCTCGTGCAGCGCATTGAGGGTCGCAGCAACATCGCGGTGTGGCCGTCGTGTCCACAGGCATGCATGACGCCCGGGTTTTTCGAAGCGAACTCGAGCCAGTCTCCTCCTGGATGGGGAGCGCGTCGATGTCCGCGCGTAGGGCGAGCGTCTTGCCCGGCCGGCCCGTGCGTAGAGTCGCGACGAGGCTCGTCTCGGTCGGTCGTTCCAACTCGAGACCGTCGACGCCGCCGAGCAGCTCGAAGAGGAACGCCGACGTCTCGTGCTCCTGAAAGCTCAACTCGGGGTGGGCGTGCAGGTGGCGGCGCCACGCAATCGCCTGCGCCTCGAGCTCGGGGCTCACGAGTGTGCTCACGAGCGCAGCCTACTCGCCTGCGCAACACACCGGATTTTCACGCGACGTTCAGGCAAAACCTGCTTCACTGATGGACCCCATCGCGAAAGGAGGAGGCGTGCCCGAGTCCGAGCAGCTGCCGGCATACGACCCCCAGCAGGCGAAGGAGATGCTGGAGCGAGCCCTTTTCGAGATCAGGCGGGTCATCGCCGGCCAGGACGAGATGCTGGAGCGGGTGCTCACCTGCCTGCTCGCCGGCGGCCACCTCCTGATCGAAGGTGTTCCAGGGCTGGCCAAGACGCTGACGATCAAGACCGCCGCCAGCGTCCTCGGCGGCACGTTCAACCGCATCCAGTTCACACCCGACCTCGTTCCCTCGGACCTCGTGGGCACGCGGATGTACCGGGCGGACACCGGCTCCTTCGACACGCACCTCGGGCCGGTGTTCTGCAACTTCCTGCTCGCGGACGAGATCAACCGCGCCCCGGCGAAGGTGCAGTCGGCGCTGCTCGAGGTGATGCAGGAGCACCAGGTGACGATCGGCGACACCACGCACTTCGTCCCCGATCCGTTCCTCGTGATGGCGACCCAGAATCCGATCGAGTCCGAGGGGACGTACGCGTTGCCAGAGGCCCAGATCGACCGCTTCATGCTGAAGATCCTCGTCGACTACCCGGAGCACGACGAAGAGCTCACCGTCGTCCACCGTCAGCTTGCGGCGGCACCGGAGCTCGCGCAGGCGCTCTCCCTAGACGACCTGCGCGCGCTCCAGCGCACCGTTCGCGACACGTACGTCGATCCCGGGCTCATCAGCTACGCCGTCGAGCTCGCGACTGCCACGCGAAAGCCGGCCAGCGTCGGTCTTCCCGAGCTCGCCGACTACATCGCCTTCGGCGCGAGCCCCCGTGGACCGATTTCCGTCACGCACGGCGCGCGGGCGCTCGCCGTCCTCCGCGGGCGCGACTACGCGCTCGTCGGCGACGTCCAGGACCTCCTGAAGGACGCCTTCCGCCACCGCCTCGTGCTCACGTACCAGGCGCTCGCGGAAGAGCGCAGCCCCGACTACCTGCTCGACCAGATCATCGCCGCCGTGCCGGTGCCTCAGCTCGACCTCGGGAGGGAGCACGTGGCGTGACCGTCGCTCGCCTTCGGCTCGCTCCCGTGGGGGAAACCATGTTGGCGCCGCCGTTGGCAGCGCCACTTCTTCGCCTCACGCCAAGACGTGCCGCTGCGCGGCCGCCTTTGCCCTCGGCTTCGAAGTTTCCCCCACGCCAGCTCATAGGCCGGAGAGCGGCCCATGAGCGGCGCCGCCTGGGGGGTCCTCGAGCGCACGCCGGAACGGCCCGGGCCCGGGCCGTTGCCGGCCGAGCTCCTGCGGGCGCTCGAGCTGACCGTCGTCCGGCGGGTGGAAGGCCTGCTCTCCGGGGACCACCGAGCGCACGTCCTCGGCCGAGGCACCGAGCTCGCGCAGGTTCGCCCGTACGTGCCGGGCGAGGACGACGTCCGCGACATCGACTGGAACGTCACCGCGCGCACGGGCGAGCCGCACGTGCGCGTGCAGCTCGCCGAGCGCGTGCTCGTCAGCTGGATCCTGCTCGACACCTCGATCTCCATGACCTTCGGTACGGCGGATCGGCGCAAGACCGACGTGGCCGAAGGCGTCGCGCTCGCGCTCGGGCACATCGCGACGAGGCACGGCAACCGCCTCGGCGTTCTGACCTTCGGTGACAGCGATCCGACGACGCTCCAGCCGCGACAGGGACGAAACGCGCTCGTCGGCCTCCTGCTCGCGTTGCACGGCGAGCCCGACGAGGCGGCTCATGGCGCGACATCACTCGGGGCGGCGCTCATGCGGGCCGGGGCGATCGCCCGCCAGCAGGCGTTCATCGCCGTCATTTCGGACTTCCGCGGACCGCGGGACTGGCGCCGGCCGCTGCTCGAGCTCGCCGGACGCCACGACGTCGTGGCCGTCGAGATCCGCGATCCGCGGGAGGAGACGCTGCCCAGCGTCGGCGTGTTGCGGCTCGTGGACCCGGAAACGGGTAGGCAGCTACGGGTGGACACCTCGAGCCAGCGTGTCCGCGATCGGTATGCCGAGGCTGCCGAAGCGGAACGGCGTGACCTCGCGCGCGCATTCGGCGCCGCGGGCGTCGGCCACGTCGTGCTCTCGACGTCCGGCGATTGGCTGCGCACGCTCGCCGGCTATCTGCGGACGAGGAAACGCCGCCGATGAGCTTCGGCTCTCCCCTCTACCTGCTCGCGCTGCTCGCCGTGCCCCTCGTCGTGGCGCTCTACGTCGTGCACCATCGGCGACGGTCGCGAGTCGCGGCCCGATTCGCCTCGCCGTCGCTCCTGCCCAACGTCGTCGACCGCTCGCCCGGCCGGAGGCGCCATGTGCCGCCGGCGATCCTCCTGATCGCGCTCGCCGCCCTCCTCGTGGGCATGGCACGGCCGAAGGCGCAGATCTCGGTGCCCCGTGAGGACGCGACGATCATGCTCGCCGTCGACACGTCGCGCTCCATGGCCGCCAAGGACGTCCTCCCGACGCGCATGGATGCGGCGAGAAACGGGCTGCGGGAGTTCCTCGCGGCGGCCCCGGAGACGTACCGGGTCGGGCGTCGTGTCGTTCGCGAGCGATGCTCGTGTCGTCGCGCCGCCGACACGCGACCGCGGGATCGTCGAGCTCGCATTGAACGAGCTCCGCACCGGCGAGGGCACAGCCCTGGGTGACGCGATCGCCACGTCGATCGAGGTCGGCCAGGCGGCGGGCCAGCGCTCACGGAAGCCTGGGGAGAAGCCGACGCCGACGACGGTGCTCGTCGTCTCCGACGGCAAGGAAGACGGTGGCGACCTCAGCCCCGCCCAGGCCGACCCAGCTCGCGCAGCGGCGCGGAGTGCCCATCTACACAATCGCCATGGGCACGCGCGAGGGCGTGGTCGAGGTTCCGCTCGCCGGCGGCTACAGCGCGCGTGTCGAAGTGCCTGCCGCCCCGGACACGCTGCGCGCGGTTGCGCGCGCGACGGGCGGCAAGTTCTTCACCGCACCGAGCCTCGAGCAGCTCGAGGTCGTGTACAGCGACCTCCAGTCGCGGCTCGGCAAGGAGAACGAGTGGCGCGAGGTGACGGTTGCGTTCGCGGCCGGCGGCGTGCTCATGCTCCTGCTCGGCGGAGCGCTGTCTGCCGAGCTGGTTCCGGAGGCTCCCGTGAAGGCCGTGAGTGCGCTCGCGGCGGCCGCAGCCGTGCTGGCAGTGCTTGTGGCGCCGTCCGCGATGGCTGCGGACGAGTGCCGCGGTCTGCCGGTGTGCATCCCCGTCGCCGGGCCCTGGGTCGTCATCCCGTCTGCCGACGCCTCCGATCGTTATCCCCAGCGCTCGTGGCGCATGAAGTGCCCGCCCGGGAGCATCGTCGGCGGCGTCGATGCCCGACTGACGAGCCGCGTGATCGACATCAGCTTCAGCGGCCTGCTCGGCAGTCCCGTCAACCCGGGCGTGACGACGACCGACGAGGTCGTCTTCACGGGGACGTACACCGGGCGTACGAGCCGGGCGGCCGGCTTCAGGCCGTTTATCGGCTGCATTCCCACCGCCGGCGGCGGCCGCATCCCGACGGCCGTGAGCGCGCCGGCTGCGGTGAGGCCCGGCAGGCCGACGACGCTCCGCGTGAAGACCGTGTCCGTGTCGGGCGCGGTCTCAGGGGTCACGCAGGCGTGTGCCCGCGGGGAGCGCCTCGTCTCGTCGGCACATGCTGTCGCGTTCCGTTCAGGGCGGGAGCCGACACGGGCCCAGCTCGAAGGCGTACGCTCAACGCTCGTGAGCAACGGTGACAGGCTGGTGGCGAGCGCAACGCTCACGGGAGCTGCACGCGGGCAGCCTGCCAAGCTCCAGGTCCAGGCGGTATGCACGAAGGGACCGGCGCAACCGTGAGCTTCGAGTGGCCGTTCCTGCTGCCGCTGGTGGCAATCGTCCCGCTCGCGGTCGGCGGCTACGTCCTGCTCGAGCGGCGGCGGGCGCGGTACGCCATCCGCTTCACGAACATCGACGTGCTGGCCGGAGTCGTGGACGAGCACCGCGCGTGGCGCCGCTGGCTCCCGCCGGTCCTCTTCTTCCTGGCGCTCGCGGCGGCACTCTTCGCGCTCTCGCGGCCGGAGGTGACCGTCGCTGCGCAACGAGAGGGAGCCAATGTCATCCTCACGATCGACAGCTCCGGCTCGATGTTCGCGAAGGACGTGCCGCCCACGCGGCTGGCCGCGGCACAGGAGGCAGTGCGGCGCTTCCTCGAGAAGCTCCCGGACCGCTACCGGGTCGGCGTCGTGACCTTCTCGTCCGAGGCGCAGGTCGTGGCGCCAATGACGCTCGACCGTCAGGTCGTGGAGGAGGCAGTCGACTTCCTCTATCCGGGACGGGGCACGGCCATCGGCGATGCGCTCGCGCGGTCGGTCGAGCTTGCCCAGGGCGCGAGCGCGACCGAGACGGGTGAGTCGCTCCCGCCTCAGACACCCCCGGAGCCGGACGATCCCGACCAGCCCGTCACTGCGATCCTCATGCTCTCGGACGGCGCCCAGACCGCAGGCATCCTCCAGCCGTTCGAGGGCGCCGCGCAGGCGAAGAGCGCGAAGATCCCCGTTTACACGGTCGCCCTCGGCACGCCGGACGGGACGGTCACCTTCGACCGCTACGGATCGTCGCGGACGATCCCGGTGCCTCCCGATCCGGTGACCCTCGAGCAGATCGCTGACGACACCGGCGGCGAGTTCTATGCCGCTGTCTCCGGCGCTCGCCTCAATCAGGTATACGAGCGGCTCGGATCGCAGATCGGCCGCTTCGACAAGCAGCGGGAGACGACCGACATTGTCGCCGGTAGCGCTGCCGTGCTCTTGCTCGCCGCCGGTCTGCTCGCCGGCCTCTGGTTCCCGCGAATTCCTTAGGGGGAGTTGGCGCGACGTCGCTCGTCGTCGGGACGCGATGGTCGTTCCGAGGCAAGGACGCAGGGAGCCCGCGTACCGCAGCGAGCGAAGCGTACGTGGGCGACCGAGGACGCCGCCTCGGGGCGATCCAGCGCGTCATGGACGGCACAGTCGACGTTTCGCCAGCTCCCCCTCACAGCGGGATCTGCGAGAGATCGCCGAGCCGGCCCACGGCTCGCCGCACGTCACGCAGCAGGCGTAGCCGGTTGGCTTGCAGACGCTCGTCGGGATCCATCACGAGCACGTCGTCGAAGAAGCGTGCGACGACCGGTGCGAGGGCGACGGCCCACTCGAAGACGCCTTCGCGGCCGACCTCCGGGCCGGGCTGATCGCGCAGAGCTTCGGCGAGCTCGCGCTCGGCAGCCTCTTTCAGCAAGGAGTCGTCGACCGGCTCCTCGTCGGCCTTGTCGCCGACGATGCGGCTCGAGCGCGTATACACCTCGTGGACGGCCGGGAGGTCCTGGGTGGCGAGAAAGCGCGCGAGCTCGGCCACGGCGCCGACGTGCTCTGCGTCGCCGCGCCTCGCCGCCCGCACGAACTCGACGGCTACGTCGAGGTATCCCTCGAGCCGCTCCTCGACGAACTCGCGAACCTCCTGCGCCAGGAGATCGTGCGGGATGGTTACGCCGCCGTCGACCGCGAGCCGGCAGAGGCCGACCGCAGCGCGCCGCAGGCCGTATGGGTCGCGGGACCCGGTCGGCCGGTGGCCGAGCGAGAACGACACCGTGAGGGTGTCGACCTTGTCGGCGGCCGACAGCAGGCGGCCGTCCTCCGTCTCGGGAAGCGGTACCTCGGCGCCGTCCGGCAGGTACTGCTCGGCGATGGCGTCGCAGATATCGTCGCCCTTGCCGGCAAGGCGCGCGTACTCGGCGCCGATGTCGCCCTCCAGCTCCGGGAACTCGCGCACGAGCTCGGACGCCTGGTCGGCCTTCGCCAGCCGGGCGGCCTCGCGTGCGTCTTCCCCGCCCCCCAGCTGCTCGACGAGCCCGACGAGCCGGGTCGCCTTGTCGGCGAACGTGCCGCCGCCTTCGAAGAACGTGATCCGGTCGAGCCGGTTCGCGAGCTCCTCGATGCCGACCGCGACGTCGCGGTCGAATGTGAACGAGGCGTCCTCCAGCCGCGCGTCCAGCACCTGCGTGTAGCCGGGACGGGTGACGTCCACCTCGCCGCCAGCGGCCACGACCGCGAAGCCGTTCGCCCCCAACGGGAAGTAGCGCTGATGGCTCTGCATGGCGGTGACGATCACACGCTCGGGCAGACGCAGGAACCGCTCGTCGAACTCGGAGCCGAAGACGAGTGGCCATTCGACCATGTACACGACCTCTTCGAGCTTCCCGAGCGGGTCCTGCCAGTCGCCGAGTGCGTCGAGCGCCTCCACGATCCGGCGGCGTCGCTCGGCAGCGTCGGGCTCGACGCCCGCAGCGCGCAGCATGTCCGCGTAGGTCGTCGGCGGACGGGATCTCGAGCTCGCCGTGTGTGAAGCGGTGGCCGTACGTCGTCCCGTGGCCGGCGAGCGTCTCGGCGTCGAGCTTCTCGCAGAACCAGCGCACGGGCCGCGCGAAGCGCAGGCCGCCCCCGTTCCAGCGCATCGACTTCGTGAACTGGAAGCCGTGCACGACCGCGCGGAGGCGTTCGAGCAGGGGCTCGCCCCGCAACGGCTCCCCCGGGACGCGTGCCCACAGGTGGCCGTCGCGCTCCTCGAGGTGGCTCTCCGTCAGCCCGTAGCGCTTTGCGAAGCCCGCCGCCGCCTGCTCCCGCCTCTCGGCTGGCGGGCCCTTGACGAGCTGCTCCTCAGCGGACTCTGGCAGCTCGTCGACAACGAACGCGATGCGCCGCGGCGTGATGTAGACGTGCGACGGATCCACGCCGAGTTGGGCGCGCACGAGCTCGGGCAGCTGCGCCTCCGCCTCCCTGCACGCGGAGGCGGGCAGCTCCTCGCAGCCGATCTCAAGCAGCAGCACCGGCATCGAGCATCTCCACGTAGAGGCGGGCGACCTTGAGGGTAAGGCTCCGCGCCCGGAGGATGTAGGCGGCGCGCTCGGTGGCCGAGACAGCGCCGCGGGCGTCGAGCACGTTCAGGAGGTGCGAGCACTTCAGCACCTGGTCGTACGCGGGCAGCGGCAGCCCGCGCTCGATGAGCTGGCCACACTCGGCCTCGTGCTCGGCGAAACGGCGCACGAGCACGTCCACCGGCGCCTCCTCGAAGTTGTAGATCGACCACTGGCGCTCGTTCTCGCGGTACACGTCTCCCCAGGTAAGGCCGGGGGCCCACTCGAGGTCGAACGCCGTCCTCTTCCCCTGGAGGAACATCGCCAGCCGCTCGAGCCCCATCGTGATCTCTGCGGGGATCACCTCTAGCTCGATGCCGCCGACCTGCTGGAAGTACGTGAACTGCGTGATCTCCATGCCGTCGCACCAGACCTCCCAGCCGAGGCCCCAGGCGCCGATCGAGGGCTGCTCCCAGTCGTCCTCGACGAGCCTGATGTCGTGCCGCCGGTTGTCGATGCCGATCGCTTCGAGCGAGCCGAAGTAGAGGTCGAGCACGTTCTCCGGCGCCGGCTTGAGGATCACCTGGTACTGGAAGTAGTGCTGGAAGCGAAATGGGTTCTCGCCGTAGCGGCCGTCGGTCGGGCGAATACACGGCTCGACGTACGCTGCCTTCCACGGGTCGGGGCCGAGGCTGCGGAGGAACGTCGCGGGATTCGCGGTGCCCGCGCCGAGCTCCGTGTGGTACGGCTGCATGATCGCGCAGCCTCGCTCGCCCCAGTACGCGTGCAGCGCGGCGATCAGCTCCTGGTAGTTGAGGGCCGCCAAGGTGGCGCCTAGCCTAATCAGCCCTCGACGGACTGGCCGAGGATCCAGGCGAGGGGATCGGCGAGGATCTCGTCGAGCAGGCCGGCGAGCAGCGACCCGAGCAAGCCCTCGCCGGCCGTGTCCTCCGCGGCCTTCTCGACACCCGCGCGCAAGGCGCGATTGATCGTCTCCTTGTCCCAGCGGACGTCGGACGCATTGGCCGACGGCACGAACGACAGCACGAGCTCCTCGCGGGACGTCCCGAGCTCGCACGCGGCGCCGCTGATCGCCGCGAGGGCGAAGCGCTGGATCGCACCGTCGATGCCGCCGCCCTCGAAGTCCGCCTCCGTCGTACACGCGTTGGCGATGCGAGTCTCGCCGAAGTCGAGGGCGCCCATCCCTAGCTCGACGACGATGAGCACCCCGACCGCTGCGAGCAGGGCCGCTAGCACGCGCAAAGGTCTCATGCGACCCTCCTCAGCCGCGAGGCCGGGATCAGAGCGAACAGGGCGAGCAAGGCGGAGAGGGCGAACGACGACCGGAAACCGCGCGTGACCACGCTCTCCAGCGTCGATGATGAGATCGTCCCGCATGTCGCGCAGACCGCTGTCGGTGGCCGCCCCTCGCTCGTCGAAGGGCCGTGCGAGGTCGGGGATCTCACCCTTCTTCGCCTCGTCGAGCGCATCCCGCAGGTCGAGGGCTATCGGCACCTTCTGGCGGAGATCGGCGTTCCCCTCGAGCACGACCTGTGCTCCCGCGAGCAGTGCCTTGTCGTCCGAGCCCGAGAGCGTCTCCGACAGCAGAGGCGCGATGAGCGCGAGCGCGAGCACGAGGCCGGCGTGGCGGGCACCGACGGTCATGAGGACGCTGCGCGTCGCTCGCCCCTGCGGATCGAGTGCGACACCCGTCATGGCAGGCACGGCCAGCCCGAGCCCAGCGCCGCAGAACGCGAGGGCGAGCGCGACGAGGACGTTCGAGATGCGCGGCAGCAGCGCCAGGGCGACAAGGCCGCCCGCGAGCAGCGCTGCGCCCCCGAGGGCCGCAGTGCGGGTGTCGAGTTGCCGTGCGAGCGGCCGCACCGCGAGCGTCGCTGCGGGCAGGGCGCTGACGACGAGCGCGCCGACGACCGGGTCGAGCGACCAGACGGTGATCACGAGCAGCACCGACAGGAAGAGCGCTCCCACAAGTGCGCCGAACACGAGCCCGAGACCCGCGTCAGCCGCGAGCGCATGCGGTCTGGCGGTACGTTCGCGTGGCTCGGGCGCGAGGTCGCGCACGCGGACATCCGTCATCGACGCCAGCGCGACGAGCGCGAGCGGTACCTGCACGACGAAGATCGCCCGCCAGTCGAAGAGCTGTGTGAGCACTCCTCCCAAGGCGGGGCCGGCGGCGGCCCCGATCGTCCCCGCCAGGGTCCAGACGACCGCTGCACGGACGGGCGAGCCTGTGAGAGCCGCGAGGCCGCGGAGCGAGGCGGCCAGCAGCAGCGTGCCGCCGAGCGCCTGCAGGCAGCGGAAGCCGATGAGGACGTCGAGCGACCACGCCGCCGCGCAACCGGCGGAGCCTACGGCGAAGAGCGCGACGCCGACGATGCCCGTGGGGCGGGGACGCAGCCGGCGGGCGAAGGGCACGAGGAGGAGCGCCGCGACCGCGACGACGAGGTTGTACGAGCTGATCACCCACGAGACGCCGACGAGCGTCGTGTCGAACTCGCTGTAGAGGTCGGGCAGCGCGAGCACGACAATCGACGAGTCCGCGAACGCCACGGCCACGCCCATTGCGAGCGCGATCGTGAGGACGCGTGTGCGATCCACCCGGCTCACCTACAGCCGGTTGCGCTCCATCAGTCGCTCGCCCGGCGGCCCGAAGTCGAAGCGCTCGTACAACCGCTGCGCGTCCCTCGTGTGCAGCAACCAGCGCGTGGCTGCGAACGGGCTGCGCTCCACCGCTTCGCGAACGAGCTCCACGCCGAGCCCGTGGCCGCGGTGCTCCTCGAGGACATAGACGTCAGCGAGATACGAAAGCGTGTGGCCGTCCGAGAACGTCCGCGCGAAGCCGACCTGCTGGAAACCGTCTCGGGACAGGGTGAATCCCGTCCCCGAGGCCGACGTAATACAGGCCGACGACCCGCGTCGCACCGCGCACGAGCTCCTCCACGACCGGCCTGGGCCGACCTTCAGCCCAGTAGGACTCCTCCGACAGGTAGCGATGGACGGCATCGATGTCGACGCGGTCGACGTCGTCGTCGAGCTCGTAGCCGTCCGGCAGCTCTCGCCTCATCGCGCCGAGTCTCGCAGAACGGGTAGGAAGGATTGATCTGGGTGCTTCAGTCCTAAGCAGGATCGTCTTCGGGGCAGCTGCGCCACATGGGCCGATCGCCGTGAAGACGACGGGCTCGTTGCCGGCATGATCGGCGAGAACCGCCTCGGGGAGCTCGTCGACGTCGACCCGGGTCTCGTCGAGCGGGCCGCCGCCGACAGCTGGTGGCAGCTGCTGATGCTCCACTGGGCGCTCGACAGTTGCTGGCGCGCCGAGCTGCTGTCGTACGAGGCGCCCTCGTACTACGGGATGGCGTGCGCGTCGTTCATGCCTTCCCCCTAGACAGGCGCGCGAGCAGCCGGGTTCGCAGGTCGCGCTCCATCTCAGCCGCCTCCTCGTCCGCCAGCCGCGACTCCAGTGCCTCGCGAATCATCCGCTCCTCGAGCAGCTGACTGCGGGCCGCCTCGAGATCGTCGGCGAGCATCGTGATCGCCTTGGCGGCTGCTTTCACCTCGGCACGGGGGTCGGTGGAGAGGCCTTGAGCCCAGCGTCGAAGCTCGTCGACCTGCCCGTCGTCCACGTCTGCCATCTTCGCGGCAGGAGGGGACACGTGCAACCCGGCTTTGCATGGAAATCACGCTGAGAGCGTGCGTAATCGAAATCCGCCGTGGAACTCATACGACGCGGACACGACTGCCAGCGCGTCGCGCGCCCCGCGTTCCGAGACCCCGGCTTCGCCTGCGTCGGCGAGCGGCCGGCGGAGCAGCGCGTCGATCGCGTCGAGGCCATCCGGCGAGAGCGCCAGAGACCCTTCCCCACAGTTCGCGCACACCGCGCCGCCCGCGCCGGGGAGTAGCCGGTGATCGGGGACGCAGCCCCACATTCCGCACAGCTGCCGACGTGCGGGAGATAGCCGGCGAGCCAGAGCAACTTGAGCTGGAAGGACAGGCCGAGCGGATCGAGGTCCGCACGAGAGCCGTCGCCGTCGGACTCCTCGAGCAGGTCGAGAAAGCGCGTGAGCGCCGCGAACACGCGGTCGTTCCGCTCCTGCTCGGGGAACAGCCGGAGCACCGCCTCCGCGCCGACGAGACCGATCGCCGATCGGCGCGCGTCCGCGCGGATCAGCGCGTGCGAGCGAACGAGCGACGCGCCCGTGACCGTCTGTAGCTCACCGCGGCCTTCGTGGAGGACGAGCTCGACATGGGACAGCGGCTCGAGTCGGCCGCCGAACCGCGAGCGAGTCTTCCTCGCACCTTTCGCGATGGCGCCGACGCGGCCGCGATCCTTCGTGTAGAGGTGGAGGATCCGGTCTGCCTCCGAGAAGCGCAGCGAGCGCAGGACGACTGCTTCGGTCGTAACGCTACGTCCGGCCACTACGGCCCAGTCTAGAGAGGGCGGGCGCCGGCTCAGCCATGGGGGCCACCCCGTGCCTCCTCCCGATTTCAGCCTATCGGGGAAGTTGCAGCGTGTGTGAAACGCGATCGTGACAAGAGTGCAACTTCTGCGGCAACGCGGGCGGTGGTGCCCCGTCAGCGCTCCGACAGGGCAGGGCATCCTGGGGCGCCTGTTGCCTGCCGCACGCCGTCGCGAATCGCCGCGGCGGTCGCGTCCGCGGCAGCGACGTAGACGGCGAGCGGATCCGCCTTGCGCTCGTTCGTGGCGGCGAAGAAGACGGCATCGCCGTCGAACGGCGTCCACACCGGATTGACGGCCCGAGCCAGGCCGGCCTGAGCGGCCCGCGCCGCGAGCCACGTCTCGGTCTTCGTGAGCGTCGCGTCGGTGACGACGCACACGAGCGTCGTCGCCTCTCCAACGGGGTCCGCCACCCGCTCGGCGAGCACGTCGACCGAGCGGACGTACGCGCCGTCTCGCCAGATGCCGGCAAGCACCGAGCCGTCCTCCGCGAGCACCTCGCCCACGGCATTCACCGCCGCCATCGCCGTCACGACTCCACCGCCCGCGACATCGCACGCGGCCATGCCGAAACCGCCCTTCGTCCGGCCCTCTCGTAGCAGCTTGCCGACGCTGCAGCCTGTACCCACGCCCACGCTGCCGCGCTCCGGGCGGGGCGTGCCCGCTTCGCAGGCCGCATAGCCCGAGTCTGCGGTGGGTCTCGCCTCCGGGCTTCCGAGCCCGAGGTCGTAGACGACCGCGCCGGCAACGACAGGCACCGGCCCGGCCGGCATCGGGATAGCCGCGGCCGTGCTCCTCCAGCCATCGCACGACGCCGTCGCAGGCCGCCAGGCCAAAGGCAGATCCGCCGGTGAGGAGGATCGCATCCGCGCCGGGTCCTGAGCTCGCCGGCGAGAGCGCGTCGGTCCCCCTCGTTCCGGGCGCTCCGCCACGCACCTCGCACGACCCCGTCGTCCCTTCCGGCAGCAGCACGACGGTGCACCCGGTCCAGCCTGCTCGATCCGTCCAGTGTCCTACTTCGACACCCGCGGCAGCTGCAGCGTCATCGCTGACAGCCCGGGCAATAGTGCGTGCCGCGACCCGCCACGCGCGTCTTCTCGATCGGCGTGCGGCATCGGCGGCATGGCTCGCCCGTCCGTCCGTAGACGCGAAACTCATCCTGCATCGAGCCCGATGGATAGGCGCCGTCGCCGAGATCCGCGCCCTGGCGCGCGATGCCACGCCGGAGCGCGCGACGAACGCCCTGACGTAGCGCTGCGACCTCTTCGGCGTCGAGCTCGGACGCGGGCCGGAGGGGATGGAGACGCGCGTGCCAGAGCGCCTCGTCGGCGTAGATGTTCCCCATGCCGGCTACGACGCGCTGATCGAGGAGCACCGCCTTCAGCGGCGCCCGCCGGCGCGCGAGACGTTCGCCGAGAAACCCGGCGGTGAAACGCGGGCCGAGCGGCTCGGGCCCGAGGCGTGCCCCGAGGTATTCGTCGAGCTCCGATAGCGCGAGCACGTGCCACGTGCCGAAGCGACGCACGTCGCGGTACGCGAGGCCGGAGCCGTCGTCGAGCTCGATGACCGCCCGCTCGTGCGATGCAGCCTGCTCCGGAAAGCCGCCGGTCATGCGCAGGTGCACGACGAGCGCGAGGCCGCTCTCGAAGCGAACGAGGAGGTACTTGCCGCGCCGCTCGACCGACGCGACGCGCTCTCCCTGCAGCTCGGCCTCCACCTCGGCCGGCTCGAGCGGCATCGTCAGCCGGGAGTCATGGACGCGAACGCGCTCGAACGCCCTCCCGAGCAGGCGAGGCTCGAGCCGCGCGCGGTATGTCTCGACCTCCGGTAGCTCGGGCACAGCGCTAGGTGAGGACGTCGAGGACGAGCGGCTGCGGAGCAGGAGGCGCGTCGGAGAGCTCGTACGCGGCCAGGACTTCCTCGACGCCCGCGTCGGCCGACGCCTCGTCCCGCGCATGCACCTCGGCGAGCACGTCGCCCTGCTCCACCGAGTCGCCGCGCTTCCGGTGGCAGACGACCCCGACCGCATGGTCTATTTCGTCCTCCTTCGACGCCCGTCCGGCTCCAAGATGAAGCGCGGCGATGCCGACGGCAATTGCCCCCAACCGGGCCACATGACCGCCTCGCGGCTGAGATCACCTCGCGGACGACGGACGCGACGGGCAGCGCCGTCTCGTCTGGGTCTCCGCCCTGCGCCTCGATCCACCGGCCCCAGACATCGGCAGCGGAGCTGTTCGCGACAGCCTGCTCGGCGAGCACGCGGCCCTCCTCCTCGCCCACGCCGAGATCGGAGAGCGCGAGCAGATGCGCACAGGTGTCGAGGACAAGCTCGGTGAAGTCCGCCGGCCCCTCGCCGCGCACCGTGTCGAGCGCCTCGCGCACCTCGAGCGCGTTGCCAACCGCCCGGCCGAGCGGCTGGTCCATGTCGGTGAGCACGCAGACCGTTTCGCGGCCGGCGCGCCTGCCCAGCTCGATCATCGTCTCCGCAAGCGCCCGCGCGTCGTCGATCGTCTTCATGAAGGCCCCGTCGCCGACCTTGACGTCGAGCACGATCGCATCGGCACCCCCGGCGATCTTCTTCGACATGATGCTGGCGGCGATCAGCGACACGTTGTCGACCGTCGCCGTCACGTCTCGCAGTGCGTAGAGCATCTTGTCCGCAGGCACGAGGTCGCCCGTCTGGCCGATGATGGCGATGCCCACCTCGCGCACCTGGGCGACGAGCTCGTCGACCGTCAGCTCGACGCGAAAGCCGGGGATCGCCTCGAGCTTGTCGAGCGTGCCGCCCGTGTGACCGAGCCCGCGGCCGGACATCTTCCCGAAGGGAACGCCGCACGCGGCGACGATTGGCCCGACCGCGAGCGACGTCTTGTCCCCCACGCCGCCGGTCGAGTGCTTGTCGACGACCTTGCGGCCAAGTGCCGCGCCGAGGTCGATCGTCTCGCCGCTTGCGATCATCGCGTCGGTGAGCGCAAACGTCTCCGCACCGGAGAGGCCGCGGAAGTACACCGCCATGAGGAACGCAGCCATCTGGTAGTCGGGCACCTCTCCGCGCGTATAGCCGAGCACGAGGTCGAGGATCTCCTCTTCCGACAGCTCCTCGCCGTCGCGCTTCCGCTCGATCAGCTCGGCTGGCCTGATCACTTCTGGGCGACGAAGATCGAGTTGCGCCGGGTGGCGACGAGCGGCTCGGAGAGCTCGGGAACGAGATCGGCGAGATGCTTGTGCGCCACCGACGAGCCGATGTAGCCGCGCACGGCTTCCCGGTCGGCGAACGTCACGCTTCCGGTCACGTCCAGGCGCTCGACCGATCCGAAGTGCTGTCGCAGAGGCTCCTCGGCGTTCTCGCTGAAGAACCGCTCGCCCTCCCAGTGCCGATCCCGGCCGACGAGCGACCACAGCTCCCCCAGGTGGTCGAGGCTGTTCGTCGCCGCAACGAGCCTGCCGCCGGGCCGCGTCACACGGGCGAGCTCGAAGATCGCCTGCTCGAGGTCGGGGACGTGGTAGAGCATCCAGTTGGCCACGGTCACGTCGAACGACCCGTCGTCGAAGGGCAGGGCTTCCACGTCACCGACACGCGCGTCGACGCCACGCCCGCGCGCCAGCTCGACCATCCGTGGCGAGAGGTCGACCGCGACGACGTCCACGCCGAGCTCGACCGTCATCCGCTCGGCGAACTCGCCCCAGCCGCATCCGACCTCCAGCACGCGGCGCGGATCTGCATCGCGGACCGCCTGGAACGCTGCCTCGCGCGCATCCGGTCCGGCGACGCCTTGGTAGATCGATGCGCGCGCCCGCAGGCCGTCCTCCGTCGCGTACTCCTGCCGGACACGCTCCGGGTCGTTGAGCCTCGTCAAGGCTCGAGGATGGGTGCGCCGGACAGCTTCCTCGGCGCCGGCTTGCCGCCCAGCCAGAGATTCACCGTCGCGCCGACGTCGCCGAGCTCGCCCTCGTGCACGCGGCCCGCAGCGTTCTTCCCCTGGACGTACGCGAGCAGGAGCCCGTGCTCACGTGAGTGATCGGTTGACGGTGTCGTGGGGTCGATGCCGTGGTCCGACGTGATCACGAGCAGGTCGCCCTCGCGCAGCGCCTCGAGGAGATCGGGCAGCCGGCGGTCGAAGTCCTGGAGGCAGCGGTGGAAGTTCACCGGGTCGTTGCGATGGCCCCACAGCATGTCCGTCTCGACGAGGTTCGTGAACACGAAGCCGCTGTCGAGCTCCTGTAGCAGCCTCTCCGTGACGGTGATTCCCTCGACGTTCGACTTCGTGGGGTGCTCCGCATCCATGTCGAGGTGGGCGAAGATGTCGGGGATCTTTCCGACGCCGTGTACCTCGGCGCCGGCTTCCCGCACCTGGGTGAGATAGTTCGGCCGTCTCGGCTCGAGCGAGAAGTCGTGACGGTTAGGCGTTCGCTCGTAGTTGGCCGGCTCGCCGATGAACGGCCTCGCGATGACGCGCCCGACAGCGTGCTTGCCCGTGAGGATCTCCCGCGCCTTGCGACATCCCTCGTACAGCTCCTCGAGCGGAATGGTCTCCTCGTGCGCCGCCACCTGGAATACCGAGTCCGCAGACGTGTAGACGATCCACTTCCCCGTCTCCTGGTGCTCCTCTCCGAGCTCCTGGATGATCTCCGTGCCCGAGGCGGGCTTGTTGCCGAGCACACCCCGCGCGGTGGCGTGCATGAAGGGATCGATGACGTCGTGTGGGAAGCCGTGCGGGTACGTCGGCAAGGGGTTCGGCGTGACGATGCCCATCATCTCCCAGTGGCCGAGTCGTCGTGTCTTTCCCCTTGGAGCGCTCGAGCAGCCGTCCGGCGACGGCGGGAGCGCCCGCCATGGGCGCCACGCCCTCCAGGGGAGCGACGTTCCCGAGGCCGAGTGCCTCCATGGCGGGCAGGTCGAGGCCGCCCACGGCGCGCGCGACGTTGCCGAGCGTGTCGGAGCCTTCGTCTCCGAATTCTGCTGCGTCCGGCAGGGCACCTGCGCCCACGCCGTCGAGCACGATGACGCACGCGCGCGGCATGTGCCTATTCTATGAGCGTCATGGACACCGTCCTCGGCCTCCTCGGCGTCGCGATCTACATCCCGACGATCATCGCGATCGCCGCCAGCGTCACCTGGGTCGTCGTGAGACTCTCGCCGGGGACGAAGGAAGCCGCAGCGAAGGCAAAGGACCTAGACCGCGGCGCTGAGCACGTCGCCGAGCGGCGCGTAGTCCATGCCGTGCGCCTCGGCCACGGCCTCGTAGGTCACCTTGCCGTCGAGCACGTTGACGCCACGGGCGAGCGCCGGATCGCGAGCGACGGCGGCCGCGAGGCCGTGCTTCGCGATCGCCTCCACGTAGGGCAGGGTCACGTTCGTCAGCGCCTTCGTGGACGAGATCGGCACGGCGCCGGGCATGTTGGCGACGCAGTAGTGGACGACGTCGTCGACGACGTACGTCGGGTCGGAGTGCGTCGTCGGCCGTGACGTCTCGGCGCAGCCGCCCTGGTCGATGGCGACGTCGACGATGACCGAGCCCTGCTTCATCGTCGGCAGCATGTCGCGCGTGATGAGCTTCGGCGCGAGCGCACCGGGGATCAGCACCGCGCCGATGACGAGGTCGGCGTCATGGATCGCCTCCCGGATCTGGAGCTCGTTCGACATCGCGAGCGTGATGCGGCCGTCGAGCATCATCTCGAGCTCGCGCATGCGCTCGACGGACTTGTCGAGCACCCAGACGTCGGCCTGCATCCCGACGGCGATGAGAGCCGCGTTGTAGCCGACGATGCCGCCGCCGATCACGAGCACCTTCGCCGGCGGGACTCCGGGCACGCCCGCGAGGAGGATGCCGCGGCCACCCGGGGGCTTCTCGAGCGCCCACGCGCCCATCTGCGTGGCGAGGCGGCCCGCGACCTCGCTCATCGGCGCCAGCAGCGGCAACTGCCTGTCCTCCGTCTCGACGGTCTCGTAGGCAACAGCTGCGACTCCGGAGTGGACAAGCGCGCGCGTGAGCGGCTCGTCAGCGGCCAGGTGTAGATACGTGAAGAGGACGAGATCGGCGCGTAGCCGCGAGTACTCGGACTCGATCGGCTCCTTCACCTTGAGCAAGAGCTCCGCCTCTGACCACGTGTCGTCGACCGACGCGATGCGTCCGCCGACCGCCTCGTACACCTCGTCCCGGAACGCGCTGCCGAGACCGGCACCGGCCTCGACGATGACGTCGTGGCCCTTGCGCACGAGCTCGCGCGCGCCGGCCGGCGTCAGGGCAACGCGATGCTCGTCGGTCTTGATCTCACGGACGACCCCGATTCGCACAGCGGCGCAACCTTAACGACCCGCGATCGCGAAGGGCACGACCCATGCGGAGGTCGTGCCCTTCGGCTCGTCGCGTCAGCGAATCTTGAACGCTGCGATCTTCGTCGCCGATTGTCCGCCGGACTTGATCGTCACCTTGACCTTGAGCTGCTTGCCCTTCGCCGTCCTGGGAACGGCGATCGACGCCTTGGCCCTTCCGCCCTTGAACGACTCCGAGTGCGCCAGCATCTTTCCGGAGACGCTCGGGTCGATGACCATCGTTCCACTCGTCAGCGGCGTGCCGTCCGTGCTCGTGGTTACAGCGAACGCGACGTTGAACTTCCTCCCGGCCCCCGGCGATGCAGGCGCGGCGACCGGTGCCCCGATCACGGGCTTCGCGACGGGAGGTGGAGGCGGCGGTGGAGGCAGGGTCAGTCGGTACGTCTGATAGCCGCTGTCCGGCGCGCGGTCGGACCACTGACCGGGGTCTTTGAAGACGTGGTTGACCGAGCCGATCCAGAATCCGAAGCTCGTGTCGATCCCGACTTCCGCTCTCGCGAACGACACCTCGAATGCGGTTGCCGAACCCGTCGTCTTCAGGCTCGGCACGTCGACCTTACTGTCCTGTGACCGGAGCAGAGATGCGTATTGCGCTCCCGGAGCAACCCACACAGACCGTTGGAACGGCAGGAGCAGCGCCCAGACGCCGATCACTCGATCTGCCGGATCGGTCTCCCGTCCGTTCAGATCCGTGTCCATCCAGATCGCCAACCCGCGGGCCGAGAGAGGCGGCCAGAGCGGGACGGAGACACTCATCGTGATGGTGCCGCCCGGGTCATTCGTAACGGTCACGTCTGTGATGTCCGGCCCGCCCTGTGCGTCCCCGGCCGGATCCGACCAAGTATCGGCACTTGCGACTCCGGCGACGGAAACGATGATCGCGAGACCGAGCGCCAGAGCATGTAAACGCTGCTTGAAGCTCATGTTCCCTCCTTCCAGGAGGAGTGCGTGAACGACTCCATTCAGTGCCCACCGTGGAGAAGCGCACTAACGCGCCGGTAATACGGACGTGACGTAGCTCAGGGTCTAGCGAGGGCTAGCCGCGCGACGTAGTCGCGCTCTTCGGGGCCGAGCCAGGGCGGCGCGCCGGCGGCCGCGTTCTCACGCGACGTGGCCGGGCTTCGACGTGGCCGGAATGGCGACGTCGACGCGCTCGTCGGACAGCACCCATTTCAGCAGCGCCTGCGGCCAGGTCTCGATTCCGAACGGTCGCAGCGGCTCGAGCGCTTCCGCAGGCGGAGGCTTCGCGAACAGGTCCCCGTCGCCGAACGGCCTCATGACGATGACGGCAAGGCCCTGCTCGGCGGCGATCGGGAGCAGCTCCTCCTCGCACTCGCGCTCGAATGGGTTGTACGGCAGCTGGACCTGCTCGAAGCGGCCCGTGCGGAGCGCGTCGGCGAGATCGGGCAGCGCGTCGCGGTTCCAGTGCGTGACGCCGACCTTGCCCACGCGGCCGGCATCCCGCTCTTCCTCGATCCACTCGAGATGCTCGCGCCAGTTCACGAGGTTGTGGATCTGCTCCACATCGACGCGGCCGAACCAGTCGAGCTGACGCCGGTACTGCTCGCGGCCCTCATCGAGCGTCTGCGCCCAGATCTTCGTCGCGATCGCGACCTCGTCGCGACGCCCCTCCAGCGCCACCGCGAGCGATCCCTCCGCCTCGCCGTACATCGGCGACGTGTCGATCAGCCGGCCGCCGGACTGGAGCGCGGCGGAGACGACCTCGCCCGCGAGCGCCGAGTCGCCGCTCGAATGTCCCCGACGTGCCGAGGCCGACGACGGGGCCGAGCTTGCGGTCCTCCATCACAGAATCATCTCCCGTGCCACCCGCCCCGCAGAGTACGCGGCGGAGAAGAACAGCCGATCGTCCTCGAGCCCCCGCCCCATGTGCGAGAGCGGAAGACCGGCGCAATCCTGCTCGAGATTGCCGTCTTCTTCGCGGGCGATCGTCAGCTCTTTGCCCAGAAACACCTCGAACACGGCCTTCGTGTGATGGGAGACGTCGTGGTGCCGCTCGCGCTCGTCCGCCTCGGACATGCGCAGCGGCGAGCACCGGCTCGCCGCCGAGCGCGGACGCGGTGTTCGCTGCCTCGGCCGCCGCGAGCCCGCCGTGGCCGAGGAGCGTTCCGGTCCCCACGATCCCTGGGCCGATCGCACACACGGCGGCGTCGAAGCCTGCCGCCTTCGACCAGGACAGCGCAGAAGCCGTAGTCACGCAGTGAACATCACCGTCGAAGCACGGCCCAACCGCGACCGCGGTCTCCACGAGGCCCCGCTCTTTCAGCGCTCGGACGGCGTCGGAGAGCGAAACGGGCAGCGCTCCGCCCGGCAGCTGGAGATAGGCGGTACGAATCCCTTCCCCGATCCCGGCGCAGACGGGAACCACCTGGCTGTGCAGCGAGCAGCAGACGACCGGCATGCCCCCCAGTCCCCGGACGAGCCTTTCCGTCTCCTCCGCGTGTGCGACCGCGTGCTGGAGCGATGTGTACGGCAGCTTCATCACGTGCGCGCCAGGCTCCGCGGCCAACTCGAGACCGCGCGTGAGGTTCACATGGAGGACGTCGAAGCCGCCCGAGCCGAGACCAAGCTGCCGCGCCTGGACGTTCACGATCACGTCGTCGCCCTCCTCGACCTGCCCGGTCACCCTCGGGTACGCGACACACGGCTCACCGTCGACCTCGCAGCGGATCAGCTCGGGCAGCCGCTCGACGACCGCCGTCACGCGTCCCCGCCTAAGCGAGAGCGCCATCGAGGAGCGCGAGGGAGACGTCGACCATCGCCTCGACGTCGGCGACGGCGATGTGCTCGTCGGGCGTGTGAATCTCGGCCATGGCGTTCGCGAGCGTGACACACGGGATGCCGCGCTCGTTGAAGACGTTCGCGTCGGCCCCGCCTCCCGTGAGCGCGAACGACGGCGTGAAGCCACAGCGCTCGAGCGCCTGGGCGGCGAGCGCGACCGCGGGCTCGTCCTTGCGGAACCGGTACCCGCGGTACGAGCGGTCGATCTGCGTCTCCACCTCGCACTCCTCGAGCGCGGCCGCGAACGCGAAGGCCTCCTCCATCTCGCGCACGACGTCGGCGAGCTTCGCCTCGTCGTGGCTCCGCGCCTCGGCCTTGAGCGTGCAGTGCTCGGGGATGATGTTGCGCGCCGTGCCGCCCTCGATCAGCCCGACGTTTGCCGACGTCTCATCGTCGATACGGCCGAGGCGCAGATCGGCGATGGCGCGTGCGGCGGCCGCGATTGCCGAACGACCCTCCTCGGGGTACATACCGGCGTGCGCACACCGGCCACGGAAGGCGACCTCGAGCGTCGCGGCCCACGGCGCGCCGATCACGATCTCGCCGATCGGCGCAGCCTGGTCGTAGACGTAACCGAGCTCGGCCTGCAGGCGCGTGTGGTCGAAAGCGTAGGCGCCGCGCAGTCCGACCTCCTCCTTCGCCGTGAAGACGAGCTCGAGCCCAGCGTGTGGCCGTCCACCTTCGAGCGTTCGCCGTGCCGCCTCGACCATCGACGCGACCGCAGCCTTGTTGTCGGCGCCGAGGATCGTGCCGGCGGCGTTCCTCACCGTGCCGTCTTCGACGACGGGGTGGATGGGTCCTTGAGGAGGGACAGTGTCGAGGTGTGCGCAGAGGAAGATCGGCGTACCCTCGGCCGTCGGCTCCAGCCGCACGTAGAGGTTGCCCATAGTCGAGTCGATGCTCGGGCCCGTCTCGTCCTCGTCCACGTCGAGGCCGAGCGAGCGCAGCTCCTCGCGTCACCCGGTCGGCGACCGCGCGTTCCTCGCCCGGAGGGCTCGGAATCGTAGCCAGCTCGAGGAAGAGATCGAGGGCGCCGGGCATCGTGGGATCGTATTACCGCGCCGTTACCACGCCGGTGAACGATGCGCTGCATGAAGTGTGTCGTCGTGCCGATCATCGCCTTCGCGGTCGCAGCAGCCGCCTGCAGTGGCGGTACCGCGACCCGGACGTACGCGGAGGACGACCTCCTGGCCATCGGCGCCACCAAGCCGCCGCTGCCCAAAGGTCAGGCGTGGCGGGGTGCTCCGGACGGGCGACTCTCTCCAATCATCCTCCACGATTCGCTGTTCAGCCTGCTACCCAACCGTAGACAGCCCGACACGGGCGGCCTGGAGTCCCCGGGCCGGTGGTGGCTTCGCGAGCTCGACGGCGCCGGTCTCAGGCGGAGTCACGTGGAGGACTGGCAGACGGGCGACCCCTTCGGGAGCACTTACGCAAGCGCCGAGTCCGTGCTCTTCCTCTTCCGAGATGCGAACGGAGCACGCGAGGCGGTCGACGCCCTGATTGGGGCATACGAAGTTAGCAACGACGAACTGCTGCCCCTGAAGGAAGTCTCGGCGGTGGGCCTCGGCGAGGAGTCCGGAGGATGGAAGGTCGGATCGCAGAGCGTCTTCGGATCGGAGAACGTGCTGTTTGCCTGGCGCAGAGGGAACGTCGTCGCCGCCGCGTTCGTCGAGTGCGAATGCGACTTCGACGTTATCGAATCCGCCCGCGCGTACGCCGACGCGATCGACGCGGAGGCAGCGACACGCTAGCCTCGGCGCGTGGCCGGCTGGGACGACATCCGCAAGATCGCGCTATCGCTGCCAGAGGCCGAGGAGGAGGCGGGCGACCGTCCCGCCTTCCGCGTGCGCGGGAAGCTCTTCGCCTGGAAGAGCCGCGACCGTGACGGGGGCACGCTCGCCCTCCGCGTCGATCGCGACGAGAAGCAGCTGATGCTCGACTCGCATCCCGACCTCTACTTCCAGACGCCGCACTACGAGGGCTATCCGGGCGTCCTCGTCCACCTCGACGCCATCGACGTTCGATGAGCTGCAGAGAGCGAATCGAGGACGCGTGGCTGATCCAGGCCCCGAAGGCGCTGGCGAAGGAGTTCCTCGCCGGCAGAGTCCGGCCGATCGCGAACGGCGTACGGCTGAAACTGCGGTTCGCGCGGATACTGGGCGTACGCCTCTTTAGGCTCTGGCGTCTCGCGCTCGACGCTCGCGCCGTGGCTCGCGGCGACCTCATTGACCGGGTAGACGATCTCGTCCGCTCCTGTCCGCGCGCCGACGGTGACGATGACGCAAGGGCCTTCGCCTGCGCCGACGAAGGTGTGGCCCGTCCACGGCGGGCAGTGGACGAAGTCCCAGGCCCGAAGGTGACGCTCATCGCCCTCGATGATCGCGACACACTCGCCCGAGACGACGAGGAAGTCCTCCTGGCCCGTTTCCCCGTGGTACATGCCGCTCGGCTCGCCCGGCTGGAGCACCGCAACACGGATGCCCAGCTGCTCGAAGTCGCCGTCGCCCTCGAGGTCCGCCCAGCGGCCCAGCCCTTGCCGCTGCCACCAGCGAGCGTCTCGGGCGTTAAGGACGAACCAGCCGGGACCCTCGGCGCCGAGGCCCTCGGGCAGTGTCTCGAGCCTCGCCTCGGGAACCGTCACGGGAGCCACCCGTCCTGGTAGCGCGTGCGCTCGGGCTGCAGGAAGCGTGCGTAGGCATCTTTCCCGTTTCGTGTCTCTGCTTCGACGCTCGCACCGTGCTTCGCAGCAACCTCATCGACCGGGTAGAGGATCGACATCGGGCGTCTGCGACCTCCGACCATGACGATCACGCACGGCCCGTCACCTGCGCCGACGAATACGTGGTCGGTCCACGGCGGGCAATGCACGAAGTCCCACGCCTTCAGGTGCCGCTCCTCTCCTTCGATGATCGCGACGCATTCGCCGGACAACACGAGGAAGTCCTCCTGGTCAGACTCACCGTGGTACATGCAGTTGGGCTGGCCCGGATAGAGGACCTCGACGTGGAAGCCGAAGTCGGCGAACCGCGGTTCGCCCTCAAACGTCGTCGCCTGACCCATCTCGTCGCTGCGCCACCACGCGGCGTCGCGCGTGTTGAGCACGAACCACCCCTCTCCTTCGGGTACGAGCCCCGCCTCCGTCTCCTGCAACGTGGCCTCGGGAACGGGCATTACCAGTCCGGCAGGTCGCCGCTCCGATACGGCTCCGGCTCGCGGCGCTCGAAGCGCGCGTAGGCCTCTGCGGCGTCCGGTGTCTCGGTCTCGACGCTCGCGCCGTGCTTCGCGGCGGCGTCGTTCTCCGGGTAGATCAGCACCTCTTCCTCGATTGGCACCCTGGTGCCGACCATGACGATCGCGCACGGCCCGTCGCCTGCGCCGACGAAGACGTGCTCGGTCATCGGCGGGCAATGGACGAAGTCCCATGGCTTCAGCCGTCGCTCCTCGCCCTCGATCGCGAGCACGCACTCGCCCGATAGGACGAGAAAGTCCTCCTGATTCGACTCGCCGTGGTACATGCACACCGGCACGTCCGGATCGACGACGACGAGCTGGAAGCCGAGTTGATCGAAGTCGCGATCGGCTTCGAGGTTCGCCCAGCGCCCGAGCCCCTCGCGCCCTCTCCACTCGACGTCCCGGGCGTTGACGACATAGGCGCCGTCGCCGGTCACGGGAGCCAGCCTTCCTCGTAGGACGTTCGCTCCTCTTTCGACCAGCCGGCATTTGCCGCATCCGGTCCGATGCCTCTTGCTCGACGCTCGCGCCGTGCTTCGCCGCGAGCTCGTTCACGGGGTAGACGACCTCGAAGCCGACCGTGCGGCTGCCGGCCATGACGATCACGCACAGCCCGTCGCCGACGCCGACGAAGGCGTGCTCGGTCCACGGCGGGCAGTGGACGTAGTCCCATGCCTTCAGGCGACGTTCCTCGCCTTCCATCACGAGCACGCACTCGCCCGAGACGACGAGGAAGTCCTCCTGGCCGGCCTCACGGTGGTAGATGCCCCGCTGACCGGGCCCGAGCACCTGGATGCGGAAGCCGAGCTGCGTCCACTCCTGCCTGCCTTCGAAGTCGGTGTCCTGGCCGCGCTCGTCGCTTCGTATCCACGACACGTCGCGCGCGTTTGCCACGAACCAGCCCTCGCCCTCGGGCACGAGCCCGAGGTCGGTCTTCTTCAGCGTCGCCTCCGGAACATCGCTCATGGCAGCCACCCTCTCGGTATCGGGTCATCTCCCCCCACGGAATGTGCGCGCCCGCCTCCTTCGGGCTGAACCATGTGGGAATAGTTAGCACACGGAAAAAGGCGTGCAAAAACGACTCCTGGAGCGAGTTGCGGCGGCCCTGGACGGGTAGCGGACACGCACACCAAGGAGGTGTCATGGACGCATCAGAAACGAGAGCTCCGCGACGGCCGAGGCGGCGCCTGCTCCTGCAGGTCGGCCTCTCCCTCGCCGGCGCGGTGGCATTGACAGCAGCGCTCCTGCCGGGCTTGGGCTCGGCCGTGGCGCTCGTACCCCCGAACAACACGGCCGAGCCGAGCATCGTCGGCAACGCCATCGAAGGTCGGACGCTCACTGCGAATGAAGGCACGTGGTCCGGCACGACGCCGATGTCGTTCGGCTACCGCTGGCTGCGGTGTCCGACCGACGGTGGAGCCTCTGACGGCTCCAACTGTGCCCCCATCGGGGGTTCGGCAGGTGACGGTCCGACGTACCGGCTGCGGGACGCCGACGTGGGGATCCGGATCCGAGTCCGTGTGACAGCCTCGAACGCTGACGGTTCCGACACGGCCGTGTCGGACCCAACAGCGGTTGTCCAGGGATCGGCCCGACCTCGGAGCATCAGCCCTCCGACGATCTCCGGGTCGCCCGTGCTCGGCGCAACGCAGACTGCGGACCCGGGTACGTGGTCCGGGACTCAGCCGATCACGTTCACATACCAGTGGAGGAGCTGCAACAGCTCCGGCGGCGGATGCTCGTCGATCTCCGGCGCCACAGAGAAGACGTACGTGGCGAGGCAGTCGGATGTCGGCAGGACGCTACGGGTCCGCGTGACGGCACGCAACGCGATCGGCGACGAGACGGAAACCTCGGCCCCGACGGCTGTCATCACGGAAGCGCCGGTTACTGGCTGCCCGAGCGGCAACGGGCCGATCAGCGTGGGCCAGCTCACACCGCCGGCACGCCTGCTCGTCGACCGCTTCCGGGTGTCGCCGAATCCGATCCCGCTCTCGACGGGCGGTCTCACCGTCCGCTTCCACGTGTCCGCGTGTGGCGGGCGCGACGTCTCCGGCGCACACGTGTACGTCACGGCCGTGCCGTTCAACCAGTTCACGATCCCGGCGGAGCAGCAGACGGGCGGTGACGGCTGGGTGACGATGCAGATGAACCGGCTCCGCGGCTTCCCCGCTGCGGACAATCAGTCGCTGCTCGTGATGTTCGTTCGCGCCCGGAAGTCGGGCGAGCCGATCCTCGCGGGCATTTCGACGCGGCGCCTGATCTCGTTCCAGCTGACTCGTGCGGCCCGCTTCACGGCAAGCACGGAAGGTCAGAGGGTGACAGCGGCTCCGACGTCCACCGTCGCGGCCGCGGCCTGTCCGGCCGGGAATGGCCCGATGCAGGTGAGCCAGGTCACACCCCCGGCACGGCTGCTGGTCGACCGCTTCCAGGTCGTGCCGAACCCGATCCCGCTCGGGACTAGCGATCTCACCGTCCGCTTCCACGTGTCCGCGTGTGGCGGACGTGACGTTGCAGGCGCGCTCGTGTACGTCACGGCCGTGCCGTTCAACCAGTTCAGAATCCCGCCCGAGGCACGGACGGGTGGCGACGGTTGGGCGACGATGCAGATGGACCGGCTGTCGGGCTTCCCGGCGGCCAAGAAGCAGACGCTGCTCGTGATGTTCGCCCGCGCTCGCAAGGACGGCGAGCCCATCCTCGCGGGCATCTCCACGCGGCGCCTCATCTCCTTCCGGCTCGCGAAGTAGGGCCGGTGCTTACGGGCTGAGCCGTCGGCCTCGCCGGCGGCTCAGCCTAGGGCGGTATCGAGATGCCTGCAGGACGTGTTCCCTCGTGAGCGAATCGTTAGCAGAAAGGAAAAAGCGGGAAAAACCCGCCGCTAAGCCTTCTCCTGCTGGTCCGGGGCGGGGTCCAAGTGGGTATCGGGCCACCATCGAAGGAGGTGTCATGCATCGACCAGTAACGAATGCAACGAGGCTGCGACGGCTGCTTGTGCGCGTCGCCTTGCCTCTTGGCGCTGCCGCTGCGCTGACGGCGGCTTTACTGCCCGGCTCCGGTTCGGCGCGGGCGCTCGTACCGCCGGACAACACCAGCGAACCGAGCATCAGCGGACAGGCCAGGGAAGGGCGCACGTTGACGGCGAACGGCGGAGCGTGGTCCGGCTCGACGCCGATGTCGTTCCAGTACCGCTGGCTGCGCTGCCCGACGGACGGTGGGGCGGCGGACGGTTCCAACTGCCTCACGATCGGCGGAGCGACGGGGACCAGCTACCGTCTCCGCGACGTCGACGTCGGGATTCGCATCCGCGTGCGCGTGATTGCACAGAACCCGGACGGGACGGACACGGCGGCGTCGGACCCCACGGGGATCGTGCAGGGATCGTCCAGGCCGAACAACCTGCAACCGCCGAGCATCGCCGGCAACCCCGTGCTCGGAGAGACACTGACCGCCGAACCGGGTCTCTGGTCCGGCACCCAGCCGATCACGTTCAGTCTCCAGTGGCGGACGTGCAACCGGACAGGCGGTAGCTGCGAGAACATCGACGGTGCAACTGCCCGGACGTACACCCTCAAGCAGTCCGACGTCGGCACCACGCTGCGCATCCGTGTGACTGCCCGAAACTCGATCGGCTCGACGACGGTGACGTCTGTGCCGACAGGCGTTATCGCCGTGAGCGCACCCACGGGGTGCCCGAGCGGCAACGGACCGATCAACATCACCCAGGTAAGCCCGCCGGCACGGCTGCTCGTCGACCGGTTCCAGGTGTCACCGAACCCGATCCCCCGCTCGACGAACGCTCTCATCGTCCGCTTCCACGTCTCGGCGTGTGGTGGGCGCGACGTCGCCGGCGCGCTCGTCTACGTGACGGCCGTGCCGTACAACCAGTTCAACATCCCGCCCGAGCAGCAGACGGGCGGCGACGGTTTCGTGACGTTGCGCATGGAGCGCGGGAGGAAGTTCCCCGCCGCGAGCAACCAGACCCTGGTCGTGATGTTCGTGCGCGCCCGCAAGGGCGGCGAGCCAGTGGTCGCGGGCATCTCGACGCGGCGACTGATCTCGTTCCGCCTCGCGAAGTAACGGAACGGCCAGGGATCACTCTCGAGCCGCCGGAGTACACCCTCCGGCGGCTCGGCCCAACCCAGCGTACGGCGAGGGCCGGGTGACCTGCATATGCCGGCATCGAAACTGGTTGTCGGACTTCGGGCGGCGCCTTAGCCTGCCGCGCGGAGCCGACCGACGGCTAAGGCTCCCGCCCGCTCGCTGGCGCGCTCCTGCGCCGCGCCGACGAACTCCCGGAAGAGCGGCGCAGGCCGAACCGGGCGCGACTTGAACTCCGGATGGAACTGGCTGGCGACGAACCACGGGTGATCTGGGAGCTCGACGATCTCGACCAGCCGTCCTTCGTAGACGGTGCCCGAGATCACGAGCCCCGCGTCGATGAGCTGAGGCCGTAGATGGTTGTTCACCTCGTAGCGGTGGCGATGCCGCTCGTGGACGACCGCCTCCCCGTAGAGGTCGCGCGCGCGCGTACCCGCGGCGAGCTCGACAGCCTGCGCTCCCAACCGCATGGTGCCACCGAGATCCTCGATCTCCTTCTGCTCGGGGAGCAGATCGATGACAGGGAAAGGGGTCTCCGGGTCCATCTCTGTCGAGTTCGCGCCCTCGAGCCCCACCACGTGCCGGGCGAACTCGGACACCGCAACGTGCATGCCGAGGCAGATGCCGAGGTAGGGAATGCCGCGCTCCCGGGCGACCCGGCAGGCGAGGATCTTCCCCTCCCAGCCGCGCGACCCGAACCCGCCCGGCACGAGCACGCCGTCGACCTGCTCGAGCTCCCGCTCGGCCTCCTCGAGCGACATGCCCTCGGCGTCCACCCAGCGCACGTGGACGTGACCCCCGTGGTGGATGCCGGCGTGCTTCAGCGCCTCGTGCACGGAGAGATACGCGTCGTGGAGCTTCACGTACTTGCCGACCAGCGCGATCTCCACCGTGTGCTTCCGCTCGCCGATGCGAGCTGTGAGCGTCTCCCACTCACCGAGGCCGATGGTCGCGGTGGTGAGACCGAGCTTCTTGCAGACGAGCTCGTCGAGACCCTGGTCACGGAGCGCCTCCGGGACGAGGTAGACGTCGGTCACGTCCTCGTTCGACACGACCGCTTCCGGCTCGACATCCGCGAACAGGGCGATCTTGTCGCGGATGTCCGTCGACAGCGGCTCCTGCGAGCGACAGACGACGATGTCCGGGTGGATACCGATGCGGCGTAGCTCGTTCACGGAGTGCTGCGTCGGCTTCGTCTTCAGCTCACCTGCGGAGTCGATGAACGGCACGAGCGTGACGTGGAGATAGAGCACGTTCTCCGGCCCTGCTTCTCGCCGGAACTGGCGAATGGCCTCGAGGAACGGCAACGACTCGATGTCACCGACCGTGCCCCCGATCTCGGAGATAACGACGTCGCAGTCGGTCGTCTCCCCCACGCGCCGGATGCGTTCCTTGATCTCGTTCGTGATGTGCGGAATCACCTGCACGGTCGAGCCGAGGTACTCGCCGCGGCGCTCCTTGCGGATCACCGAGTACCAGACGGCCCCCGACGTGTGGTTCGACGTCGCGCTCAGGTTCTGGTCGAGGAAGCGCTCGTAGTGGCCGATGTCGAGATCCGTCTCGGCGCCGTCCTCGGTCACGAACACCTCACCGTGCTGGAACGGGCTCATCGTCCCGGGGTCGACGTTGATGTACGGATCGAACTTCTGCATCTCCACGTTGAAGCCGCGCGACTTCAGCAGCAGGCCGAGCGAGGCGCCCGTGATGCCCTTGCCGAGCGACGAGACGACACCGCCCGTGACGAAGACGTACTTCACCGGCGCTCGCGTCACGGCTGTGTCCCTAGCGCGTCGAGCCGGCGGAGGATGGGCGTGCGCTCGATCAGCGCCCCAAGCGAGCGAGCTTCACCGAGAAGATTGAGGGAGGTCAGGGCGCCGATCGCAATCCACCGTCCGCGCGCCGTGAGCCTGCCCACGGACCTCAAGCCTAGCAGCCCCCCCAGGACGTTCGACCCTCCGTCACCCAGCATCGTCAGCTCCCGAAGATCGCACGGCAGCAGGACAGCGGCCGGGAGCAGGGGCGCGCGCAGCGGCACTGCGAAGACGAGATACGCCTTCAGCGCGCGCCCGGGCTTCGTGTCGAGCTGGTTCCAGAGGTTCGCGGCGAGCCCGACGAGCAGGGCGCCCGAGACCCGTCGTGTGGCGAGCAGGCCGACAGTCGGAATGGCGACGAGCTTGAGGACGCCCGTGGTTCGGCGAGCGCGAAGGTGCGCACGGACGCCGCGCTCCGGCCCGCTCCAGAGGTCGTCTGCGAGCCCGGCCGCGGCCACGGCGGTCGCCGCCGGCCCGCTCGCCAGGCCAACGAGCCAGCCGACCAGCGGCAGCCGCAGGCCGCGGTGATTGATGGCCTGAGGGCCGAAGGCGAGCGCGGCGTCCACGAGCTGTCGCCCTCGGTGTGCGAACCCCGCCGCGTCCCGCCCGGTCGTCCGGTGGCTCAGCGCCAGCTCCACCTCGTGCACGACCAGGCCAGCCTCCAGCGCGTCGACGGTCATGCCGACCTCGCAGCCGAACCCCGCCGCGAGCGGGAAGCAGCGCTCGCGGGCCTTCTGTGTCAGCGCCCGCTGGCCGGACAGCGGCTCACGGGGCTCGAAGCCCGTCCTGGCCAGGATCAGGCTCCGGGCCGCGCGCTTCGCGATCCCGAAGCCGCCACCGCGCCGCTCAGCGAACGCCGCCACGGTCAGATCCGCGCCCGAGGCGAGGAGCGGCGCCAGCGCTCCTCGCACGTCCGCATCGCAGAGCAGCAACGGCCCCCGCGGCGCCTCCCGCTCGGCAAGCGTGAGCGCCTGTCCCTTGCCTCGCCTGGGCAGCCGCAAGACGCGAGCGCCAGCCGCCGCGGCGGCGGGCGCGGTGCGGTCGCGGGACCCGTCGTCGGCCACGATCACGACGGCGTCGGGAAGCTCGCTGCGCAGCAGCGCGATCGTCTCCCCGATGCGCTCCTCCTCGTCGCGGGCGGCGATGAGGATCGTCGGGGCTGCGCTCACTGCTCGGGAATGGCGGCGACCGGCTCGACCGGCGGCAGGATGCCGTCCCGCGCGGTGGGCTTCAAGCCGTAGCTGCCGGGGCGAGCACCGGCGAGAAGCAGCGCGAGCGCGAAGCGGCCGACGTGCGTGTCGACGAAGTCGACGCTGGAAAGGCTCGCCTTGTCGAATGCGTCGACGGCACTCGGAAGCGCGTCCGACGTCTCGACGCCCACGGCCGGCACGCCGGACGTTGCCAAACCTTCGTAGAGGCCCCGCAGGAACCTCGCGGTCAGCCCTTGCTGCGGCTGCACGGAGCGGACGACGACGATCGCATCAGCCGGCTTCTCGTCATTGCCCGACCGCTCCTCGATCAGCTGGGACGCAAGCAGCCTCCAGACCGGCGCCTTGCCGCCGCGCACGAGCTCCTGAGCGAGCCGGCGGCCGAGCTCGCGTCCCGCGTCCGGCTGCGCGTAGCGGATGAACGCGGGACGCGCGTCGAGGCTGTTTCCGAGCGCCTCGAGATCCACGGGCACGCGAATGGCGCGCATCCGCAGCGGTGTGCCGGCTCCCGCGTCGACGAGTGTCCGTTCGACGAGATCTCGCAGCTTGGCGTCGACCGGTCCCACGAAGACGAGCGCCACGCGGCGCTTTGCGAGCCGGTCGGCCATGAGCAGCGGATACGACTCCTCGACGAACGTCGCCGCTCCGCGCTGGGTGCGCGAAAGGTTGCCGGTGCGGCGGCGGGCCGCGTCGAGCTGGGTCTCCAGGCCGTCGATCTTGTCGTTGAGGAGCCTGCGCTCGCCCTTGGAGACGAAGCCTCCGCTCGAGATGCCAACGCCCACGAGGATGCCGATGACGAGCGCGAGGAAGACGGCCGCGAGCGACGCCACGTGGTAGCGGAAGTCGAACATCGCTACCCGGTCGCCTCGTCGGTCAGCGACGCGGCGGTCTGCACGAGCTCGTACAGGCGGTATGCCCCCGCCTTGGGCAACGAGCGAGGCCGGCCGAGCGCCTCCGGCCGCCACGTCCCCTCGACTGCGACGGTCACGAGCGTGCGATCGGGGTCGAGTGAGCGCAGCCGCACCTCGAGCTCGAGCCGGTCCGCCGTCAGACTCCACACGACCCGCTCGTGGAGCTCGATCGTCTTCACGATGGCAAGCCCGGTCGCGCCGCCCTTGCGAAAGAGCGTCGGCGAGGTCGGGCCCACGACATCCCAACGGGCGCCTTCGCGAAAGCCACGGGCGTCGGGGTGCACAGCCGAGACCGTCGGCCACCAGTCGGCGAGGTGGTACGGCTCGGCGAGAAAGCGCCAGACGTCCTCGCGCGAAGCGAGCACCTCGTGCGACGCCTCGGCCCTCATGGCCCGGTCGGCCCTTGTCGCAAAGTTGGCACGGTCCCGTCTCCCATGCGCGCGGCTCTGCCAAGTATGCTCGCAGCGGGGAGGAGGCTGGGAGCACCTGGGTGCGTCTGCCAGGCCCAGCGTGGCCGTGGACGGAATGGCCAAGTCTCGATCAGCCGAGGCCGACGATGTCCAGGAGCCGCTGCCCGATCACCTGAATGAAGATCCGCAGGTCGGGTGACGCGGCGATGGCGACAGCGATCGCCGCGACGCCCGCGCCGGCGAACGCGACGAGCGGCCATACGCCCACGCGCGGGCTCACGAGCTCCGACACGCCCTTCGCGTCGACGAGGATCTCGCCCACCCGCAGCCGCGTCATGAACGTCGAGGACATGCCTTCGCGGTCCCGCTCGAGGAACTCGATGAGATTGAAGTGCGTGCCGACGGCGACGATCAGCTCCGCGCCCTTCTCATACGCAAGCAGGAGCGCGACGTCCTCGCTGATCCCTGGCGCGGGGACCGTGACGTACGGGAGGCCGAGCCGCTTGGCCCGCTCCGCCCCAGGCGCGTCGCCCGTGGACGGATACGCATGGATCACGAGCTCCGCGCCGCACCCAAGCGTCTCGTCCGTGACGGAGTCCATGTCGCCGACGATGACGTCGGGCCGATAGCCCGCCGCCCGCAGCGCGTCCGCGCCGCCGTCCACGCCAACGAGCACCGGCTTGAAGTTGCGAATGTATCCCCGGACGATGCGCAGGTCGTGCTTGTGGCGAGGCCCGCGGGCAACGACGAGCACGTGCCGGCCTCGGAACCGAGTCTGGAGGGCCGGGAAGTCGATGCCCTCGGCGAGCAGCCGCCCTTCCTCGCGCAGATAGCGCATCGTATTGTCGGCAAACTGCGAGATCGCGTCCGCGAGCCGCGCCTGCTGCTCGTCGAGGGCGTGCAGAAGCTCGAGCTCGTCGAGCACCCTGCCGGTCGCGAGACAATCGCCGTTCCGGAAGACGGAGCCGCCGCGAACCGTCACCCACTCGCCCTCGGTCAGCTGCTCGAAGAGCGGCGCGCCCGGCGCATCGACGAGCCGAACGCCGCCCCGCAGGAGCGTCAACGGGCCGAGGTTCGGGTACTGGCCGGTCGACGAAGGCGAGACGTTGACGACGACGCGTACGCCCGACTCGACGAGCTCCTCGGCCGAGACCCGGTCGAGATCCGCGTGGTCGACGATCGCGACGTCGTCCGCGGTCAGCCGCCGGACGAGGTGCTTTGTGCGGCGGTCGAGCCGCGCGCGACCCGTCAGCTCGACGACCTCGGGCCTACGCCGGCTGCTGCGACGGATCCGCGCTCGCGTCGGCATCTGACGAACCTATCTATCCAGTCGGGCCATCGGCAACCGCGACAGGAACTCGCGTCCGCCGAGCATGCGCTCGATCTCGGCACGCCGCTCGTCGCCGCTGAGCTCGCGAATACGCGTGTGCGTGGGGTCGCCGGGCACCTTCTCAACGCTGAAGTGCCGGTCGGCGCGACTCGCGATCTGCGGCAGGTGCGTGATCGTCACGACCTGTGCCCGCTCCGCCAGCCGCACCAGCGTGTCGGCGACCGCGTGCGCAGTACCACCGCCGATGCCGGCGTCGATCTCGTCGAAGACCATCGTCTCGCCTCCACCCACTGCTGCGATCGCGAGCGCGATCCTCGAGAGCTCGCCGCCCGAGGCGGTCTGGGCAACGGGGGCAAGCGGCAAGCCGGGGTTCGGGCGGATGAGAAACGCAACCTCGTCCGCGCCGGACGACGATCGCTCACGCTCGGAGAGGTCTGCGACGAACTGGCCCTCGCCCATGCCGACTCCCTCGAGCTCTGCGGCCACGGCTGCCGCGAACGGCTCGACGGCTGCGACACGAGCGACATGAACACCCTCGATGAGCTCCTCGACGCGACGTTCAGCCTGCGCGAGCGCCTTGGCCACCGCCGCGGCCGGATCGCTTCCGTCGGCGAACGCCGAGAGCTCGGACCGCGCAGCCGACGCGCGCTCCACAAGCTCTGCGGTTGTCGCAGCGCGATGGCGTCGCCGCAGGTCGGAGAGTCGCTCCAGCTCCGCCTCGACGTGCTCGAGCCGGCCGGGATCTGCATCGAGCGATGAGAGGTACGAGCGAACGGCGGACGAGGCATCTCCGAGGCGGACTCCCAACTCGCGTAACTCCGCCGCCACTTCGTCGAGCTCCCTCGAGATCCCGGCCACTCGCTCCAGGGACATGACCGCGTGCGCCGACAGCTCGACGGCGCCCTGGCCCTCGTCGGGCGCGAGCGCCCCCGCCGCAGCCGCCGCTGCCTCCGCCAGCTCGGTGACATGACGCAGACGCTCGCGCTCCGCCCGCAGGTCGTCCTCCTGTTCCACCGTCACGCCCTCCGTGTCCTCGACGAGCGCCGTCAGCTCCGCCAGGCGCTCGGATGCGGACGCGGCCCCCGCGACGACGTCTTCGTGTGCACGGCGCGCCGCCTGCAGCTCTCGCCACGCCCCGCGCAACTGGGCACGCCGCCGCAGCTGCTCCTCACCGCAGAACGCGTCGAGCACATCGAGCTGATACGCGGAGCGCGCGAGCCGTCGTTGCTCGAACTGCCCTGACATCGCGACGAGGCGCTCGGTCGCCGCGGCCACGTCCTCGCGGGCTGCGCGACCTGCCCCATGCATACGCTCTCGTGCGCCCGTCGCCGAACACGCGCCGGGCGATGACGATGTCCCCTTCGTCCTCGGGACGGAGCTCGAGCAACGGCGCGAAGTCATCCTCCTCGAGCATCCCAGCAGACGGCTGTAACTCGGCCTCGACATAGGCGTCTGCCCCTTGGGAGCCGACGAGCGCCGCATCGCCGCGCGCTCCTAGCAGTAGGCCTACCGCCTGGGCGAGGATCGTCTTCCCCGCCCCCGTCTCGCCCGTGATTGCGTTCAACCCCGGCGCGAGCTCGAGCTCGGCCTCGTGGATGAGCACGAGGTTCTCGATGCGGAGCCTACGTAGCAAAGGTCTTGCGGTAGCGGTGGACGAACGTCGCCTCCGGCAGCACGGCGAGCAAGGCGGGCCGGTCGCCGAGCCTCACCGACACCGTGCCGCCTCTGGAAAGGTCCGTGAGCTCGTGACCGTCGACGAGCACCGTCACGCCGACGTCAGGCGTCTGGTTCCGGACGACGACGTCACGGCTGCGCGGCACGACGAGCGAGCGAGCGTGCAGCGAGTGCGGGGCAACGAATGTCACGGCCATGGCGTCGAGCCCCCAGACGAGCACGGGGCCGCCGTTCGAGAGGTTGTACGCGGTGGAGCCGGTCGGCGTGGCGCAGATCACGCCGTCGCACGCCACCTTGCCGAGACCCTCGTCGCCGATCTGCCACTCGAGCTCGACCATCCGGCCGAGCACCCCGCTCGCGACGACGACGTCGTTCACGGCGACGGCCCGCTTTCCCTCGGCCTCGACGTCGAGGGTCGCGAGCTCGAGCACGGCGAACTCGCCGGCGAACGCACGCGCGAGCCCCGCCTCCAGGTCGGCGCTGTTCACAGACGTGAGGAACCCGACGCGTCCGAAGTTCACGCCCAGTACGGGCACCCCGGCATCGAGATAGCGCTGGAGCGCGCGGAGCATCGTCCCGTCGCCGCCGAGAACGACCACGAGATCGGGCTTCACACCGCCGTCGACGATCTCGACGCCGGCCTCCGCCGCCAGGGAGTCGAAGCGCGCCTTCGCGTCCTCCACCAGCTCCGGCTTGCCGTGGGTCACCACGGCCACGCGGCGCACCGGCTCAACCGACTTCGCGATCGATCCAGACATCGAGCTCATCGGGAAGCCGGGCGATTCGTCGTGGGCGAGATGGAGGAAGAACTCGCGGTTTCCCTTCGGGCCGGGAAGCCCCGAGTCTACGACGCCTGCGAGGCGTGCATTCCAGTCGAGGGCGGCTCGCGCGATCTCGTGGAGCACGCGGGCGTGGGCGGCGGGGTCGCGGACAACGCCTCGCTTCGCCTCGGCACGACCGGCTTCGAACTGCGGTTTCACGAGCACGAGCGCCTGCCAGCCCGGCACCGCCGCGGCGAGCGCTGGCGGTAACGCCGCCCGCAGCGAGATAAAGGAGACGTCGCACGTCACGAGCTCGGGCGCATACTCGAGCTCCGGGAGTTCGCGGACGTTCACGCGCTCGAGCACGGTCACCCGATTGTCGCACGCAGCCGCTCGTGGAGCTGGCCGTAGCCGACGTCGACCGCGATGACGTGCGCGGCGCCGTGCTGGAGCAGGCAGTCGGTGAAGCCGCCGGTCGACGCACCGACGTCGAGGCAACGTTCCCTCGACGGACAGGCCGAACGCTACGAGGGCGTGCTCGAGCTTCTCACCGCCCCTGGAGACATAGCGCGGAGGCTGCTCGACGACGAGCTGGGCATCCTCCTCGACTTGCTCCCCCGCCTTCGCGTGCCCCGGGACGCGGCCGGCCAGCACGAGCGCCTGCGCCTGCGTGCGCGATTCGGCGAGGCCGCGCTCCACGAGGAGGACGTCGAGCCGCTTCTTCACGCCACAAGCGTAGTAACCCGGCGTCGGCCCGTCATCGGCCGGAATGGCCGACTACGGGGCCCACGAGCCGGGCGAGCCAGGCGCCTCGGCCACCGACGTCCAAAACGACAGAGCGGCTGAATACACCGCCCGGCCGAGCCGCAGGGGGCCGAGGCGCGACGCCCGAACGGCGTCGTCGGCAAGCCTCCCCTCGGTCTCGTCGAGCGCGGCGAGCCGGGCCTCGTAGACGGCGATCTGCGCGCGGGCGAGCTCGGCTATCGCCGCGGGGTCGGCGAGCTCCGCAAAGAGGAGGTGCAGCTGGCCGGCGTCGCGGATCGTCATCGTCTCGCTCGTCGGCTCCGCGACCCACGCCTGAAGTGCCGATCGCCCCTCGTCCGTCAGTGAATAGACACGTCGGCGGCGGCCGCCCTGCTCCTGCTCGGCGGTGAGCATTCCGAGGCGCTCGAGCTCGGCGGTTACGCGATAAGGGGTCACGTGCGGAACCGGCCAGTACTCGTCGGCGATGCGGCCCAGAGCGCGCTTGACCTCGTAGGCTGTCGACGGCCCCCGCAGCGCGATCAACCCCAGCACCGCGAACGCCGAGTCGTCGAGTCGTGACTGTGGTTGCACCGCAATCGTATCCATGATACCGTTGCAAAGATAGTATCTGAGGCGAGGAGGGGAGTCATGCAGAATCGGCGTTTGTTCACGTGGCTGCTGGCGGTGGCCGTAGTTCTAGGGCTTGCAAGCACCGCGGCAGGGCTAGGTCAGAAGAGACCGCAGAGCTACTACCTCGCCCTGGGAGACTCGATCGCGTACGGGATCCAGCCGGGCAAAGGCGGTGGGCCGCCGACGTTCGGCAACGGGTATGTCGACCTCTTCGCCGCACGTCTGCGCAAGCTGTCTCCGAAGCTCAAGCTCGTCAACTACGGGTGTCCCGGTGAATCCACGGTGACGTTCGCCCGAGGCGGCTGCGAATGGCTCCGCGAAGGTCAGAAGCTGCACGATCCGTTTCGCGGCGCACAGCTCGAGGCGGCACTGTCGTTCCTGCGGGCTCACAAAGGACAGGTCAGCCCGATAACCCTGACGCTGTGGGGTAACGACCTGGCGCCGCTGTCGGCCAAGGGCAAGCAGGCGCCCAAGGCGATCGCGTCGTTCGCGTCACGGCTCGACTCGATCGTCAAGCAGCTTCGGTCGGCCGCGCCGGCCGCCGAGATCATCGTGACCGGAGCCTGGAACCTCGAGGCCGATCGGGCCAAGAAGACCGAGCCGCTATACCGCTCGCTCGATGCGGCCATTGCACGAACGGCAGCCGGCTCGCGCGCTCGGGTCGCGAAGGTGTATGCGGTCTTCACGCCGCCGGGAAACGTCCGTCGGGTCTGCGCACTCTCCTACATCTGCTCGATGGGCGATCCACATCCCAACGACGCCGGCTACCGGGCAATGGCGGACGCGTTCTTCGCCGCTTCGGGCTATCCACGAAAGCCCTAGCTGCGGTCACTACCTGGTGCGTACGGCGAGATCGGTGACGATCTCGCCGAGCACCGACGTGTCCGCGTCGATCTCGGCCAGCCGCCCATGGGCGCGCGCAGCCGCGTCCATCGCGAGAGCGCGCGCGCCCTCCGCGCCATGTATGGCGAAGTAGCCGTCCTCGTCGAGCACGTCGTCGACGATCTGGAAGAGCAAGCCGAGCTCTTCGCCGAAGTGGCGCCACGGAAGCTGGTCGGCGGCCGGAACGTCGGCTGCCCACAGTCCGCAGCCCACAGACGCTGCGAACAGCCGGCCGGTCTTCAGGCGGTGGAGCGTCGCCAGGTCGTGCACCTCGCCGTGAATGTCGAGGTGTTGGCCGCCGATCATGCCCAGGGTCGCCTCCGCAAGCTCCCGAGCGACCTCGGGCGTCGGATAGAAGGCCGTCTGACGAAAGGCCTCGGCCAGGAGCGCATCGCCCGTGAGGATTGCGTCCGCCTCCCCGAAACGGGCCCACATGCTCGGCCGCCCGCGGCGCATCTCGTCGTTGTCGAGTGCGGGCAGATCGTCGTGGGCGAGCGAGAACGAATGGACGAGCTCGAGCGCCGCCGCTGCGGGCAGCACCTGCTGCGCCGGTGCGCCGGCCGCCTCGCCGGTGGCAAGGCAGATCACGGGACGTACACGCTTCCCGCCACCCTCGAAGCCGTAGCGCACCGCCTCTGCGAGGTTGCCGAGCTCCGGAGCGAGCTGGAGGCCGTCCAGGTACTCGTCCACCAGCACGCGCAGCTGTTCGGGAGAGGTCATTTCAGCTGTCCAGCTCACTTTTCGCGCGCTCGATCTCGGTGTGCGCCTCCCGAGCAAGCCGCGCGATCTCGTCCAGGAGCTCGAGAGCGGCGTCGGGCTCGTCCGTCTGCTCGAGCTTCGCACGAGCCGCCTCGAGCCGTGCGAGCAGCTCCTCGGCGCGCACGAGGGGATCCACCGCCTTCACGATGCCACCTGTTCGCGCGCCACCCTGGCGAGCACGCCGTTGACGAGCTTGCCCGCCTCGTCGGAGGCATAGCGCTTCGCGAGATTCACTGCCTCGGAGATCGCCACCTCGACCGGGACCGTAGCGTGGACGAGCTCGTAGATGCCGATGCGGAGGATGTTTCGCTCGAGCACGCCCAGCCGGTCGGCAGGCCACGCGTCGGATGCGGAGTCGATGATGCGGTCGAGCTCGGCCGCCTCGCCCGACACCGCCTCGGCCAGCTCACGGCTGAAGGCATCGACGTCTCCCTCGTAGAGCGCCGTCAGCGGCTGTCCGGTGAGATCCCACTGGTACAGGAGAAAGAGCGCCGTGCGCCGGGCTGCGCGCCGCCCGGGCATCAGCCGGCTTCCTCCGCACGAATGCCCTCGACCGTCACGTCGATACGGGACGGTGGGACGTCCAGCGTCTCGACGAGGGCTTCGGAGATCCGTGTCTGGACGTGCTTGCCGAGCTCCGGCAGCACCGCACCGCGAGGCGCCGTGAGCACGACCGACACGATGGCGGCACCGTCGTCGCCGAGCGAGACGTCGAGCGCCCGGCCCCTGCCCGAGACGTGCGCGCCGTCGACCTCCTCGGCAGCGAAGCGCACGAGCTGCTCGAGCGCCTTCGGCTCGAGCGAGATCCTGCCGAGAGGCGTGCGGGCGATCTCGATCATCGCTCCGCCAGCGCAGGAAGCAGCGCTCCCGCGTCGTCGAGGAACGACGTCGAGTAGCTGCCGGTCACGAACGACTCGCTCTGCATGATGTCGATCGCGAGCTCGCGGGTCGTGCGCACACCTTCGATCTCGAGCTCCGCGAGCGCACGGCGACAGCGCGCGATGGCGGCCGGGCGGTCGAGATCCCAGACGATGAGCTTCGCGAGCAGCGAGTCGTAGTGGAGCGGTACCTCGGTGCCGTCCTCGACGTGTGTGTCCACGCGGTCGAATGGCCCGAGCGGGGGGCGGAAGCGGGTCACACGACCGGGCGACGGCGCGAAATCCGCCGCGGGATCCTCGGCATTCAGTCGTACCTCGATGGCGTGGCCGCGCACGTGGAGCGCGGCCGGTGAGGGACAGTGGCTCACCGGCAGCGATCCGCAGCTGCTCGCGGACGAGGTCGAGCCCCGTGACGAGCTCCGTGACCGGATGCTCCACCTGGAGCCGCGCGTTCAGCTCGATGAAGTGGAAATCGCCCTCCGGCCCGACGAGGAACTCGAACGTGCCGGCGTTGACGTAGTCGACCGCACGGCACGCGCGCTCGGCGGCGGCCTCCATCTCCTCGCGCTGCTCGGGGCCGAGCGCCGGCGACGGTGACTCCTCGACGAGCTTCTGGTGGCGCCGCTGGATCGAGCACTCGCGCTCCCCCAGCGTGAGGACGCTTCCCTCGCCGTCTGCGAGCACCTGCACCTCGACGTGCCGCGCCGGCACAAGCGCCTTCTCGACGTACACGCGGCCGTCGCCGAACGCCGCCAGCGCCTCCACCGATGCGGTCTGGAACGTCGTCTCGAGCTCGGCCGCAGACGCGACGAGCCGCATCCCCTTGCCTCCCCCACCCGCGGCTGCCTTCAGCAGCACCGGGTAGCCGAGATCGTCTGCCGCAGCCCGGGCGTCGGCGGCCGTGGCCACGCCGTCGGTCCCGGGGACGACGGGCACGCCGGCCGCCGTCATCGCTGCCTTCGCGCGCACTTTGTCGCCCATCTCCTCCATGACCTCCGCGCCCGGGCCGATGAAGACGAGGTCGTTCTCGGCGCACGCCCGCACGAACGCGGGGTTCTCGGCGAGGAAGCCGTACCCGGGGTGGATCGCCTCGCAGCCCGTCGTCTCCGCAGCGCCGATGATGGAAGGGATCGACAGATAGCTCTCGGTCGCGGGCGGCGGGCCGATGCAGACCGCCCGGTCGGCGAGCCGCGTGTGCAGTGCGTCGCGGTCGGCCGTCGAGTACACGGCCACGGCTTCGACCCCGAGCTCGTGGAGGGTGCGGATCACCCGCACAGCGATCTCCCCGCGGTTGGCGATCAGCACTCGCGTGAACATGGCGCCGGCTCGCCTACAGCACCGGCGGGCGGCCGTCGGCGAGCTCGAGCTCGAACAGGAGCTGGCCGTATTCGACCGGCTGGGCGTTCTCGGCGTGGATCGCGCGGACGATGCCCGTCTGCTCGACCTTGACCTCGTTCATGAGCTTCATCGCCTCGAGGATGCAGAGCGTCTGACCGGGCACGACGACGTCGCCGATGGCGACGAACGGGCTCGCCCCCGGCTCGGGTGCGCGGTAGAACGTCCCGACCATCGGCGCCTCGATGCGCAGCAGTCCGGGCACGGACGGCAAGTCGAGCAGCGGCTCGAGCTCCTCGGTCGTCTCGCCCGGCGACGAAGGGAGCGGCGGCGGCGACGCGTTCGCGTTCTCGTCCTGGCGCCGCACGGTCACGCGCATGCCCGCGTCCTCGAGCGTCACCTCCTGGACTCCCGACTCCTGGACGATGCGCACGATCTCGCGAATGCGCTCCGACCGCGTCGGCTCCAGCGTGATCGCGTCGTCGCGCTGACCGCGGCCGCGGATCGTCCGCAGCAGCGGCTCCGCATCCTCGCCGAACAGTGCGAGCAGGCACAGTTCCTCATCGCTCGTGGCCAGCCCCTCGCCGACTTCTCTGGCTGCGGCAACGTCGACCGGAGCCTCGTCCACCGGCACGCCGCCGATGAGCTCGACGGCGCGCTCGACCGTGGGGTCGATCGCCGCCGGCGGCGAGCCGAAGTGGCCTGCCACGAGCGACTTCAGCTCGTCGACGATCGTCTGATAGCGCTCCGCGGAGAGCACGTGGACGAGCGCCTGCGAGGCGAGAATCTGCCCGATCGGCGAGGCGAGCGGCGGCGAGCCGACCTCGGCCCGGATCCTTGCCAGCTCGTCGAGCACCTCCTCCATGCGGTCACCCGCCGCGTTGGCGCGCAGGTGGACGTCGAGCGCCGCAACGAGCCCGGCGGCAACCGGTGCTGTGCGGCGAGCATCGCCACGCGCGGCGCGGTCGGCGTCACCGGCTCGTCGCCGATGAACTCGTCTACGAGATCCGACGCCTGCCACGCGCGATCGACGTCGATGCCCGTATCGAGACCGAGGCCGCCGAGCGCCGTCGCCGCAGACTCCGACGACACACGATGGAGCGTGAGCGCGAGCGGATAGACGGCGCAGGCGATGAGGTCGGCGCCGGCCCTCGCCGCCTCGAGCGTGGCTGCAAGGGCCACCCCGCCGGCGCCCTGGCAGTAGAGGCCGACCGGGAGACCCGAGGCGTCGCGGACGGCGCCCACGAGGTCGGCCGCACGCTGCGGGGTTAGAGACCCGGACGGATCGTGTACGAGTACGCGAGCAGCGCCGAGCTCCGGCAGGCGTCGCGAGTGCTCGACCAGCAAGTCCGTGTCCTCGGTGCGTGTCGGGCTGTACACGAGCCCCGCGTCGAACTCGCGGCCCGCGGCGGTGATGGCGGACGCCGCCTCCCGAAGGTTCGAGACGTCGTTGAGCGGATCGTGGAGACGGAAGACGTCGATGCCGCTTTCGGCGGCGCAGGCCACGAAGCGCTGGGCAAGGTCGACGTCGACCGGCCGGGAGCCGACGAGGAAGCGACCGCGCAGTGCCATGGCAAGCGGTGTCTTCGTTCGCGAATGGATCGCACGGATCCGCTCCCACGGACTCTCTACGCCGCGCCGTACGGCGGCGTCGAAGCAACCGCCGCCCGACACCTCGAGGTACGCGAAGCCGACGGTGTCGAGGATCTCTGCCAGCCGGAGCTGCTCGGCCGTCGGCAGCCGGCCTGCAAGGGGCTCCTGTCCTAGCAGGCGCAGCGTCGTGTCGGCGAGTCGCGGCACGCCCGGACCTTAGCGCTGCAGAATGGAAGCGTGGAGCCGCTCGACGCCTTTCTGCCCCAGTACGAGTTCTCCGAACGGCACGCGCTCGAGATCGATGCCGGCCCACAGGAGATCGATCGCGCCGTGCGGCAGGTCTCGCTGAGCGACATTCCGACCGCGATGCTGCTTCTCTACGCGCGCCGCCTCGGGCGACCGCGAGTGGACAGGCGGCGGCCGTTTCTCGAACAGGCGCTGCAGGGGTCCGTCCTCCTCGAGGACCGGGCCGGCGAGGGCATCGTCCTGGGCTTGACGGGGCAGTTCTGGCGCCTGCGCGGCGGGCAGACGAGTCGTCGCCACCGCGCACGGTCGACGAGTTCCTCGCATACGATCGGGCCGATGCGTGCAAGGCCATCATCGACTTCCGCATCCGAGAGCTCGAGCACGGTCGCTGCCGCCTGTCCACCGAGACCCGCGTGCACGTCGAGGATCCCGCCGCTCGGCGCGCCTTCCGCCGCTACTGGCTCGTCATCCGCCCGTTCAGCGGGCTGATCCGCATCCTGCTCCTACGAGCTGTTCGCCGTCAGGCGCGGGATATGTAGCGCTTTTCCTTCGGGTCAACCTTGATGCGGTCGCCGGCGTTGACGAACAGCGGCACCTGGACGACGGCGCCCGTCTCCAGCGTCGCCGGCTTCGTGACGTTCGACACCGTGTCGCCGCGTACGCCGGGCTCCGTCTGCGAGACCGTCAGCTCCACCGCCGACGGCAGCTGGATGCCGGACGGCTTGCCGTCCACCGTCAGCAGCTGCACCGAGCTCGAGGGCTCGACGAACGCGAGCTCCTCCTGGAGGTCGGAGCGCGGCAGGTGAATCTGCTCGTACGTCTCCTCGTCCATGAAGACGACCTCGGCGCCGGCGTCGTAGAGGTACTGGACGCTCTTCACCTCCGTGTGGATGCGCGTGAACTTCTCGCCGGCGCGGAACGTCTTGTCGACGACGGCGCCGGAGCCGAGGTTCTTGAGCTTCGTGCGCACGAAGGCGCCGCCCTTGCCGGGCTTCACGTGCTGGAACTCGACGATGCGCCAGACGCCGCCGTCGACCTCGACGTGCATGCCGTTGCGGAACTGGTTCGTGGAGACGACCTCGGCCACGCGGTCACTCTAGTTGACGGTTACCGGCTCTTTGGTGAAGGGCGTCAGCACCTCGGGGCCGTCATCCGCGACTATCGACGAGGTCCTCGATGCGGATCCCGCCCAGCCCCGGCAGATAGATGCCGGGCTCGACCGTGACGACATTGCCGGCCGCGAGCGTGCTTTCGAGCTCGGGGTTGAGCCACGGGGCCTCGTGGACCTCGAGGCCGACGCCGTGCCCCAGGCCATGACCGAAGCGATCGCCGAAGCCTGCCTCCTCGATGATCGAGCGCGCGACGCGGTCGACCGCCTTGCCGTCGGCGCCCGGCACGACTGCCTCCAGCGACGCGAGCTGCGCACGCAAGCAGACCTGGTATGCCTCGTCGAGCTCGGCGGGCAGCTGTCCGGTGACGAACGTCCTCGTGCAATCCGAGCAGTACCCGTTGACGCGGCAGCCGGCGTCGACGACGACCGTCTCCCCCACTTCGATCCGCCGATCCCCCGGTAACGCGTGGGGAGAGGCGCCCGTGCGGCCCGAGCCGACGGCTGTCGAAAACGCCGCGTCGTCGGCTCCTCCTTCGTGGAGGAGCTCCGCCATGCGCCAGACGAGCTCCCGCTCCGAGCGCCCCACGAACGGCTCCTCGGCGAGCCGCGCGAAGGCGTCGTCGAGGATTGCGCCGGAGCGACGAACCGCCGCCAGCTCCGCGCTGTCCTTCACCTCGCGCAGCCGCTCGACCAGGCCGCGGCGCTGAACGAGGTCGAGACCGCCGGCTGCAAGGGTCTCGTACCGCGCATGCGTCAGCCAGTCCGACTCGAACCCGATCCGCCCCGTCAAACGCTCGGCGAGATCGGCGTAGAGGTTGCGGCGAGTTTGCACGGCCTCGACGCCACGGATCGCCTGTGCGCGCTCGAGATACCGGAAGTCGGTGAAGAGCTGAACCGCGTCCGGCGTCACGAGCAGCGCGGCATTCGTGCTGTCGAGCCCGCAGAGGTAGCGGACATTGACGGGGCTCGAGACGAGCAGCGGCTCCTCGAGCACGGCCTGGAGGCGCTCGACACGATCCATCACGCGCACACCTCCGCGAGGTACTCGAGCGCTACGCGGTAGCCATCCGGCCCTTTCCCGATTACGCGCCTGGCGGCGAGATCGGAGATGACGGACACACGCCGCCAGTCCTCGCGCTCGTCGACGTTCGAGAGATGGACCTCGACGACGGGGATGTCGAGCAGCTCGACAGCGTCCCGGATCGCATAGCTGTAGTGCGTCCACGCGGCGGGATTCACGACGACGCCGTCCGCGATCTCGTGCATCTCGTGGAGCCACTCGATGTACTGGCCCTCGTCGTTCGTCTGGCGGCAGCGGACGCCGACCCCCAGCTCCTTCCCCCACTCGTAGATCCGTGACTCGAGCTCGTTCAGGGAGAGGCCGCCGTACATCGCAGGATCGCGACGGCCGAGCACATCGAGGTTGACGCCGTTGAGCACTTCCACGCGCATCGGGCGAATCTATGCGATGAGTTCCTCGAGCGCGCGTCGCACGTCGCCCTCAGGCAACTCTACGCCGGTGCGTGGCTCCCCGGGAGCTTCCAGGAGCACGAGCTGCACGCGGCCGGCGCGCACCTTCTTGTCGCGCTGGAGGGCCGTCCAGGCGAGATCGGCATCGACGCGTGCGGGCTCGGGTGCCAGCAGCTCCTCGACACGGGCGACGTCGTCGGGCAGGCCGGACAGCCGGAGCGCCGCCAGGAGACCAAGCGCGACGGCCTGTCCGTGCGGCAGCTCGTAGGACGATGCGGCCTCGAGCGCGTGCGCGAATGTGTGGCCGAGGTTGAGCACAGCACGCTCGCCTTCGTCTCGAGGGTCGCGGAGACAGACAGCCGACTTGAATGCCGCACACCGGCGAACGAGCTCGGGATCGTCGAGCTCCCACACAGGGTCGCCGGCAAGCAGACCGGTCTTCACGGCCTCGGACAGGCCGTTGCGACGCTCGGCGTCCGGCAGCGTTGCAAGGAGCTCTGCATCGATAATGGTGCGCCGCGGCCAGTGGAAGGCGCCGACGAGGTTCTTGCCCTCCGGCAGGTCGATGCCGGTCTTGCCGCCGATGGCCGCATCGACCTGCCCCACGAGCGTCGTCGGCACGGCGATCCACGAGATCCCACGAAGGTACGAAGCGGCGACGAAGCCGCCGACATCGGTCGTCGACCCGCCGCCGACCGCCACGAGTGTCCCTCCCCGCTCCAGGCGAAGCTCGCGCCACAACCGGGTGCACACGTCGAGCGACTTCGCCTGCTCTCCAGCGGGAACGGCATGCGTCGGCATCTCTACCGGCGGTGGATGCAGGTCTCGCACGTGCTCGTCGACGACGACCTCTGCGTGGTCGGGCACGAGCTCTGAGAGCCGCGCATACAGGCCGGGCTCTGCCTGGACGCCCGCAGCCGCCAGCACGATGCCGTCGGCGTCTTCGGCGCGGCCGTCCGCGCCCTCCTCGTACAGCGGCAGGCGCTGCTCGTAGAGCTGGCGAAACTGGATCTCGCTCTGCGCCAAGGGTCTGCGCTCCGAGCGGCGCGCCCTCCGCCACGCCTCTTCGACGTCCACCTCGACGAAGACCGTGAACGCCCGCTCACGCAATGCCCGCGCCGTCTGCCGCGAGACCATCGCACCACCGCCGAGAGAGATGACCGCCGGTGGCGCCGAGTCGAGTGCCTCGCGCGCGAGCCGCTCCTCCCTCGCGCGAAACTCGACCTCCCCCTGCGTCGTGAAGATCGTCGAGATCGACGCCGACGCATGTCGCTCGATCTCGGCGTCGAGGTCCACGAACGGCCGGGCCAGACGCTCCGCGACCTCCCGGCCCAGCGTGGTCTTGCCGGCGCCCATGAAGCCGATCAGCGCCAAATGGCGATGCTCTACCGGGGGCGCCAGTCGATCCGCTCCAGGTATGCGCGGTGGGCGCCGACGAAATCGCCGAGCGCATCGCCGCCGAACTTCTCGCGGGCTGCTCGTGCGAGCTCGAACGCGACGGCCGCCTCCGCCACGACAGCCAGTGCCTCGACCGCCGCCGTATCGGAGCGCTCGACGAGCGCCTCGGCCGCTTCGCCCGTCGCGAGGTCGATGGTCCGCAGTGGTCGCATCAGGGTCGGCAGAGGCTTCATCGCCGCCCGGACGACGACCGCTTCGCCGTTCGAGACCCCGGCCTCGATACCGCCCGCGCGGTTCGTCTCCCGACGCAGGCCGGCATCGTCGCGCACGATCTCGTCGTGCGCCTCGGATCCGCGGAGTCCGGCGAGCGCGAACCCGTCCCCGATCTCGACGCCCTTCACCGCCTGGATGCCCATCAGGGCGGCGGCGAGTCTCCCGTCGAGCCGCTCCTCGCGCGTCGCGTATGAGCCGAGGCCAGGTGGCACGCCGCGCACACGGACCTCGACGACGCCGCCGATCGTGTCGCGGTCTTGCCGCGCGTCGTCGACGCGACCGGCCAGCGTCTCCAGATCGACGACGCTGCCACTCGCCTCGACGCCGATCTCCGCGAGCAGCGCCTTCGCAACCGCGCCGGCAGCGACCGCTACAGCCGTCTGCCGCGCACTCGCCCGCTCGAGTGCGTCGCGCACGTCGTCCAGGCCAAATTTCATCGCCCCCGCGAGGTCGGCGTGACCGGGACGCGGCGTCGTCACCGGCGTCGTGCCCTTGCCGGAGGGCTCGCCGTCCGGCGGCCACGGGCTCATGCCCCAGGCCCAGTTCGCGTGATCCGCGTTGCGCACGACGAGCGCGAGCGGGGTACCGAGCGTCCTTCCCTGCCGAAGGCCCGCGAGCACCTCCACCTCGTCCGTCTCGATCTTCTGCCGCGGACTGCGCCCGTAGCCCTGCTGGCGGCGGCGCAGGTCGGCGTTGATCGCGTCTCGGTCGAGGACGAGGCCCGCGGGGAGCCCAGTGACGATGGCGACGAGGGCAGGCCCGTGCGACTCGCCGGCGGTGACGACGTTGAGCGTGCTCACGCGGCGGAGCGTACTGCGCGTCGCATGACGTCGACCGGCGCGGGCACGCCTGTCCAAAGCTCGAATGCGGCTGCGCCCTGCGCTACGAGCACCTCGAGCCCGTCCACGATCGTGGCACCGGCCTCCCGCGAGCGCTTTCGCGGTCGCCGTCTCCGGATAGGGCAGGTCGATCAGCGTCTGACCGCGCCCGATCTCCACGAGCACCTCGTCGCGCTCGGAGGTCGCGTTGACGACGAGGTCGGCGTCTCGCACGTCCGGTGGCCACGAGCCGCGCCGAGAGAACTGCGTCGCGTGCGGAAGCGCGTGGCGGAAGGCCGCAGCGGACCCGCCGTCGCCCAGGATCACCGGCCGCTCGGCAGGAAGCTCTTCGAGGATCGCGGCGTCCGTCGAATGACCCTCGATGCGCCCCTCCCCGAAGATCAACGTATTGACCGACGGCAGATCTGTCTCGCAGAACGCGCGAACCGCGAGCTTGTGCGGCGTCGTGACGTTCGCGCCGGCAAAGCCAAGCTCCGGTAGCGCCGGGATCGCAGCTCCAACATGACCCTCTCGAATCGGCACGAGCGCGTACGACCAATCGAGCCCGCACTCGGCGAAGGCAGCATTCTGCATCCGCGGCGAGAGAGACCCCGTGAGCGGGTAGCCGAGCAGGCCCACTAGCACTGGAGCCCTTTGCGAGTGTAGGCCTCGAACTCGGCAGCGCTGGCCGTGAAGAAGTGGCTGCGGCAATCCGGCTTGCGCACGAAGTAGAGGTAGTCGACCTTCGCGGGATGCGCCGCCGCCTGTATCGAGGCTAGCCCCGGGTTCGCGATCGGCGTCGGCGGCAGGCCCGTGCGGATACGTGTGTTGTACGGCGATGGCGAAGCAAGGTCATCCCTCGTGATCGGCTCGGTCGGTGGAATGCCCAGGCCGTAGCGCAGGGTCGCGTCGATGCCGAGCGGCATTCCTGCGCGCAGCCGGTTGTAGACGACTGCGGCGACGAGCCTTCGCTCGCGTGGGACGACCACCTCCCGCTCGATCATCGAGGCGATGATGAGGACGTCGTAGGGCGTGAGGTTCTTCGAGCGCGCGTAGCGCATGTCCACCCTGCGCCAGGCCTTTCGAAATGCTTCGAGCTGCCGGCCGACGAATCGCCGCGCGCGCTCGTTGGCGAAGAATGCGTACGTGGCCGGGAAGAGGAAGCCCTCGATCTGCTCGTGCGCGTCCTTGCGGAACGGCGCCGGGATGGGCGCGGCCGCGGTGGCCGCGGCGTAGTCGGACGACGTCATCCGCATCGTCACCTTCCGCTTGACACGCGCGATCTTGCGGACGGCATCGACTCGTTCCACCATCTGCGCCCGCGTGAAGCCCTCCGGGAAGACGATCCGCAGCACCTTCGGCAACGGCACGGTGGCAGCCGGCGGTGCCGACTCGCTTCCACACGCGACCAGCGACACGACCGCCAGCGCGGCGGCGCCGGCCCGCGCGCTCACGGGCCCCGGCTCCGGTGGAGGTAGTCGGAGAGCAGATGAGCAGCGGCGCGCGCGTCATCCCCACCGGCGAGCACCGACGTGAACCGCTCGTCGTAGAGCTCGACGGGCACGGCAAGCCGCGACTTCAACGCGGCCACGAAGCGCTCCGTCTCGGCTGCCTGCTGCCCTCGCTCTCCTTTCAGCGTCAACGGCAACCCGACGACGACCTTCTCGGCGCCCTCCTCGACAACGATCGCTGCCAGGCGATCCAAACCTGCGTCGGTCGCGGCCCGCTCGACGATTTCGAGCGGCCGTGCGAGCTCGCCCGTCGGATCGGAGACGGCGACTCCGGTGCGTGCCCGCCCGTAGTCGAGCGCGACGACCTTCACGCGGTCAGCGCGCCCACCACGAGCCGCTCGGCCTCGGCCAGGGCGTCGGGAAGCTTCTCGGGATCCGTGCCCCCGGCACGCGCCATCGTCGGGCGGCCGCCGCCGCCGCCGCCGACCACGGCAGCCGCCGCCTTCGCGACGTCGGCGGCGCTCACGCGCTCGGCGACCGCCTGGTCGAAGTTCACGACGAGGTGAACACGCCCGTCCTCGACGGAGCCAAGCACGACCGCCGCGGGCGCGTTCCGCTGCTTGAAGCGGTCGGAGAGGTCGAGCAGCGCGTCGGCATCCAGCCCCTCGACGCGTTGCGCGATGACGTTCACGCCGTCAACCGCCTTCACGTCGGCCTCGACGTCGACGGTGGTGGTCGCCGCCTTGGGCTTCTCCTTGCGGACGCGCTCGAGCTCCACCCGCAGCAGATCGAGCTCGTCCGAGCGGCTCTGGAGGTACGCGTAGGCCTCGCCCGACGTCACCGCCTCGATCCGCCTCACCCCAGAGGCGACGGAGCTCTCGGAGAGGATCACGAACGGCCCGATCTCCGCCGTCCGCGCAACGTGCGTGCCGCCGCACAGCTCCATGGAGTAGCCGGGAATCTCGACGATGCGCACGTCTTCGGCGTACTTCTCGGTGAAGAGCATCGTCGCGCCCATGTTCCGTGCTTCCTCGAGCGTCGTCACATACGCGAGCACGGGCAAGTTCTCGAAGACTTTCTCGTTCACCCGGCGCTCGACCGCCTCGCGCTCGTCCGTCGTCAGCGCCTGCCCGTGCGTGAAATCGAAGCGGAGCTTGTCCGGGCGGACGGCTGACCCTGCCTGCCGCACCTGGTCGCCGAGCGCTTCCTGGAGCGCCTTGTGCAGCAGATGCGTCGCTGTGTGGTTCGCCATCGTCGGAAAGCGGTGACTCCACGGGACGACGGCGCGGACGCGGTCGCCGACCGCGAAGCCTTCCCCTTGGAAGAGGAGCGTCTGGTCGTCGCCCGCGCGCACCGCTCCCACGAGCTCGGCCCGTGCGCCCGTCTCCTCGTGCTCGATGAAGCCGACGTCCGAGACCTGTCCACCACCCTCCGCGTAGAACGGCGACTCGTGGAGCTTCGCGCGGAAACGGCCGTCCCCGTCCGGCTCGAGCGCGGCGATCGCCGTCAGCACCTCGGTCTTCTCGTAGCCGACGAACTCGGTCCGCGCGGCGCCCTCGATCGCCCGCACCGCCTCGACGGCGGCTCCACGGGAGATCTCACGGTGCTCGTCCATGAGCTGCCGGTAACCGTCGACGTCCACCGGCTGGCCGCGCTCTTCGGCCAGCTCGACCGTGAGCTCGATGGGGAAGCCGTAGGTGGCCGCAAGCATGAACGCGTCCTCCGCCGAAACCGCCGGCTGACCGGCGACCTCCTCGAAGCGCTCGAGGCCTCGCGCGAGCGTCTCCGAGAAGCGCTCTTCCTCGGCTTTGATCTCCCGCACGATCGTCTCGGCCTCCCGGGGTAGCTCGGGATACGCGTCGCCCATCTGCTCCACCACGACGACGGGCAATCGCCATATGTCCTCGAGCCCGACGCGGCGGGCCTGCAACACCGCCCGCCGGATGATTCGCCGCAGGACGTAACCGCGCCCCTCGTTCGAGGGCGTGACGCCGTCTCCCACGAGGAAGGTCATCCCGCGACCATGGTCGGCGAGGATGCGGTGCGCCTTCGTCGCGGCCGGCGAGTCTCCGTAGGCCACGCCGGACTCGGCGGCGATCCACTCCATGATCCGCTGGTACCCGTCGGTCTCGTAGACCGAGCGGACATCCTGGAGGATCGCCGCGCCGCGCTCCACGCCAAGCCCAGTGTCGACGTTCTCCTTCGGAAGAGGGGTCAGCGTCCCATCGGCGTGCTGCTCGTAGGCCATGAAGACGAGGTTCCAGAACTCGAGGAAGCGTGCGCAGCGCGTACAGGCCGGCGCGCAATCGGGCTCGCCGCAGCCGTGCTCCTTCCCCCAGTCGTAGTAGAGCTCGGAATCCGGGCCGCACGGTCCGGGGCCGCCCACCGACCAGAAGTTCTCGGCGGTCGGCAGCTGCACGATCCGCTCGATCGGCATGCCCACGCGCTGCCAGTGCTCGATCGCCACGTCGTCGGGCCCGAGCTTCAGCTGCGGATCGCCGGCATGCACGGTCACCCAGATCCGTTCCCAATCGAGCCGCATGTGCTCCAGGACGAATTCGCGCGCGAGCTCGATCGCGCCCTCCTTGAAGTACTGCCCGAACGAGAAGTTGCCCAGCATCTCGAAGAACGTCAGGTGGTGGCCGTCGAGGCCGACCTCGTCGATGTCAGGCGTCCGGAAGGACTTCTGCGAGGTCGTGAGCAGCGGCGCGGGTGGCGTCTCCAGGCCGAGGAAGTACGGCATCATCGGCTGCATCCCAGCGCTCGTGAGGAGCGTCGAACGGTCGTCGGCGCGCGGGACGAGGGACGCCGATGGCACGCGCAAATGCCCCTTCGACTCGAAGAAGGACAGGAAGCCTTCGCGCAGCTCGGCGCTCGTCCGCATGCCTCGATTGTAGGCCGAGGCTAGGGCTTGTCGGCCGCCGCGACTTCCTCGGCCAGATCGTGCTCGCGACGGGCCGCGGCGTCCCGCGCCGTCGCCATCGCTGCGTCGAGGTCGCGCCCGGACAGGAACGACGAGACTCCGCCGCGCAGTCCCGCGATCAGCCCGGCGAGCTTCGTCACGGGATACGTGACGGCGCCGGTGACGGTGCGCACGGCGGTGTCGGCCGCTTGCACGGCCGCAAGTGCGCTGTCAGTGGCGACATCGACCTTGTCGAGCTCCCGGTTCACCTTGTCGAGCGTCACGCCGCCCTTCGAGATGACCGGGAGCACCTCCGCTTCGGTGTGCTCGATCGTCTTCGTCGCCTGCCCGAGCATCTCGCCGAGCCGGAAGAGCGCATACAGCAAGCCGACACCGACGAGGCAGAGGAACGCGGCGAGCGCGATCCACGCGAAGTCCGACGCGGTGTAGTCGGCGAGGATCACGGGCTTGATGTTACGCGGTTCCCGGCAAGATCAAACCGGAGCCTACGACGACATCGTCCTCGTAGAGCACGGCGGTCTGCCCCGGTGCGACGGCGTACGCAGGCTCGTCGAGCTCGAGCCGGAATCCGGAGGGCGTCGTCTCGACGCGAGCCGGCACTGCAGGAGACCGGTAGCGAAGCTTTGCGTGGGCACGCGCGACGGGCACGTGGAGATGCCCACGCGCGCTGACCGTGCGGCACGCAAGCGCCTCCCGAGGGCCGGCGACCACCGTGTTCGTGCTCGGAACGGTCCGGAGTGTGTAGAGCGGCTCCCGGGCGGCGACACCCAGGCCGCGGCGCTGGCCCGGCGTGAAGCGCCAGTGGCCCGCATGACGGCCGACCACGCGGCCCGACACGTCGACGATCCGCCCTTCGGCCGTGCGCAGCCCACGTCGCTCGAGGAACGCGCGGTAGTCGTCTCCGCCCAGGAAGCACGCCTCCTGGCTCTCTGGGCGTCGCGCTGCCGCGAGCCCCGCCCGTGCCGCCTCGGCGCGCGTCTCCACCTTCGTCTGCTCGCCAAGGGGGAACCAGATCCGCGGGAGCACGGCCGGGCCGAGCCCGGCGAGCATGTACGACTGGTCCTTGTCGGGGTCGGCAGCGCGCGCGAGCAAGAGCGTTCCCCTGTGCTGTGTCGTGCGGGCGTAGTGGCCGGTGGCCAGCCGCGCCGCACCGGCGCGGCGAGTGAACGAGAGCAGCTCGTCGAAGCGGAAGACGCCGTTGCAGCGCATGCACGGATTCGGCGTCTCGCCGCTCTGGTAGGCGTGGACGAACGGGTCGACGACGGCCCGCAGGAACTCCTCCCGCAGATCGAGCGTCACGTGCGGCAGACCGAGCTCGTGGCACGCTCGGCGCGCCGCACGCACGGCGTCGGGCGAGCAACAGGCGCGCTCCGAACGAGGCGCCTGCGGGTCGATCCAGAGCCGGAGCGTCACGCCGATCGCACGCGGCCCGGCGCGGAGCAGCGCCACAGCGCTGTCGACGCCACCGCTCATCGCAACGGCCACTCGCTCGCCGTCCGGCGCGGCGGTGAAGGCGGGGCCGAGCGCCGCGGCCAGCGCTTCGACCACGAGCTCGTCGCCGTCCACCGCCGCGGCCTCCAGCAGCGTCAGCCCCGCCAGGCGCTCGGAGAGGCCGTCGGCATCGGCGTCGACGATGCGGTCGGCGCGCACGCGAAGCCGTACGGCCGCCCAGTCGCCGTTCCGCGACGCGTCGCCGAAGAGCTCGGTCATGCGACTGAGGCTAGCCGGAAAGGACGCGTGCGCGGTGTGCTGCCGAGTAGACGTCCTTACGGAGGATCTTCCCGCCCTCGAACGGGAAGACGTCCACGCCATCCCACTCGAGGCGCTCGCCAGTGTCCTGGCGCGTCGCGGTCGCCGTCCACTCCGAGACGACGAGCCCGTCGCGGGCGTACAACCGGCGCGAGGTGAACCTCAGATCGGGCCAGCTCTCGAAGATCGAGGCGATGTGGGCGCGCACGGTGTCTCCCTCCGCGCGCTCGCCCGCCGTGTGGTTCTCGAACACCATGCCGGGCGCATGCACGGCGACGATCGCGTCGACATCCTGCGCGTTCCACGCGTCGTTGTACCGCGCGATCACGTCCTCGAGCGCGGCCGCGGAGTTCGCGTCGCTCATGACGGAAACTTTGTGTGCCCCACCCTGCCGCTGACCACCCCTCCTTGCGAACCTGGACACGCCAGGTGGGTGCCTTGCGGACTGCCGGGGATGCCGGCTTCCGACGCGGGCTCCCTCGCTTTTGGTGTTGGTTCCAATTGGTCGAGGCGGCCACGAACAGAGTCGAGCACAAGGGGAGCCTAGCGCGTGAATGCCCAGCGAAGCTCGCGGACACCATCGAGATCAAGGCGCCGTGCGAGCCGAGGAGTGAGGTCGAGCTGGCGACCCTGGCCGACCGGGAGGTGGGCGACGACCTGCGTCAACGCCCGCCGCCCGCCGTACTCCACGAAGATCCGAGCGCCGCACGGAAGCGTCGGATGCAGGACGCCCTGCGTCTGCGGCAGGACAACCCAGTCGCAGCCGGACCGCCTTCCGGCTCGCGGGGCTGCCGGCGCGACACCGGCCAACACGGTTGACCAGCCACCCCCGAGGCCGACGGCCGGCTCGGGCAACGCGGACGGCGACGAGTCTCGACCGGCCTGGGAGAGCGCCGTGCCGAACACCCCGGCGAGCAGCGCCGCGGCAGCCAGCGCGGCGAGCCGTTGCGCGAGCAAGGGGGTCATCGGTCGTCCTCGGGGAGAGCGGGCGCCGAGCCCTGCTCCTCGGGCACTGGGGCGAGGATCTCCTCGATGTCCCACGACGTCTGCTCCTCAGGCCCGGGCTCGGCAGGCGCGGCGGGCACTTCTTCAGCGACCGTCTCGCTGCGCCAGGCGAGCCATTCGACGAGCGCGACCAGCGCCCAGCCGACGACCATCACCGCGATGATCCACGGCGTCTCGAGCTCGGCGAGCCCTGCGGCCAGAGCCAGCAGCGCGAGGAACGCGACCTCCACCGCGAAGCGAAGGCCGAAGCCGCTCATGCTTTGGGCGGCCCGAGAACCTTGATGCCGAGCTCGGCGAGCTGCTCGGCCGACACGTCGGTGGGAGCTCCGCTCATGGGGTCGACTCCTGCCTGGTTCTTGGGAAAGGCGATCGTGTCCCGCAGGTTCGCTTCGCGGGCCAGCACCATCAGCATCCGGTCGATGCCGAAGGCGATGCCGCCGTGGGGCGGTGCGCCCATCGCAAGGGCGTCGAGCAGGAAGCCGAACTTCGCGCGCTGTTCCTCGGGCGTGAGCTGGAGCACGCCGAAGACCCGCTTCTGAAGCTCGGGCTCGTGGATCCTGAACGAGCCCCCGCCGAGCTCGTTGCCGTTGCCGACCAGGTCGTATTGATACGCCTTCGCCAGGCTCGGTTCCTCGTCGAAGCGTTCCTCCCAGCCCGGCGCCGGTCGGGTGAACGGATGATGCTGCGCCTGCCACCGACCCTCCTCCTCGGCCCACTCGAACATCGGGAAGCCGGTGATCCAGACCCACTCGAACGCCTCCTCGTTCACGAGCCCGAGCTCCCGGCCGAGCTGGAGCCTGAGGTTGCCGAGCACACGCGCACACATCGCTGGGTCATCGGCCGCGAACAGCAGCGTCTCGCCTGGCTTGCCGCCGAGCGTCTTCAGCTCGTCAGCCGACAGAAACTTCGCGATCGGCGAGCGCGGCTCGTCCCCTTCGTAGACGAGGTACGCGAGCCCCTTCGCCCCCCACTCCTTTGCGACCGCCTCGAGCCGGTCGAGCTCGGCCCGTGACAAGGCGATCGGCACGCGGAGGAAGCGGACGGCGGCGGCGTCGGCGAAGACCCTGAACTCCGAGCCGCGCGTGATCTGGGTTGCGTCCTCGATCTCGAGATCGATTCTCAGGTCGGGCTTGTCGGTGCCGTACCGCAACATCGCGTCGTCGTATGCCATGCGGCGAAAGGGGATCGCGAGCTCGACGCCGACACACTCTCGCCAGACCGCGTGGATCATGCGCTCCATGAGGTCGACGATGAACTCCTCGTCGGGGAACGCCATCTCGACGTCCAGCTGAGTGATCTCTTGCACGCGGTCCGCTCGCAGGTCCTCGTCGCGGAAGCAGACAGCGATCTGGTAATACCGGTCGAACCCGGCGATCACGAGCAGCTGTTTGAGGATCTGCGGCGACTGAGGTAGCGCGTAATAGCGACCGGGCTGGAGCCTGCTCGGGACGATGAAGTCGCGCGCACCCTCGGGGGTCGGCTTGAAGAGGATCGGCGTCTGGATATCCAGGAAGCCAGCCTCTTCCATCACCCGCCGGATGATCGACACCATCTGCGCCCGCAGGCCGATGTTGCGCTGAAGCTTGTCGCGGCGTAGGTCGAGCCACCGGTAGCGGAGTCGCAGCGTCTCGTCGACGCCCTCCTCGTCGAGCTGGAACGGCAGTGGCGGCGCCGTGGAGACGATCTCGAGCTTCTCGACGCGGAGCTCCACCTCTCCTGTGGGGAGGTTCGGGTTCACGAGCTCGGGAGCTCGCGCCACCACCTCGCCCTCGGCCCTGAGCACGAACTCGTTGCGCACGCCGTGCGCGACCGCTGCCGCCTCCAGTGCATGCTCGGGATTGATCACGAGCTGACAGAGCCCTGCTCGGTCGCGAAGGTCGATGAAGACGAGCCCGCCGTGGTCTCGTCGCCGGTGGGCCCACCCGGCGAGCGTCATCCGCTGCCCGACGTGCTCGGACCGCACGTCGCCGCACATGAGGTCCCGCCAGGTCACGGGCGCAGCCTTTCGACGACCGCGGCGAGATCCGTGTCCCCGTCCACGACGACGACCTCCCGTGCCCGCAAACGGCCCGCTTGCGTGAGCTGACCCTTGCGCGAGCGGCCGGCATAGTCCGCATCGGCCGCTACACCTCCGCGGCGCAGCTCCATCATCGCCGTCAGGACCTGGGCCCGATCGGCATCGTCCTCGACGACGAAGAACACATCGATCTCGCAGTCCTCGCCGGCCTCGACGTCGCCGAGGCTCAGCAGCAGCCGCTCGACTCCCGCACCGAAGCCGATCCCGGGCGTCGGCTTCCCCCCGAGCTCCTCGGCGAGGTAGTCGTAGCGCCCGCCCCCGGCGATGCTCGACTGAGCGCCGATCGCCTCGTCGACGAACTCGAACGTCGAGCGAGTGTAGTAGTCGAGGCCACGCACGAGCGTCGGCACGAGGCGGTAGGCGACGCCGTAGGCATCGAGCTGTCGCCGGACGGCGGCAAAGTGCTCGCGACAGGCGTCGCAGAGCGACTCGCCGATCGTCGGAGCCGCTTCCAGCTCGCGGAGGACATCGGGGTTCTTCGTGTCGAAGACGCGCAGCGCGGAGGTCTGCCGCTTGTGCCGGGCGTCGTCGTCGAGCGCATGGTCGTGCTCGTCCAGCCAGGCCTCGAGCCGCTCGACGTACGCGGGCCGGCATTGGCGGTCGCCGATCGAGTTGAGCTGGAGCTCATAGCCGCTGACACCCAGCCGGCGCAGAAGCTCGTCGTACAGCTGGATCACCTCCGCATCGAGAGCCGCGTCGTCGGAGCCGATCGCCTCTACCGACAACTGCCAGAACTCCCGATAACGGCCGCGCTGAGGGGTCGAATAGCGGTACATCGGGCCGACGGTGTAGAGCTTCGCGGGCTGCGGCAAGCGGTGCATGCCGTGCTCGAGGTACGCGCGCACGATCGACGCCGTCGGCTCCGGGCGAAGTGTCAGCGAACGGCCGCCACGGTCTTCGAACGTGTACATCTCCTTCTGGACGACGTCCGAGCCCGCCCCGGACGTCCGCGCGAAGACCTCGGTGTCCTCGAAGACCGGCGTGTCGATGCGCTCGTATCCGTACAGCCTGCAGACGTCTTCTGCTGTCCCCAGCACGCGTCGCCACGCGGGCTGCTCGGAGGGAAGGATGTCGTGCGTGCCCCGAGGAGCCTCAAACACCGCTTCGCAGCTCCGCGAGGAATGGATTGCGTGCGAGCTCGTCGCCCAGCGTAGTCGGCGGGCCGTGACCGGAGTAGACCACCGTTTCCGGTGGATAGTGCTCGACGAGCGTCCTGATCGACTCGAGGAGCGTGTCCCAGTCGCTGTGCGGCAGGTCGGTGCGGCCGACGGAGCCCGCGAACAGCACGTCACCCGAGAAGAGCGCGCCGTCTGCGTAGTACGCGAGGTGCCCCGGCGAGTGGCCCGGGACGTGGACGACCTCGAACGAGATGCCCGCCGCCTCGACCGTCTCTCCCCCGGCCAGCTCGTGCTCGGGCTGCCAGCCGCGGATCGCCACTCCCAGCTGGGTGTAGTAGTCGTTCGGCCGTTCGAGGACGTCCCGCTCGAGCGCGGGTGCGTATACCGGCGCTCCCGTTCCCTCGGCGAGATCCGCGACGCCGCCGAGGTGATCCCAGTGTGTATGCGTGACGAAGATCGCCACGCACGTCGTACCCATGCCCGCGAGCTCCAGCCGGAGCTCCGCTGCACCGCCGCCGGGATCCACGACGACAGCCTCGGTCGCCGCGCCATCGGCGCGCACGACGTAGCCGTTCGTCCCGATCGGGCCCAGCTCATAGCCGTCGACAGCGAGCGGCACTACTTCGCCGTCGAGGAGCCGCGCGCCTTCTCGGCTCTCCGCAGCGCATACCGGTACATCAGCGAGTCCATGAAGTAGCTGAACGGGATGAAGAACACCATCAGCAGGGCCACGCTGAAGATGACCGAGCCGGCCGACGAGCCCTTGGGTCGCAGGAGATAGAGGATCACGAACATCAGCGGCAAGAAGATCGCCGCCCGCCGCAGCGTCCGGCGCCACGAGGGAGGATCGACGTTCCTGCCACGCTGATTGAGCACTGCCTTGTCGGCCGGCTGCTTGCCGTTCTTCCGTTCCTGCGCGGACCCCTCGACCTCCACCTCGCGGCCCTCGTCGTCGACGTAGACGTACTCATATTCGTGTCGACGCTCCTTCTCGCGCCGCCGTTTCTGCTTCTTCGAGGCCACGGTCCTAGTCTAGAGACGTCCCGCCGACGATCACGCCGGACACCACGTCGCCGCCGAGGTGGTACGCGAGATACCTCCAGTCGGGCGCGTCCAGCAAGACGATGTCGGCATCGAAGCCTGGAGCGAGACGTCCCTTTCTGTCGGCGCGATCGAGGACGTGAGCGGCGTTGACCGTGCAGGCCGTGAGCGACTGGGCCGGGGACAGCCCGAGCTGCGTGCACGCGAGTGAGCACACGAGCGGCAGGCTCTCGCAGAACGCGCTCCCGGGGTTGAAGTCTGTGGCCAGGGCAACGGCGGCTCCCGCTTCGACGAGCGCGCGGGCAGGCGGCATCGGTCGGTCGAGAAAGAGCGCGCTCGCCGGCAGCAGCACCGCGGTGACGCCACTCTGCGCCAGCGAACGCACACCGTTCAGCCCGGTTGCCTCGAGGTGGTCGACCGACCGGGCGCCGAGCTCGATCGCGAGCGGGATCGCACCCGCCTCGGTGAACTGGTCGCCGTGGAGGCGGAGCTCGAGCCCCAGGGCACGCGCGGCCTCGAGATAGCGGCGTGCCTGGACTTGATCGAAGGCGCCGCGTTCGAGAAAGACGTCAGCCGCCTCGGCGATGGTCGCCGCCTCGGGAAGCACTTCCGCGATGACCCAGTTCACGTACTCGTCCACGTCGTCGAATTCGGGCGGAACGGCGTGCGCGCCGAGAAATGTCGGCACTCCACCCGCGGTTGCGATCGCGCGCAGCGATGCAAGCTCGGTGTCGCGGTCGAGGCCGTATCCCGACTTCGCCTCGAACGTGCGTCGTGCCGTGCGCGAGCATCCACCCGCGGTGACGCGCCACCGCGGCCGCGAGCGCTTCCTCGCCCGCCGCCCGCGTCGCCGACACGGTGGCGAGAATGCCTTCCCCGGCCGCGTGCAGCTCCTCGTACGTCGCTCCCGCCGCTCGTAGCGAGAACTCCTCGACCCGGTTGCCTGCAAAGCAGGCATGCGTATGGCAGTCGATGAGCCCAGGGATCGCACAGCGTCCACGCGCGTCGACCTCCTCCACGTCGTCACCGAGCGGGCCGAGGTCGCGCATGCGCCCCACCGCCGCGATCCGAGACGCTTCGGTGAGCACGTAGGCGTCCTCCAGCACGGTCAGGTCGCCGAACAGAGCGCCGCGGAGAGGTGGGTCGTCGCCCGACGGTGTCACGAGCTGCGCGATGTCGCGGACGAGCAGGCGGCTCACGCGCCCGGCAGCATCGGCAGATCGATGTCGTGCTCGTGCGCGGCTGCGACCGCGTCCTCGTATCCGGCATCGGCGTGCCGCATGACCCCGGTGCCGGGGTCGGTCGTCAGCACCCGCTCCAGCCGTTCGGCGGCGTCGTCCGTGCCATCGGCGACGACGACCATCCCGGCGTGGATGGCATTGCCGATGCCGACGCCACCGCCATGGTGGACGCTGACCCACGTCGCTCCGGCGGCGGTGTTGAGCAGTGCGTTCAGGATCGGCCAGTCGGCGATCGCGTCGGAGCCGTCCCGCATCGACTCCGTCTCGCGGTACGGCGACGCAACGGATCCGGCATCGAGATGATCCCGCCCGATCGCCACCGGGGCTCGCACGCGGCCGGAACGGACGAGGTCGTTGATGGCACGACCGGCGCGCGCGCGGTCGCCGTAGCCAAGCCAGCAGATCCTCGCCGGCAGCCCCTGGAACGCCATACGCCCTGGTGCGAGCGCGAGCCATCGCTGAAGCACCAGGTCCTCGGGAAACGCCTCGCGCATGGCGTCGTCGATCGCGGAGATGTCCGCCTCGTCTCCCGATAGCGCCGCCCAGCGGAACGGGCCAATCCCGCGGCAGAACAGCGGTCGGATGTATGCGGGAACGAAGCCCGGGTATGTGAAGGCCTCTTCTACGCCGGCTTCACGGGCCTCACCTCGGAGATTGTTGCCATAGTCGAAAACATAGCTGCCCTGCCGGACGTACTCGAGCAGGCCGCGAACATGGGCCGCGATCGACGCCTTCGCCCTGGTCACGTACTCCTCCGGATCCGATGTCCTCAGCGCGCTCGCCTGCTCCACGTCGAGCCCCTGCGGCACATATCCGGTGAGGGGGTCGTGGGCGGCCGTCTGGTCCGTGACGAGGTCGAAGCGCTCGCCACGCCGTGCGAGCTCCGGAACGACGTCGGCGGCGTTCCCGAGCAGCCCGACGGAGAGCCCCCGGCCGTCGGCCGCGGCCGCGCGCACGAGGGCAACCGCCTCGTCGATCGACTCTGTGGCCTCGTCGAGGTAGTGGGTCTGGAGCCGGCGCTCGATGCGCGACGGGTCGACCTCCACGCAGAGGATCGCGCCGTCGAGGAGCGCCGCGGCCAGCGGCTGCGCCCCGCCCATGCCCCCCAGTCCAGCGGTCAACAGCGTCCTCCCACGAAGGCTGTCCTCGCCGAAGTGCTGCTCCGCCGCGGCGGCGAACGTCTGGTACGTGCCCTGGAGGATTCCCTGGGTGCCGATGTAGATCCAGCTACCGGCAGTCATCTGGCCGAACATCGTCAGCCCGAGCGCCTCGAGCCTCCGGAACTCGTCCCACGTCGCCCAGCGGGGAACGAGCATCGCGTTCGAAATGAGGACACGGGGCGCCTGGGCGTGTGTCCGGAACACCCCGACCGGCTTTCCGCTCTGCACGAGCATCGTCTCGTCGTCGCCGAGCCGCAGGAGTGTGCGGACGAGCGCCTTCAAGCTTTCGTGGTCGCGCGCGGCCCGCCCCGAGCCGCCGTACACGACGAGCGACTCCGGATGCTCGGCGACCTCCGGATCGAGGTTGTTGAGGAGCATGCGTAGCGGCGCCTCCGACTGCCAGGAGCGCGCGTTGAGCTCTGTCCCGCGGGGGGCGCGAACGCGTGTCAGGTCGCCGCAGAGCGCGTCGACGAGGGCCTCGACGGATCCCGCAACCGTCACGCCAGCGCTCCGACCTCTTCCTCGACGGCCGCCGCGAGGGAACCGTCTCGAATTGCAGCCGCCATCGCCTCGATGTCGGCGGACAGCGACCGGTCCTCCTCGAGCCGCGGCGAGTGCGTGCGCACGAACCGCCGCGTCGCGGCGACACCGGCGCCGGGCTCGAGCGGCGCGTGGAACTCCACCGCCTGCGCACCCGCGAGCAGCTCGATCGCGAGCACGCGCTCCGCATTCGCCAGCACTTGCCACGCCTTGAGCCCGGCCGTGTTGCCCATCGACACATGATCCTCCTGACCTGCGCTCGTGGGGATCGAGTCCACGCTCGCGGGGTGGGCAAGCACCTTGTTCTCGCTGACAAGAGCGGCCGACACGTACTGCGGGATCATGAAGCCGGAGTTGAGGCCGCCGTCCACGGTCAGGAACGCAGGAAGCCCTTCCGACAGCGTCGGGTTCACCATGCGTTCCGTTCGTCGCTCGGAGATCGAGGCAAGCTCGGACACGGCCATCGCGAGCGCGTCGAGCGCGAACGCGACCGGCTCGCCGTGGAAGTTTCCGTTCGAGACGAGCAGCTCGTCGTCGACCAGCACGAGCGGATTGTCCGTGGCAGCGTTGAGCTCCGTCGAGACGACGTAATCGACATAGTCGAGTAGATCGCGTACCGCTCCGTGCACCTGCGGCGCGCAGCGCAGGGAGTAGGGATCCTGAACCTTGTCGCACCAGCGGTGCGCCTCGATGATGGCCGACCCTTCGACCAGCCGCAGGAGATTTGCTGCGGAGGCCTGCTGGCCGCGGAACGGTCGCAGTGCGTGAATCTGGGGCAGGAAGCTCGTCCGCGTCCCGTTGAGCGCCTCGACGGCCATGGCGCACGCGAGATCGGCAGCTGCCTGGAGCCGTCGTGCGCGCACGAGCCCGAGCGCGCCGACCGCTGCCATGAACTGCGTGCCGTTGACGAGCGACAGACCCTCCTTCGCGTGCAACACGACGGGCTCGAGTCCCACCTCGGCGAGTGCCTCGCTGCCGCTCAGGAGCCGGTCCTCGACCCACGCCTCGCCTTCACCGACGAGCGGCAGCGCGAGATGCGCAAGCGGTGCCAGATCGCCGCTCGCGCCCACGGAGCCGCGGCTCGGCACGACGGGAACCACACCGCGGTTCAGGCATTCGACGAGCAGCTCTACGACCTCTACTCGGGCGCCGGAGTTGCCCTTGGCGAGCGCGTTCGCGCGCAACAGCATCGCCGCCCGCACAACCTCGGCCGGATACCGCTCCCCCACCCCGCAGGCGTGGCTTCGCAAGAGACGGAGCTGAAGCTCCTCCGTCTGCTCGACCGGAATCGTCTTGGAGACGAATCGTCCGAAGCCCGTGTTGATGCCGTACGTATGCTCGCGCTCGCCGTGTGCGGCGCGGGTCACGACGTCGCGCGCGGCCCGCATTCGATCGCGTGCGACGTCCGAGATCGCCGCCGGCGTCCTATCGACGGCCGCCGCCCAGACGTCTGACACCGTCAGCTCCTCGCCCGACAAGACGACCGTTGCCGTCACGTGTCGAGTCTAGACAGCCTCGGCTCGAGGAGGTGCGTCTCGTCAAGGCTCGCCAGCCGGAGCGCTGCCGCACCGGGTTGCGCGGCGCCCTCGGGCATGAGGCCCACGAGCTCGGACCCCGCAACGTCGACGCCCCGCGCGCGGGCTTCGGCTTCGATGCGGGCGACGATCTCGTCGAGCGGCGACGCCCGCCAGTCCTCGACGTTCATCGACACCTGGACGAGCCCGCGACTCGCGAGCGGAAAGCCCAGTGCGCGCACGCCGCGAAAGCCTCGGCCCGTCTCACGGATCACCGCCGCGATGGACTGGGCCACCTCGACGTCGTCGGTGGCGAGGTCGACGTTGAAGGCGATCAGCGGCCGGCGCGCGCCGACGAGCACGCAACCGGCGCGCGGATCGAGCCGACGCGGTCCCCGGTCAGGCAGGACCTCGCCCGCGTCGATCCGCCGCTGGAGCTCGGCCGGCCCGCCACGCCGGACCAGCGCAGGCCTCACGCCGGGCGCGAGCTCTCCGTAGAGGAAGACGGGCAGCTCGAGCTCGTCCCCGACCCGGTCTGCGACCGCAAGCGCGGCGCTCTTCGCCGCATCGAGTTGCTCGGGCCACACGGCGACCACCGGCACGACGTCGGCCGCTCCCACGCGAGGGTGAACGCCGCCGTGGCGGCGAAGATCGATCCGCTCGCTTGCGGCTGCGACCCCGTCGACGAGTGCCTGGACGAGATCCGCACGAGATCCAGCGACCGTGAAGACGGACCGGTTGTGGTCGCGATCCACATGGACGTCGAGGAGCTGGGCATGACGCGACAGTGCATCGCCGAGCGCGGCGATCGTCTCCTCCGAGCGCCCCTCCGAGAAGTTCGGGACGGCTTCGAGCGGTCTAGCCACGCGCCGTACTCTAGGAACGGTGAAGGAGTACTACGACCTGCGTGCCCCGGAGTACGACGAGTGGTACGACGGGATCTACTACGAGGGCGACGAGCGAGAGCGTTTCCTCGCCGAGGTGGCCGATATCGAGCGCGTTGTCGCCGCATTGCTTCCTGCCCGAACGCTCGACGTCGCCTGCGGCACCGGATTCCTGACACGCCATCTGGCGGGCGACGTCACGGGCCTCGACTGGAGCGAGCGGATGCTGGGGATCGCGCGAGAGGCAGCGCCAAGGCGCGAGCTACGTCAGAGGCGACGCGCTCGAGCTTCCTTTCGGCGATTCGTCGTTCGACCGCATCTTCACCGGCCACTTCTACGGCCATCTCGAAGAGCCCGAGCGGTTGCGGTTTTTGACGGAAGCGCGCCGTGTAGCGCCGGAGCTCGTCGTAGCCGATGCAGCGGTACGACCGAATCACGAACGAGCCGAGTGGCAGCAACGCAGTGTCGGCGATGGTTCGGTGTGGCCCGTCTACAAACGCTTCTTCGCGCCCGAAACGCTCCTTGCGGAGCTCGGCGGCGGTCACACGTTGTTCGCCGGCAGCTGGTTCGTCGTCGTCTCCTCGCCTTGAAGCGTCGCTCGTACTACCGCTCCTTGCCGTCGCTCCAGCGCGACAACCGCCGCTGCCGGGCGTGTGCAGAGGCAGGCTTCCCCCTGGAGTCGCTCCCTGTCTTCGAGGGACACGCCGGACAGCGGGCGTACCTGTGCGGCCAGGCGCCGGGCACCGCCGAGGGCGCCGAGCTGCGGCCGTGGCGCGGGCGGGCAGGACGGACGCTGCGAGCCTGGCTGGCCATGGACGAGCAGGCGTTCTACGCGACGTTCTACTGCGCGTCCGTCACCCGCTGCTATCCGGGCCGCTCGCCCGGAGGACGCGGCGATCGCACGCCGACTCCACGCGAGCGGGAGCTCTGCGCCTTCTGGCGTGAGCACGAGACTCGCCTCCTCCGGCCTCAGCTCGTCGTTACCGTGGGCGGGCTCGCGGCGCGCGACCTGCTCGGCATCCGCCGCCTCACGGACGCGATCGGCCGGCGTTACGAGCTCGGCGACGCTACCGCGATCCCTCTCCCCCACCCTTCCGGAGCATCAGGTTGGCTGAACGACCGCGAGAACCGCGCGCGACTGGAGGTCGCCGCAGGGCTCGTACTCGACGAGCTCGCCCGCCTGAACTAGCCCTCGCGCACGTGGTACGCCCCCGGAGGCGACCCCACACAGATCATCCTGAGGCCCTCGTTGCCGGGGAGGATCTTTCGCTTCGATCCCGGCTCGACGAAGACGTAGCGGCCCGGCTTGAGCTCGACGTCCTCGCCGTCGACGACCATCTTCCCCGCGCCTGCGAGGACGTAGAAGACCTCTTCCTGACCGTCCTCGGCGTGGTCGTGATCGGGATAACCGTCTCCGTTCGGCGGCAGCTCCTCCTGGTTGATGCCGAACGCGGTGACGCCCAGCGCGCGGCGAATCGGCCGGAATACCCCGTTGACCGGCTCGACCTCTTCGGTGTCGCACATCGTGTAACCCATCTCTCCTCCTTAGCTTCGGACGGCGTATAGCCGCCATTCTCCCGGCACGCCCTTCAGCTCGGCGGTCCCGCGCTCGTCGAACTCGATGCCCGAGCCGCCCACCCCCTCGCCCACGACTTGGTAGGCGATCGAGACGTCCTCGCTCTGCGCGTATCGAGTCTCGGGCGGCACGGGCGAAGTCTGACAAGTCGGCCGACGACTAGATTTCGAAGGTGCCCGACGCACCGCGACATCGCACGACCTTCAAGCGCCTGCTCGAGTTCCTGCGCCCGTACAAGTGGTCGCTCGTCGTGTCGTCGCTGCTCGCCGTCGGGTCGCAGCTGGCGGCGATCGCGATCACGTTCCTCATCCGCGCGGCGATCAACGGGCCGCTCGAGGACGGGACGCTCGATGGGCTCTGGCTCATCGTCTTCCTCGTGCTCGCCGTCGGCTTCGCGAAGTCCGCGCTCATGCTCGGCCGGCGGCTGATTGCGGGCAGGCAGGCGCTCGGCGTCGAGTTCGACATGCGCAATGCGCTGTACGCGAAGCTCGTGCGGCAGTCGTTCGGATACTTCGACCGCAACCAAACGGGCCAGCTCATGTCGAGGGCGACCGTCGATCTCCAGTCGGTGCGCTTCTTCCTCGGCTACGGGCTGATCTTCTTCTTCCAGCACATCGTCACCGTCGTCGTCGTGACGAGCGTGCTGTTCATCGTCAACTGGCAGCTCGCGCTCGTCGCGCTCTGGATCATGCCCGTGCTGATCGCGCTCGCCTACCGGTACAGCCACGTGTCGCATCCGGTGCTGCGCGAGGTGCAACAGAAGATGGCGGATGTGGCGACGGTGTCCGAGGAGAACATCGTCGGCGTCCATGTCGTGAAGTCGTTCGCCCAGGAGGAGCGCGAGCGCGAGCGGTTCGCCGACTCGTCGGAGGCGGTGTTCCGCCAGACGGTCAAGGCGAACAAGCAGCGCTCCATCTACGTGCCGATGATGGCCTTCCTGCCGCTGCTCGCCCAGGCGGCGGTGCTGCTCGTCGGCGGGCGCATGGTCGTGAACGGGTCGCTGTCCCTGGGCGCGTTCATCCAGTTCAACGTGCTCGTGCTGATGCTCGTGATGCCGCTGCGGATGCTCGGCATGTGGATCGGCCAGGCGCAGCGCGCAACGGCGTCCGGCGAGCGGATCTTCCAGGTGATCGACGAGCCGGAGGAGATCGTGACCGCCGAGGGCGCCGGCGAGCTGCCACACGGCCGCGGGCTCGTCCGCTTCCAGGACGTGACGTTCGGCTACGACCCGGAGCGGCCGGTACTGCACGAGATCGACCTGGAGCTCGAGCCCGGGCGCACGGTTGCGCTCATCGGGCACACGGGCTCGGGCAAGACGTCGCTCGCTTCGCTCGTTCCCCGGTTCTACGACGTGACGGATGGACGAGTAACGGTCGACGGCGTCGACGTCCGCGACGTGCGGCTCGACTCACTTCGCAGCGCGATCGGCGTCATCGGGCAGGACCCGTTCCTCTTCTCCGCGACCGTGCGCGAGAACATCGCCTTCGGTCGGCCGGACGCCACCGAGGAAGAGATCGTCGCTGCCTCGCGCGCGGCGCAGGCCCACGAGTTCGTCGAGCAACTGCCTCAGGGGTACGACACGCTCGTCGGCGAACGCGGCATCACGCTCTCGGGCGGTCAGCGTCAGCGCATCGCCATCGCGCGTGCGCTCGCGATCGACCCACGGATCCTCATCCTCGACGACGCGACTGCCTCGGTCGATGCGACGACAGAGGCGAGGATCCGTCTCGGTCTCCGCGAGGCGATGAAGGGCCGGACGACGATCATCATCGCGCACCGGCTGTCGACGATCGCCCTCGCCGATGAGATCATCGTGCTCGACGGCGGGCGCGTTGCGGCCCGCGGCACGCACGAGGTGCTCATCGACGAGAGCCCGGTGTACCGCGAGATGTACGACCACGGGCTGCTCGAAGCGGAGTTCGCGGCACGCGTGGAGGCTACGGCGTGAGCCGTCGCCTCCACGCGTGGGGAAGGGTGCGGGAAACCGGGAGGTTTCCCGCCACGCCGGCCGCGCTCAGCCCCGCGCGGCCGGCGAGAAGGGGGTTCGTGGGGGAAACAGGGTTTCCCCCACGGGAGCGAGGCGAAGCCGAGCGACGAGTGGAGGCGACGGCGTGAGCTGCAGGCACTGGAACGAACTTGGCGCAATACCGGCGCAGACGCGCCGGGATTTCCTCGCTAGGCTCACGCCGTGGGTCGGGGAGGTGGGGTCTTCCCAGGCTAAAGGTGTCGAATCGGCCGCGGCGGTGTCGGCATGAGAGTCTGGCAGCCCGGCTCCCACCTAACGGTCGAACGAGGCCAGGCGCCCGCGGCCGGCCACTCGTGGAAGCGTACGCAGCGACGCCTGGCTGCGCTCGCCCGGCTCGCCAAGCCGTACAAGGGCCGCGTCGCGTTCGCGCTCGGCTTCCTGCTCCTCTCGACGTTCGCAGCCCTGGCCCCGCCCTATCTTGCGAAGCTCGCCATCGACGACGGAATCGCGAAGGGCGACCTCACGGCGCTCGGTTGGATCGTCGGAGCGTTCGTCGCCACCGGCCTCGTCTATCTCGGCGCGAACGCCGCGCAGACGTACTTCACAGGCTGGACAGGAGAGCGCGTTCTCGCCGACCTCCGCAACGGCCTTTTCCGGCATCTCCAGCGCCTCTCGCTCGGCTACTACGAGCGCAATCGCGCCGGCGTCATCATCAGCCGGCTGACGAACGACGTCGATGCGCTCGACCAGCTCGTCACGGAGGGCGTCACGTCACTTCTCAAGAACACGCTCCTGCTCCTGGGCTCGGTCGTCATCCTCTTCTTCCTCGACTGGCGGCTCGCGCTCGCCACGCTCACGGTGATGCCAGCGCTCATCATCGCCACCGCGATGTTCCGCTCCCGCTCGACGATCGCCTACCGCGCCGTGCGCGAGCGCCTCGGCCTCGTGACGGCGACGCTGGCCGAGGACATCGCGGGCATGCGCGTCCTCCAGTCGTTCACGCGCGAGGACCCCGCGATGACGAACTTCCGCGACGTCAACGCGAACTACCGCCAGGCGAACCACCGCACGGTGGTGTTGAGCGGCGTGTACTTCCCAACCGTCGACTTCCTGTCGAGCGCCGCCACCGCCATCGTGCTCGGCTTCGGCGGCTACCTCGTCTCGGGCGGCGACATGACCGTCGGAACGCTGTTCGCATTCATCGGCTACCTCGCGAACTTCTTCGACCCGGTGCAGGACCTGTCGCAGTTCTACAACACGTACCTCTCGGCGACGGCCGCGCTCGACAAGATCATGGAAGTGCTGGAGGAGGAGCCCGAGGTGGTCGACGTTCCCGGCGCCCAGCCCCTCCCGCACATCACAGGGCATGTCCGCTTCGAGGAGGTCCGATTCGGCTACGGCGATGGGCCTGAGGTCATCCATGGGCTCGACCTCGATGTTCCATCGGGCACGACGGTCGCCCTCGTCGGCCACACGGGAGCCGGCAAGTCGACGATCGCGAAGCTCCTCGCCCGGTTCTACGACCCGCGTGAGGGCCGGATCACAATCGACGGCCACGACATCAGCCAGGTGACACAGGCGTCGCTGCGCTCGCAGCTCGGGATCGTGCCGCAGGAGGGATTCCTGTTTGCCGGCACGCTGCGCGAGAACATCGCCTTCGCCCGGCCCGACGCGTCGCCCGAGGACGTGATCGCGGCCGCACAGGCTGTGGGCGCCGACGTGTTCGCGCGAGAGCTGGAGGACGGCTACGAGACGCAGCTCGGCGAGCGCGGCGTGCGCCTCTCGCTCGGCCAGCGGCAGCTCGTCGCCTTCGCACGCGCGCTGCTGGCCGATCCTCGCATCCTCATCCTCGACGAGGCGACCTCGTCCGTCGACATCGGCACCGAGCAGAAGATCGAGCTCGCACTGCGGCGGCTGCTCGTCGGCCGGACCGCCTTCGTGATCGCGCACCGGCTGTCGACGATCCGCCGTGCCGACTGCATCGTCGTGCTCGAGCACGGGCGCATCGTGGAGCAGGGCACGCACGAGGAGCTGCTCGCGCGGCGCGGGCTCTACATGTCGCTCTACGGCGACTGGGCCGCGGTCGCCTAGCTACGAATCGTCGCGCACGACGTCGCCCGGCCACTCCTCGACGAGACCCGGGAGCGCGAGACCCAGCCGTTGGAGAACGCGCCCGACCGTGTCGTCCACGACGTCGGCAACGGTCTGCGGCCGCGTGTAGAAGGCAGGCACGGGCGGCATCACGACGCCGCCGATCTCGCTCAATTGCGCGGCCAGCCGCAGGTGGCCGAGGTGGAGCGGCGTCTCCCGCAGCACGGCGACAAGCGGACGGCCTTCCTTCAGCGCAACGTCCCCGGCCCGCGTGATGAGGTTGTCCGACGTCGAGTTGGCAAGCGCCGACAGCGTGCGGATCGAGCACGGGCAGACGACCATGCCCAGCGTGGCGAACGAGCCGCTCGCCAGCGGCGCGCCGATGTCGCGGTAGCCGTAGACGACGTCCGCGAGCTCTTCGACGTCCGACGCCGAGTAATCGGTCTCGTGAACGAGCGTCCGACGCCCGGCGGGACTGACCACGAGGTGCGTCTCCACTTCGCCGCGCTCGCGGAGCAGCTCCAGCAGCCGGATGCCGTAGATCGATCCCGAAGCGCCGGTGATGGCGACGACGAGCCTGCCGCTTCCGTCCATGCCCGGATTATGCGCGTACGCTGTGCTCGTGCCCGATCAAAAGGAGCCCGAAGAGCTGATCATCGACGACGCGCCGCCGGCTGCGGAGCTCGAACGCGAGGCCCGCATGACACCGGCGCAGGCGGTCGCGCAGATGCGAATCCGCGTGCCGGCAAGGGGCAACCGGAAGCTGCGCGCCGTCCTCGAGCGCGTGAATGCCGACACCGAGCTGAAGGCCCTCTGGCACGTCTCGAACGTCAACGCGATCGCGCGCCTGCAGATCAACGACCACTCCTGGGTGCACATTCAGATCGTCGCCAACATCGCCCTCAAGCTCCTGCGCCAGCTCACGAAACACGGCATCGAGCCTTCGATCGTCGACGACTACGGCCTCGAGCCCGACGACGCCGAGATCGCGCTGCTGCTGGGAGCGCTGCTGCACGACACGGGCATGTCGGTGCACCGGGACAACCACGAGGACTTCAGCCTCTTCCTCGCAGCGCGCAAGGCGCGCGAACTGCTCGAGCCGAGCTACGAGGAGCCGGAGCTGACGGTGATGGTGTCCGAGGTGCTGCACGAGATCACGAGCCATCGCGCATCAGGCCGGCCGCTGACGCTCGAGGCGGGCATCCTCCGCGTCGCGGACGCGCTCGACATGGCGAAGGGCCGCTCGCGCATCCCGTTCGCCGCCGGCCAGGTGTCGATGCACTCGCTCTCGGCGGCGGCGGTCGACAAGGTCTCCATCCTCGACGGCGAAGAGAAGCCGGTGCTGATCGAGATCACGATGAACAACTCCTCGGGCATCTACCAGGTGGACGGCTTGCTGAAGGAGAAGCTGCGCGGCTCCGGCCTCGAGCCGTACGTCGAGGTGGTCGCGCACATCGACACCGAGGCCGAGACGCGCCTCGTGCCCATCTACCGGCTCGAAACCTAGTCGGAGGCTAGAATCGGTCTGCCGTTGCGGGGTCGTCTAACGGCAGGACACACGGCTCTGGACCGTGGTATCTAGGTTCGAATCCTAGCCCCGCAGCCTACGAGGAGATCGGCGAGCCGACCGCCGTCGTTAGGTCCGAGAGGCGCGACGCGACGACGGTCTCGGCCGCCTTCGCGCTTGGCGCGTGGCCGGTCACGGTCGCCAGGAAGTCCTCCCGCTCGAGCGCGTAGAGGACGACCGGCGTCTTCGCCTTGACGGTCGCGGTGCGAGGCACGTCCTTGAGCAGTGCGATCTCCCCGAAGTACCCGCCCGGGCCCTGCGCAGCGACGGTCTTGCCCTCGACGCTGACCTCCACCTCTCCCTCGACGATGACGTAGAAGCGGTCGCCGGCGTCGCCTTCGCGGAGGATGACCGTCTCCGGCTCGACGCGCAGCGGGACGAGGCGTCCTGCGATGTGCTCGAGAGCGGTGCCCGGCAGCGGTGCGAAGATCGGCACGCCCGTGAGCAGCCGCAGCTCCTGCGCCTCGGGCGCGGCCGCCTCGGCGTCGATCTTCGCCACCGTGCGGCCGAACAGTGCCACGAGCACCGGCAGGAACAGCCCGCTGATGATGAGCGCGTTCTCGAGGCCGAAGATGTCGGTGAGGATCGGCGCGAGCAGGCCACCGATGCCGAGCGCGCTGAGCAGGAAGAACTGGAGGACACCGAACACCCTGGCGAGCACCTCGTCGGGGACGGCACGCTGCACGAGCGTGTAGCCCGCGACGTCCACGAGGGAGTTGCCGGCGCCCATGATCGCGAACAGGACGAACGCGATGATCACCGGCGACCACAGTCCGAGCACGACGAGCGGAAGTCCCCATAGCAGGAGGCCGACCAGGAAGCCGGGGCTGAGGCGCTTGGCGCCGGTCAGCCCGAGCGCGCCGAGCGCGCCGACCAGTGCCCCTACACCGAACGCGGAGTTGAGCCACCCGACCCCGGACTCGCCGATGTCGAGCAGCTCGATCGCGACCACGACGAGGAAGACGAGCATCAGGCCGGCGATGAGCGTCTGCGCCGTGAACAGGCCCATCAGCACGCGCAGCTGGCGGTGCTTGAAGACGACGCGGAATCCCGCGATGCACTCGCTGAAGATCGTCGACGCCTGCACCTCTTTCGCCGCCTCGGACCTCGGTGCGTGCAGCCGCAGCAGCACGAGGGAAGCGGCGCCGAACATCGCAGCCGCGACCGCGAAGACGACATCGGTGCCACTCAGCGCCAGGAGCACACCGGCGAGGGCAGGCCCCAGGAAGAACGCAAGGCTCTCGACGGTGCTCGAGACCGCGTTCGTCGCCGTCAGCTCATTGGGCGTGGCCGCCAGCGTCGGCATGATCGCCTGTTGGGCGGACTTGTACGGCGCGTTGGCGATCGACGTGAGGATGGCCAGGGCGTAGACGAGCACCGACGGCCCATCCATGGCGACAGCGACGGCGGCGCCGGCACAGAGCCCGCAGCGAAGGAGCGCCGACACGAACAGCACGAGCTCTCGCCGGTACCGGTCCCCCAGGACGCCGACGAACGGCGCGAGCAACCCCGCTGGGACGAGCCGGAGGAGGAAGACGATGCCGACTGCCTTTTCGCCATCCTGGGCGTAGGCGTAGACGGAGACTGCGACCAAGAGACCCCAGTGGCCGAGCGCAACTGCCGACCACGCACCCTGTAGGCGGCGCAAACCGGGGCTGCGAAAAACGGCCGCGAACGAGCGGCCCGACTCGCGCAGGTGTGCCCCGAGGCCCCCCATGAGCTGCGCAGCATCTCACAGAGGGCTTGCAAATTGGTGGAGAAGTAGGGAAGATTCCGTCGCTGCTCCCCGTCTTGAGGGGTGCAGGGTGCAGGGTCACGCTAGAGGCGAGAGGAGGGCAGTGATGGCAGAGGAAATGAGCGAGGCTCAGGAGGCTCAGGAGGCTCAGGCCGCAAAGGACGACGACGTCGAGGCTCACGCTTTGGAGGAAGTCGCCGAGGCCGCTGAGGCTCAGGAGGCCCAGGAGGCTCAGTAGCAACTCGCGTAACCGAAGCTTCGGGGCCCGGGCCTGACCCGGGCCCTTTCTTTGGACCGAGCCTCAGTCGCCCAGCGTGTCGGCGAGATCGCCGAGCAAGCGCAGGGCTGCCTCGCGCCGTTGGTCCTCGAGCGCCGCGACAGTCGCGGCCAGCCTCGCCACGACCGCCAACTCACCCTCGCCGGAGTTGAGCACCGCCTCAGCGTGGCGCGCGCGGCCGAGCAGGTCGAGCGCGATCGCCGACTGATTCGCGAAGAGTCCGAGTAGCTCCATCTCCTGGAGCGAGAACGTCGATTGCGCCGGCCTGTCGAGCACCTCGAGCACGCCAAGGGCCCGCTCGTCGTGGAGCAGCGGCACGGCCATCAACCCCTGCGGGACGTACCCCGTGTCGGCCGCGAAGTCCTTGGCGAAGCGGGGGTCGTTCTGGACGTCGTCGAGAATGAGCGGCGTACGCGTGGAAAGCACCCAGCCCGCGATGCCCGTGTCGGAGGGGAAGCGCAGACCGATCAGCATGTCCTCGCCGTAGCCGGCGACAGCCTCGAACACGAGCTCGTCCGTCTCCTCGTCGAGCAGAAGGATCGACGACGCGGTGGCGCCGAAGATCCCGCGCGCCACCTCCGTGATCGCCGTCAGCAGGCCGCGGAACGACTCCTGTCGAGCCGATGACGCCCGCGGCGACCGCGGCGCGGAGCTCTCCCTCGTTCATGCGTCACCCGCGACGTTCGTCGCCGTCAGGAAGAGAACGCTCTTGAGCTGGAACGGGATCAGCTCGGGATGCTTGGACAGAATGAGGGCGCTGATGCCGGCGATGTGCGGCGTGGCGAAGCTGTTGCCGGACGCCTTGATCTTCGATCCGCCCGGCCAGGCGACCTCGACGCCGACGCCCCGGCCGAAGAACTCGACCGGCGGGTTCGGGTTGTAGAAGAACGCCATCGGGTCCTCTTGCTCGTGGCTGCCGACCGAGATCACCGACGAGAACTTCCATGGATAGCTCTCCACGGGCATGTTGTGCGCAGCGGCGACGAGCATGCTCTTTCGGAAGTACGCGTTGTCGGCAATGTCGTGCAGCAGCGTCCCGAACTGCTTCTTCGTGGTCGACAGGCTCATGTTGATGAGGTCGTAGCCCTGCTCGACGGCGTAGCGCAGCCCCGCGAGCAGCACTGGGCCCGAGCCCGTGAACCCGGCGCCGAGCACGCGAACGCTGTAGAGGTCGCACTCGGGCGCGATCGAGCGGACGATGCCGGCGCAGGCGGTCCCGTGACCGCACGAGTCGCCTGCCGTGTCCTCTTCGATGATCGGGTTCTCGTCGTCGTCGACCGAAACCGATACCGCACGCTCGAGCTTGCCGACGAGCGGATGACCGTCTTCGACGCCGGAGTCGAGGATGCACACGCTCACGCCCTTGCCCGTCGCGCCGCCCCACGCCCACGCGCGCGTGACCCGTTCGGGCCACTCGGTCGGCAGCGCGATCTCGTCTTCCGCATCCCTCGGCAGGCTCCATGCGGGAAGCGGGCCGGTGCGCGGCTGTGCCTCGTGGAGGACAACATCGTCCGTCATGGGACGGATGCTAGAAAGAATTCAGGCTGTCGGGGTAGAGCTTGCGCAGCTCATCGAGCAGCGGCCGCGAAGGTTCGTAGCCCTCCTGTGCGAGCGCGGCCTCGAGATCGGCGACGAGCGCAGCCTGGAATGCCGCGTCGGCCTCGGCGCGCGCGACGATCTCGTCCATCGTGCGGCGCGCTGCAGGGAGCTCCTGCGCAGCCTGCACCCAACCTACGGGCGCAGGGCGCAGGAGCCGGAGAAGGAGAGCGACACGCTCTTCGTGATAGGCGCTCGTCATCTATCTCCTAGACCGTCGGGGGACATCATTTCTTCCCCTCGAGCTGTTGTCTGAGCTGCCGCAGGCAACGGGAGATGCGGCTGGCGATCGTGCCAGACGGGAGATCGAGCTCACTCGAGATCGTCCGATAGCTCTCGTCGCGAGCGAAGAAGCGGTCGAGCATCTCCTGGCAGGGCTCGGAGAGCTCTGCCAGCGCCTCGCGCACGACGAATGCCTCCTCCACTTCGTCGAGGGTTCGCTCCCGGCCGTCGGGCTCGATGTGCGCCGCGGGCTGCATCCGGCCTGACGCCGCGATCGTGTCCATGCACAGACGCCGCGTGAGCTGTCCGATCCACGGGCGCAGTGCGCTGTCGTCGCGCAACGTGTCGAGCCGGGTGTACACACGCGTGAACACTTCCTGGAAGACGTCCTCCGCATCCGACTGGGGCAAGCGGAACCCCTGCGTGCAGATCGCATAGACGTAGCGCGAGAACCGCTCGACGAGCTGGTTCCAGGCGTCGAGATCGCCGGCTCGGCAGCGCTGGACGAGCTCGGCGTCGCTGAGTGCAATGGCCATCGTGCTCATCAAACACCGATCATCGCGCGGAGTCGAGAGCACGCGCCGCTGCAGCTGCTGCTTGTTCTGCGCTCGCGCGGGCGCGGACGAGCCGCCGGTCGCCTTCCTTCACCGTGAGGTTGACTGCGACGAGATGTGCCGCCGCCTGCGCGCTGGCGGCGGCCAGTACGGCCGCAGCCGCGGCGTCCGCCCGGTACGTCCCGTCCCCCAGCTCGGCCGCGAGGGCGGCAAGCGATGCTGTGTCGGCGGCCGTCTCCGCGATCTGCAGAGGAACGGCCGTGGAGAGATCGAGCTTCTCCTCGAGGTTTCCGTTCGGCGTCACGGCCTCTTCACGCACGGCGGCGAGCGCCTCCAGGGCCTCCTCCCAGACCTGTGCATCGGCGAGCGCGAGTGGCGCAGCCCTCGCCTGGAGCGCGAGCGCCTGCGCGGCGATCCCCGCCGAGTCCTCCCACGACTCCGCAGAGCGCCTGGCGACCATCACGACGAGGCCAGCAGCGAACGCGACCGTCAACGCCGACGCAGAGCCGCCGCCCGGCGTCGGCTTGCCGGAGCCGAGCCGCTCCAGGAAGTCGCCGAGCTTGAGATCGAGGTACTCGTCCGCTTGCATGGCGAGAGTCTAGAGACGTTTAATTTCGACCCTCGCGCCTAAGGTTCGCGGCGAGATGGGTGAAGTCTCGATGCGATCCAGACGTTCTTCGAGCAGCTGGCCGACGTCGAGTGGACGCCCTTGGCGATCGCCTGCGGGCTACAGCTCGCGCGGCTCTTCTTTCGTGCGATCGCATGGCGATCGATCATCGCCGCCGCCTACCCGGAGACATCGGTCTCGCTGGGTCACGTGACCGGCGCGTACTTCGCAGGGACGGAGTGAACGCGATCACGCCCGCCCGGGCCGGCGATGTCGGTGAAGCTCGTGCTCGTGAAGCACGAGGTTACAGGGCACGACATACACGACCCTGACGCCGACGCTGATCGTGGAGACGATCTTCGACTTGGTCGTCGCGACGGTCATCCTCGTCTGGGCGTGTTCGCCGGGCGTCTTGCCAGGCTTCGATGCCATCGGCGACCTGCCGTCGATCGACTGGAGCTGGCCGATCGATCACCCGCGACCGGCCTCATCGTCGCGACGGTCTGGCTCACGGTCATCATCCTGCTCGTCCTCATTTGGTCACGCCGCGTGAAGGACTTCAAGGACCAGGTGCGGCACGGCTTCGCGATCCTCTACGAGCCGCGACGGTACTTCCTGGAGGTCGTCTCCTGGCAGGCGCTCTCGTGGGTCTGCCGCATCGCCGGCGTGTGGTTCTTCCTCGATGCGTTCGACGTGCCCACGACGGCGCGCAACGTCGCCTCGTCCTCGCCGTCCAGAGCCTGTCGACGCTCTTGCCGTTCACCCCAGGCGGGATCGGGACGCAGCAGGGCTTTCTCCTCTACGCCTTCAGGGACACGACCGTCGGAGGGCATCGCTTGTGAGCTTCAGCGTCGGCATGTACGTGGCGACGACGATCGTCACCGTCGCGGCCGGGCTGATTGCGCTGTTGCTCATCGCGCGCACGCTCCGCTGGAAGCGGATTGTCGCGCCGCGAGAAGGACGCAATCGACCAGACGAAGAAAGAAGGGCGATAGGCTCGCAGCCATGGCGAGCCGGCCGACGGCGCATCCGATCCGTCTCGTCGTGACGGACGACCTTCACCGCTCGAGGCTGACGGTCTTCTTCCGGCTGCTGCTCTCCATCCCCCACCTGTTTTGGCTCGGGCTCTGGAGCATCGTCGCGTTCGTCATCACGGTCATCAACTGGTTCGCAACGCTCATCAAGGGCCAGTCGCCGCAAGGGCTCCACGACTTCCTCGCCGGCTACATCCGCTATGCGACGCACGTCGAGGCGTATCTCCTGCTGGCCGGCAACCCGTTCCCGCCGTTCTTCGTAGGCAGCAAGACCGAGGCCTATCCGATCGACCTCGTGGTGGAGCCGCCGGTCCGCCAGAACCGATGGAAGACCGGCTTCCGGGGCTTTCTCGCGATCCCCGCCGTGTTCCTGTCCGCCGCGTTCCTCGGTGGGCCGATCGCCTGGGCTGCCTTTCGCGGCTCGGGCATCGCGGCCATGACGTCGTTTCTGACGTGGTTTGCCGCTCTCGCCCGCGGCCGCTCCCCGCGAGGGCTGCGCGACATCACCGCGTGGAGCGTCGGTTACGGAGCGCAGACGGGCGCGTACCTCTTCATGCTTACCGACCGCTATCCGTACACGGCGCCGAAGGGCCACCTCGAAGGGCTCGAGCCTCCCGAGGTCCCCGAGCAGCTGCCGACGCTCGCGAACGAGGACGACTACCGCCGCTCGCGCCTGACGGTGCTGCTGCGGCTCCCGCTCGCGTTCCCGCACATCGTCTGGCTGATCCTCTGGACGGCGCTCGCGTTCCTGGCCTCGATCGCGAACTGGTTCTCGGCCCTCGCCATCGGACGATCCCCGCGCCCCCTCGCGCGGTTCCTCTCGGCGTGGATCCGCTACGCCGCCCACGTCTCCTCGTTCGTGTACGTCGCCGGCAACCCGTTCCCGGGCTTCGTCGGCGCGCCCGGAAGCTATCCGCTCGACGTCCGGTTCGATCCCTTCGCCCGGCAGAGCCGCTGGGTCACGCTGTTTCGGCTCCCGCTCTGCGTGCCGGCCGCGTTGGTCTCCGGCGCGGCGGGTGGTGTCGCCCTCGTCTCCGCGATCTTCGGCTGGTTCGTGGCCCTCGCTCGAGGCCGCATGCCGGACGGCCTGCAGGCCGCGATCGCCTACTCGATCGGCTACGCGGCGCAGTTCTACGCATATGCCGTCGTCCTCACCGACCGCTACCCGCACTCGAGCCCACAGGCCGTGTTCGGCGAGCGTGGGCCCGTCCAGCTGAGCCTGCCGGAGCCGCTAGACTCGGGAGCGCCGGGCGCATTCGTCTAGTGGCCTAGGACACCGCCCTCTCACGGCGGCGGCACGGGTTCGAATCCCGTATGCGCCTCTCATCGAAATACCTGCATATGTAGCGGTTTCGTGTTTCTACGGCCGGAGTCGTCGAAGGCTCGCGACGGCTCGTAAGAGGCCGGATTGGTACAGGATTGGTACATGGGCGAGGGAGGCCCACGGTAGCGGTGGAGGCGTATGCACGCCCGCCATGCGCGCGCGCGAGGCAGGGCCCTCCGCCGCGGCGTGAATGAGCTCGACGGGTACCTCCAGGGGGCCGAAGGGTGTACACGCTGCGCACACCCGCGCGCGCAGCCGTTACGCGTAACGTCACCGCACCGAACTACCCTCGAGTGATGCCCCGTGCAGCGAAGACACGTGACTTGTACCGGCCGGCAAGTAATCGCCAGCTCTGGCGGCTAAACGTGCTGGGCACGTTGAGGCTCGCCGGGGATGGGGAGCCCATCAGCGCCGCGGAGGCGAGCGTCCTTATCGCTGCCGCGGCCGAGAACCAGAGGTTTGTCGCAGGTCGTGCCGAATTACCGCCACCGGGCCGAATCCGCAGGCGTCAAGACGTGTCCACCCCCCAAGCCGCAGGACTAGCCGCGGGTCCCCTTCCTGGGAGGAGGGAGGATCAGTCCTCGGCTGTCGTTCCTTCTTTTCTGAGGTTTGCAAGTGTCTCTCGAGCGCCTGTGGCCGCGACGACGTTCCCTTTCCGCTCGAAGAGCTTGAGTGCCCGCGCGAGAAGTGGCGCCGCCTCCTTTCCACGGCCGGCGAGGAGAAGAACCTCGGCAAGAGTAGTGAGGCAAAAGCCCTGACTGTTTAGAGCGTCGGTGTTCTCGGTAATCTCACACGCCTGACGGGCGAGGCTCTCTGCCTCCTCGAGGTGTTGTCGCCTGGCAAGGACCTTCGAGCGAGTTGTGCGCCACAGCATCTGGGCCGCGACGTCGTCGTTGTGAGCGAGCTCCTGGCCGATCTGGGCGAATCTCTCGGCCTCGTTGTAGCGTTCTTGGGCACATAGAGCCCTCCCCAGCTGAGCTGCGACTGCCGAGAGCAGGCTGCGGTCCCCCATCCGCTCAAGGGCCTCGTAGGCAACACGAAGGTCTCGCTCGGCGGCCTCCGCATCGCGGGCCAGCAGCTCGACATCGGCTGAAACAAGCGACATGCCCGCAACCCACACATTCAATCCGAGTTCCTCGAAGAGCGATCGGCCTTGTTCCAGAAGGCCTCGAGCCTCGCCGAAACGGCCACACATCGCGTGGAGCCCGCCGAGGGAGACGAGGAACGCGGGCCTCACCACCGGGTTCTCCGACGTCTCCTCCAGGACTTGATGACACCGACGGATGGCCTCCGACACGGGCGTCGGGCCGTAGTAGAGCGCCATGGCAAGGCGCATCCGCGCCCACGTCGCCTCACGGGCGTCACCGACACGCTCGGCGTACATGATTGCGCGTCCGACCGCCAGCTCCTGATCCCTCCACCGGTACATCATCCAGTGACTGTCAGCGATCCGCCTCCACGCTTTGGCAACACCAAGATCGTCTCCCAGTCCCTCGAGCTCGGCCATGACGTGCTCGGCGACCCGCCTCAGATCGTCCACGCTCCATTCGGGGTCCGTGAGCGTGTGCAAGAACGCACGCTCGAGAACGCTCCGCAGCTCGAGCCGTCGATCGCCACTCCTGCGCCCGGCTTCGATCGCCTCGGTCAAGACAGCGTCGGCCCGGACGAAGTCACCTGAAAACACCAGGGCGCTGCCCAACTCGAGCAGCAAATCGTCTCGCGTCGGGTCGTCCGTCGCCAGCAGAGCGGCGGAGCGACCGAGGAGGTTCGCTCCTGCAAAGACGTCTTCGCGCGCGAGTGCGCGCCGACCGGAGGCGATCAGGTGCGCGGCCGCACTGGCGCCGAGCCTCTGTGCCCGATCGTCCACCCGGCCCAGCTCACGGCGGTACTGGAACGCCTGCTCGAGGTGGTAGGCGAGCAGCTCGTCGTACTCGCCCGGCCGCTGCTCGAGCCAGGCGGCATAGCCCTCGTGCAACTCACCGCGCACCTGCTTGGGCAGCGCCTCGTAGGCCGCCTCGCGGATGAGTGGGTGACGGAAGCTAAAGGCGTCTTCCCCGTCGAAGGCCGCTCGGTGCGGTCGGACGAGGCACTTGTTCACGAGCGCCGTCAGGCACCGGGCGACGCCGTCCTGCTCCTCCGAAGCCGAGAGCTCCTCCAAGGCCCCGCGGTGGAACACGTTCCCCTCCACGGCCCCCCGCTCGAGCACCCGCCGCTCGTCCGCGCTCAGCTGGTCGAGGCGTGAGGCAAGCAGGACCTGGATCGTCGGCGGGACGCGCACGTGCGAGAGATCGGCCGCGGTCACCCGGCCGCCTTCCTCCAACCGGAGGAGCCCGTCGTCGATGAGCATGGAAACCGTCTCCTCGACGAACAGGGGATTGCCGGCGGCCGCGTCCCTTATGCGGGCGGTCACCTCTGCGGAGATCGCGGCCTCGCCAACGAGGTTGTGGATCAGCTTCTCCGAGTCGGGATCCGAGAGGGACTCGAGAAAGATGGTGGTGGCGTTCCGCCTTCCTCCGCCCCAGCCCGGTCGAATTTCGAGCAGGTCGGGCCGGGCCATGCAGATGAGGAGGATCGGTGCGTCGCGCGACCAATCCGCGACGTGCTCGATCAGGTCGAGGAACGTCGGCTCGGCCCAGTTGAGGTCGTCGAAGACAACGATGAGCGGGCGCTTCCCGGCCAACGCCTCGAAAAGCTTGCGCACGCCCCAGAAGCCCTCCTCCGCTGTCCCGCCCGTCTCGGCGAGGCCGATGAGGTCGGCGACGCGGTCGGCGACGCGTTCCGCAGCTTGCTCGCCCTCGAGCTCGGCCGCGATCTTGGTACGGGCCTCGTCGGGAGTGTCCGCGTCCGTAATCCCGGTCGCCTGCTTGACGACGTCGAGCACCGGCCAGAAGGTGATGCCCTCGCCGTAAGGGAGGCAGCTTCCCTTTAGAACCATCGCTTCGCCCCCAATCGTCCGGAGAGCCTCGGCGACGAGCCGCGACTTACCCATCCCCGCCGAGCCGAGGACGGTGAAGAGATGGCAGGAATGCTCGCAGTGCTCGCGCGCGCAGCGCTGGAAGGCGTCGCGGAGGAGCGCGAGTTCCCGGTAGCGGTTGACCATCGGGGAGTCGAAGCGCCGGGCATGAGCCGGCATGCCGGGATAGACCTCGAGCAGCCGGTACGCGAGGACGGGCTCGCTCGTCCCTTTGAAGGTGAGCGGCTCGAGCGGCTCGGCCCGGATCGCGTCCCGTGCGAGCCGGAACGTCTCCGCCCCGATGAGGATCTCGCCGGGGGACGCCGCACGCTCGAGCCGCTCGGCGACGTTCACTGCGGCGCCGCTGATGAAGGAGTCGTCGCGCGGTCGGGTCGCCCGCGATGACCTCGCCGCTGTTGACGCCGGTGTGCACCTCGATGCGGACGCCAACGGTACGCTCGAGCTCGTCGTTCAGCGTCCCGAGCACCTCGCGTAGCTCCGCCGCTGCCCGCAAAGCGCGCAGGGCGTCGTCCTCGTGGAGGGCGGGACCCCGAACACCGCCATCACCGCGTCGCCGATGTACTTCTCGACCCTGCCCCCGTGCCGCTCGACCGCCGATCGGGTCTCGTCGAAGTACCGTGTCATGACGCGGCGCACCCGCTCAGGGTCTTGGGACTCACCGAGCGTGGTCGAGCCCGTGACGTCGCAGAAGAGCACCGTTACTGTCTTCCGCACCTGGAGCGGCCATGGGATTGCCACCGCGCGGCCGCTCCCGCAGGTCGCGCAGAACCGCGCCCGCTCGCGGTTCGGCTCGCTGCACTCCGGGCAGGGGCCCCCAGCGGGCGGCCCCCGCGTGGGCATGGTGGGAGTGGCCGGCGGAAGGCCCTCCACGCGGCCTGGAGCGCCGGCCGTGCGCGCCAAGGCAGTCGCCTTGCGCGGCTGCGCCCTTCTCTGCAAATTCATCCTCCCCTTTGCTCGCGAAGCACAATCGAGCAGTTTTGCCTCTGCTTTGCCTCTACTTAGTTCAATTGATCCTATAGGAAGTCTGCGAGGCTCAACTGGTCTGACATCGGAACTCGTGCGCTCGGGGAGAGGCCGCGCTCACCCTGGACCCCTCCCACACGTATCCGACATGCGGGTCCGCAGGGTCGCCTCAGCGCCGCATCCGCAGGCGTCAAGAGATTGCCCACCCCGATCCCGATGATTAGTCGCGGGTACCCACTGTTGGGCGGGTTGAGCTGGCCGGGTGCGAGGTCGGTGACACGGTACGTGTCGAATTCGAGGACGTGGTGCTCGGCAGCGAGTACTCCGACCGCCCTTCGGTGTCGGTCGTGGGATCCGTAGTCGCAGAGATCTGCCACTCGCCGGATCACTCGTAAGCAACAGGCAACATCGGGGCGCCCGCCCAGGCGGGGCGGGGATGGGTGCGCCCCTCTCTTCCTTGGTGTGAACTCAGAGGCTCGACACAGCCTCTTCACCCACGCCGAGCGCTCGGCTGCGGCAAGGGCGCGGAGGGTTGTCCCTCCGCGCCCTTGAGCTGGGGCTTTGGAAAACCTACGGCGGCGGTCCGGGCTCGATATTCAGCAGTCGAGAACGTTGCTGATTCGGCAGCGTCAGCCGTGAGCCCTACCGCGGTCGCGGCAGGCACGTGCTTGTCAGATTGTGCGCTGACCTCGCGGACGAACGCAGCGAGGATCGAGCATGCGCCGCTGGTGTCGCCAATCGCGAGCGCCCCCCTTGCTTCGGCGATCTTGTCGGCGAGACTTGTCCCCGTGCCGACACCCGCGACGACCGCAGCAAGCCGCTCCAGCTGTTCCGGCGCACTACGGACATAGACGACGAACGCCGCAGTAGCAGTGTTGCCAGAGGCATCGGTGGCGCTGCAGTTGACGGTCGTCTCGCCGATTGGGAACGTTGCTCCAGACAGAGGAGTGCAGACAACGACTGGTGCCGGATCGACGGCGTCAGTCGCAGAGACCGTGTAGCTGACAACAGCGCCGGGGGTGACGTCGCATCTGCCGTGATGCCGGCCGGAACTGTCAGCACGGGCGGAGTAGTGTCCGAGGCCGTCGTGTATTCGATGGACGGCTGGCGTGCGGGATCGGTCTGATTGCCCAACCAGAAGAAGAAGGCATCGTTCAGGCAGTCGAAGTCCGTCTCGATGTCAGCTTGCACGCGGAAGTCGACGAAGGTCGCACCCTCGAGAACAGCCTGGCGCACCGCAGCCGTCGCGTCGACCGTGACGCGCGTATCCGGCTCGCCGTCTGCCGGAATCAGTACGCCGGGGTCATTGCCGGTCGACGGCGTCGCATAGGCAAGCACTGTTGGTGTCGGTTGGTCGGCGATATGGACGACGTGGATTGCGCCGAGACCCGGATTGCTGAACGGCGGCGTCTGGTCAATGGTCCCGGGCGCTGGGAACTGGTCGCGGCGCGATTCTACGATCGCGAGGCTCAAGGTGGCAGCCGCAGGAGGCTGTGAGCCGAGCGAGTCGAGCGGGAAGCGGAGAATTGCCCTCCGGCCGAAATCACAACCTGCCGGCACCGTCGACCCCATGTCGCCCACAACAAGATCGCCCAGGCTTGGCGCCTCAACGACCACCCCCACACCACCAAGGGCGATGACGCCGAAATCGGAAGGGTCGCCGGCGATTCGGCCACCGTTGCTACCGAACGTTGGCTGCGCTGCCGAGAGGGACAGACCAGCACGATTGCCGTGACGATTGCCCGTCCGATAGCCGTCATAGCGTCCACCTCCTCGCCACGGGTGGCGTCCCATCGTCCAGGAGGCAGGCATCCAGCGACAATGAACCTGCGCCGCACCAGAACCTCGTGTCTAGAAGACATCCCAATCCTCCTCTCTGCGCGACCGAATTGCCGCGCGGAACACGGATTGAGCCAGAAGGCACTAACACGACGGTAATACGGCAACGCTTAGCGCGGCAGGTAGCCACCGAAAGACAGGCAAGGGCCTCGTCACCCCGCGCCAGCCTTCCTGCGAGTGAGACTCGGCCTAGAGGGTCACTCCCGCCCATACGCCGTAGATCGCGGACTGCGCGGCGGGCACCGGGGCGGGCGTGCATACGCGCTGCTCCCGCTCACGCTCGCGCACGCGCCTGTTACGCGCAATGTAACCGCCGACAGTGGCGGCGGTGTACCCACCCACCCCTCATCGGGCGGTTTCTCGGCCCGCACCGGGACTCCGCGGGCTCCTATCCGCTCGTACCGCCGAAGTCGAGAGCATCGCGGCGAGACGTGCAGCTCCCGCCGGATGCTGCCGAGCGCCTCCGCCGCCACCGTGACGACTCGGGCTCGCCCCGGACGGCGTGCTCGTGGGCGCCGAGGCGGACGGGCAGCCGTTGGCGGCTCACGGCAAGCCCCGGACGGCGTGGCGACGCATCGTCCAGGCCGCCGGTATCCCCGAACCACCGCCGCGATTCCGCGATCTGCGGCACGCCTACGCACGCACCTCCTTGCAGCCGGACTTACAGCTCACGCGGTAGCGGAGCTGCTCGGGCACTCAGACGCCGGCCTCGTTTGGCGTCGCTACGGCCATGCGTTACCAGCCGAGGTTGCCAGCGCGGGCGACGTTCTTGCCGCGTGGAGACGCGAGAACGGACCGGATTGGTACAGGATTGACACACGGCCGCAAGCGCCGACCGAAAGTGCCTGCAAATCGCTACTGCGGCACCGCCCTCTCACGGCGGCGGCACGGGTTCGAATCCCGTATGCGCCTTTCCAGAGAAATCCCTGCAAACGCGGGGTTTCGTCTCTCTGCGGCCAGGCTCCCCGAAGGCTCAGAACGGCTCCCAACCGGTCCCTTCCCGCTGCCCGCGAGAGTCGCGCTGGCCGCGCCAGCGCGGCGATGGGGGCGGAGTGCTGTGCACTCCGCCCCCAGGTGCCTCGAGCTACGAGCCGTTGATGTTTTGCAGGATGTTCCGCTGCGCAATCTTCTCGCGCGTCGGTCGACGGGCCGATGCGAACCGCCTCCGCGTTCGCCATGACCGTCGCGAACGCGGTGTCGGGGCTGCCGTTCCCGTCGGTGTCGACGAGCTCGGTCAGGTCGAACGCTCCGTTCGCGAAGTTCAGCCATGCCGCCAGGAGCTCGCGGTCGAGCTTCTGTGTCGTCGCTCCCGCCGTTGTTGCTCACGTTCATGACATCGAACGCCTGCGCAACCGTGTTCAGCGGCCGGACTTCGCTGAAGACCGTGCTCATGAACCTCGTGATCGCGAGGTAGCACTGCCGCCGTGCCTCGGCTGAACGCGGTCGGTCGGGGCCGGTACTGCGTCTGCCAGTAACCCGCGCCGCGCTGGTCCGACGCGTTCCCGCCGATGATGACCGCCACGCTGTCGTCTACTGCGTTCCCACCGTCGTCGTCGGTCGCGTCGAAGACGACGGTGTAGAAGCATGCTGCGCCGAACGCATGCGGCTCCGGATCCTCCACCGTCCGCGGGTTGTTCGTCGGGCTCGGAAACGGATCCGGGTTGAACAGCGGGTCGTTCAGCGACAACGTGTTCGTGTCCGGGGCGGGTGGTCCGTCGCCCCAGTCCCACATCGTCCTGCGATCGTCGCTGCCCGGGTCGAAGGAGTCGCCATCGAACGGGATGACCTGTCCTTCGTGGGCGACGAACGTGTCGACGCCGTTGATGCTGACCGTTCCGGTGAGGTCGATCACCGCCGTCGGGTTCACGTTCAGTCACGGTCACCGTGGCCGTGTCGGTGGACGAGCTCCCGAATGAGTCCGTCACCCGTACGCCGACGGTGAAGTCGCCGTTGTCTCCGACGATGGTGAACGTAGGCGTCTGGCTTGTCGAGTCGTCGAACTGGCCGTCGTTGTCCAGATCCCACTCGTATGTGAGCGTGTCGCCGGCGTCGGGATCGGACGAGCCGGCGGCCGTGAGCCCGACGTTGGTTCCCTCGTCCGTCATATACGGCCCGCCGGCGTCCGCAACCGGTGCCTGGTTCGGGCCGAACGCCACACTCATCGACGAGGCGCAGCTCGTCGACTGCACCCACATCCGGAAGTTCGTGTCCGTTGTGTCGTAGAGGTCGGAGTTGGGATTCGTGCTTCCGTTGAGCAGTCGGTTGTTCGTCGAGCCGGGGAACGGATCGCCGTTGTCCGCTCCCTGGTTGGCATCAAGGTTGGCGAGCCCATCAGCTTCGTCGATGTCCACCAGCCGGTGCGAGGCGGCAGTGTGGCCGCCGAACCGGTTTGTCGTCTGGTCCTCGGCGATGTGCCAGACGAGGATCCCGCAGCCGACGAGATTGGCGTCGAAGAGCGCGTTCTGACGGTTCTCGACGAGGAAATACTCGCCCGCCCCGCCTATCTGGAACCCGCCCGGGTTCGCCAGGAACTGGTGCACCTCGCCGCTGTCCTCCACACGCGAGATGCTCTCGACGAAGCGGTCGCCCGGTGCGTGCACCGTCGGCGTGATCCAGTCGAGGAACGCCTTGCTGAACGGGTCGAAATGCGGTGGCGTGTCCGCATTGTTCGTCGTGCTCAGGTTCTGGTTGGCCATCACGCTCCACGAGCTCACACCCGACTGCGACGTGCCGACGTCGGTGTCGTACAGGTCGGGAATCCCGAGCGAGTGTCCGAACTCATGCGCGAACAACCCGATCGTCTGCATCTGATTGCAGTCGGTCACGGGCGGAGGCGCGTTGGCGAGCGCGAACGTGGTCTCCGAGTTGATGATGAACGGGTTGACGGTCCTCGCTCCGCCGTCGACGGCCTGCCCCCCGCCGACGCCGCCCGAGTGCGGCCAGAGGTTGTCGGTGTTCCCGCCTCCGGTCGCGCAGCCGTCGTGCTGGCCTCCGCCGGCGTAGATGATCCCCAGCGCGTCGATCGTGCCGTCGCCGTTGTTGTCGTAGTCGGCGAAGTCCACGGTCGCGTCGATGTCGGCGAGCGCCTCGCGCACGAGGTCGTCGTCGCCGTCAGGATTCGCCACGTTGTTGTTGTAGAAGGCGCGGTTGTTTGCGAGGTTGACGCAATCGGCCGTGCCGCCGTTGTCGCCGAGAACCGTGCCGACGAGCTGCAGGTCGCCGCCCGAGACCTCGTTGTAGTAGGCGTCGAGATCGCCTGGGCCGGTCGCGCCTCCGCCGAACATGTTCGTCTGCATCTGCGCAGGTGTAAACGAGCAGCCGACGTCCGTGAACTCCACCGCGATAAAGAGGAGGTCCGTGTCTGCGCCCGCCCATGGCGGAGCGGCCAGCCGGAGCCGCCTGCCCGCCGGCGGCACGTTCTCCATCGCGCGAGCCCTGTTGAACGCGCGCGCGGTCGGCCGGAGGTGCGCCCGCACCACGGGCCTGCCTCGCGTGACGACCGCGTTCGATGGCTTCAAGAGGCCGCGCATGCCGCGGGCGGCGTATGTCCACGTCTTCGTCTTCCAATCGAACACGACTGTGTGGCCGTTCAACGCCTCGTAGCCGTGAAGGAACTCGTCGCCCCAAATGCGCGCCAAGAACGACCGCCCGTCAGGCTGATTCAGCTTGACGATGGCGTTCGGGTTCGCGCCGGTGGCAAATGCGCTCGGTGCGGCGATCAGCACCGCGACCAACGCGAGCAGACACACGAGTACGTGCTCCCTGCGTCCCGTCATGATTCTCCCCCTCCTTGCGGCTCGGGTTGGCCCGATGCCATCCCGATACCGGGACGCTTACACATCTGTGCCGAATGTGTCAAGCGCGCTAGGTCTAACCGCGGCTTCGGCGCGGGAGCGCTGCGACTAGGATGAGAGCAATGGCGCGTGAGGGTGAACAGAGCATGGTGCGTTATGTGTTCACGCTCGGAGCGGCGGCGGCCGGGATCATCCTCGCAGTCGGTCTCGTCCTGATGTTCTTCACGAACATGGGGGCGCGCTACGGGATCGGGGGTGCGCTTCTCGCCCTGGGCGGCGTACTGCTCGCCTTCTGTTGGTACTGGGATCGCAAGCACGGGCGGCCACCCGGCGGATACGACCGCGTCTGAGGATTCTCTCCGCGGTCACAGACCCTCGAATGCACGTGTGCAGCAGGCTCGCGCTGAGCTTCTCCCTGCTCACCGTCGGCGTCGCCGCGTCCGCCAGCGCGCAAGGACGTGTGCCCGAGTGGTCGAACCGGACGGTCTTGAATACCGTTGACGGCGCACAGTCGTCGTGGGTTCGAATCCCACCGCCGCCGCTCTGGTCAAGCCCAGTTCGTGCTCGCAGGAGATGACCTCGCCGGCTGTTGTCGCAGTCCGGAAGGTGGTATAGGCTTGCGCGACTCACAATTGAACGCGACCAGGAGGGAACGAATGAGGCGGGGAGCACGATGGGCTATAGGCGTCGCCGCGGCGATGGTGGCAAGCGCAGTCGTCGTACCGGCCGTACTCGCGCACGGCGGCAACAACGACCCGAACGCCATCCACGCCTGCGTCAACCGCTTCGGCGAGGTGCGCATCCTCGGCTTCCAGGGGCTCAGCATCAACGGGCCCTGCGCAACGCTTGGCGCACCGTGGGCGATCGTCCACTGGAGTATCACCGGCCCTTCTGGCCCGAGCGGGCCATCGGGCCCGTCCGGGCCGCGTGGGCCGAGCAACGGCTTCTCGCGCTTCCACGACGGCGAGCTCGCCGGTGACCGGGCTCGGTCTGCCGAGGCTGCTCGAGCTACCGGTGCCGGCCGGGAGGTTCGTGACAACGGGCAAGGCGATCGTGCGCAACGCCGGCGCGAGCTCTGCACTGATCCGATGTCGGACGCAGCATCCGAGCGGCGACTTCGACCTCGCGGAGGCGCGTCTGGGTCCGAGCGGACAACCCGCTGACAGGCTGACACTGGCGATGAATCCCGGTCGGGTTCGCAAACGCTCCCGGAGTGATCTGGCTCGACTGCGAGGAAGGCGGTCGTGCCGACGTCCGCGTGACCTGGATGAAGATCAGCACCGTCCAGGTAGAGACGCTGACGAACACGCCCGGCTAGTCCTACATCAGCACGGGGAGCGGCTCGAGCCGCTCCCCGTGCGCACTTGCGGCGTCTCGCTGTTCCCCTACCGCGCTACGACGTCGCCCATTCGAAAGCAGCCAGCCGCCGAAGATACCCGCCGACGTCCATCACCGACCGCATCGAGAGATAGACGAGGGTCAGCGCGGACGCGATGCCTGCAAGGCTGAGCCCGATCGTGATCGTCGGCCGGACCACGCGTGAAGCTGCGAGTTACCCCGAGACCGGCAGGGGCTCGGTCAAACCGGTGATCTCGGAGACGAGCGGTCGCAGGTCGAGCGGATCGAACCCGAGCCTTCCTGCCACGTCCTCGCTCGAAGGCTGCGTGCCTTCCCAGAAGAGCTTGCGCAGGAGGTCGCCCGTCGTCTGTTCGCGCCACCACTCCTCACCGGCCTCGCCGATGAGATACGAGCGCACCTGGGCGGAGCGTATCCACGCCCGCAGGTAGTCGGCGGAGTAGAAGCCCGCGTCCATGTCCGCCACGAAGCCATCGGGGCGATAGACGTAGCCCGTCGCCTCGGTCAACCGGTCGGCATAGCCCTCCGATGTGCCGCCGTCGACGGGGAACCGCGACCAGAAGTCGAGCTCGTACTGGAGCTTCGCGGTGTACCGCCGGAAGAGATAGGCGTGAAGGAAGATCGTCGCCTCCGCGTTGTCGGCCGCCTGCTGCGGCGAGAGGTCGAAATACCGCTCGTGCCAGCCCGGCTCGCGCGTCACCGACTCGACGAGAAAGGCGTAGATCTCCGTCAGCGCGTTGTCTCGCGACAGAGCGCGAAACGTGTACGGCAACTCCGGATCGCAGCCTGCGTAGTGAAGTGCGTGACCGGCTTCGTGCATGAAGCTGCGGTAGTCGGGCAACCCACCCTGAGCCCTCGTGATGAGGTGGACGACCGACGGCGGGTCGGAGGCGATCACACAGGCTCGCGGCGACTTCTGCGGCCGGTCGTCGAGATCGGTGCGGATGTTCGAGTCGCCCGCAAGATCGAAGCCGAGCTCCGCGAGCGTCGCGAGACACACGTCGACGCCCCGCTCCTTCGGATACGTGTCGGCGAGCGGCGACAGCCGGCGGACGTACGCGGCGTGATACGAGGACGGCGACGCGGGCCGCTCCGACCCCAGCAAACGGTCGAACCAGCGATCGCGCATCTCCACGTACGAGTCCTCGACGACCGCGCTGCCGTCGGCGACGACGTCCGCCAGTTGACGGAGTGAGATGCCCTTGTCGTCCTCGCTGCGAAGCACGGGATCCTCGATGCCCGTCAGCTCGGTGCGCACCACCTCGGCCGCGCGTGCCACCTCGAGCCGGCGCTCGTTCATCGTCGCCGTCGCGTCCGCGTGAATCTCGCCGAGCTCCTCGCGGTCGCCGTACTCCTCGAGGACGGCCAGCCTGGCGTCGGCCGTGCGAAGCGGGAATGCTCTCGCCGCGGAAGTCGACGCGGATGGCCAGTAGCTCGTTCTGAACCTCGTCCTGCATGTGCACGAGGTCGCGCGCGAGCAGCCCGCGCTCGCAGCTCTTCCTGAGGCGGTAGAGCCGCTCACGATCGCTGCCTTTGGCCTCGGCCGCCTCGGCGGAACGGAGCGCGTCGAGCTGGTCGTGTGTGAAGAGATCCGCGTAGCGCGCGACGATCGCCGCCGCCTCGGAGCGCTCCTTCTCTCCCACGCGCACGGCGCGCCCTTCCTCGGCGCGCTCGAACGCGTACGTACGAAGGGCGGTCTCGAACTCCTCGGGGGTGCGTGGTGCCGGCGTCGCCACGGCGGGAATCTACATTAGGAGGGCCTGGCGGGACGGTGCTCGTCGCCGGGGCGCGCAGCAGGCTGAGATGCACGGACGCAGGGAGCCCGCGTACTGGAGTACGTGGGCGACCGAGGACACCGCAGCTCGGCCTGCTGCGCGATTCCGGCGGCACAGACGCTGTCTCGCCAGGCCCTCCTGGATATCATCGAATGTGTGCCGTGACGTACTCGGGCGTCACCCGCGAGCAGTACTCGACAGCGCTCGACGGACTGTGGAGCGATCTCACCGGTGCGCTCATCCGTCTGGAGCGAATCGCGGCGGAGCCCGACGAGCTGGACGAGAGCACGCTCGAGGTGCTGCCCGTGCTCCAGTACTCGCTGCACCGGGCCGGGGAGACGATCCACGGCCTCGCGCCTTTGCCGGCGACCGCCGAGGCGCACCGCGAGCTGGCCGCCGCTCTCGAGGCTGCGCGGGACGTCACGGGCGACGTCGCGTTCTTGCTCGAGGCGGACGATCGTGAGGGGGCAACCGAGCTCGTCCACGAGTGGCGGGGCGCGCTCTTCCGGGTCCGACTCGCGCGCCGTCGGCTGCTACGCGTTCCACAGGCGCCGCCGGCGGTGGTGGACGAGCCGCGCGCGACAGCACTGGCAGCCGGCGCGCTCGCGCTGCTGGCGGCGGGCACGGTGGCGTTCCTTGCCGGCGCGGTGCTCGTCATCTGGCCGCTTTGGGCCGCCGGCCTCGGCCTCGTCGCGACGTCTCTGCTGGTCTTCCGTCCCTGAGGCGGGACCTAGCGCCGTAGCCGCTTCAGCGTCTCGTCGCGACCGAGGAGCTCGATGCTCTCGAAGAGGCCTGGCGAGACCTTCGAGCCCGTGACCGCGACGCGGATCGGCTGAAACGCCTCGCGCGGCTTGAGCCCGTGCTCGTCTGCCACCTGCCGGAGCGCGACCTCGATCGACTCGGTCGCAAACGGCTCCAGCGGCTCCAGCGCCTCGGCGGCGGCAGCCAGCAGCTCTCCGTTGCCGTCGAGCTGCGCCGCGTCCGGCTCCACGTCGCCGAACAGGAACCCCGCGTACGCTGGGAACTCCGAAAGGAGCGCGATCTTCTCCTGCACGAGCGGTACCGCGCGGCGAACGAGCGCCTCGTCCCAGTCGTACCCGTGCTCCCGCAGCCAGCCGACGAGCGCATCGCCGTAGGCCTCCTCCGACAACCCGCGGAGGTAGACGCCGTTGATCCACGTGAGCTTCTCGTAGTCGAAGACCGCCGGGCTCTTCGAGACCCGATCGAGTGAGAAGCGCTCGACCAGCTCGTCCCGTGACATGATCGTCGTCTTGTCGTCATAGCTCCAGCCGAGGAGCGCGAGGTAGTTGACGAGCGCGTCGGGCAGGTAGCCCTGCGCACGGAACTCGTCGGTCGTGACCGAGCCGTGTCGCTTCGAGAGCCCCGCGCCGTCGGGTCCGTTGACGAAGGGGACGTGGCCGTAGCGGGGCGGCTCAGCGCCGAGCGCCTGGAGAATCTGGATCTGCTTCGGCGTGTTCGGAACGTGGTCCTGGCCACGGACGACGTGCGTGATGCCATCGAGCCAGTCCTCGACCGGTGAGGCGAAGTTGTACGTCGGCCGGCCGTCCGAGCGCAGGATGACGAGGTCCTCGAGCGCCTCGTTCTGGACGTCGATCGGCCCCAGGACGAGGTCGTCCCACGACGTCGAGCCCTCGTCGGGCATGCGAAAGCGGATCGCCCCCTCGTCGTCGTACGCATGCCCCTCCTCGACGAGCCGCCGCGCCTCCCGCTGGCAGCGCTCGAGCCGGTCGAGCTGGAAGGTCACCTCGCCGTCCCACGCGAGCCCGAGCCACTTCAGCGAGCTCTGGATCTGCTCGGTGGCCTCGGCGACCTCGCGTCCGGTGTCCGTGTTCTCGATGCGCAGGCGGAACTCGCCCCCCTCGTGCCGCGCGAAGAGCCAGTTGAAGAGGGCCGTGCGAACGTTGCCGACGTGGAGGAACCCCGTTGGACTTGGTGCCATCCGAACTCTGATGCTCACCGTCGATCAGCCGCTTCTAAGAAGGGGGCCCACGGGGAAACATGGTTTCCCCCGTGTTCAACCGGTGGGACTCGGCGCCATGCGAACGCGAACCGGCATGGCACTAGGTTATGCAGCGACGTGTTGTTCGGCGGTCACTGCGGCGGCGGCATCAAGGGCTCGATCGAGCGCGCCGTCGAGATCGGCGCCGATGCGCGTGCAGCTCTTCGCCCAGAGCCCGCCGCGCATGGCGCTTCCCCGAGCACGACCCGGCCGACCTCGCTGCCTTCCGGACACGACGCGAGGAGGCGGGCCTCGGCGGCGCGTTCATTCACGCGCTCTATCTCCTCAACCTCGCGAGCGAGAACCCTGACTTCTATGACAAGAGCACGACGACGCTCCGCCTGACCGTCGAGACGGCAAGCGCCATCGCCGCCGACGGCGTCTGCTTCCACACGGGCTCGCATCTCGGCGGCGGGCTCGAGGGATCGCTCGAGCGCGTCGCCGCCGCACTCGAGCCGGCGCTCGAAGCATGCGCCGGACCCACGTGGCTGCTGATCGAGAACACCGCCGGGTCAGGCGGCACGATCGGACGTTCCGTCGAAGAACTGGCGACAATCGTCGACCGGCTCGACGGGCATCCGCGGCTCGGTCTGTGCCTCGACTCGTGCCATCTGTACGCCTCGGGCTATGACGTGACGGACCGGAACGAGCTCGACCGGCTGCTGGAGGAGGTGGACGAGCGCATCGGCCTCGACCGCCTCCGCCTCCTGCACATCAACGACTCGAAGGCGCCGCTCGGGTCGAACCGCGATCGGCACGACGGTGTACTCGCAGGGCTCATGGGCGAGCAGCTAGGCGTCTTCGTCGGCCATCCGCAGCTGCAAGGGCTGCCGGCGGTGATCGAGACGGGCGCAACGAGCCGCGGCCCGGACGCGGAGGACATCACCGCGTTGCGCGAGCTTCACGCGCGCTGGTCCTAGGAGACCTGCTACGCGTCCTGCGCGACCTGCGCGAGCACGCGGAAGGCCGGCTCGCCCAAGGGCAGCTCGGAGAACTCGGGGTTGACGCACCCGAGCGTTCCCTGGCGCCGCTCGTAACACGACACGACCTCCGCCCGGCACATGGGGAGCGGCCGGCGCGTCGCCCTCACGGCACCGAACCCCGCGCGCGTCTGCTCGGCGGCGAGGAGCAGGTGCAGGTCGATCTCGCACTCGTACACCTTTTGCATGCAACCGATGTACGTGTGGCCGAACTCCTCGTACGCGTAGACGAACGAGCACTCCCGCTCGAGGCACGCGGCCGGGTACACGACCTTGTCGCAGTGGACGTCGCACCGTCTGCACTGGGTCTCGTCCTGCGGCCGAAGCGGAAGCGTGTCGGGCGCGCTGGCGAGTTGCCGCATGCCTGGATTGTGGCCATATGGAGTCGTCCGCCGCAAGACTTGACTTCCGGGGCACGTTCAGGCATAGAGAAGGGTTCGTTGAGGAAGAAGGAGCCGGGCACCGCCGGATAGGGTTGCCCGCGTGGCTCGCCGTCTCCTCACGGCCGCGCTCGCGCTCGGCCCGATCGTCATCCTCCTCCACTACGTCGCAGACCTCGATGAGGTGGCCGAGTTCGTGCTCGCGGCGATCGCGCTCATCCCGCTGGCATGGCTGATCGGAGAGGCGACCGAGCACGCGGCGCACCACACAGGCCCTGGGATCGGCGGCTTCCTGAACGCCACGTTCGGCAATGCGCCGGAGCTGATCATCGCGCTCATCGCCGTCGAGGAGGGTCTCACCGAGGTCGTCCGCGGGTCGCTGACGGGTAGCGTCGTCGGCAACCTCCTGCTTGTGCTCGGCTTCTCGCTGTGGTTGGGCGGCACCGGCGACGTCGACCGCCAATCGAGCTTCACGTCGCTTGCGCTCGTGGGGCTCGCCGTCGTCGTGTTCCTCGTGCCGTCGATTCCCGGGTGGGAAGGCGATCCCGACCGCCACTCGCTCACGGTCATCTCGCTCGTCATCTCGTTCGTGCTGCTCGCGGTTTACGTGGCAGTCACGTGGCGCTCATTGCGTCGGCACCACGAGCTCCACACGTCGGACGAGGCCGCGTTGGCTGGCTGGTCGCTTCGTGCCTCACTGCTCGTGCTCAGCGTCGCAACGCTCGTCACGGCGCTCGTGGCAGAGATCCTCGTCGGGTCGCTGGAGGTGTTCGCTGATGCGGCTGGGTTGAGTGAATTCTTCGTGGCCGCCGTCATCGTGGCGATCGTCGGCAACGCTGCCGAGCACGGAGGCGCGGTCGTGATCGCGCGTCGCGGGAACATCAAGCTGGCGGCCGAGATCGCCCTCGCGTCTGGTGCCCAGGTCGCGGTGTTCCTCATCCCGGCGGTCGCGATCATCTCGTGGGCGATCGACCCGCTGTCGCTGGCCTTCCGTCCCGTCGAGATCGCCGCAGTTGCGGGAGCCGCAGCGCTGACCGCGGTCCTGCTGCGCGACGGCCGCTCGACGAGCAAGAAGGGCATCGTTCTCATCGTCGCCTACGGGCTGGTGGCAGTCGCGTTCCTGCTCGTCGGCGACCGCAACATCTAGGCGACACGGACCGCGAGCGCCCGCGGGATAGCCTCCAGCGCGGCGTCGATTTCCGCGTCCGAAACCCCAAGGTACGTGGCAAGACGCAGGACGCCGGGTCGCAGCCAACCCACGAGCACGCCCTCGGCGGTCATGCGATCCGTCGCCTCCTCGGCCGTCAGGCCGAGTGGCTCGACCTCGAGACCGACGAAGTTCGTCTCCACGGCGGCCGGGTCCACGGGCAGCCCCGCCTCGGCCAAACCCTCGGCGAGCCGCTTCGCCCGCGCATGATCTTCCGCCAGCCGGTCGACGTGATGGTCGAGCGCATAGAGGGCGGCAGCGGCCACGAACCCAGCCTGTCTCATCGCGCCGCCGAAGAGGAACTTCGCGCGCCACGCCTTCCCCATCGTCTCCCGCGGCCCCGCGAGCACGGCGCCGAGCGGGCAACCGAGGCCTTTGGAGAAGCAGAGCGTGACGGAGTCAGCCACGCTGCCGTACTCGGCCGCGGACACGCCGCTGGCAACCACCGCGTTCATCAACCGTGCACCGTCGAGATGGACGACGAGCCCGAGCTCGCGCGCGGTCTCCGCCACCGAAGCCAGCTCCTCGAGCGGCCACACGCGGCCGCCGGCGCTGCGGTGCGTCTGCTCGAGGACGACGACGCTCGGCGGCTGGATGTCGTCGGAGATGCTCACGACGTCCCGCAGCTGGTCGGGCGTGATGCGGCCCCGGTCCCCGCTCAGCGGATGCGAGACGAGGCCCGAGTGCACCGCAGGCCCACCCGCTTCGAAGACGAGGACATGCGTGCGCTCCTCGGCGATCAGCTCACCGCCCCGCTCTGACTGCGTGAAGAGCGCGATCTGGTTCGCCATCGTCGCCGTCGGGAGGAACAGCGCCTCCTCCTGGCCGAGCAGCTCCGCTGCGCGGCGCTGGAGCTCGTTGACCGTGGGGTCCTCACGCAGCTGCTCGTCGCCGACCTCGGCGTCCAGCATCGCGGCGCGCATCTCGGCCGTCGGCCTGGTTGCGGTGTCGGAGCGGAGGTCGATCACGGGGCTATTCTCGCAGCGGATGGACCTGACCTTGCTGCAGGAAGCGCTGGCGGCCCGCGGCGAGCCCGCGTACCGCGCCGGCCAGGTGTGGGAATGGGCGGCGCGAGGGGCTTCCGGGTACGACGCGATGACGAACGTTCCGGCGACGCTGCGAGCAGCGCTGGCCGAGGACGTCCCGTTCTCCACGCTCACGGTCGAGACGGAGGCACGCTCGCGGGACGGCACCGTCAAGGCGCTCTTCTCGACGCACGACGGCCATCCGGTGGAGGCGGTGCTCATGACGTACCGCGACGGGCGGCGCTCTCTCTGCCTGTCCTCACAGTCGGGCTGCCCGCTCACGTGCACGTTCTGCGCGACTGGCCAGATGCGATTCCGGCGCAACCTCACGGCCTCCGAGATCCTCGACCAGGCCTTGCACTTCCGCCAGCTGGGCTCTTTGAGCCATGCGGTCTTCATGGGCATGGGCGAGCCGATGCTGAACCTCGATCACGTCCTCGGGGCGGCTGCGAGGCTGCCCGACCTCGGTGTCACGCACCGGCGGACCACGATCTCGACGGTGGGCTGGATGCCCGGTCTCACCCGCTTCGTGGACGACGTCACGGAGCCGATCCGACTGGCGCTGTCGCTGCATGCCCCCGACGATGCGCTGCGCTCGCAGCTCATGCCGGTGAACGAGCGCTACCCCCTCGCCGACGTGCTCGCCGAGTGCCGACGGCACGCCGCGCTGAGGCGCCGGAGAGTGTTCGTCGAGTACGTGATGCTCGCGGGCGTGAATGACCGCGTCGAGCAGGCCCGGCAGCTCGCGACGCTGCTCGACTCCCGCTCGTTCAAGGTCAACCTCATCCCGTACAACCCGACAGGAGCATTCGACGGCTCGTCCCGCAAGGCGATCGACGCGTTCAAGCACGTGCTCGACCGTGCCGGGCTGCCGGCAACCGTCCGTTTGACGCGCGGCCGCGACATCGATGCGGCCTGCGGCCAGCTGGCGGCGAAGCGCGCCGCAGCATGACGCTTCGGCTTCTCGTACAGCCGGAATGGCGGCGACTGGCGATCCGTGACCTCGAGGCTCGCGAGCTCTCTCGCCATCCGCCTATCCTCGAAGGAGGTTCCTCAGCAGGAAGCCGATGTTGGCCGGCCGCTCGGCGAGGCGGCGCATGAGGTACCGGTACCAGTCAGGCCCATACGGTGTGGCCACGAGCACCGCATAGCCTCGTCGAACGAGCGAAAGCTGGAGCTGTGGCCGAACGCCGTAGAGCATCTGGAACTGGAATCGTTCCGAGGGAATCTCCTCACGCCGGGTGAACTCCACCGCGTGATCGATCATCCGCTCGTCGTGCGTGGCGATGCCGACGAAGCCTGCCTCGCGCAGAGCACGCTCGAGCAGCCGTGCGTAGGCCGCGTCAACGTCGCGCTTCTCCGGATGCGCGATCTCGGGCCGCTCGAGGTAGGCGCCCTTGCAGATGCGGACGTTCGGCCGCAGCGGCAGGAGCTCCTCGAGGTCGCGCTCGGAGCGGTAGAGATACGCCTGGAGAACGATGCCGACGTTGTCGGCCCCTGACGCGCGTAGTCGCCGATAGACGGCGAGCGTGGGATCGACGTACCGCGACTCCTCCATGTCCATGCGGATGAAGTTGTCGAGCCCTTGCGCGTGCGCCACGAGCGTGGCGACATTCTCGTACGCGAGCTCTTCGTCGAGGGCCAGCCCGAGATGGGTCGGCTTGACGGCGAGGTTCGTCCGCAGCCGCTCTCGATGAATGCCGTCGAGCACGCGCTTGTACGCCTCGACGACATCGCGCGTCTCTGCAGGCTCGCGGACGCCCTCGCCGAGGATCGTGGTGTTGGTCAGCAGGCCCTTCGCGTTGAGCTCCCGCAGCGCCGCCGTCGCCGTCTCGAACGTCTCCCCGGCGACGAAGCGCGAAGCGCCGAAGCGCATACCGTGCCGCCGCACGAACGCGCGCAGCGTGTTGCTCTCGGCGGCCGCGAGGATCGCGCGCCGCGAGACCGCGTTGACCGCGTCCCCGATCACCTAACGGCTGGCTGGTGCCTCGGCGGGGTGCTCCTCGAAACCGTGCTTCACGATCAGCTGCTTGACGGCCTTCACCTCGTCGAGCCTGCCGACCGGTTGCGAGCGAGGCGCCTGGCGGACGAGCTCCGGCTCCTCCGCCGCCTCGCGCGCGATCGCCTTCATCGCATCGGCGAAGTCGTCGAGCGTCTCCTTGGCCTCCGTCTCCGTCGGCTCGATCATCAGCGCCTCGGGCACGACGAGCGGAAAGTAGATCGTCGGCGGATGGAAGCCGTAGTCCATGAGCCGTTTGGCCACGTCGAGCGCGGTGACGCCGTGCTCCCTCTTCAGCGTGCGCGCCGAGAGCACGAGCTCGTGCATGCACAGGCGGTCATACGGCAGGTCGTACGTGTCTCGAAGCAGCGCGAGCAGGTAGTTCGCGTTGAGCACGGCCACCTCCGACATCTGCCGGAGGGCCGGGCCGTACGTCCGGATATACGCGTATGAGCGGACGAAGACGCCGAACGGGCCCGTGAATCCCCGCACCTTGCCGATCGACTTCGGCCGCTCCGAATCGAGCGTGAAGCGCTCGCCCTCGCGGACGACCTGGGGCACCGGCAGGAACGGCTCGAGGATGTCGCGCACGGCGATCGGGCCTCCGCCGGGCCCCCCGCCTCCGTGAGGCTGGGAGAACGTCTTGTGGAGGTTGATGTGGACGATGTCGAACCCCATGTCGCCGGGCCGGGTGATGCCGCACACGGCGTTGAGGTTCGCGCCGTCGTAGTACATGAGCGCGCCCGCACCGTGGAAGATGCGCGCCACCTCCTCGATGCCTTCATCGAAGAGCCCGAGCGTCGAGGGATTCGTGAGCATCAGCCCGGCCGTCGTCTCGTCGACCTTGCTGCGGAGGTCTTGAAGGTCGATGTTCCCGCGTGGATCCGTGGCGACCTGGACGAGCTCGTATCCCGCCATCGTGACGCTCGCGGGATTCGTGCCGTGTGCCGTGTCCGGGACGACGATCTTCCGGCGCTGCTCGTCCTCGCCCCGATCGGCGAAGTACGCGTGCATGAGCATGAGCCCGGCCAGCTCTCCCTGCGACCCCGCGGCCGGCTGTAGCGAGACGGCATCGAGGCCGCACACCTCGGCGAGGATCTCCTGAAGGCGCCACATGAGCTCGAGCGCGCCCTGAGCTCCGTCCTCCTCCTGCAACGGGTGGAGATCGGCAAAGCCGGGGAGCCGCGCGACGACCTCGTTCACGCGGGGGTTGTGCTTCATCGTGCACGAGCCGAGTGGATAGAAGCCCGTGTCGACTCCGAAGTTCCTCGTCGTGAGGCCGATGAAATGCCGGACGAGCTCGGGCTCGGAGATCTCGGGCAGGCGCGGCGGTCGCTCGCGACGAAGCGCAGGCGGGAGTTCGGGCACGGGCAGGTCGTGGCGCGGCAGCGTGTATGCCTTGCGTCCCGCCACCGACCGCTCGTAGACGAGCTTCACGCAGCCACCTCCGACAGCACCTCGGCCAGACGGTCGATGTCCTCCGGCGTTCGCTTCTCCGTGACGGCGACGAGCAGACAGTCGTCCATTCCCGGGTAATCCCGGCCGAGGGCATAGCCGGGATGCACGCCGCGCTCCCGCGCCGCTCCGATCACGTCGCGGGCGTTCCGTCCGACGCGAACGGCAAACTCCTTGAACGTTGTCTCATTCGGAAACACAAGCTCGAGCCCGGCCCCCTCCAGCCGGCCTCGCGCGTAGCCGGCGAGCGCCATGGACGTCTCGCCGATCTCGCGGATCCCCGCCGGCCCGAGCCACGTGAGGTAGACGAGCCCGCCGAGGGCGAGCAGCGTCTGGTTCGTCGTGATGTTCGACGTCGCCTTCTCTCGACGGATGTGCTGCTCCCGCGTCGAGAGTGTCAGCACGTAGCCCCGGCGCCCGTCTGCATCGTTCGTCTCACCGACGATGCGGCCCGGCATTCGGCGGACGTACTCCGCGCGACACGCGAGAAAGCCGTAGTGCGGGCCGCCGAACGATTGGGCGTTGCCGGCGCCCTGCCCCTCTCCGGCGACGATCGCGCAGCCGTAGCGCCCAGGCGCCTCGAGCACGCCCAGCGAGATCGGATCGACATGGGCGACAGGAAGCGCGCCCGCATCCGTGGCGGCGGCGGCGAGCTCCGGCGCCGGCTCGAGGCAGCCGAAGAAGTTCGGCTGCTGGAAGAGGACGGCTGCCGCGTCAGGCGCGGCTGCGGCGACTGCTGCCGGATCGGTGACGCCTCCGGTGTGCGGTACCTCGACGACCTCGAGACCGAACCCCGGCGCGTACGTCTTCACCACCTGGCGCACCTGGGGGCTGGTGGCCTCGGTGACGACGATGCTCGTCCGGCCGGTGATGTGCTTCGCCATGTAGCAGGCATCCGCCGCGACGGTCGTGCCGTCGTACCCGGAGGCGTTCGACACGTCCATGCCGGTGAGCTCGCAGATGGCGGTCTGGTATTCGAAGATCGCCTGCAGAACGCCCTGGCTCAGCTCAGGCTGGTACGGCGTGTAGGCGGTGAGAAACTCGCCGCGCTGGAGAATGGCGTCGACGACCGCGGGGACGTAGTGGTCGTAGATGCCCGCACCGAGGAACGAGAGCTCGCGGCGGGTGTCGGCGTTGCGGGCGGCGAGCTCCTCGAGATGCGCCACGAGCTCCGGCTCCGAGAGGGCGGGCTCGAGATCGAGCTCCCGCTCCAGCCGCACCCCTTGCGGAATGTCCCGGAAGAGCTCCTCAATGCTCTCCACGCCGATCGTCGCGAGCATCTGCTCGCGATCGGCGTCCGTCAGCGAAAGGAAGCTCACTGCGCGTCGAGCAGCTGCCGGTAGCCGGCGGCGTCGAGCAGCGAGTCGACCTCCGTCGGATCGGACAGCCGGATCCGCACGAGCCAGCCCTCGCCGTACGGGTCTTCGTTCACGGCGTCGGGCTCGTCGACGACCTTCTGGTTCACCTCGAGCACCTCTCCGGACAGCGGCGCGATGAGGTCGGAGACCGCCTTGACGGACTCGACCTCTCCGTACACGCCTTCCTTCGACACGGTCGCGCCCACGCCCGGCGCCTCGTAGTGCACGAGCTCGCCGAGCGAGTCCTGCGCGTACCACGTGATGCCGAGCGTCGCCTCGTCCCCCTCCACTCGTGCCCAGTCGTGCGCCGGGTGGTAGCGCAGGTCGTCCGGATAGCTCTCAGCCGCCGCCACGTCACTCCTCTCGCTTGTAGATGGGCTTGTCGACGATGTGTCCCTGTCGCTGCTTGCCGCGCACGTCGATCGTGATCTTCTCACCGGGGCTCGCGAGCGCGGCCGGCACGTAGCCCATCCCGATGCCCTGGTCGAGCATCGGCGAGTGCGTACCGGACGTGACGCGGCCGCCTTCGAGAATGCTCATGCCCGCGCGGGGAACCGCGCGGTCGTCCATGACAAACGCGACAAGCCGCTCCGCGGGACCCTCCTCCTTGATCGTGCGCAGCGCATCGGCGCCCGTGAAGTCCTTGTCGAGCGCGCACACCCAGCCGAGGCCGGCAGAGATCGCGTCGGTATCGGGCCCGATGTCCGACCCGTGCAGCGGGTAGCACACCTCGAGCCTCAGGGTGTCTCGCGCACCGAGCCCGCAGGGCCTTGCCCCACGCTCCACCACGAACTGCCAAAGGGCTTCGGCGTCCCCCGCCATGACCAGGAGCTCGACGCCTGCTTCTCCCGTGTACCCCGTGCGGTTGACCATGCAGGGGATGCCGTCGAGCTCAGCTTCGGCGAACGTGAACGCAGGGGCGTCCGGCAACCCCAGGCGCTCGATCGATCGCGGCCCCTGCACCGCGATCAGCCCGTACTCCTCCGACACGTCACGCACGTCCGAGCCGGCCACCTCGCGCTCTTTGAGCCATGTGAAGTCGTCGGCAGTGTTCGCGGCGTTGACGATGAGCAGAAACCGGTAGTCGTCGAGCTTGTAGACGATGAGGTCGTCGACGATGCCGCCGGCCTCGTTCGTCAGCAGCGTGTACTGCGCCTGACCCGCCTCGATGCGGCCGAGGTCGTTCGAGAGCAATGACTGCAGGAGCCCAGCCGCTCGCGGTCCCTCGACTTCGAGCTCGCCCATGTGCGACACGTCGAAGGCGCCGCAGTCCTCGCGCACCGCCCGGTGCTCCTCGATGACACCTTCGTACTGCACGGGCAGCTCCCAGCCGGCGAACGGAACCATCCGTCCACCGAGCGCGATGTGCGCGGCGTGGAGGGGCGTCCGTCGGAGGGTCTGCACGGCAGCCGGATGCTATCCGGCTGCCGTTGCTGGCTGTGATGATGGGAGCACCCCGGAGGGTGCTATAGATCGCTACGAGTCTCGAAGGAACGACGGTACGTCGAGGACTTCCTTCGGGATGTCGAACCCGCTCTCCTCGCGTGCGGGCGTCGAGGTGGCGAGCGCGGGCTCTCGCTCGCGTTCGCGCGCGCCCTCGGGCGAAACCCTCTTCTTCCGGCGGCGCTGCTGCCCGAACCCGGTTGCGATCACCGTCACCCGCAGCTCGTCGTCCATCCCCTTGTCGATGACGGCGCCGAAGATGATGTTCGCGTCGGCAGATGCGGCGGAGGTCACGACCTCGGCCGCCTCGTTCACCTCGAACAGGCCGATGCTCTTGCCGCCCGTGATGTTGAGGAGGATGCCCGTGGCGCCTTCGATCGACGCTTCGAGCAGCGGCGACGACACGGCCTGCCTCGCCGCTTCAGCCGCCCTGTTCTCTCCACGGGCAGAGCCGATGCCCATCATCGCCGTCCCGGCGTCGCGCATGATCGTGCGCACGTCGGCGAAGTCAAGGTTCACGAGCCCCGGCACCGTGATGAGATCGGTGATGCCCTGGACGCCCTGGCGGAGCACGTCGTCTGCCAGGCGGAATGCGTCAACGACGGACGTCTGCCGCTCGATCACCTGGAGGAGACGGTCATTCTCGATGACGATGATCGTGTCGACTCGCTCGGCGAGGTCGGCGATGCCCTGTTCTGCGACGTCAAACCGGCGTCGACCCTCGAACGAGAACGGCCGCGTCACGACACCGACGGTCAGGGCGCCGACCTCGTTCGCGAGGTCCGCCACGATCGGCGCAGCTCCCGTGCCCGTGCCGCCGCCTTCGCCTGCGGTCACGAACACCATGTCCGCACCCTTCAACACTTCCTTGAGCTCGTCGCGAGACTCGTACGCCGCGGCGTGCCCCACCTGCGGATCCGCACCGGCACCGAGCCCGCGCGTCACCTGGTCGCCGATGTGAATCTTCACGTCGGCGTCGCTCATGAGCAGAGCTTGCGCATCGGTGTTGACGCCGATGAACTCGACGCCCGCGAGCCCCGCGTCGACCATCCGGTTGACGGCGTTCGTACCGCCGCCGCCGACTCCTACGACCTTGATCACGGCTACGTAATTACCGGCTTGTCCTCTCACTCTCCACCAACCTCGATCTCGACCTTCACTCGAACGTGATGCCTCACGCTCGCCTGCGAGGACCCAGGGTAGGGTGCTCGGGTCCCGCTGTCAATCGGATTGTTACGAACAGCTAGGCGAACAACCCTCAAGCTCAACCACCGACTTGAGAGTTAGGAGATCGGCCGGTCGCTCGCAACTGGTCGCTCGGGCACGCTCACGTCGAGGTACGTGCTGTCCGGAGCCGCCTGCAGGAGCTTCGCCGTGATGGCGACCTTCAGCGACAGCCGCGAGGGGGTGCCCAGAAGCACGTCGACGCCCGATGCGAGCGTGATCGATAGCTCTCGGTCCTCGAGACGCACCGACCGGATCGGTACGGGCAGGCGGACGTCGCGCATCGCAGCGAGCGCCTCCACGATGGCTGCCGACTCGTCCGCGACGACGGCTCCGCACGAGCGGATCGACGCTCGCCGCCAGCCAGATTCGCGGAAGCGCTGGCAGCGGTCGCTCGTACACCGTGCGCAGCACGCGACCGCTGTCGGAGACGATCCACGCGTCAGGGCCTCGGCGGAGAAGCGCGATGGGCACCTCTGGCACGACCGTCACCACGAGCGTGTGCGGAAATGCCCGGTCGTAGCTCGCCGACGCGACGATCGGAACCGACGCGAGGTGCCGGTCGCCGTCGGTCGCGTCGAACGACACGAGGCTCGCGCCCGAGAGGGGCTCCAGCGCGGCGCGGATGCGCTCGGCCGCTCCGGGCGACACGCCTCGGACCTCGATCCGGTCGATCGCGAAGAGCGACGTCACACGCGCACCGACGTAGAGCCCGGCCGCCGCGACGAGCATCGCCACGACGGCGACTATCGCGCGCCATGAAGGAAGCAGCGCGGCGAGCCGCGCAGAGCTGAGGGGCAGAGCCGTGAGGCGCAGCAACGGAGCCCGACGGGACCGCGGCCGCTGGTGAGCGTCGAGCCCCAGCCACGGACCTAACTTCGCCGGTCGAGGCTGCCTTCCTACCGCGTCGGTGCGTCGATCCAGAAGGCGCGCCTCACGAGCTCGTCCGTGTCCGGGTGCGGACGCTCGGACCGGCCGGCGATGCCGAACCCCAGGAGCTCACGACCATCTCCAACGCCCTGTGCCGTGTCTCTTCGTGAAAGACGCCAACGATCAGGCGACCGCCCGCCTCGGCGACATCGACGAGCAGATGGTGGAGGAAGCCCGGTCGCCGGTGGGGAGGCACATAGCCCACGCTCGTCCTCACGAATGCGAACCGCCGAGGCGGTTGCCAGTCAAGCGCGCTGCCGACGAAGAGCTGGTCGCGCCATCGTGGGAGCCGTTCGCGCGCGAGCCCGACGAGCTCGTGCGAAATGTCGATGCCCCATGGGTCGAGGTCGATGCCGTCCCCGGCTGCCCACGCGTGCAGACACTCCATCAGGTGACCGTTGGCGCAGCCGATGTCGAGGAACGAGCCGTCGGCGTCCACCGCGTCGAGGATCAGGCGCCGGGCTCCCTCCCACCTGATCGCATCACCCGAGTGGCCCGACTGCGCTCGCGGGTTGTCGCCGGCGAGGTACGCGGGCACGATGAGCTCCGCCATGGCTCGATGCCAGTCCTCCTCGTCGATCTCGCCACGCTCGAGGGCAGCGTCGATCGCCGCCACCTGGCGCCAGCCGCGCTCCTTGAGCCCTTCGAGCTGATCTGGGCCGAGGGACTCGGTCACGGAAGGTCGCCGGCCGGTGGCAGGACGACGTCGCCGAGCAGCTCCACCTCTCGTTCGAGCTCGATCCCGTACTGGTCGAGAGCTCGCCGGCGGGCCTCGGCCATCAATCCCACGGCGTCTGCGGCCGTCGCGGCGTCCACGTTCTCGATGAAGTTCGCGTGTCGAGGTGAGACGCGTGCCCCTCCGAGCGCATATCCCTTCAGCCCGCACGCGTCCAGCATCGGCCCCGCACCGAGCTCGTGGTTCGGGTTCTTGAAGACGCTGCCGAATGTGCGGCGGTTGATCGGTTGCGTCGCTTTGCGGCGCGCATTGAGCTCGGCGACGTCACGCCTGATCTCCGTCGGGTCCCTCGGCTCGAGTCGAAACTCCACCCTCGCGACCACCTGGCCGGGCTCCACTGCCGAGTGGCGGTATCTGAGCTGCAGCTCGTCGCGCGATAGCCAGCCTGTTCCGTCCGCCGTTGCCACCAGTGCGCGCTCGACGATATCCGACCAGTCGCGTCCATAGGCACCGGCGTTCATGCGCACGCCGCCTCCCGCCGTGCCGGGAATCGCGCAGGCGAACTCCATTCCGCCCAGGCCGGCCGTTCGCGCTTTGTGGAGGGCAACGGCATTCGGAGCGCCGCCGCCGGCGACCAAGCGGGTGCCGTCGATCTCGACCGACGCGAGCTCGCCGGCGAGTCGCAGGACGAGGGCTTCGACACCGCCGTCAGACGCAAGAACATTGGAGCCCAGTCCGACGACGACGATCGGTAGTGCGGCCGCCTCCGCCCAGGCAATGAGCTGGGCGAGGTCGCGGACCGTCTCCGGACGAGCGAATGCACGCGCCGGGCCGCCGACGCCGACGGTCGTCAGTCGCGCGAGAGGGACGTCGTGCTCGAGCCGAGCCTCGATGTCGGCCTGTGGATGAGCCGTCACGCTTCCGGCACGGTCGCGTCACCCATGCGCAACAGTTTCGCGGCTACGCTCAACTCGGGGGCTGGGCGCGAAAGCGCCCCGGGGGAGAAGAAAAGAAGCGTCGAGCGGAGGGGCGAGGTCATGCCTCGATCTCGGTGAGGATGCGCGGCGCGGCGCGATCGACGTCCCCGGCCCCCACCGTGAGCACGACGTCGCCTGCTCTCGCCGCACGCGCGACCAGCCGACCCGCGTCCTCGACGAGCGGCGCCCAGCCGATCCACATGCCGGGCCTCCGCTCGGCGAGGGCGTCGACGACGAGCTTCCCGGTCACGCCAGCGATCGGCTGCTCGCGCGCGGCGTAGATCTCCGTCAGGCACGCGCCGTCGGCGGCGCTCAGAGCACCTGCGAGCTCAGCGGCGAGATGCCGCGTGCGAGAGTAGAGATGCGGCTGAAAGAGGACGAGCACGCGTGCGCCGGGATGGAGCTCCCGGGTCGCGCCGAGCGTTGCCTCGATCTCCGCTGGATGGTGGGCGTAGTCGTCGTAGACCGTCACGCCGCCGGCAGAGCCCACGACCTCGAGCCTCCTTCCGACGCCTCGGAATCGAGCAAGGACCGTTGCCGCCTCATCGACATCGACACCCGCCAACTCCAGTGCTGCCAGGGCCACCGCGGCGTTGCGCCGGTTGTGCTCGCCGGCGACGGCCAGCTCGAATTGCACGGGCTCCAGATCGTCTCCTCGAACGGCGGAGCCGCAACCGGCGAGCCAGTCGGCAAAGAGTCGTTCCACTTCAGCGCGAGAGCCGAACGTCGAATGATGATCGAGGTCGACATTCGTCAGCACGCCGATCTCAGGGCGCAGCAGCTCGAGCGACCGGTCGGACTCGTCACCTTCCGCCACGAGCCAGCCACTGCCGGCGGACGCATTCCCGCCGAGCTGGGCGACGGGCCCGCCGATGAGAAACGTCGGATCCAGTCCGAGCTCACGCAGACAGAACGCGATCATCGCGGCCGTGGTCGTCTTTCCGTGAGCGCCGGCGACGACGATGGAGCGCTGCGCACTGACGAGCTCGGCGAGCAGCTCACCGCGCGGCCGGCCGTCGACGACATGGGCATACGCGGTCGACACGACCACCTCCCAGCCCTCGGGCCGCTTCGGCGGGGCCGGCGTGATGTCGACGTCCACGCCGGCAAGCGCATCGAGATACGGCGTCGCGACCCGGTCCCAGCCGGCTACCTCGGCGCCCAATGCACGGGTGACGGCGGCGAGCGCGCTCATCCCGGCGCCGCCGATGCCCGCGAACCACAGGCGGCGCCCGTCAAACGCGGGCAAGCGCGAGCACCTCGTCGGCGATCTCGTCCGCAGCGTGGGGCCTCGCCAGCCGGCGCATGGCCGCCGCCATCCGCTCTAGGCGCTCCGAGTCCGCGAGCAGTGAGCTCACAACGCCCGGGACCGTCGACACGTTCGCCTCCGGCACGACGAGGGCCGCTCCGGCCCCCTCGAAGTGCCGCGCGTTCTTCGTCTGATGGTCGGCCGTCGCGTGCGGGTACGGGACGAGAACGGCCGGCGTCCCCGCCGCGGCCAGCTCGTACACCGAGCCTCCTGCACGCGCGAGCGCGAGGTCGGCTGCCGCGAGCGCCGCACCGAACTCGTGCGTGAACGGCAGCAGCCGGTAGCCGTCGCGGCTGACGCGATCGCGTAGGGACTCGAAGTCACGCTCACCCGCGAGATGAAGCACGAGCGGGCCGTCATCCGCGAATGCCTCGACGACGAGCTCGTTGAGCGTCCGCGCGCCCTGGCTCCCGCCGTAGACGAGCAGCACAGGCCCTTCGGTGGGAAGCTCGAATCGGCGACGGGCGTCGTCGCGTTCGATCGCCCGCGAGGTGGCGGGCACGGGGCGCCCCGTTACCCGGTACTTCGGCCCGGTACGGCCGGGGATGGGGAACGCGAGAAAGACACGACGGGCGAACGGCAGCGCGAGCCGGTTCGCGAGGCCGAGGTACGCGTCGGCCTCCATGATCGCGGCCGGGATGCGCCGGGTTGCCGCGGCCAGCACCATCGGGCCCGCGACGTACCCGCCGCCCCCGAGTACGACGTCGGGGCGCCGCCGCCCGAGGATCTCGCGGCATGCGATCGGTGCCTTGGCCGCGAGCACGACGGCGTGAAGCGCTGCCCGGCTCGGACTGCGCGGGAACCCTGCGATCTCGAAGGTGTCGAGCTCGTACCCCGCCTCAGGGACGAGCTGCTCTTCGGCGCGACCCGGCGACCCGGCGAACGTCACCAGCGCGCCGCGCGCTCTCAGCGCGTCCGCCACTGCGAGCGACGGCAGCACGTGGCCGCCGGTTCCCCCGGCTGCGATCAGGCACCTCGGCTCGCTTCGCGCGGACATCGGTACCAGCGATGTTAAGGAGGATCCCCGCACTCGCGAGGGCGACGATGAGGCTCGACCCGCCGTAGGAGAGAAACGGCAGCGTGATCCCCGTGACGGGAGCCAGGCCCAGCACCGCGGCGAGGTTCGTGGCGGCCTGGGCACCGATGAGCACGGTGATGCCCGTCGCGAGGAGGGATCCGAAGCGATCGGGGCAGGCGACGGCGATTCGCAGGCCTGCCCAACAGAACGCGGCGAAGGCCCCGATTACGCCGGCCGTCCCGATGAGTCCGAGCTCCTCGCCGATGACAGCGAAGATCATGTCGGTGTGGGCCTCCGGGAGATAGAAGATCTTGTTGATGCTCTCGCCTACGCCTTTGCCGACCACTCCTCCCGAACCGAGCCCGGTCATCGCCTGCACGGACTGGAATCCCGATCCCTGGGCGTCGCTCCAGGGATTGAAGAACGAGAGGATGCGCTCCCGCCGGTAGGGCTCGAGCCAGATCGCGGCCACGCCGAGAGCGGCCACGATCGCGCCGCCGCGCACGAGGAGGCCGAAGGGGATGCCCGCCGCCACGAGCATGCCGCCGAGCATGAGTGTGATCGCGATTGTGGTCCCGAGGTCGGGCTCCAGCAGGATGAGCCCGCACGAAAGCCCGGCCACGATGCCCAGCGGCTTCGCCAGCTCGCCCAGTGTCTGCGGCGGCCTCGAGCGCTTCCGGGAGAGATAGGCAGCCACCCAGATGACGAGCGCGAGCTTCGCCGGCTCGGACGGCTGGAACGTCACGGGCCCGACCGTCACCCAGCGACGAGCGCCATTCACGGGATCGCTTACGACGAGCACGGCCGCGAGCAACAGGATGCTCACCGCGAGCAGGGTCGGCGCCACCCGCCGCCACCACGTGTACGGAGTGCGAGCGCAGACGACGAGCGCCGCGAGTCCGGCCAGCGCGAAAAGCGCCTGCCGGACGAGGTAGTGCATCGGCTCGCCGTCGCCGACGGCAGCCCGAGCCGACGTCGCGCTGTAGACCATCACGAGGCCGAAGGCAACGAGGCCGAGCGTGACGAGGATCAGGAGATTGGCCTCGAGTTGGGCCCGTTTCACCCCCTCAATTTCTGCACGAGGCGGCGGAACTCCTCGCCCCGATGCTCGAAGTCGCGAAACTCGTCGAAGCTTGCGCAGGCAGGTGAGAGCAGGACGATCTCGCCCGGTCTCGCCGCGGCTGCGGCCCGCTCGACGGCCCCGGCGAGATTACCGCAGCGTTCGAGTGGGACATCGGTAACTCGAAGCGCCTGCTCCAGCTCGTCTGTTGCCTCGCCGATTAGGTACGCCGCCGCGAACCGGCGCCGCCGCCACCGCGTCCGCGAGCGGCTCGAAGTCCTCGCCTTTCAGCGAGCCGCCGAGGATGACGTGCAGCGGAGCGTCATATGCTGCGAGCGCTCGCCGCGCGGCGGCGGTGTTCGTGGCCTTCGAGTCGTTGACGTAGCGAACACCGCCGACCTCGGCGACGAGCTCGAGCCTGTGTGCGACGCCAGGGAAGGTCTCGAGCGTCCGCGCGATTGCGTCCTCGTCGATGCCCGCCACGCGCGCGGCGGCCGTCGCCGCGGCAGCGTTCTCCCGGTTGTGCGCGCCCGGCATGCGGGGCTCCGCAGGCAAGGGATCCTCCCGAGAGAACGCGATTCCCGACAAGCCGAGGCCGCGCGGTACGACGGCCGTTCCGGCTCGTTCGAAGATACGGAGCTTTGCGTCCCTGTACGCCTCGAAGCTTCCGTGACGGTCGAGGTGATCGGGCTCGAGGTTCAACAGCACGGCGATCTCGCAGGCGAGCTCATGCACGTCCTCGAGCTGGAAGGACGAGAGCTCGCAGACGATCCACTCGGCCGGCTCCACCGAGGTGAGCGGCCGCCCCACGTTGCCCGCGACGACGACCGAGCGTCCCGCATTACGGAACATCGCTCCCAACAGCTCCACCGTCGTCGTCTTCCCGTTCGTGCCGGTGACACCGACGAGGCGGGCGTCCGGCAGCAGCCGATAGCCGAGCTCCACCTCGCTCCATATGGGAATGCCGGCAGCTCGGGCTCCCAGCACCAGCTCGTTCTCGCTCGGCACGCCCGGGCTCTTGACGACGAGTCCGACAGCATCGAGAAGCACCGCGTCGTCGTCCGAACCGAGCTTGCGGTCCGCGACGACGACGTCCACGCCGCGGCGTGCCAGCGCAGCGGCGGCCGACTGGCCCGAACGCGCCATGCCGACCACGAGCACGCGCGACGGCAGCATCATGGCTTCCGGCCTGCAAGAAAGAGCGCGGGCCACTCCGGCTCCGTCGTCCCCGCCTCCCGCACCGCCGCCTCCAGGCGCTCCAGCTCCTGGGCCGAGAATCCTTCACGCCAGGCATCGAGCAGCGATGGACTCCCGGGCGCACCGACGCTGTGGAGCACGGCGTCGGGTGTCACCTTCACCGTCGACACCACGAGGTCGGTGTCCACCTCGTCGAAGCCCGCCTCCTCGAACCAGCGAGCCATGTCGGCGACGTCGAAGTCCTGCATCGGGTGATCGGTTGGCCAGCGCCGGTAGAAGTCCGCTTCCACGCGCTCGGCGAGCTCGCCGAAGTCGACGAGCTCCCACAGCTGGGTGTTCCGTCGATTGACGGGCTCGAAGAGTGACACCCGCCCACCGGGACGCAGCACGCGTCCGAACTCGCGTGCCGCCTCCGCCTTCTCCCGCACGTAGATGAGCACGGAGCGCGTGAGCACGACGTCCACGGACGAGTCGGGCAGGGGCAACACCTCCGCGCTGCCGACGAGGTACGAGACTCGCGGGTCGTCGCACGCAGCCCGCAGCTCCTCGAGACAGTCCACGGAGATGTCGAGCGCGAGGACGGATCCCTCAGGCCCGATGTGCTCGAGCACGCCGAAAGCGAGCAGCCCCGTTCCCGTGCCCACGTCGACCACCGCGTCCTCCGGCTCGATCCGGGCGCGGTCGAGGACGCGGTCGCGGACCTCAGCGAGCGAGGCGAGAAACTCGTCGATCTCCTCCTGGGAGCGCCCCCGAAAGCGGGTCTCGACCAGCCACTCGGCCCATTTGTCTCGATGCTGGCTCAGCTTCGGAAGAACTGGAAGTAGTAGCGGTAGTACAGGGCGAAAGCGAGCGCACAGAGGATCGCGCACAGGATCCAGAAGCGCACGACGATCTTCGTCTCCGACCACGCCTTCATCTCGAAGTGGTGGTGGATCGGCGCGATCAGGAAGACACGCTTGCCCATGTACTTGAACGTCAGCACCTGGATGATCACCGACAGGGTCTCGATGACGAAGATGCCCCCGATCAGGAGCAGCAGGAACTCCGTCTTCATGACGATCGCAAAGGCGGCGAGCGCGCCGCCGATGGCCATCGACCCGGTGTCGCCCATGGCGATCTCGGCAGGCCAGGCGTTGTACCAGAGGAAGCCCACGATCGCCCCGATCAGCGCTGCGCCGAAGATCGAGAGATCGATGTAGAGCTCGTTGCGGCTCCCGGGCGCGCCCGACCGGAGCCACGCGATCACTGCCATCGCGGTGAACGTCAAGACGGCGATGATCCCCGTCCCTGCGGCGAGACCGTCGAGGCCATCGGTGAAGTTCACCGCGTTCGCCGAGCCCGCAATCATGAGGAAGACGAGCACGTACCACGCCGACGAGAGCGGCACCTCCCGGTTGACCACGGGAGATAGACGCTCGTGGAGAACTCGCGGTGCCACGTGACGATCCCGACGACGACGGCGATCACGGCGAGCAGCAGCAGCTTCCAGCGGCCGTTCAGGCCGAGCGAGCGGCGGTGCGTGAGCTTGATCGCGTCGTCCAGGAACCCGATGGCGGCACAGCCGAGCGTCACGAAGAACACGACCAACGCGTTCGTCGTGTAGTGCGAGAGGGCGAGGAACGCGACGGCAAGCGCAACGATGATGACGAGGCCGCCGAGGGTCGGCGTTCCCGCCTTGACGAAGTGGTGCTGCAGCCCCTCCTCGCGGATGTGCAGCCCATACCCGCGCGCGCGCAAGTAGCCGATCAGCCTCGGAGCGATGAGGATCGAGATGACCAGGGCGAGGACGCCCGCGATGAGGACCCGTACCAACGCCCGGAGAGCCTAGACCGGGACCTCGGCCAGCGCGGTCGGCCACGACCTCCAGCCCGGCGACCCGTGAGCCCTTCACGAGCACGAAGTCGCCGGGCCTCGACGATTCGTCGAGCCACCTCTGCCGCCTCGCTCGCATCGGCCGCTGTGGCCGTCACGATCACGCCCTCGGTCGTCTCGGCATAGTGCCGCCCAAGGTCGCCGACCGCGATCAGCACGTCGATGCCGAGGGTGGCGACGAGCGCGCCGAGCTCGCGGTGATAGGCGGCGGAGTCGGATCCCAGCTCGGCCATCGCACCGAGCACCGCCACGGTTCGACGCCCCTCAGCGCGGTCGGCGAGGTCCTCGAGCGCCGCTCGCATCGACGTCGGGTTCGCGTTCCAGCAATCGTTGACGAGGATGCCGCCGCCCGGCAGCGGGACCTCCTCGCCGCGCCAGCGGGAGAACTCGACATCCACCAGGCCGTCGACGTCCACGCCGATCGCGTGCGCGGCGAGGAGCGCGCTCAGCGCGTTCTCGGCCTGGTGCCGCCCGCGAAAGTTGAACGACACGTCGCGCCCGTCGAACCGGAGCCGCGTCCTTCCGTCCTCCAACCTCGCGTCGGGCTGACCACGGCGCACGACCGCGATGTCGTCGCGGTCTACCGGAAAATCGTCGGGCACGACTGCGGTGCCGCCCGGCGGCAGCGCCGCAACGAGCTCTCCCTTGGCCTCGGTTACGGCCTCGAGGGAGCCGACCAGCTCGAGGTGTGCGGGGCCGACGTTCGTGATCACGCCGACCCGCGGGCGAGACAGTGCCGCGAGCGACGCGATCTGTCCCAGGCCGCGCATCGCAAGCTCGAGAATGCAGACATCCGTATCCGGCTCGATGCGGCACAACGTCAGGGGTACGCCGAGCTCGTTGTTGAAGCTTGCTTCGGCGGCGACCGTGCTTCGGCGCAGGCGACAGATCGCAGCGAGGATGTCCTTGGTCGAGGTCTTCCCGGTCGAGCCCGTGATCGCGACGACCGTTGCTCCGCTCCGGTCGCGGACCGCCCGTCCGAGGGCCGCAAGAGCGTCGAATGCGTCGGCCGGGACGAGAGCCGCAGCAGCGCCCCGGCCCATGGCGTCAGCGACGTGCTCGCTGCCGGGGCCGACGGCGACGAAGAGGTCGCCCTCGGTCACGCGCCGAGAGTCGATCTGCACTCCGGTCGCCGTTCGTGCCCCGCGGCCACGGCTCAGGATTCCCGGGCAGAGCGCTTCGATCTCGTCGAGCTCGAGCGGGATCATGCCGCGGTCGTGAGTCGCCGCAGCGCCTCCCGTGCGACTTCGCGATCGTCGAAGGGCTTGATCTCGCCGTCGGCTTCCTGTCCCTGCTCATGGCCTTTGCCGGCCACGAGGACGACGTCGCCCGGTCGCGCACCCTCGATCGCCTGCTGGATCGCGAGCGCTCGGTCGAGCTCGACGTCGAAGTCGGTCTCCAGACCCTGTGTGATCTCGTCGACGATCGCCTTGGGATCTTCGCTGCGCGGATTGTCCGACGTGACGATCGCAACGTCCGCTCCGTGCGCGGCCGCCTCACCCATGAGCGGTCGCTTGCCGTGATCGCGGTCGCCCCCGCATCCGAACACGCAGATGACGCGGCCCGCGGCGAGCTCTCGCGCGGTGCGGAGGGAGGTCTCGAGCGAGTCGGGCGTGTGTGCATAGTCGACGATCACGGAGAACGGTTGCCCCTCGTCAACTGCCTCGAAGCGTCCCGGGACGCCGCGTACGGATTCGATCCCGCGGGCGATGGCGTCGTCGGGCAGCGCGAGCAACCGCGAGACGGCGACGGCGCCAAGGACGTTTTCGACATTGAATCGGCCCAGCAGCGGCGTGCGCAGGGCGATGCCGGACGCAGTGAGCTGCGACCCGTGGCGACCCAGTTCGACATCGGTCGCCCGGATGTCGGCGTCCTTGCGGAAGCCGAACGTAACCACCCGCTCGTGACCAAGGACGCGGAGCTCCTCGACGAGCCGGCGGCCGTGCGCGTCGTCGACGTTGATCGCCGCCGGCGGCGGCTCGTCGTTCACGAAGAGGCTTCGCTTCGCCTCGAAGTACTGCTCGACGGTTCCGTGAAAGTCGAGATGATCGCGGCCGAGATTCGTGAATGCGAGGGCCGAGAAGCGAACGCCGGCGAGCCGGCCCAGCTGTGCGCCGTGCGACGTCGCCTCCATCGCGCAGCTGCGGTCGCCGGCGTCGAGCATCTCGCGTAGCGTCCGCTGGACGTCGATTGCTTCGGGCGTCGTACGCATCGCCGGCCGCCGCTCGCCCCCGACGCGGCTCTCGATCGTCCCGAGCAAGCCTGGACGCCGTCCGGCTGACGCAAGGATCGCGAAGACGAGAAAGCATGTCGTTGTCTTGCCGTTCGTACCGGTGACGCCCGCGACGGTGAGCTCGTGGGAAGGCTGGTCGTAGAAGTCGGCCGCCGCGGCCGACATCGCAGCTCTCGCATCCGACACGACCAGCTGGGGGACCGCTGCATCGACGGGCGACTCGACGACGAGGGCGACGGCTCCGTGCTCGACAGCCTCCGTGGCGAAGGCGTGGCCGTCGGCGCGCTCACCGCGGACGCAGAAGAAGAGCGTCCCGGGGACAACTGCGCGCGAGTCGTACGCGAGCTCCTGGATGTCTGTAGCTGCGTCCTTGAGCACGGCCGCCGGAGCGAGCACCTCGATGACTCGCTCAAGGGTCACGCCGGGCGAGTCTACCAGTGGGCTCGTTCGTTCCAGAGCGGGCTGATTCGTCACAGAAGTGCGCCATTTGCGGGACTTTTCATACTCGAACCCTGGCGACGCAAGCCGGCGCTCATTACGCTCGCAGCGGGGCGGAGGATGGTGGCCCCGGCCCCAGCCCGCCAGAAGCGTCCTAACCGGACGTCGTGAGAGAGGCGGGGTCGTCGGGAGGCACCTCGAGATACTGGAGCGCGAAGTCTGCGATGCGCTTGAACGCCGGTGCGGCGACGACGCCGCCCCAGATCGCACCCCGCGGCTCGTCGACGGAGACGAGGATCACGAACCGGGGCCTGCTGGCGGGGACGATGCCGATGAACGAGGCAACGTAGTTCGACGTCGAGTAGCCACCGTTCACGGGATCGGGCTTCGCCGCCGTTCCCGTCTTGCCGGCGATCGTGTATCCGGGCACGGCGGCAAGTGTCCCCGTCCCCTCGGAGACGACGTCCTCGAGCATCCGGAGCACCTGCGCGGCGATGGGCGCGGAGAGCACGCGCCGGCGCTCCGGCCGCGTCCGACGTCCGCCGCTCACGTGGTCGACGAGGTGTGGCGCGATCCACACGCCGTCATTGGCCATGGCCGCATATGCCGCAGCCATCTGCACGGCGGTCACGCCGATGCCCTGCCCGATGGGAACGTTGCCGATCGTCGAGCCGGACCACTCATCGACGGGAAGGACGATGCCGGACGTCTCTCCAGGGAAGTCGATCCCCGTCGGCTCACCGAATCCGAAGCGCTCGATCCACCGCCCTAACCGCTGCGGGCCGAGCAGTTGCGCCAGCGTGATCGCGCCCACGTTCGACGAGCGCGAGAGAATCTGCGCCACGGTCATCGTCTCCGTTCCTCGAGGCTCGGCGTCGCGCACGACGCGGTCCGCGACGTGGATGCTGTATGGGAGCGTGAACGGCGAGCTCTCGTTGACGAGGCCCTCCGAGAGGGCGCCGGCCACCGTCACGAGCTTGAAGGTCGATCCCGGCTCGTACGTGTCGGTCACCGCAACATTGCGGTGACGATCGACCGGCGTGCGAGCGAAGGCGTTCGCGTCGAAACCCGGCGCGACCGCCATGGCGAGGATGCCTCCGCTCCGCGCGTCGAGAACGACGGCGGTGGCTCGTTGGGCCCCCCACTGAGACACCGTCGATCGCAAGACCGACTCGGCGTTCGCCTGGATCGTGTGGTCGAGGGTGAGGAAGACGTCTCGCCCCGGACGCTCCGGGCTCGACTCGACAACGTTGAGAACTCGACCGAACGGATCCTTCACATACGTCTCGCTGCCGGCTCGTCCGCCTAGAACGCGCTCGAGCTGAAGCTCGAGGCCGCCAAGGCCTCGGTTGTCGGTACCGGCATAGCCGAGCACGTGGGCGGCGACGCCACCCTGCGGGTACACGCGCCGCTCCTCCGGCAGGAAGCCCACGCCCGCGAGCTTCCGCGCTTGCAGCGCCCTGGCCTGTTCCGCGTCGGCCTTGCGCTTGACGTAGAGGAAGCCCTTCGACTTGTCGAGCAGCTGCGGGTACAGGACATCCGCGTCGATGCGAAGGGTCTTGGCAGCCGCCAGCGCCACCTCGCGCGCGTTCGTGACCTGACGTGGATTCGCGTAGACAGTGACCGCCTCGCTCGCTCATGGCGAGCTGCACACCCATGCGGTCGACGATGGTCCCGCGGCCCGCGGGGATCGTGACGGTCTCGTGCTGCTGGCTCGAGGCTCGCTGGCCGAGATCCGCCGCGCGCACCGTCTGCAGCCACGTCGCCCGCGCCAGCGACAAGCCGAAGACCGCGAGCAACAGAACCAGCAGCAGACGGATCCGGCGTTCGGACAGCTTCCGCGAGCGCATTACCGTGACAGGTCGAGGTACGTGGTCTCCTCGGGGACGGCCGGTGTCGCGCCGAGCTGCTCGACAGCGAGCTTCTGGATCCGGCCCGTCGACGCCGCGCTCGCGAGCTGTGACGCAAGAGCCGCATTCTCCGCCCGCAGCTTCGCGCGCTTCTGGCTGACCTCGTCGAAGCGGAGATTGACCCGAAGCACCGCAACGTTGAGCGCCACCACGCCGGCGAGCAGCGCCGCGACGACTGCGATCCAGACGATCCCGCCGGCAACACGCCTCTGCGCAGTGCGCTGCTGGACGCGCGCCTTCGCGGGCTGCGGCCGCCTGCGCGGACGGGCGGCGGGGGCGGCAGCGGCCATCAGACCTTCTCCGCGACCCGCAGTCGCGCGGACGCCGAACGAGGGTTGAGGGCCACCTCTCGAGCCTCCGGACGTACCGCCCTGGACGTGACTACGCGAAGCACGGGGTCGCGTCCACAGGTACAGACCGGGAAGTCGGGCGGACACTCGCACCCGCGTGCTTCCGCCCTGAAGAAGCGCTTGACGATGCGGTCCTCGAGCGAGTGGAAGCTGATGACGGCGATCCGGCCCTGCGGACGCAAGAGCCCGATCGCCGCCGGCAGTGCCTCTTCGAGCTGGCCAAGCTCGTCGTTTACCGCGATGCGCAACGCCTGAAATACCCGCTTCGCCGGGTGGCCTTCGCCGAAGCGCGCCGGCGTCGGGATGGCGGTCTTGATGACGTCGACCAGCTCACCGGTGCGCGCAAACGGCTCGCGCCGCCGGCGTCGGACGATCGCCCGTGCGATCTGGCGCGCATAGCGCTCCTCTCCGTAGCGCCGGAAGATCTCCGCGAGCTCACGCTCGGGCGCGCTGTTGACGATGTCCGCGGCGGTTTCGTCAGCGGATGGATCCATGCGCATGTCGAGCGGGGCGTCAACCGCGTACGAGAAGCCGCGCTCTGGCCGATCGAGCTGCATGCTCGATACGCCGAGATCGAGCAGCACCGCGTCCGCGCGCACGTCGTTCGTCGCCAGCTGGTCGAGCACCGTCGCGAACTCGCCGCGCAGGAAGCGGGCCTGAACGCCGGCCTTCCGCCGGAAGCCCTCGAAATACTGGCGGGCCGTCGGGTCGCGGTCGATGACGATGAAGCGGCCCTTCCCGTGCAGGTCGAGCGCGAGCAGCTCGGCGTGTCCGCCTGCGCCGAACGTCGCGTCGACGACGGTCTCGCCAGGTTGAACCTCGAGCAGGCGCCGCACCTCGTCGGCGAGTACGGGGACGTGATCAGTCGCGCTTGGCCGCAAGGCGTTCGGCAACATCCTCGGCCCTCCCTTCCACGTCCGCGATCTGAGCGCCCCACGCGGCGCGATCCCAGATCTCCAGATGGTCGAAGACACCGGCGACGACGACGTCGCGGTCGAGCTTGGCGTGGCTGGCGAGGGTCGCCGGGATCATCACCCGCCCTTGGCGGTCGGGCATGACCTCGGCGGCGCCGGAGAAGAAGTGGCGCTTCATCATGCGGTCGTCCCTGCCCAGCGTGTCGAGGCCCGCGAGGCGCGACGCGAGCTCGGACCAATCCGCCTTCGCCCACACGAACACGCAGCCGTCCATGCCGCGGGTCAGCACGAGACCCTCCGGGAAGGAGTCGCGGTACTTCGCCGGAAGCGTAAGCCGGCCTTTCTGATCGAGCGTGTGCTCGTGCTCGCCAAGGAACATCGAATCCCGCCGTTCATCGCTGGTCCACTTTGCCCCACTCTAGACCACTACAGGCCGCGCCGCAAGCCCTCTGCTCCACGAGGGGCCCGCTTAGAGCGAGATCTGTGACGCGTAGGGCCCCCGGCCCGTCAGAACCGCAGCGCCGCAGCGGGATCCGAGCGCGAGCGCGGCATCGATCGCCATGCCGCTCGCGAGACCGTACGTGAGGCCTGCGGCGAACGCATCTCCGGCGCCGTACGCATCGACGATTGGCCCAGGCACCACACCGGGCAGGAACCGACCACCGGGCTCCACCGTGCCGCCGCGTGCGCCGTCGGTGCGGACGAGGAAGCGCGGTTGCGGCTCGAGACCACCCTCGTAGCGCTCGCCTTCATCGGCGGCGCTCGCCACGACCACGTCGATCGGGACACCGGCCTCCCGGAGCACCGGCAGCTCTCGCGCAGAGGCGACGACGACCTTTGCTCTTCTCGCCGCACGAAGCGCCTCCGCGTCGCCGCCGGTGAAGTAGACGCCGTCAGCGCCGTCGAGCTCGCGCCACGGGAGCGGATCCGAGCCGCGCGGGACGAGCTTCGGCCCGAGCAGCGCAATCGTCCTCTCGCCGTCGGAGTCGAGGAAGCACACGGCGCGTCGCTGGGGATCCTCGCGCCAGACCGTCTCGACGCGAACACCCTTGCCGGTCAGCTCGTCGAACGACCGTCGCCCTAGCCCATCGGCGCCGAGCGCCGTGAAGAGGGTCGCGTCGCCGGCGAGCTTCCGCAACTGCACGGCGGCGTCCGCGCCGCCTCCTGCTGCCTCGTGCCACGAGGCTTGTGCCTGTACGATCTCGCCAGGCTGCGGCACACGCTCGAGGAGCAGGAAGTCGACCCATTCGACGTGGCCAACGACGGCGACCCGCACGCGCTGAGTCTCACATCTCGACGGCCGGTCGCGTTAGAGCACATGATGGGACCCGTGCTCCTTCCTCCCTTCGAGGAGTTCTACGCGACGCATCGCGACCGCGTATACCGGCTGCTCGTGCGCCGTCTGGGCCGCCAGCAGGCCGAGGATGCGTTTCAGGAGACATTCCTTCGTGCGCTGCGTGCGTATGAAGGATTGCGTCACGCTGAACAGTTGGGGGCATGGGTGACGACGATCGCGGAACGAGTGGCGATCGACGTGCACAGGCGCAGCCGCCCCACCGAGGAGCTCGGTGAGGCGGAGGCCTGGGACGGCCTACCCGCACACGCGGAGCTCGAGCATCTCGCCGGCGCCTTGCCCCCGACGGAACGAGCCGCCGTCGTGCTCCGCTACGGCTACGACCTCGACTACGAGCAGATCGGCGCCGTGCTCGGCTCGAACGCTACGGCAGCCAGGCAGGCAGCCTCAGCCGGGGTTCGCCGCCTGCGAAAGGAGTTGGCATGACAGTTCCCGCGAAGCTCGACACCCGCTTCCGCGACGCCGCTTCAGCCGCCGGGCTGCTCGACGCCGCCTACGACATCACCGACTCGCCCGTCGGCGAGCTGCTTGTCGCGGCCACCGACCGCGGAGTGTGCTGGATCGAATTCTCGCCCGAAGAGACACTCGACCGCCTCGCCAGGCACTTCGGCAGCCGGCTGTTGCGTGTGCCCCAGCGACTCACGCCGGCGAAGCGCGAGCTCGACGAGTACTTCTCCGGAACCCGGACGACCTTCGACGTCGCCGTCGACGTCACCACGGTGCCGGCCTTCCAGCGCAGCGTGCTCGACGAGCTCGCCCGCGTCCCGTACGGCGAGGTGACGACGTACGGAGCTCTCGCCGGCCGCATCGGCAAGCCTCGCGCGGCGCGTGCCGTCGGCGGAGCACTCAACCGCAACCCCGTGCCGATCATTCTTCCCTGCCACAGGGTCGTCGGAGCCTCGGGAAGCCTCGTCGGATATGCAGGCGGGCTCGAGCGCAAGCAGGCACTTCTGGCCTTGGAGGGCGCGGCCCTCGTTTGATCTCCAGCTTGCGTAAGTGCTAACTTACGTAAGCGATGGCTAACTCAGACCTGGCACTCGAGGCGCTCGCCGACCCCACGCGGCGAGCGATCCTCGAGCGTCTGCTGAGCGGCCCGCTGCCGGTGAAGGAGATCGCGACGCAGCTGCCCGTGACCCGTCCTGCGGTCTCCCAGCATCTCGGCGTGCTGAAGCGCGCCGGGCTCGTCAGCGTCGAGCAGCAAGGGACGTTTCGCGTCTACCGCTTGGAAGTCGGGGGACTCGAGGCGCTTCGTACCTACCTCGACAATTTCTGGTCGGTCGCCCTCGCCCAGTTTGCGCAGGCCGCCGCCCGCACACAAGGGAGGAGCTCATGACTCAGCACACGGCACTCGAACCCGTGCGTAAGCAGATCTCCGTGGACTGCGACGTCGAAAGCGCGTTCCGCACGTTCACCGAGGACATCGCGACCTGGTGGCCCGTCGCGAGCCACTCGGTGAGTGGCGAGGGCACGACACCGTACTTCGAGGGGCGGGACGGCGGACGCATGTATGAGCGGACGGCGGACGGCCACGAGCACGACTGGGCGAACATCGTCGCCTACGAGCCGCCACATCGCGTCGTGCTCGAGTGGAAGGTCAATCCTGCTGCGCCGCCGACCGAGGTCGAAGTGCGCTTCAGCCAGGACGGCGACGGAACGCGCGTGGAGCTCGAGCACCGCGGATGGGAGCGGTACCCGACCGGCGGCAGTGACGAGCGCGGGTCGTACGACTCCGGCTGGGGCCATGTGCTCGGTCGGTTCCGGGAGGCGGCCGCCTAGGGCGTCTTCGACGCGCCGCTCCGGTGTGCGGCCGCTTCCGTTGCGCGTTGCAGCGGCCGGCACTGTTGTCAGGCTCGTCCGACCCCGGGTGGGCGTGCGCGCGCGTCGAGCTCGAGTCAGTCAGCTCGGTCGGCGAACAACGGGAGCATCAGCCGGTATCCCACCCCCCACTCGTTCAGCACGTATGGCGTTTCCGTGAGCTCCGCGAGCCGCCGTCGCAGACGACACGCGTGGGAGTCGACCGTGCGAGTCCTTGCCGCCGAGCGGTAGCCCCAGACGTCCCGCAGCAGCTCCTGCTTGGGAAAGACACGCGTCGGCGCCGTCGCCAGGCGTGCGAGGAGGCCGAACTCCTTGGCCGGAAGCGGGAGCAGCGTTCCTGCAACCGTGACGCAGCGGGTCGGCAGATCGATGACGATCTCACCGGCCTCCAGCACGTCTTCTGGAAGCGGCACATCGCTGCGCCGCAGCACGGCGCGGATACGCGCGAGCAGCTCGTCGTAGTGGAACGGGCGCGTCACGTAGTCGTCGCAGCCGCGATCGAAGGCGCGAACCCGGTCGACCGCATCGGCCTGCGCGTCACCGAGCACGATCACCGGCACGCGGCGGTTCCACGATCGGCCCGGCTCTCCGTCGCGCAGCCGCCGGCAGACATCGAGCTCCGTAGCGAGCAGGACAAGATCGGGCCGGGCGCGCTCCGCGAGCTCGAGTGTCTCCTCCTCGTCGTCGGCCCTGACGATGTCGAATCCGTCGTCCGTCAGATGTCGCTCGAGGAAGCTCCCGACGCCTTCCTCGGGTTGCGCGAGGAGCAGTGCCTGAGACATGCGGCGACCGTAGCCGCGTCACCGAGTCGTGTCGAGGTGTCCTTTCCCGCGAATCTGTGCCGAGTTGTCTACAACCGTCGCAAGTGGCCGCGACTACAGGCGCCCGTGTCTGATGACGCCCCACATCAGCCACACGCCGAGCAAGAACGAGAGGGCGAAACTGATACCGGCGAGTAGCTTCAGGCCGGGTCCCGTCGCCGCTGCGGCGAGAAAGCTCGAGCCGATCAGGCCGGCGGCGACGACGAGTGCGATCACGAGCCGGTTGAGCGCTACGTCGAAGTTGCGCAGGACTTTGTCCAAGTCGTCGCGCGCGACCCGCACCTCGACCTGGCCGTGACGGAAGGATTCGAGGATGTCGTGGATCTGATGTGGCGCGACGCGCAGCACGCGGGCGAGGTCACGGGCTTCGTTACGTGCGTCCCGCGCCAGCCTGCCCGGGGAGAAGCGCTGCATCATGAGGTCGCGCGCGTAGGGCTTCGCCACTTCGAAGACGTTGAAGTCGGGGTAGAGCTCGGCGCCGACGGAGCCGAGCGTCGCGATCGCCTTGTCGAGCAGCACGTACCGCGAGGGGAGGTGGAGATTCATCTCGTAGATGAGCTGGAACCCCTCGCGGATGATCTGGATCGGGTCGATCTCGGACAGCGGGACGCCGTAGTACCGCGAGTAGAACTCGTTCAAGCGACCGACGAACTCGGCTTCCCGGGTCTTCTCGTAGCGAACTCCGAGGTCTGCCAGCCGCTTCGGCAGCGCCTCGACGTTCTCGGCGGCAGCGTCGATGAAGAGCGCTGTGAGCTTCGACATGTCGTCGTCCGTCAGCCTGCCAGCCTGGCCGAAGTCGACGAGCCCAATCCGCTCCGGGTGTCCGAGCATGAGGATGTTCGCCGGATGAGGGTCTCCGTGGAAGATCCCGTGGCGGAAGACCATGGTCATCCACGCCTCCGCCATGACGTACGCAAGCCTGCGGCGCTCGTCCTCGGAGAGCTCGTTGGGCTCGAGGTCGACGATCTTCGTCCCCTCGAGGAACTCGAGCGTGAGCACGCGCGCCCCCGAGTAGCTCCAGTACACGCGTGGGATGCGCACGTGCGGATGACCTACGAAGTTCCGGTGGAACGTCTGCGCGTTGCGTGCCTCCTGGCGATAGTCGAGCTCCTCGCGCAGCGAGCGCGCGAACTCGTCGACGAGGCTCTGGGCGTCGATGAAGTCGAGTGCGCGGACGCGGTCTTTCGCGATCTTCGCCGCCTGGTAGAGCAGGGCAAGGTCGGCCTCGATCTGCCTCGGCGCCGACGGCCGCTGCACCTTGACGGCGACGCGGCGGCCGGTGGGAAGCACGGCCTCGTGCACTTGCCCGATGGAGGCCGCCGCAATCGGCCGCTCATTGAACTCGGTGAACAGGCGCTCGATGGGCTGGCCGAGCTCCTCGAGCACGACGCTCTCGACCTGCTCGAAAGGAAACGGGCTGACCTGATCCTGGAGCTTGCGGAGCTCGGCGACGATGTCCGGCGGGACGATGTCCGGCCGGGTGGAGAGCAGCTGGCCGAACTTCACGAACGTCGGGCCCAGCTCGTCGAGCATCTCGCGGAGATGCTGGCCGCGCTCCGAGGGAGCTGCGCCGTCCGCGGAGATCGTCTCTCCCGGGACGAGGTCGTTCAGCTTGTTGCGCGAGAAGAAGTAACCGAAGCCGTGCTTGACGGCAACCTGGGCGATCTCGGACATCCGGCCGAGGTTGCGCGTTCTCGTGCCCGAAGCCACCCCCTCAGTCTTGCACGGAGGGCAGAGGCCGCTCAGGCGCGTCTTCGATCAAGCGCACGCGGTGCTCGAGTTGCGCCAACCGCAGCTCGAGCTCCTCGTACTCGTCACGCGCGACCAGGCCGAGCTGGGAGAAGATCCCCTGCAAGCTGTGACTCGCGCGCGCCGTGAAGCGTGCGGCGTCGCCACGCCAGCGGTCGACTGATTCGTCGATCACGCGGCGGGCATCGTCACGCCGCATGCCTCCCCGCTCCGCGAGCTCACCTGCGAGCTCGTCGATTCGCTCCGCGGTCAGCGCGACCGCACCGACCGCCGCGAGCCCCAGCCGCTCTGCGACGTCGCGAGGCGTGCTACCGGGCTCGTCCATGAGGACGCGACCGGCGGCGCTGCCGCCGCTGTTCCCGCTTGGACTGCCTCGGCGCGACACCGTCGCCCGGCGGAGCGGCGAGCGCTCCTGCCGGCTCACGGAGGGCAGGCTCGGCCTCGGCTTCGGGCTCCTCCTCGGCGGGCGCCTCGACCGTGACCGCGCCACCGACGCCCTTCTCCACCACGTCATCCGCACCGATCCGGCCGCGGAACTCGGGGCTGCGCTCCATGAGCACCGTCAGGAACGGCGTCGCCACGAAGAACGTCGAGACCGCACCGAGGCCGATTCCGACAAAGAGCGCGAAGGCGAAGTCCTTCAGCGTCTCGCCGCCGAACAGCAGCAGGCTCGCGATGGGGAGCAGCGTGATGAACGTCGTGGCCAGCGAACGGCGCATCGTCTCCCACAGAGAGACGTTGGCGATCGTCGCGAACGACGCACGCCGCATCAGCGGGATGTTCTCCCGGACACGGTCGAAGACGATGATCGTGTCGTAGATCGAATAACCGAGGACGGTCAGCACCGCGGCCACGGTGGCCGTCGTCACCTCGCGGCCACTGAAGGCGTAGACGCCGAGCGTGATGAGGATGTCGCTGAAGAGCGTGCGGAGGATCGGTACCGCGAAGCGCCACTGGAAGCGCAGCGAGATGTAGAGCATGATCAGCGCGAAGGAGACGATCACCGCGAGGATCGCGCCGCGGGCGATCTGCCGGCTGAAGCTCGACGAGACGTTCTTCACGCTCGACGACTCCGCGCCGATGTTGTTCTCCAGCCCCGCGGCAAGGTTGTTTTGCTGCGCCTGGGTCAGGGACTTCGTGCGCACCTGGAAGCTCGTGTAGCGATCTCCGCCCGCCGACTCGCCGCGGCCCTGGACGACGGCGTCGCCGCGACCGATCGCGTCCATCTCGCTGCGCACGTCCGAGAGCGCCACGGGCTCGTCGGTCCTGAACGTGATCTGCGTGCCGCCCTTGAAGTCGATGCCGAAGTTCAGGCCCTTGACGGCGACGGCAAGGACGCTGAGCACGATCGCCACCGTGGCAATCGAGAGCCAGATGCGGCGGCGGCCGCGGCTGTTGACGTCGATGCGCATCCACTTCTTGATCCCCTGCCCCTCGGCGCCCATGAAGCGCGGGTTGTCGAACCACCGGAACCCGGCCAGCAGACCGAGCATTGCCCGCGTGGCGACGACGGCCGTGAGCACGGAGACGACCGTTCCCACGAGGAGCATGAGCGCGAAGCCCTTCACCTGGGCGGTCGCGACCGCGAACAGCACGAGTGCCGTGATCGCCGTGACGACGTTCGCGTCGACGATCGTGTGGAAGCCCTTCTGGTAACCGGTCGCGATTGCAGCCCTCGTCGACTTCCCGGACCGTACCTCTTCCTTGATGCGTTCGAAGATGACGACGTTCGCGTCGGCCGCGACGCCGATCGTGAGGATCAGGCCCGCAAAGCCGGGCAGCGTCAGCGTTACGTCGAGGATGAGGATCGCCGCGTACATGAACGCGACGTAGATGGCGAGGCCGGTGACGGCCACGACCCCGAGCAGCCGGTAGAAGACGATCAGGAAGAGCGCGACGAGGAGCAGGCCGATGATCGCGGCGGTCTTCGCCTCCTGGAGCGAGTCTTTGCCGAGCGTCGCCGAGACGTCGGTGCGCTCGACCTGCTGGAAGGAGACAGGCAGAGCTCCGGTCTGCAGCACCAGCGCGAGATCCTTCGCCTCGCCGAGCGAGCCGATGTTCGTGATCTGGGCGCCGCCCGAGATGCCGTCCGACAACGCACGATCGTTCTGGTCGATCTGCGGCCACGACCTGATCTCGCGGTCGAGCACGATCGCGAAGTGCTGCGGGGCACCGCGGAGGTTGCCGCGCTGCCACAGACGCCGCGTGATGTCCTGGAACCGGTTCTCGCCCTCGCCCGTGAACTCCATCCGCACGATCGGCTGGCCGAACTCGTCGAAGTCGTGTTGTGTGCCCGACGACTTGAGGTGCGCACCCGTCATCTCGGGGATCGGGTTCTCGGCGTTGTCCGGCTGGAAGCGGAAGAGGTAGTGGACCGGGCCGCCGGAGGTGACGTTCGGCGGACACGCCTGCTCCGGAGTGGGGGTACACGACACCACGACGGTGTCGCGAGCAACGCCGAGCACCTTGCCTCCCGGTGGCACGCGCGGGTTCTTCCGCGTGAAGAGCGCCTCACGCGTCTGCGCAGGCCCCTCCAGCAGCCGGCCTCCCTTGTCGAACAGGTAGTACTCCGATGCGTTGTCGGGAGCAGCGCCGCTCTTGCCCCCCAGGAGGTCGTAGATCCTCCGAGTCGGGACGGGTCCCTGGGCGCCGACCGACGGGCCGGTGAGGTCCTGCTCGAGGTCGTAGAGCTCGAGCTGCGCGGTCTTGCCGATCAGGGCCGCCGCCGCCGCGGGGTCTGTCACGCCGGCCAGCTGGATGACGATCTGGTTGTCGCCCTGCTTGCGAATCTCGGGCTCGGAGACGCCGAGCTTGTCGATGCGGCTCCGCATGATGCCGACGGAGCGATCGAGGTCCTCGTCCGTGAGGGTCTGACCCTTCGACGGTTCCGCTTCCAGGACGACCTCGAGCCCGCCCTGGAGATCGAGGCCCAGCGTCGCCCCCTTGTGCATCGGAGAACCAGGGATCGCGAGCAGCGCCACGCCAATGAGACCGGCCACGATGAAGCCGACGAGGATGAGATGGTTCCGTCGTTCGCGCATGCGGTGCTTTGGGACTAGCTCTCGCCGGCGTCTCGCGCCGCGAGCAACTCCTTCTTTGCTTCCTCCTGGGCGCGCTCGAGCTCGTCCAGCTCCGAGTCATCGTCGTTCAGGACTGCTGCGACCGCTCCGCGGGAGAGACGCACCTGGACGTCCGGCGCGATCTCCACGCGCACCTCGTCCTCGTCCACGATCGAGTGGACGGTGCCGTAGAGCCCACCGGCGGTGAGCACTTCCTGCCCGGGCGAGAGCTCCTCGAGCATCCGTTTCTGCTCAGCCTGACGCCTGCGCTGCGGACGAATAACGAGCAGCCACATGACGACGAACAGCAGTACGAGTATGAGCAGCAGTGACAACGAGAGCTCCTTCTAGACGCGCCGGGCGGGCGAGCCAGCGAATAGTGTGCCAGCACACCCTAGCGCCCTGTTGAGGAAGCGGGATTAGGGCCGGGTAAATCCTTTGGCTCATGCACTGTTAAGCCGTCCGAGGGCCGCGTTATCGTCACCGCCCATGCACGGACATGCAATGGAACGGGCGCGAGAGCGGCTCGCCGAAGCCGCTGCCGGACGGCCCGGCGACGCCGATGTGAGCGCCCTGCTCGAGCGCACGCACCTGCAACTGGTCGAGCTGTCGACGGCTGCCGATGGCCTCGGATCCACGCTGCCCACGCAGGTTGCGGACGCCGTTCGAGAAGGCGTTCGACGCGAAGCCGCCCCCGTCGGCAGGCAGCTGGCAGAGGTGCGCGGGATGACGGTGCAGCTCCTCCGGCGACTCGATCGCCTCGAGGCCGACCTCACGGCCGAGCGGCACGCGCGGGTCGACGATCTCGGACTGCTCGTCGACCTGATCGACGCCGGCTGGAAGAGCGTCGACGAGCGGCTTACGCGCATCGAGCAGGCACTCGGCTCGGCGCCCGCAACGGTGCACCGGCTGGGCGAGCGGCGCGCCGAGAGCTAAGCGCGACTTAGCCGGGGACTCGACTGCTCCAGTCGGTCCGAGCGAGTTCGCCCGATCGCCTACAGCTTGCCGTCGGCCGAAGCGTTCGAGCAGGCGGAACGGGGCGGAATTCTGCATGCGCGGCTGCGCGATAGCGGTCGGCGCCAGGCCCGAGATCGCCGCCGCGACCGACATGGCGGGCGCGGCTCACGACGGCTCTCGGAGAACGCCCACCGCCCGAAAGTCGTGAGACTTTCGGGCGATTAGGCCGGCGTCGCGGGCAGCACGAGCGCGAAGCGGCTGCCCTCGCCGGCGGCGCTCGCCAGCTCAATGCGTCCGCCGAGCGCGAGAGCGAGCTCACGTGCGATCGTCAGGCCGAGCCCAGTGCCGCTTCCGTCCAACGACCAGAAGGGACGGAAGATCCGATCCTGCTCCTCGCGCTTGATCCCGGGCCCTGAGTCAGCCACCGCCACGGAGACGGAGCCGTTCTCGGCGCTCAGAGCGAGCTCGATCGAGCCGCCGTCTGGAGTCCAGCGAAACGCATTGGCGAGGAGGTTCGAGATGATCTGGAGCACGCGGTCGCCGTCGGTCGTGATCACCGGCCGCTCGCGGGCAAGGCAGCGGTAGTCGATGCTACGCCGCCGGGCCTCCTCCCCGAACGAGGCGTACGCCTGATCGAGCAACCGGCCCATGTCGACCTCCTCGCGAAGCACCGTAAAGCGGCGAGCGTCCAGCTTCGCGAGATCGAGCACGTCACCTACCAGACGTTCGAGGCGATCTGTCTCGGCGGCCATCACGTCCAGCGACTCGGCCTGGGCCTTCGGCTCGGCCACCACCCCCTCGCGCACCGCCTCCAGGTGTCCGCGGATCGCTGTCAGCGGCGTGCGGAGCTCGTGCGAGACCGACATCAGGAAGTTCCGCTCGAGCTCCTCGGCCTCGGCCAGCCGCGTCGCCATCTCACGAAAGCGACCCGCGAGGTGCGAGATCTCGTCACCTCCGGTCGGCCGTGGCAACGCCACGTCGTAGCGACCCTCGGCGATCTCGTCCGCGGCTCGGGACAGCGTGAGCACGGGGCGCGTGATCCGGCGCGACGCCCACCAGGCCACGACCGCCGCGACGACGAGCCCGCCGAGCAGCGAGACCGCGAAGAACTTCATCAGTGTCAGCCACGTGTCTCGGAGCACGGTCTTCGGCTTGGCCACGACGAGCGTGCCGAACGTCGTGCCTTCAAGCGCAACAGGCGAGCCGACTGCGATGTACGGCCGGTCTTCGTCCGGCGGCGTGAACTCAAACGTCACCGACTCGCCCACGCGGATCTTCCGCCAGTCGATGAGGCCGGCCGGCAGCCGGCGGAGCCCCGCGGTCTGTCCCGGGAAGAGGGGAAGCCCTGCGTAGTAGATGCGGTCGCCCGTCGCTTTCTCGAGCTCGGCGCCGACAAACGCGGGCGCGATGCCGCCTTCGTCGCTCGACTTGATTGCCTGCTTCGCGTAGAGGGTGGTCAGCCCGCCCGCCTCGCGCCGCAGCTCCGTCAACGAGCGGTCTTCCGAGTAGCTCTGGAGCAGCCTGAAGGCGATAGCGGCGGAGACGATGCCCGCGAGCACGACGCCAGTGAGAAACAGGGCCGGTAGCCGAAAGCGGAGGGACTGAAGCATCGCGACCTAGGAGGGCTTGGTGGGACGGTGCTCGGCGCTGGGGCGCGCTGGGCGCCGTCCTGCAAGGACGCAGGGAGCCCGCGTACTGAACAACGTACGTGGGCGACCGAGGACACCGCAGGGCGGCGCTTCAGCGCGTTCCGGCGTCACAGCCACTGTTCCGCCAAGTCCTCCTCTACCCGGCCGCGGCGGCGTCCTTCGCCGGCGAGACCTTGTACCCGACGCCCCACACGGTGACCACGGGCGAGGCGTCCCCCAGCTTGCGGCGGATCTGGCGCACGTGGACGTCCACGGTACGCGTGTCGCCGGCGAAGGTGTAGCCCCACACACGCTCGAGCAGCTGGTCGCGGGTCAGCACGAGCCCGCGGTGGTCGAGCAGCTCCCAGAGCAGGTCGAACTCCTTCGGTGCGAGCTGGATCTCCTCGTCCCCGACGTGAACCTCCCGCCGGCCGGCATCCACCGTGAGGTCACCGTGCCGAATGACAGCGCTTTCGGGGATACGCCGCTCGGGTGTCGCACGCCGCAGGATCGATTTCACGCGCGCGACGAGCTCGCGGGGATTGAACGGCTTCGTCATGTAGTCGTCGGCACCGACCTCGAGGCCGATGATCTTGTCGACGTCCTCGTCCCGCGCGGTGAGCATGAGGATCGGAACGTCGGAGCTCGCGCGGATCCGGCGGCACACCTCGATGCCGTCGATGTCTGGCAGCATGAGGTCGAGCACGATGAGGGCCGGCGCGTCTCCCTCCATCGCCTCGAGCGCTTCGCCCCCGGTGGCCGCGGTCCGAACCCCGTAGCCGGCGTTCTTCAGATAGAGCGCCACGAAGGACGCGATCGAGCTCTCGTCCTCGACGACCAGGATGGGAGCGGAGTTCGCCGCCATGGTCAGAGGATTGTGCCTAGGAAGCCGTCTGCTCCGAGATGACGATCTTGCGGGGCTGGTCCGGCATCGGCTGAAAGCGCGTCTCGCAGAAGCTCTGCGCGTCAGTCGAGTAGTGGCCGGGGTCCAAGAATCCATCGGAGCTGAGCGTGGCCGTGCCCTTGCCGGCGAGGCTGAGCTCGATGCCCAGCGCCGCCTCCACGCGAACCTTGAACAGCCCGCTCGCGCGGACGCGAACAGACGAGCCGATGTACCGCGTCTTCGTGTCGGTCAGCGTTCGTTTCTTGTCGAAATTGAAGACGCGGACATTGCCGTCACCGGGGAGCGGGTCGTCGACGTCGATCGTCCCCAGGTCGAAGCGGCCGAGCAGAAAGCCCTTCGCGTTGAGGGAGACGATGCCTTTGCCGGCCGCGACGACGAGACAACCGTCGTCCTGCGCGTCCGTCCGGGCCTGAGAGGAGCCGGCGAGCGCGACGAGGGCGAGCAACGGCAGGCAGGCGGCAGCGATCTTCCGCATTCGCCCCGAAGTATGGCTGCGCGGAGTGTGCCGTGGTTGATCGAGGTGTAAGAAAGGTGTGAAGAGACGGCGTAGCGGTCGGTCCGCGAAGCGGACCGGTGGAAGGGGTCTGGGAAGACCGGGAGGTTTCCGCAACTGCCCAAAAATCCGCATCATCGGGATGACAGGGCCTCTTGCGTATAGACGCCGAGCGGGTTCCAGAGCATGAAGCCGCCTGCCTTCGCGCGTCTGGCCGCGTCCACCTGGTCCGTGACCTCGTCCAGGCCGTACGTCCGGCTGAGCGAGAAGTCCTGGAGCCACGGGACGATGCGAACGTTCATGCCGCGAACCGCCTTCTGGTAGTCGGCGAGGGAGGCGGCAACGGTGCGGCCGGGAAATGCCTCGGGATCCGTCAGGTGATACTCGCCCGGCACGTAGTGCGACGGGTACACCATGGGGTAGATCGCGTCGAGGTGACGGCCGAGACGCTTCGGCGACTGCCCGACGCCGAGGTCGCGCGCGGCGGCGAGTCCGAAGAGGTCTGCCGAGACGCGGACGCCGAGTGGCTTCAGCCGGCGGCTTGCGTAGGCCAGGAAGCGCTCGATCGTCCGCTCCTTCGGCTCGCGACGGCTCATCGGATAGACGATCGACTCCAGGTCGCCGTCGCTCGGGAAGCGAACGTAGTCGAACTGGATCTCGTCGAACCCGACCTTCGCCGCGGCGGCGGCCACGTCGACGACGTACTGCCACACACGGCGGTCGTACGGGTTCAGCCACGCCAAGCCCGCGGGATCGCGCCACGCCGTGCCGTCCGGCCACTGCAGCGCGAGGCCCGTCTGCGCCGGGCCGAGCGTGGGATCGGCGAACACAACGACGCGGCCGATGAGGTAGACGCCGGCTTCCTCGGCGGCCCGGGCGGCACCGCTGCCGTCGTAATGGAGACCGGCGGCGCCGACGTCGCGAGCCAGCTGCGGAAGGTTCGGCGACGTGAACCCGATCGACCCGTTCTCGTCCTTCACGTCGAGCTCGAGCGTGTTCAGGCCATACGCGCGTAGCGCGAGGTACTCGCTCAGCTTTCCCTCGACGGACGCGAGGCCCATAGTCAGGTGCACGCCCCGGATCTCGCGCGGCGCGCGCGGCATCGTGGGGGTCTTCGTCTTCAGCGCGACCGGCTGTGCGCCTTTCACGGCGCGCGTCCTCGCCGGTGAAGTACGACGCGCCGAGCACGATGCCGGCCGCCAGGGCGAGCAGCGCACCGGCCAGACCGGCGCGGCGGAGCCGCTTGCGCCTGCGCCAGCGATCACGCCGCTCCCGGAACCGCTCGTTGGGGTCGAATCTGCGGTGGACGTACATCCGGAGCGGCTTACACGGTACTACGAGACGGCGCGCGCCACGTGACCGTTACCGAAAGCCAATGGTGGAGCCACTCGGCGGCAACGGGCTGGCCGGCGTCCCCGGCTCCGGCTCCGGGCCGTCATAGCCCAACGGGGCGACGTCGTTCGGCCCGTCCGGATGAAAGAGCGACGCGAGCGTCTGAATGTGGTTTCGCCCGACGGACAGCTCGAACTGACCTCCGCCGTACATCGCGATTCCGTCGGCTGAGCAGTAGTCGTACGTGTCGAAGAGCGCCGAGCAGCTTCCGAAGCGCGAGGGCTTGATGTTCAGCCAGCGCGGCGGAAACGGCAGGGCCTCGATGTCCGGGACGGAGTGGATGACGGCGTCCCAGCTGATGCGGTCGTGGTGCGGGGCGAGGGCTTCCGCCGTCTCCGGCTCGACGAGATCAGGGTCTTCGAGCACGGCGTCGGGAAACTCCTCCGCCACGAGCCGGTACAGACGAGGGTCGGGTGGCTGGTCCACGGCGGTCCCGCGATACGCACCCTTGAGATCCAGCACCTCGACGGCATCGAGCTCGGCCAGCTCCGCGACGGTCTGCTCCGTCCAATCGCTCGTGGGGTCGAGCTTGAACGTCGTGTCCGGAAACACCCGGAGGATCGCCCGCAACGGCTCGACGGTGGGCGGCTTGGGCAGGCGTCGCGAGACGACGAAACGGACCGGCGCGGGCGTCCGGCCGAGAGCCGCCGCCAGCGACAACCCGGCCTGCCGTAGCGCGAGGTCGAGCGCGGCGCTCTCGAACGCCCAGCGCCGGTACTGCCGGTAGCCGTCGTGCTCGGGCGGGCCGCCGGGAAGAGGTCGAGCGACCCGACCAGCTGTGAGAACGACTGGAGCGAATGTGCGCCGGCGAGCTCGTGCTCGGCCCCCGGGCCCGCAAGCGCTGTTGCTCCGCCGCGTCATACGTGACGTCCTCGCCGAGGCCCTCCTCTCCGCCTCCCCACAGGCGCACGACCGTCGTGTGGCGGACGAAGCCGCTCGAGACGGGCCGCTCGAACGCCTCGAGCTCGTAGCCCTCGATCTGGAGCGGCAGTTCGGCGATGGCGCTGTACGTCGACATCCGGGTTGCGAGACTACCCGCGACCGTGCAGGAGATCCTCGACTTCGGCGCCATCGTCCTGATCGTCGCCGGAGGCCTGTTCGTCGCCGTGGCCTCGAGCAAGTTCGGCGCTGCGTTCCCCATCCCCGGCCCCGCGATCTTCCTCGTGGTCACGGCCGTCGCGACGGATGTCTTCCCGGAGCTTGCGGTCGTGTCGATCGAGACGGCCTCGCGCATCGGCGTGGTCGCGCTCGTCGTGATCCTCTTCGAAGGCGGAATGGACGTCGGGTGGCGCCGCTTCGGGCGGTCCTGGCCGGAGATCACGATGCTCGGCGTCCTCGGCACATTCGGTACCGCTCTCCTAGTCGCGCTGTTCGCGCACGCCGTGCTCGACGTGAGCTGGACGCTCGCGGCCGTGCTCGGGGCTGCGCTCGCACCCACGGACCCAGCCGTGATGTTCTCGGTGCTCGGCCGCAAGGAGATCCGAGGACGGACGGGCACCACTCTCCTCGGCGAGTCGGGGGTCAATGACCCTGTCGCCATCTCTCTCATGATCGGCGCCCTCGAGTACGCGACGCATGACGACGCGTCGTTCTGGCCCGTCGCCTTCGAGTTCGTCTCCGAGATGGCGGTCGGCCTCGCCCTCGGGATCCTCGGCGCGTTCGTGCTGCGAGAGTCGATGCGGCGGATAGACCTTCCGAACGAGACGCTCTATCCGATTCTCGCCCTCGCCTTCGCGGGTGTCCTCTACGGCGTCACGACGATCGCGCACGGTTCCGGCTTCCTCGCCGTGTTCGTCGCAGGGCTCCTCTTCGGCGACGTGCGCGCTCCGTACAAAGGGGAGATCGAACGCTTCCACAAGTCGCTCGCGAGGCCTCGCCGAGATCGCCGTGTTTGCCGTCCTCGGCCTGACGATCTCGCTTGACGACCTCGGCGACGACAACGTCTGGCTCGACGGGCTGCTGCTCGCGGTGGCCTTGGCGTTCCTCGCCCGCCCCCTCGTGGTCGGGTTGCTCGCGCTGCCGATGAGGCTCCGCTGGGGAGAGCGCCTCTTCGTGATGTGGAGTGGTCTGAGAGGGGCGGTGCCGATCATGCTCGGCACGCTCGCGCTGCTCGAGGGCATCGAGGACGGCGAGCGCATCTACGACCTCATCTTCATCGTCGTGGCGTTCTCCGTGATCGTGCAGGGCACGAGCATCCCGTTCGTCGCGCCCAGGCTCGGAGTACGCATGCGGGATGCCGATCCAGGTGGCGTCGTACGCCGCGTCGTGCCGCCGGCTCGTCCGCGGAAGGACGCACCCTGCGTGAGCTGCCGCTTCGGCGAGCGCACGTGGGTACACGCGATCGTCAGGAACGGCAAGCTCATGCCTCCGCGGCGACACCGTGCTGGAGGACGGGGACGAGCGTCGAGCTCGTGCTCGACGTCAGCGACGTCGACCGGCTCGACGGCCTTTTTCGCTAGCGGGGGCCGTGAAGAAGAGCCAGCCGGCCGCGCGGCAGCGGTCGGACGAAGCTGAAGCAGCATCCGGACCATGGAGCTGGGTATCGGCTTCTCCGAGGGGAGCTAAACCCTCTCGATGATTCCCGCGATGGCCTGGCCCTGGCCGATGCACATCGTCGCGATGCCGTAGTGGGCGTCGCGTCGCTCGAGCTCCGAGAGCAACGTCGCCGTCATCCGAGCGCCCGTTGCCCCCAGCGGATGGCCGAGCGAGATGCCGCCGCCGTTCGGGTTGACGTCGCCGGCCTGCCAGCGCTCCTCGAGGCCGGTGTCGGCGAGGAACTGGAGCACGACGGAGGCGAAGGCCTCGTTGACCTCGATCACCTCGATGTCGTCCCAGGCCAGGCCGGCCTTGGCCAGCGCCCGCTCGCAGGCCTGCGGATTGCCGTGGAGCATGCGGTAGGGATCGACGCCGGCTAGCCCGAAGGACACGAAGCGACCGCGCGGCTCGAGCTCGAGCTCCGACGCGGCATCCTCCGAGACGACCAGCATCGCGGCCGCGCCGTCGCAGATCTGGCTCGAGCTGCCCGCCGTGACGACGCCGTCGGCCTTGAACGCGGGGCGCAGCTCGGCGAGCTTCTCCGGCGACGTGTCGCGCCGCGGCGTCTCGTCGACTGCGAACAGTGTCCCGACGTGCGGGTTCGTGACCTCGATCGGCACGATCTCGCGCTCGAAGCGCCCCTCGTCGATGGCCGCGATCGCGCGGCTGTGGGACTCGTAGAGTACGCGTCGAGCGCTTCGCGCGAGAGGTTCCACTCGTCGGCGAGCACCTCGGCGGAAATGCCCTGGGGGACGATCTCCCAGCGCTCGAAGAGCTTCTCGGAGAAGCCGGCAAAGCCGTCCGGGCCGAGGTTCGAGCCCATCGGGACGCGGGACATGCTCTCGACGCCGGCGGCGACCACGACATCCAGGTGGCCCGCCTGAATCGCAGCGGCGGCGTTGAACGCGGCCTGCATGGAGGAGCCGCACTGCCGATCTGTCGTCGCCGCGCAGACCGTCTCGGGCCAGCCGGCGACGAGCAGTGCCACGCGCCCGACGTTGAGCGCCTGCTCGCCCACCTGGCTGACACAACCCATCTGGACGTCCTCGATCTCGGCCGGCTCGATGTCGACGCGATCGACGAGGCCGTTCAGCACCTGCCCCGCGAGCTCGTCGGCGCGGACGCTCGCGAGCGTGCCGTGGCGCTTCCCGATCGGGCTGCGGACGGCGTCGACGATGAGAGCGTCAGGCATCGACGATCAGGTTACAAGGGCTCGACGGGGTCGAGCAGACGCACGCGACCGGGTTCGACAACATCGGCGAGCACGCCCAAGGTGATGGCGTCGCGATAACCGGCGAGGAGGCCGAGCGTATCGAGATCCCGTTTCGCGGTGTCCGGATCCCGGGTCGTCACCGCGCAGCGCACGTCGTGGGCATCGACGCGGATCACCGCGTCGCCGATCCGCACGAGACGGCCGATCCAGCCGTCTTCCTCGTGCTCGGAGCAACCGGCTATCTCGAACAGCATCCGGAAGCGGCGGGCGTCGACGGTCCGGCCTGCCTCTCGGGAGAGGCGAGCCAGCGACCCGTCTGAGATGAGCGAGACGGGCGCGTCCTTCACGGCGTTGGGATGCGCCGTTCTCACGAGCCTGGACCGGCCGCCCGGCCAGCGCGGACAGCAGCTCCGCCCAGGGACCGTCGACGACCCGCGCCCGCACCGTCCGGCCGTCGTGGGGAATATCGAGCTCGTCGCCCGCCGCCCGCGCGTCTTCCGAGACCTCCTGTCCGCCCGGAAGTCGCATCGTGAGCTTCTCCGACTCAGCGTCGTAGGCGGCTGTCACCAGGTTGTGCCAGGCATTGATGGAACTGCGCACCCTCGTCCCGTCTTCCCAAACGAGCGAGAACAGGCGGTCGCCGGGCACGCCATGACGTGTCATCTCGACCTCCTGGGGATGCATGAGTAGGAAGCCCTTCACGGGCGTGACCGAAATGCGCGCGACCTCAGGCATCGGTGACAGCGTAGAGCCGCCACGTCCCCGGAACGCCCTTGAGCTCGTGCTCGCCTCGCTCTTCGAACTCGATGCCCGAGCCGGTCACGAGATCCTTGACCGTGCTCGACACGAGCACTTGCCGGACCGGCCGTTCCGGCGATGCGAGCTCCGGTGTGGACGGCGATCCCGGCGACGTCGGCGCCCACGAGTCCACCTCGCTGCACCCCGGCGGGATGAGACCGAGCGGGCGCACGGCTCGCCTCGACGGGGCGCGGACCGTCGACGAAAAGCGGCGCTCGGAGTCCTCCGCGAGCTCGGCGAGCACTTTCCGCGAGGATGCCGTCGACTGGCGAGCAAGCAGGTCCATCGGGCCATCCCCGACCACCTGGTACGCGATCGCGACATCCTCCGAACGCGTGTAGTGCACCTCCGGGACGTTCACCGCCGGAAGTCTCACATCTAGACTCAAGAGCGTGGCCACCACGCTGACCGAGCGAAAGCTGCTTGTGGGTGGCGACTGGATCGAGACCGGTGAGTGGATCGATGTTCGGTCCCCGTATTCGGGCGAGGTCGTCGGCCGGGTGCCGAAGGCGGGCGCGGAGGAAGCGCGCCGCGCCATCGACGCGGCAGAGCAGGCCATGGCCGAGCCGCTGCCCGCGCACAAGCGCGCGGAGATCCTCGTTCGCGTTGCCGGGTATCTCGGCAAGCGCCACGACGAGGTGGCTCAGACCATCTCCGCCGAGGCGGGCAAGCCGATGAAGGCGGCGCGCGTCGAGGCTGCGCGGGCGATGTCGACGTACACCTTCGCCGCAGTCGAGGCACGGAAGCTCGCAGGGGACATGGTGCCGATGGACGCGTCCCAGGCAGGCGTCGGCAAGCTCGCCTTCACGCTCCGCCGGCCGATCGGCGTCGTGGGCGCGATCTCGCCCTTCAACTTCCCGCTCAATCTCGTCGCGCACAAGATCGCGCCGGCGCTGGCGGCCGGGTGCGCTGTCGTGCTCAAGCCTGCGTCGCAGACGCCGCTCTCGGCGCTCCTGCTCGCCGAGTTGGAGGAGGAGGCGGGCCTACCACCAGGGTGGCTCAACGTCCTCACCGGGCGGGCGGCGGAGATCGGCGACGTCCTCGTCGAGGACGAGCGGGTGAAGCTCATCACGTTCACCGGCTCCTCGGGGATCGGCTGGGGGCTGCGCGAACGCGCTGCGAGGAAGAAGGTCGCGCTCGAGCTCGGGAACGCGACGCCGGTGATCGTCGAAGCTGACGCCGACCTCGACGAGGCGGCGACGAAGCTCGCCGCCAACGCATTCTCGTTCGCGGGGCAGAGCTGCATCTCCGTCCAACGGGTCTACGTCCAGAGGGCCGCGTACGACGGCTTTCTGGAGCGCTTCCTGCCCCTGGTCGAGGCGCTACAGGCCGGGGACCCGGGCGACGAGGACACGGACGTCGGGCCCGTCATCGACGACGATGCCCGCGAGCGGATTCTCGAGTGGATCGAGGAGGCGCGGACGCTCGGCGCCGACGTGCTCACGGGGGGCGAGGCGGACGGCTCGGTCATCAGGCCGACCGTCATCGCCGGCGCGCCGCCCGAGGCGAACGTGTCCTGCGAGGAGGTCTTCGGCCCCGTCGTCACCGTTTCGGCGTACGACACGTTCGACGAGGCGGTCGAGCTCGCCAACGGGACACGCTTCGGCCTGCAGGCGGGCATCTTCACCGCTGACGTCCGCCGTGCGCTCGATGCCGCGCAGCGGCTCGATTTCGGGGGCGTCACGGTCAACGAGGCGCCGACGTTCCGCGCGGACCAGATGCCCTACGGTGGCGTCAAGGACTCCGGCACGACGCGTGAAGGACCCGCCTACGCGGTCAGGGAGATGACCGAAGAGCGCGTCGTCGTGCTACAGCTGTAGAGGCGCGAACGTGGCCCTCCGCCGCCAGCGCCTGCCGCGTGTCGCGCTCCCTTCGCCGGGCGCGCTCCGGCGCGAGCGGCGGGTCCTCCTGCAGATGCGAGACGAGCGCCTGCGTGACCTCGGTGGGCTCATTCTCGAGATGTTTCGGCGCAACCGGTTCAACGACGAGCTCGTGCGCGAGCGCTGCACCGAGCTCGTCGATCTCGACCGTCGCCTCGACGAGGTCGAGGAGCTGTTGGGGGCCGCGACGCACCGTGCGCCGCTGCGCAGATGTGAGTGCGGCGCCGAGATCCCGCCGTTCTCACGCTTCTGCCCGGGCTGCGGGCGCGAGCTCGAGCCCGCTGTCGACGAGCCGGATCCCGAGGCATGACAGGCGAGGAGGTCTGCGCTCGCTGCGGCGCGCCGCTCGCGGCGCGACAGGAGTACTGCGTCGAGTGCGGACATCGCCGCGTCCCACGGAGGAAGCCGCCCCACTGGCTCTGGCCGGCGGCGGCCGCGGCGCTCGTAGCGGCTGCGGGCGCAGCCGCGGCGATCGCGGCGGGTGCCGACGATGCCGACAGCTCCACGATCGTCGCGTTGACGCCGCGCCGCTCCATGCCCGCCCCGGCCGCGCCAAGCGCAAAGCTCGTGCGCTGGCCACGCCGGAACGGCTACACGATCGTCCTCTCCGCCGTCCCGACCACGGCGGGCGCGACGGCAGCCCGCAACCGTGCGCTCGCGGCGGTCGCGGCCGGCGTGCCGGACGTCGGCGTCCTCGACTCGTCCCGGTTCTCGAGCCTGCATCCCGGCTACTGGATCGTGTTCAGCGGCGTCTTTCGGTCGCTCGAGGACGCCCTGGTGGGGCTGCCCAAGGCCGCGAAGCATGCGCGGGGCGCGTACACGCAGCAGATCACGCGGTGAGACTTTGTGACAGGTCTGGACAAGACTTTGTAACAGCGGCCGAAACCGGTTAGACTCCGGGCCGCCGCGCGCGGACACCTTTAACGTTCGCTCAACAATGCGCTTTCTCGAACTTCATACGCAAACGGGATACTCATGACCATGGACGAGCGAGTGGCCGAGATCCGCGCATGTATGTATCAGTACTCGCGCGCCCTCTACCGGTCGATCAAGGATCTCATCGACCCGTACGTCGATTCCGGGACGCAGCTCGAGTACCGTCGTGACGTCCTCGCCTCGTGCGAGCAGACGATGGAGCGGCTCGCCACCGACCCTCACTACTTCGCAAACCCCGACAAGTCGCTCTTCCAGGACATTCGGCGCTACTTCCCGATCACGAACCAGGCTCAGGTGGCCTGGTCCGTCAACAAGGTCGTCGGCGCAGCAGTTGCGTTCATCGAGGAGCAGATCGAGGCCGGTGCGTTCGACGGCGGTGTCGCTCGCTGCCAGGCAATGACGCGCAAGGGCAAGCCGTGCCAGCGCACGCCCCTTCCCGAGCGGCAGTACTGCCCCTCGCACCAGCACCTCGAGCAGCGCTCGAAGCTCGCGGCCTAAGTCTCGAAACGCGCGAGGGCGCGTTTTTTGCGGACCTGGGCGCGCGCGACGGACGTCGGGTCGCGAGGCGATAGAGTCGCGGAGTGTCGCACGACACCGACAAGCTGATCCGCCAGCTCTCGCTCGTCGCCTTCCTCATGGCCGAGCGGCGCCCGCTGACCGCTCGCGACGTGAAGCAGAACGTCGAGGGCTATTCCGAGATGTCGGACGAGGCGTTCGCGCGCCGCTTCTACTCCGATCGGTCGGAGCTGCTGTCGCTCGGCGTCCCGCTCCAGTCCCAGCGGGACGAGTTCACCGGCGAGGAGCTGTACACGCTTCGCTCGGAGAACTACTTCCTGCCGCCCCTCGAGCTGACCGACGACGAGCTGGCCGCGCTCCAGACGTGCCTGTACCTGCTCGAAGGGCAGTTCGCGTACGCGGAGCCCTTCCGGCTAGCGCTCCAGAACCTCGCGCTCGGCCGACCGGGGTTCGCCCAGGCGCCGACGGAGACCGCCGTACGCGTCGATGTGAGCGATCCGGACTACTCGCCGGAGCTCGCTGGGCGGCTGAGCAAGCTCGAGACGGCGATCTCGAAGCAGCGGACGTTGAGGTTCGACTACTGGGGCATCGCGCGCGACAAGGTGCGTGCTCGCACCATTGACCCCTTTGCGCTGCTCCCGCACGAGGGCAGCTGGTATGTGATCGGCCGTGATCACGCAGCGGACGAGATCCGCACGTTCCGCGTGTCGCGCATCCGTGGTGAGATCCGGTTCGCCACGCGCCGCGAGCGCGACTTCCGGCTGCCCGCCGAGTTCAATGCCCAGCAGCATCGGCCACCTCCCGCCTGGCAGATGGGCGAGATCGTCGGCGAGGCACGAATCGAGCTGACCGGCGACACGGCGTGGTGGGTCGAACGCTCGCACCGCGGCTCGGGGCGCATGGAAGACGGCATCTTCGTCACGCCCTACGCGAGCCTCGAGCACCTTGCCGCCTGGGTGCTGCGCCTCGACGGACGCGCCGTCCCGCTCGAGCCCGACGAGCTGCGGCGAGAGGTCGCGGGAAGCCTGAGAAAGGTCCGCGAGCGTCACGAAGGCGAGCCGCCGAAGGTCGCGCGCCCTGCGCCGGACGCCGACGAGCCGGTACCCGAGCGCCTCGCCGGCCCCGTGGCGCCGGAGCGTTTCGGGCTCCTCCAGGCACTGCTCGCCTACCTTCTCGACGCGTGCGGCGAGGAAACGCACGCGGAGATCCCTGCCGACGATCTCGTCGAACGCTTCATGATCCCGCCCGAGGCGCTCGAGGAGCACCTTTCGCTTCTCAACCTCGTGAACTTCGGCGGAGGCTGCTACGCGGTGTACGCGGAGCTGCGCGGGAAGACTGTGCACGTCGACAAGGAGCTGTTCGGAGACACGTTCCGGTCACCCCCCCGACTGACGCCCCTCGAGGCACGGGCGATCAGGCTCGCACTGGAGTTCGTCGGGCCGATGATCGCCGCAGAGGCGCACCGGCCGCTCGACAAGGTCCGGCGGAAGCTCGAGGAGACGTTCGGGGAGTTCGATCTCGCGCAGACCTCCGAGCCGCGCGGCGACCGCGTCGAGGAACGGCTCATCGCCACCCTCTCGAACGGCATCAAGCGGCGGCGCCTCGTCGACATCGAGTACGTCAAGGTCGGAGAGGAAGCGGCCGCCGTCACGCACTCCGTGGAGCCGTATTGGCTCGAGCGGCAGCTGCCGTATTGGTACGTCCACACGTGGGACCGCACACGCGACGATGCGAGGAGCTTCCGGCTCGACCGCATGCGCGCGGCGACCCTCACATCGGAGAAGTTCGAGCCGCGGGAGGGATTCGAGCCGGACAGGCTGCGCGACGCTCGCGTCGCCCGGATCCACTACTCGAAGACGGTCGCCCGCTGGGAGGTCGAGCGCGGCGCACAGCCGCTCCGCGACGGCAGCGCCACCGCCGACCAGATGGTCGGCAGCCCGGAGTGGCTCGTCGGCGAGATCCTGCGCTTCCGCGGAGAGGCCGTCGTGATCGAGCCGCCGGACCTCCGGCGCAGCGTCGCGCGGCGAGCGCGCGAGCTGCTCTCCGAGCTGAAGCTCGCGCGGCTCCGCGTCAACGTCTGACCGGCATGAAAGCCGTACGCATCCACGAGGACGGCGGTCCCGAGGTCCTGCGGTACGAAGACGTTCCCGATCCGACGCCGGCAGGCGGCGAGGTGCTCATCCGCCTGCGCGCGGCCTCTCTCAACCACCTCGACATCTGGGTACGCCAGGGGCTTCCGTCGGTGCCCAAGCCGAGGATTCTCGGCGCGGACGGGGCGGGCGTCGTCGAAACCCTTGGGGACGGCGTCGAGGGCTTCGAGCCAGGTCACCGCGTCGTCATCAACCCCGGCGTCATGCACGAGGGCCGCGTCAGCGTGATCGGCGAGCACTCAGACGGAACCCACGCCGAGCTGATCGCCGTTCCCGCGACGAACGTCTATCCGCTGCCCGACGACCTGCCGTTCGAGGAGGCGGCCGCCTTCCCGCTCGTGTTCGAGACCGCCTATCGCATGCTGGCGACGAAAGCCGGGCTCCGCGAAGGCGAGTGGGTGCTCGTGTGGGGCATCGGTGGAGGCGTGGCGACGGCGGCGTTCCAGATCGCGAAGGCCCTCGGCGGGCGTGTGATCGCGACCTCCTCGAGCGACGCCAAGCTCGAGCGCGCGCGCGAGCTCGGCGCCGACGTCACCGTCAACCACGAGTCCGGTGATGTGAAGGCGACGGTGATCGAGGCGACGGGCGGGCGCGGAGCCAACATCGTCGTCGAGCACGTCGGCGAGGCGACCTGGCGCACGTCGCAGGACGTCGCGTCGCAACGCGGCCGGATCGTCGTCTGCGGGGCGACGACGGGCCCTAACCCACCGGCCGCGCTTCATCGCATCTGGTGGAAGGAGCTCGTGATCCTCGGCTCCTCGATGGGGACTAAGGAGGACTTCGAGGCTGCCTACGACCTCGTCAGGAGCGGGCGGGCGAAGATTGTCGTCGACTCGACCTTCCCGTTGGCCGAGACCCGCGCCGCCCACGAGCGTCTCGAGGCGGGCGAGCAGTTCGGCAAGATCGTGCTGCGGATACCCGAATAGTCCGCCACGGTGCAGTTTCTGTCCCGCCTTCCTGGGTAGGAGTCGTCTCCACCCACCGAGAGAGGAGCGGACAGTGGCAGAACTGACGAAGCTGGAGGCGAAGCTGGGAGAAGTGACCGGATTGGCCATGGCGGCGCAAGCGGCGACCAAGAAGGTGACGACCCTGGCCAAGGAGGAGCATCCCGAGCTCGTGTCGAGGCTCGAGCGAATGTACGACGAGGCGGCAGAGACCGAGCGGCGCTGCACGGACCTCGCAGACAGCCTGGACGGCAAGAAGACCGCCATCCTCGAAGAGGCGCGTGCCACGAAGAGCAAGGGTGCCGAGATGATGGACACGTATCTCGACGACAATGCCGATGCGCTCGACGGCTTCGAGTTCCTGACGATGGCCGAAGCGGGGGAGGTCGGCCACTGGTCGGTGCTCAAGAAGCTGAACGAGAAGAAGGGCTCGGCGGAGATCGGTGAGCTCATCACTTGGGCCCTGCCGATTCAGGAGGGCCACTTGAAGCGCGTCACGGAGACATCGCTCGAGCTGGCATCCGAAGAGGACCCGGACGAAGCAGCGTGAGGTAGACACCGCGGACGGCGAGCGCCCGGGCGCCGTTGCTCGGGCGCGAGTCCGCTTGGCCGCGCGCCTGGCGACCAGTCGCCCGATTTGCAGCTGATCAGGCCCGATTCGTCTCTCAGGAATCGGTCTCGAACAGCGGCTTGGGCGGGCGCACGAGTAGGACCTTGCCAGCGCCGAGTCTCAGGAAGATCGAGGAGGAGATCACAAAGGCGAGGCCCGCGCCAAGATGGCCGTTTTGGCCCCGAGCGGTTGACGGCCTCGCTCGCCACAGCAACCAGGCCTTAGCCCAAACCTCTTCCGCGAAGAGGTCAATGGAGGGTGGGTCGGTAGATGAGCTCTTGGATGTGACCGTCGAGCGTCCGGTGCTCGACCAGCTCCAGGTCGAAGTCAGCCGCATCCTGGAAGATCGGGTCCTCCCCGGTCTGACCGGTTATGACAGGGAAGAGCGTCACCTGCACGCGGTCGACTAGGCCGGCGGCCATCAGCGCCCGGTTCAACGACAGGCTGCCGTGCGAGCGCAACGGCACCTCGGACTCCTCCTTGAGCCGAGCGACGATGTCGACGGCGTCACCGCTCACGACGGTCGCGTTCGGCCAGTCGAGGGGGCCTTCCAGCGTCGTCGACACCACCGTTGCCGGCAAGCTCCTCATCCGAGTGACCCATGGGTCACGCACTTCGGACTCCTCGGTGCTCGAGGCCAGCATCCGCGCGAATGCCCGATACGTGTTTGCCCCGAAGACCATCCGCTGCTCCGCGCCGTACAAGGCAAGGCGGTGGTCGAGCAGCTCGGGACCTTGCTTACCCCAGTAGCCGCCCCAGTTTGCGCTGACAGAGCCGTAGCCGTCGAGGCTGGAAAAGACGTCGAAGGTGTAGGTAGCGGTCATGATGCTCTCCTCGAGTACGGTCGATCGGGTGTGAGGATTGAGACTGGAAGCCACTGCGAAACTCATCGCCGTGCGTGCGCACGTCGCGCAGGTGCACTCGCACGCCCGAGCGCCTGGCTCTCGCTGGCGACGCGGTCGATCGGCGAGGTGACACATACGAGCGACTAGGGCGGAGCGCCTCACTGTCGGGTACGTGGACGAGCTCGTTGCGGCCGGTGCGAGAGCGTGCGCGCCGTTGGGTTCCGTCGGCCCGTGACACCTGCCGGACGATCCTGGGCTGTCGTCCAGGAGCCTGACGCCGACTCCATCCGGTTGAGCACGTTCGTCCAGCAATTTGCGTCGTCGCGTCTCAACCCGCGGACTCGATTTGCAGAGGCGCAGTGATCGGTCTGCCGCCGAGTCCCGCCGGGGAGACTACGGTGGGCATGCTGCCGGCCGTGCCCGAGCCGGTTTCGCACGACGTCAGCGCCCGAAACGGAGACGTGACGCTTGCGGGCACGCTCTGGCTTCCGCCTGGAGAGGCAGCAGCGACGGTGCTCATGCACCCGGGCTCCGGCCCCTCGGATCGCGACAACGACGTCTTCTTTCCGCCGATCCGGGAACACCTGCTCGCAGCGGGGATCGCCGTCTCCTCCTTCGACAAGCGCGGGGTGGGAGGCTCGACCGGTCGCTGGCAGGAAGCGGCGATCGTCGAACAGGCATCCGATGCCAACTGCTGTCTCGAGCTACTGCAGGGCCACGTCGGCGGCCGGGTCGGGCTTTTTGGCCACAGTCAAGGCGGCTGGGTCGTGATCGAGGCGGCGGCTCATTCCCGCGAAGCGGCGTTCGCGATCTCGAGTTCTGGGCCTGGGGTGACGCCTGAGCAGCAGGAGCGGTACGCGACCCAGCTGCACATGAAGCGCGCGGGGATCTCTGAAGAGGAGATCGAGGAGGTGCGCCGCTACTACGACGACATCGTCGCGCTGATGCGGGCGGGGGCGTCCTTGGAGGACGCGAGGAGGCGAGTCGAGGAGGAGGGCTTCCCACAGACGTTCGTGACGCTTGCCATGCCCGTGCTCCCTGACGACGACGCGGAGTGGAAGCTGCTAGCGGCGCTGATCGACTACGACCCGCGCCCCGCACTCGAGCGTATTCGAGTTCCAATGCTCGCCGTCTTCGGCGCCGACGACCCGATCACGCCTGTCGAGGAGAGCGCCGCCGTCTTCCGAGAGGCGGTCCGACCAGACCTGCTGGAGGTGGAGATCTTTGCCGGTGCAGGCCACCGGCTCGAGGGCGGCGACCCGCCGAGGCTCGTCGAGGGGTATCTCGAGACTCTGACGGCGTTCATCCGCGGGGCATGACTGCCCTCGGCGATTGATCGCGGTGCTCCGTCAACAGCCTTGCTCGCCCCAAGCGGAGCGTCAGACTCATTGTTAGCGGTATGCACGATCTCCGGCTACCTCGTGGACGTCTAGAACTGCGACAGCGAGGTCGCGGTCTACTGCCCGGAGTGTGCGGCGCGGGAGTTCGGCGGGCAATGCGGGCTGGCCTCGTCACATCTCGGCCGTCGCGGTTGTCATAGAGGTAGTACCGCTCTCCCACCCAAGGAGGTTGCGAATGGCGGAAGCAACGACAACGACGATGCTGAAAAAGGTGGTGTACGTGGCGCTGTTGGTGAGCGATCAGGACAAGGCGCTCGACTTCTACACGAGTGTCGTCGGCCTCGAGAAGCGGCTTGACGCCCCGACACCCAACGGACCGCGATTCCTGACCGTCGGCGTCGAGGGGCAGGACTTCGAACTCGTTCTGTGGCCAGGCATACCCGGCAGGGCCGAGCAGGGTTCCGCGGTTTATACGATCGAGGTAGAAGATTGCCGGATGGCGTTCGAGACGCTGAAGTCGCGTGGAGTGAAGTTCGAGCCACCCGAGGTCCTCGAGTTCCCTTGGGGTTACGTCGCGAGGTTCCAGGATCCGGACGGGAATCTGCTTCAGGTGCGAGAGGGTCGCGGGGAGTTTCGGCTCTGAAGGAGCGCACATCGTCATGCTCTTCCGGTTGGTCGTTTCAGGAGAGCCGCTTCGTGCGGCTCTCCGTCGCTGTGCGGCGTTTGCGCCTCGAGCACGGAGCCGAATGCCTCGACCGAGAGACCTCGTCGCAGACGCGGGAGCCGAACGACTCGACGAACAGGTTCTGCCACGGCGAGCCGGGCTCGATGAACTGCGGCCGGCCGCGCTTTGAACGGGTCGCACGCAGGCTGTATCGATCCTTGTGATCGGCGACAGCTCGTTGGGCCTCCCGGGTTCCGCGCCCATCATTCTCGTCTTCTTCGACAAGACTCCTCGTCACATGCCGCTCGACGACTCAGAGAGCTCCGGCGTGATGCCTCAGACGGTGGGGGGTCGCCATGGCTCGCGCTCGTGCGTGAGCCAGACGAGCTCGGGGTCGAGCGCAAGGACCCGCTGCCGGCCTTCGGTGGGCGGCTCGTCGAACTCGCCGAACCACACCGCCACGTCGCCGCCGACGATGACCGGGCGCCCGCCAGTCTCGACGACGACCATCTGCATGCCGGGTGTGTGGCCCGGCGCCGGGACGAGTCGGAGCCCGGGCAGCAGCTCGTGCTCACCGTCGACCGGCACGTACTGCACGCCGGGCGCCTCGACCCACTCGCGAATGGTGTAGTCGTCCTTGCTGCGCGCGTCGTCGAGCTCCCGACGCTGGACATAGATCGGCTTGCCGGCGAAGAGGTGGTTGCCGCCGCAGTGGTCGGCGTGCAGGTGTGTGTTGACGACGATGTCAATGCCGGCGAGATCGAAGTCCTGCTCGCTCAGCGGCTGGAGGCGGGGATCCATGTCGGCCATCGCCGGGTGCAGCTCCGTCATGCCGGTGTCGACCAGCACGCGCGCATCGGGATGGTCGATGACGTGCACGTAGACCGGCATCCGCTCGCCCTCGACGGAAAGGTCGGCAACGAAGACTGGCGTGATGGTGATCGAGGTCGGGGCGTTCATCGTGTACCGACCGCCGCGGTGGTGGTTGATATGTGAGTCATGATGATCTCCTTTGCCGGTTGCTGGCTGACGCGCGGGCGGGCCGCACTCCTCGCGCGCTCGCCGAGCAGCTCCTTCAGTCGTTGGCTGGTACCGACTGGGCACTCCAGCCGTCGATCGCGTGCTCCGACTGTAGCCAGCATGCGATCTCGGGATGCGGCTTGGCGATAGCGCCCGAGTCGTCGAGGATGTCGAACCACTCCTCCCAGCCGCGGGCTGTCCGGCGCCGGATCACCTCGTCCGACACAGTCATCGCCGGCACGTCGGTCGACTTCGGCTCCTCGGCGGCCAGCAGCGCCGCCCGCGCCGCCGCGTAGCGCTCGCCCGTCTTCTCCATCCGTGCGCGGACGACGCGCTTGAATGATCTCTGCCTGGTCATCTCTGGGCTCCTCTCGCTGGCGGCGACGACACGACTCACGCTCGCGGTGCCACGCCGAAAGGGCACTGTCAGACCAGCGTCCCGAGGGCTCGAGCCCCCTTTGCCCCCGCTAGAGCCGGCGGCGTGAGCGCCGGAATCGAGGGTTGGGCGCAGGACGGCGCCTGTCGAACGAGGCGATGAGCGGCGTTCCGCCGCGAGAGCTGACGCGGCCGGCACGACCTCCGGACCTCACGCTGCGAGCGCTCCTGGTAGACGGCTGGACTCAAAGCGCGTGATGTGTACTGGCGCGGTCGACCTGAGGTACGAGAGGACAGCAGCTTCGCTCTTGGAGCAAGGAACGATCGTCTTCCAGTTCTCGAGATGCTCGAGCCGGTGGAAGTCGCCGCTCGCGATGTACGGGAGCTGTGCCTCGGCAACCCACGTGAAGACCTCGTGCCGGTTGACCAACTCGAAGCGGTGGACGCGTTGACCCAGCGACCTCCACTCGATGGCGAAGCGGGCCGTGCCTCGATTGGCCTTTCGTGCTTGCGAAAGGCGGTATGGATGAGCCGCGACGAGTACGGCTCCGGCGGCAGAAGCCTCGGTGAGGGCACCCTCGATTCCCTGGTCGACGCCGACGAACTGCCGTAACCCCAAGGCCAGGGCGTGCGCAGCGTGACGTGGATCGGCGTGCTGATCCGTCAGCTCGAGGCCCGGTATGACGACCAGGTCGTACAGCAGACGGGCTCGTGCGGCCTCAGCCTCGAGCGCCTCGAGGTACTCATCGAAGTTCCCGGCATGTACGTGGTTCGGAGGCGGGCTCTGCCCCAGCCAGGGGTCACTGCTGCGCACGCAGTGGTCGGTGATACAGAGGACGTCGAAGCCGCTCGCGCCGTAGAGATCGACGGTCTCCCGCAAGCTGAGGTCTCCGTCGCTGAAGGTCGTGTGGCAGTGGAACTCGCAGAGCAGCTGATCACGCGCAGTCGGCATCCCCCCCAGCTTGGCTGTCGATCTCCTTAGTCCTCACGGACAAGTGGTGAAGGACTGGAGGAAAGACGGTGATGCGTTGCGCAGTGTCGGTCCCCTTACGACTCGCTCTCGGACAGCGGCTTGGGTGGGCGCAAGAGTAGGACCTTGCCGAGCGGTTCGGGGAACCACCAGTTCCAGCGACCGAAGAGGCGCATCAACGACGGTACGAGCAGCGCGCGGATCAGCGTCGCGTCGATGATGATCCCGGCGGCGAGCGCGATTGCGAACTGCTTGACGTCAGGCCCAGGGCCCAGCGAGAGTGAAAAGAACGCCAGCATGAGCACCAGGGCAGCGCTCGTCACGAGCATGCCCGTGCGGGCAAGGCCGAACTCGATCGCCTTCGCGGTATCTCCAAACTCGTCGTAGGCCTCGCGCATGCGCGAGAGCATGAACACCTCGTAGTCCATCGAGAGCCCGTAGAGGAACGCGAAGATCATCAGCGGTATCCAGGCGATGATCGCGTCGGTGGCCTGCATGCCCCAGATCGCCTCGCTGCCGTGACCCTGCTGGAAGACGAAGACGATCACGCCGATCGCGACTGCGAGTGATACGAGGTTCAGCAACACCGCCTTCAGTGGCAGCAACACCGACCTGAAGGCGCGCATCAGCAGCACGAACGTCAGGAGAACGACGAACAGCAGCACCCAGATGAAGTTGCCGTAGACCGCGTGCACGAAGTCGCGCTCCTCGGGCGCGAGGCCGCCGAGGGTGAGCTTCACCGATCCTCCCAACTCCCGCTCGAGCGATGGCAGCACGTCACCTTTGACCGTCGAGATCGTCGTGCGCGCCTCGCGGCTTGCCCCATCGGAGGCCGGGAACGCCTCGATCAGCGCCGTGCCATCGCGTCGCCAGGCGGGCGGAGCGGCCGCGCCGCTGACTCCGTCCACCGCAGCCAGGGTCGAGGCAACCCGATCGAGCTCTGCGGGCGTCGGGTTGCCCTCTGCGAGCACGACGAACGGCTTCAGGACGCCGAGCGAGATGCCCGCACCCACGAGGGCAGCTCGCCCGTCGAACGCATCTCCCTCGCCTGGGAGGTCCTTTGCCTGCGCCTCGCTGGGATTGAGCTGCGTCGCCGGGATGAGCATGAGCACGACGAGTGCCAGACCCACCGTGGCGATGAGACCGGGCCGGCGCACGACGATCTGTGCCCAGCGATGCCAGAACCCTGTCTCGCTGTCCGCCACGCGACTCACGCGCTTGGGAACCACCCGCAGCTTGTTGATTCGCGGGCCAAGCATCAACAACAGCGCCGGCAGCAGCGTGATGGCGGCGAGCACCGAGATCAGCGGGATCAGCATGCCGCCGATGCCGATCGAGCGGATGAACGGCAAGGGCAAGATGACCATGCTGAGCAGGCCGATGGCAACGGTCGAGCCCGAGACGATCACAGCACGACCGGCATGCCGCATCGTCTGCGTCAGCGCCTCCTCCGTCGTCTTCCTGCGACCGAGCTCCTCGCGGAAGCGGAAGATCATCAACAGCGAGTAGTCGATCGCTACACCGAGGCCGATGAGGGCGACCAGGAATTGGACGATCAGCGAGACATCGGTCAGGTAGCTCAGCGCCCAGACGCAAGTGAACGTCGTGAGGATCGACGTGGCCGCGATCAGCAACGGCGCCACGACCGCGGGCAGCGTTCCGAAGACGAGCAGGAGAACGAGGATCGCGCCGACGGCCGCTATCAGCACTTCCAGGAACACGCTCGGCCCTTCGCTTCCACCGACATCCTCGTTCAGCGGGTCGCGGCCGGTCAGGTTGGCGCTCACCCCGGAAGGCGCCGAATCGCGCAATGCGGTCCTAGCCTTGTCGATGAACCCGAGCTGCGTGAACTCCTGCTGGCCGGGTGGGTAGATCTCCGCGAATGTCGTTCGGCGGTCGCTGGAGACGTACGCGTCGCTCCCGGTCGAGAAGTACGAGCTCGCGCGGGCACCGGGTAGCGCCGCAGTTGTCCGCTCGATCGCACGGTCGAGACCCGCCGTCTTCGTGACATCGCCCCGATCAGCGTGGAAGACGACCACGAGTGGCGGCTGCGCGCCGCTCCCGAACGCATCGAGCGCACGCTGATTCGCTTCGTACGCCTCATAGCCGGGGATCGAGAACGACTCGAGCCAGCGATCGGAGAGGCGTCCCGTGGAGTAAACGCCGAGGACGGTCAGCAGCACCCACGCGGCGACGATCCAGCGGCGGCGGGCGATCACGAACTCGGACAATCGGGTCATTTGTGCACCTCCATGCACCTACCTCCGTTGGCAAGCGCCGATACGACATCGACCTCGCAAACGGGAGAAACTCATCGATCAGCGTGAATGAACGTGTCTATCTCCCTGACCCCAGGCGCTGGAGAAATGTGACGGGACGAAGCAATGGTTCCTCAGGCGTACCGGACCACGTCCGGGGGGCCGGGAAGCGAGGGCTCCCCTACGCGACGGTCTCGGAGCTAGATGAGTGATTTCATGTCGAGAAGCTCTGAACGGCTCCGCTCACCACGTGAAGGGCCACGACAGACGCGGCCCACGACACCAGGAGACCATCATGCCGAAGTACCTGCTCCTCAAGCACTACCGCGGCGGCCCGGAGCCGCACCGTCCCGTGCCCCCGATGGACCAGTGGGCCCCCGAAGATGTGGAGGCGCACATGGCCTTCCTCAAGCACGTCAGCGAGCTGCTCGAGGAGAACGGCGAGTACGTCGACGCGCAGGCGCTCACGCCGGCGCGCACCTGGGTGCGCTACGGCGGCCCGGACGCCGCGCCAGTCATCACTGACGGCCCGCTGCCCGAGACCAGCGATCTCGTGGCGGGCTGGTACATGATCGATGTCGAGTCGCACGAGCGCGCGGTCGAGCTCGCTGCCTACGTCTCCTCGGAGCCCGGCCCGGGCGGGGATCCGCTGTACGAGTGGATCGACGTCCGGGAGGTCATGTCGTAGGCGCCCTCGGACGACTGACCCGGCGTGATCGACGAGCCGACGCGACGGCTGGACGAGGGCGCGCTGCGCGCCCTCGTCCCTCGGGTGCTCGCGGGCCTGGTCCGGCGCGGCGAGGACTTCGATGCCGCCGAGGACGCGCTGCAGGAGGCGCTGCTCGAGGCGCTGCGGGTGTGGCCCGAGCACCCGCCACGCGACCCGCGCGCGTGGCTGGCGACGGTCGCGACCCGGCGGCTCGTCGACGCCCGCCGCAGCGAGGCCGCCCGTCACCGCCGCGAGGAGGCGACGTACGCCGAGCCGCGGCCCGCCGCCACCGAGCAGGGTGACGACACCCTCTTCCTGTTCTTCTGCTGCTGCCACCCCGACCTCGCGCCCGCCTCCCAGGTGGCGCTGACCCTGCGCGCCGTCGGCGGCCTCACCACCCGGGAGATCGCCGACGCCTTCTACGTGCCGGAGGCGACGATGGCGCAGCGGATCAGCCGAGCCAAGCGCGCCCTGCAGGGGCGCCGCCTGCACCAGCCCGGCGACCTCGCCGTCGTGCTGCGCGTGCTCTACCTCGTCTACACGGCCGGCCACGCGGGCCGGGTGGACCTGGCCGGCGAGGCGATCCGGCTCGCCCGCCAACTCACCCTTGCCACCGAGGAACCGGAGGCGCGCGGGCTGCTTGCGCTGATGCTCCTCAACCACGCCCGCCTCCCGGCGCGACGCGACTCAGAGGGTCGCATCGTCACGCTCGACCGACAGGACCGCAGCCTATGGGACACCCGCGAGATCGCCGAGGGCGTGCGCGTCCTGCGGTCCGCGCTGGCCGTGCAGACGGAGGAACAGCGCCCCGGCCGCTACCAGGTCGAGGCCGCCATTGCCGCCCTGCACGACGACGCGGCAAGCGCCGAGGAGACCGACTGGCCGCAGATCCTGGCCTGGTACGACGACCTCGTCGCCCTCACCGACGACCCGGTGCGCCAGAACCCCGCCGCCGTGCTCGGGCGCGCGGTCGCGGTCGGCCACGCCCTCGGCGCCGCCGCCGGGCTGCGCGAGACCGACCGGCTGCGCGAGGTACTCGGCGAGCGGCACCGATGGCACGCCGTCCGCGGCTACCTGCACGAGCTCGGCGGCGACCTCCCTGCCGCCGCCACGGCGTACGCGGATGCCGCCCGCCGGGCCACGGACGCCGCCGAGCGCGACCACCTGGTCCGTCAGGCCGCCCGCACGCGGGCCGCCGAGCCATATAAGAACGTGCAGGGACAGCAGTGAAGTGCGTCAGCACATCCCATCGATGAACGCGACCGGGTGGCGAGACGGCTCGGTAGACCGGCCTTAGGTGTCGAGAATCGTGAGGTCGAGCTTGGCGAGCCGCTCTGGGTCGTTGAAGAAATCCAGCTCGACGATCTTCCCGCCTCGGACCGTCATTGCCCCGACCGAGAACGGCTCTCCGTCGCGCATGGCGACGCCTCCGACAGCACCGTTGACGAGTGCCGGCCGCATCTCCAGGCCGAGACGCGCGTAGAAGAGCGCCTGGCCGGCGACGAGTCTCGCCCCGCGCACGACCCTCGACTCGCCCTCGACACCGAAGTCTGCGCGCAACACCACATCGGGGTCGAGCACTTCGAGCAGCGCCTCGAAGTCCCCATCGCGTGCTGCCGCCATAAAGGCATTTGCCACTTCACGCTGCGTTGCGAGGTCGGCGTCTGGGACCGGGTTCTCAGCCTGCAGCCGGCGGCGCGCGCGGCTCGCGAGCTGGCGTGCGGCCTCGGGGGAGCGGTCGACGATCGGCGCGATCTCGTCGAATGGAACCCCGAACATGTCGTGCAGGACGAAGGAGAGCCGCTCGGGCGGTGAGAGGGTCTCGAGCACGATGATCAGCGCCAGGCCCACCGAGTCGGCCAGCAGGGCTTCGTGCTCAGGGTTCATCCCGTCGGGGCGATCGATGATCGGGTCGGGCAGGTGGACGTCGAGCGGCTCCTCGCGCCGCGCCTTGCGGGAGCGGAGCATGTTCAGCGAGACGCGACCCACCACGGTCGTCAGCCAGCCGCCCAGGTTCTCGATCGCGTCCGCGTCGGTGCGGCTCAGCCGCAACCACGCCTCCTGGACCGCGTCGTCTGCCTCGCTCAGCGAGCCGAGCATCCGATAGGCAACCGCCCGCAGGCGCGGCCGCTGCTCCTCGAACCGCTCCGCCAGCCACTCACGTTCGTTCATCGTCACGTTCCTCCGTCGAGTCGGGTCATAGAGGTAGACCCGCGAACTCCAGCTGATGTGACGAAATGAGATCATGATGCGAGTCCTTGTCGCAGGGGCGAGCGGTGCGATCGCCATCCGAAAGCGGGCGTTCGATTCAGCTCGTGACGCTGGCATATCGTCTGACCAGGTGAGCCGGAGCGACACCGCGATCGGCGGCCGCACGCGCATGTGGCGGTTCCGGCGCGTTGTGACGCGCTACGTCAGCCCAGTCCTCCGGCCCGTCGCACGAAGGCTTCCGACCTTCGGCATCCTCATCTACCGAGGCCGAAAGAGCGGGAAGATGTATCGCACGCCGATCAACGTGTTCCGGCGGGGCGACGTGTACTTCTTCTTCCTGACCTACGGATCCGACGCACAGTGGGTGAAGAACGTCCTCGCGGCGGGGTCCTGCTCGCTCGAAACACGCGGTCGGATAGTCGAGCTCGCGGAGCCTGTGCTCGTCCACGACCCTGAGCTGCGGCCAGCGCCGCCCGTAGCCCGCTTCGTGGAACGGCGGATTGCCGGCGCAACGGAGTACCTGCGGATGCGCGCACGCGACGTGCCGAACGATGAAATCCGCGCGCTCTGAGGGTCTCTTGATCGAGCGCGAGCGAGGAGAAGGCGAATGGTGAACGAGCTCGACCTGAAGCTGGGCGACGATCGAATCCTCCACGTCTACGACACGGGCGCGGATGAGCGGGGCGACAGACCCGGTGTTCTGGCATCACGGGACGCCGAACATCGGCTCCCCTCCCGCGCCTCTCTTCCCAGCGGCAGAGCGACTCGGCCTGCGTTGGGTGTCGTACGACCGACCCGGTTACGGTGGCTCGACGCCCGACCCGGGTCGAGACCTAGCGTCGGCGGCCGACCTCGTCTCGAGCGTCGCCGACGCGCTCGACATCGACCGGTTCGCCGTCATGGGTCACTCCGGTGGGGGATCCCATGCCCTCGCGTGCGGCGCGCTGCTGCCGGATCGCGTCCTCGGCGTGGTCAGCATGGCCGGCTTGGCTCCGTTCGACGCCGGCGGGCTGGACTGGTTCGCGGGTATGGCAGCCTCGGGCGTGGACTCGCTGCGCGCAGCAGCAGTGGGTCGCGCGGAGAAGCAGCGCTACGAGGCTTCCGGCGCGGAGTACGACCCGGAGTTCACCCCAGCCGATGAGGCGGCACTAGCGGACGGCTGGTCCTGGCTGCTCGATGTCGTCCGCCCGGCGCTGGCCCAGGGCCCAGGCGGGTTGATCGACGACGACCTTGCGTACGTCGCGCCATGGGGCGCCGACGTCGAGCAGATCACGGCGCCGACCCTGGTCCTGCACGGCGGTCGCGATCGCGTCGTGCCGAGCGCACACGCGGAGTGGCTCGCCGACCGATGCCCCGCAGCCGAGCTTCGTCTGTCTCCCGACGAGGGGCACATCTCGATCCTCGGCTCCAGCGAGTCTGCTCTCGAGTGGCTCCGAGAGAAAGTCGACTGATCGGAGAGGCTGTGGGAACTCAGTCGCGGAGAGCGATCACGCGCATCGCGTCGACCGGGCGGCTGAATCCCTTTAGGCGGATCCCGACGACCGAGTCGCTCATGAGGTGGTCCTCGACGGCTGCATGCGTTCGCTGGCTGAGCAGGATCTCGCCGGGGCCCGCGGCATCGCCGAGCCGGGCAGCGAGAATGACGGCGCTGCCGACCGCGCCGTAGTCGTAACGGCCCTCGAAGCCGATCCGACCGAGCGTCGCGTAGCCGGTGGCGATCCCGATGCCGAGCCCGAGGTCGTACCCGCGCTTTCCCCACTCGGTCGCGAGGCTCGTGAAACGCTCGCCGATCGCGGCGGCAGTGCGAACGGCCGTGAGCTCGTGGTGCTCGATGAAGGCCGGATCGTTGAAGAAGGCCATCAGCCCGTCGCCCGCGAAGTGCTCGACCGTTCCCTCGTTGGCGACAATCAGGCCGCCCACTGCTGTCTGGTACTGACGCAAGACGCCCAGCACCTCCTCGGGATCGGCAGCCTCGGCGAACGCGGTGAAACCACGCAGGTCGCAGAAGAGCACGGTGATCTCCCGTCGATGACCGGCGAGGAGCTGCTCTCCCTCGTCACTCGAGAGCAGATCGGCGACCTGCGGCGCAAATCGCGCGAGCTCCGTTCGTTGCCGCTCGACGGTTTGAAAGAGGCGCACGTTCTCGATCGCGATCACCACGTAATCCGCGAACGTCTCGATCAGCCTGATCTCGGCGTCGGCGAACGGGCGAACCTCCTTGCGCCCGAGCACGATCGAGCCGATCGGCTCGGCTTCGCGCAACATCGGGACGCCGAGGAGCGTGCGGTAATCACCCACTTTCTGGAACTCCCCGAGGACGTATTCCGGATCGGCGAGCACGTCGACGTCGTGGATCACGCGACACTCGAGGAGCGAGCGACCGATCACCGAGCCGCGCTCGGGAACATAGGCGCGCTCTCGGACGAGACGCTCGAACTCCGGTGTGTAGCCCCTGAACGCGACGACGCGGTAGACCTCGCCCTCGCGGCGTGCAATGCCGCCGTTGTCCGCGCCGCAGAGCTCGACTGCTCGATCGATGACGGTCTGGAGGACGGCATCGAGATCGAATGTCGTCCGCGCGATCGTCTGGATCACGTCGCGGACCGCGGCCTCGCGCTCGTCAGCGCGCTGTTGCTCGCGGCGGAGCTCCGCAACCTCGTCTTGCAGCGAGTCGCTGTCGCTCATCGAAGGAGCTTGCCACCTCGACCTGCCCGAAGGTGCGCGTGTGCGATCTCGGAGGCGGTCGACGAGTTGGGCGTTCAGGTTCGCGTCGTGGAAGTGGCGTCTCTACGGCCAGTGAGCGACACCGCCGCGGATAATGGGTAGGTGGGCAGCCTCGACGCATACATGCTCCACCCGATCGGCGTCGTTCGGTCAGAGCTCGTCGACCGGGCGAGTGCGCCGCGCCAGGGGGACGAGGGAGCGCCCGACGCCACGATCGAAGTCCTGCCGCGGTCCACGCAGGTCTCGACGGGATCCAGGAAGGTCAGGAGCTCATCGTCCTAACCTGGCTACACGAAGCGAAGCGCGACGTTCTCGAAGTGCATCCGCGAGACGAGGTCGACCGGCCGCTCGCCGGCGTTTTCGGCACCCGATCGTCAGACCGTCCGAACCCGATCGGTCTGCACCGGGTGACCGTACGCGCTGTCGACGGCGGCCGTCTCCGCGTCGGCCCGCTCGAGGCGATCGACGGAACGCCGGTGGTAGACATCAAGCCGGTCCTTCGCGGCCCGAGCCCGTTGACATGAGCAGCGAGCCCCCAGACCGTCACGCGGAAGCGCTGCGAGCGCTTGGCCTCGGGGAGGAGGACCTTGTAGCCTGGCAGGAGAGCAGGCTCACCGACGAGGCGTTCGACGACTGGTTGACCGACCGACTCGCGCGCCGGCCTAGCGGGTCACGGGCACGGCAGGTATACGGGGCCGAGGATGTGCACGACTTCGCGCGCCGCGCGATCCTCGACGCGCTGCAACTCGCGCCAGATGACGAGCTGCTCGAGCTCGGGTGCGGCGGTGGTCTTCTGCTCCGCGACGCGCTCGCGACCGGCGCGAGCGCGACAGGGATCGACCACAGCAAGGAGATGGTCGCGCTCGCGCGTCGACGGGCGCCCGGTGCACGTGTCGTGCTTGGACGAGCTGAGAGCGTGCCCTTCGCGGACGACGAATTCGCTGCTGTAGCAATGTCCGCGGTGTTCTTCTTCCTCGATGACCCCGAGGGCGTCTTGCGCGAGTGTCAGCGGGTGCTGCGGCCCGGCGGCCGTCTCGCTGTCTACACGACCGGGCCGGAACTGCGGGGCACTCCCGCCGCCCCTGAGCCGATCGCAAGCCTCGGCCACTTTTATTCGGACGAAGAGCTGGCGCAGCTCGCCGTGAGCGCGGGGCTAACAGAGGTAGCCGTGAGGAACGAGGACGGCGGGCAGCTGCTGACCGCTCTCGCTTAACTGACCGTTGAGGCGGGACTGAGCGCCTCGGCGGACCCTTGCCTGGTCATCGGAAGCTGCAGTTCTTGCAGTGAACGTCGTCCAGCGGCTCGCCCTCGATCAGCCTGGTCACCCAGTCGACGAACTTCTCACCGTTGACCTCCACCCCGTAGAACGTCGGCCATTCGAGGATCCGGTGGCCGTCGCCGGGCGCGGTGTAGCTGTGCAGGATCACCCCAGCGTGCTCGATCGCCGCCTCGTTGGCATCGATCGAGGCGAGGAGGTCTATACCAAAGAACTCCGCGTCCACCTCCGCCTCTGCGTCATAGGCGAAGTCGAACCGGGCCAGCACGATCTCGGGGTCATGTAGGCCGGCCTGGATCCAGAACCGTGGGGCGCCCCACTCGCGGGCTGTCAGCCCTTCGTTGACCTCCCAGTCAGGCATGTTGGCGTACGCGCCCCAGCGTTCACCCAAGAACGCGTTGAGGTCGGGGTCGTCGGGTAGATGGCCGGACACCGCGCCGAGCACGGTGACCTGGGCGTCGGGAACAAGATCGGAGGCGAGGCCGCCGTAGAGGGGCGCGGCGACCGACCCACCGCCCTTGCCGACGACGACGACCTGGGCGGCGTCGGGGTAGTGCTCGGCGAGGTAGCTGAGCGCCGCCGTGCCGTTGACGAAGCCGTTGTGCTCGACAGTCAGCTCGGGCGAGTACTCGCGGGTGACGTCGCCCAGGTGCATGTCGCCGGTGCAGATCGGCACGGAGACGAAGCTGTAGTCGCGGAACGGGTTGTCGGCCCGGGCGAAGTCGAAGATCCCGCCCTCCTGCGCCGGATCCTCGCCGTAGATGCTCCAGTCGTAGTTCCCCTCCCCACCGTTGCCAAGGCCGGTGAACGCGCACGTCTTGGCGTCGAAACACGTGCCGCCGCCATCGAGAAAGAACACGACCTTCGTCGGGTCGGCCCGGCGCTCCCAGAAGGCGAACTCGCTGCCGTCGGCGCACTCGCAGTCGCCGCCGGGAACGACCTTCTTCCACTTCTGAGCGGCGGCCGCGGTCGTGGTGTCGGATGCCGTAGTCGCGCGCGCATCACCGTCGTTGCCGCCGCACGCGGAACCCGTGGTCGCCAACGCGGCAAGCACGAGCAGCAGGGCCAGGATTGGGGAGCGGTGGCCTGTCACTGGATGACGCTCCTGGCGATGGCGGGCGGCTCGCGGCCGGCGAGCAGCCAGCCGGCCGCGAAGGCGGCCAGCGGCACGCCGACGACGGCGAGGACGAGATAGAGGAACGGCACGTCGCTCAGGTAGCCGAGGTCGTCGCGGTACAACGCCGCGAGCATCGACGTAGGCGCCGGCGACGCCGAGGAGCGCGCCGAGGAGGGCGAGTGCACCGGCCGTGGTGGCGGTCAGCGTGCGGCGGATCCGAGAGGTGGCTCCGGTCGCGGTCAGCGTACGAAGATCACCGGCACTCTCGCTGCGGATCAGTCCGACGGTCATCGCGAGGATGGCCAGTGCGAGGATCGCCCCCGCGGCCGTCGCGATGGCCATGACGCGTGTCGGGGAGCTCTTCTCGCGTCGGACCTCGATCGTGAAGCCGGCGTTCGACGCGACGTCGCGAGCGTCCGCGATCTGCTCGCTCGTCAGGGGTCCGCTCGACTCCACGAGCCAACCGCCAGGAATCTGCTGCCAGCCGTATCGGCGAAGACCACCGAGTGTGATGAAGCTCGCAGGGTGCTCGGCACCTGCGGAGCCGAAGAGGTGCTCGCCGACTTCGATCCTCTGAACGTTCGTGAGGGCGAGCTCCCGTTCCTCGGTGAGGCTCGGGATGACCAAGTCGTTAGCCCCGACGCTGCGGTCGACGAGGAAGTCCGTGCTCGGATCGACGGCAGCGGGGTCGATCCCGAGATACCTCAGCACGCTCGGGGTGGCGACGTAGAGCTCCGACTCGCTGTAAGTACCGCTTTCGTCCCTCTGGATCCTCGAATCGTCTCGCGAGCTCGACCGAGGGGAGCAACCGGTCATCGCCAAAGACCATCGGGGCCACGCCAGGTTGTGTTGCCTTGCGAAGCGGGATCACTGTCGCGCGGTCGAGCTGGGCGGCGAGCTCGCCGACGCTCGCGGCCAGGGCGGCGAGCTCGGCGGGTGCGTCGACCGGAGTGAACTCCGGAGCGTCTTGTGGGCCTAGGTAGACCCGGATCTGCTGGCTGGACAGGTTCGGCGGCTGATCCGCAGCCTTCGCCTCCTCGGCCGAGGCAACGATGACGATGGTTGCAGCGATGCCGAGCGCCAGCGTGACCGCCGCCAGCGCCGCGCCGGATCGAGCCTGATAGCGAGCGAGGTCACGCAGAGCCAACCGCGGCGCGATCGAGACCCGGCCGGCGACGCCCGAGAACGCGCGGATCGCCAGCGGGCCGAGGAGCAGAGAGCCGATGATCGTCGCCACGATCCCGGCGACGATGAGCAGCGTCTGGTCTCGATTGGACAGCGCGAGACAACCGACGCCCGCGCCGATCAGCGCTGCGGCCGCGATGGCCGAGTGGCGCGCAGGCCTGGGCCTCGGCGGTCGTCCCGAGAGTGCGAGCACGACCGGGACGCGGGCGATGGCTCGTCCTGGCCACCACGCGGCGGCCGCCGCCCCGAGGACCGCAAGCAGGACGGTCGTCACGATCAGCCACCAGGGCAGGCTGAGCCTGTCGACGCGACGGTCGACCGCCGACTCGAGCGTCGGCGCGAACACGAGCCAGGCCGCGAGACCTACGATCGTGCCAATGACTGCGGCGATCGCCCCGACGATCGCGCCGTTGGCCAGGAGCGCGAGCCGAACGTGCTTCTGGGTGGCACCGACGGCCGCGAGCATGCCGAGCTGCCGGAGCCGTCGCTGCGCAACGACCGCGAAGCCGGCAGCGGCGATCAGCGACGCGAGGAGGAGGAAGACCGTCGTCACGGAGACCATGGCGAGCGGCTTCGCCTCCGGATTGTCGTTTCCGAGATGCCCCGCGCCGGCGAATGCGGGTGCCCGGGGTTCCCGCCCAGGTCCGAAGAACGAGTCGACCACATCGTCAAGTTCGTTCCCGTCGAGGTCCCCGGCGCGTGCGTCGACCAGGACGGTCGCGTAGTCCGGGGTGAACTCGGGCGAGGGCGTAACGAGTGCGAACTCGTCGCTGAGCTTGCGCGGGTTCTCGACGATGCCGACGACGGTCCGGCGATGGCCGTCGAGAGCCAGCGGGTCGCCGATCTCGAGCCCGAGCAGCTTCGCCACACCATCGGTGACGGCGACCTCGCCCGATCCCGTGGGGTAGCTGCCCTCGCGGAGCGCGAGCAGGACGCCGCCCGTACGCGCCGTCGGGATCCTGCGCTCGGTAGTCCACCTTCTCGACGCTTCCCGGGACCGCCACCGAGCGGTGTCCGATGGTGTCGAGGGTTCCGAACGACTCCTCGGCGATGGCCAGACTGGCCTGGAGCTTTCGCGGATCGGAGCCGTCGAATGTCAGCATCCAGTTGGCCGTTCCGAACTCGGGATCCTCCGCAACGTTGTCTGCGTGATCGACGATCGCGACGCTGCCGATGGCGGCTGCGACCGCGACGGTGAGTAGCGCCACCACGAGGATCTGCTGTCGCCACTCGCGTCGGAACATGCGCCAGGCCCAGCGGACGAGCGCGCGGCGGGCGGGGACGCCGCCCTCCGCCGGCCCGCCGAGCTCTGCTCGGTGAGCGAGCGTCGTCATCGTCGATCAGCTGCCGTGAGCAGCGACTCCGGTCCTGGCGGGGCGACGGTCTGGTCGACGACGTGGCCGTCGCGAAGGAATACGACGCGATCCGCCCAGGAAGCCAGCTGCGCTTCGTGCGTCACGACCACACCGGCCACGCCTCGCTGGGTAGCGGCGCGAAGCAGGCGCATGACCCCTTCGCCGTTCACGGAGTCGAGGGCGCCGGTCGGCTCGTCGGCGAGCAGTAGGCCACGCTCACCGACGATCGCGCGGGCAATTGCGACCCGCTGGCGTTCGCCGCCCGAGAGCTCGTCCGGGAAGCGATGGGCGCGCTCGGCGACATCGAGCGCTTCGAGCGCCTCGAGCGCCGCTGCCTTGGCTGCCTTCGAGCGAGTGCCGTCGAGCTCGAGCGGCAGGGTGACGTTCTCGATCGCGGTCAGCCCCGGCAGGAGGTTGAAGTCCTGGAACACGTAGCCGATCGCCCGGCGGCGCATCTTCGCTCGATCCGAGCGCGAGACGGTCGCGAGGTCGACGCTGTCCACGAGCACCTGGCCGCTCGTCGGCTCCTCGAGGCTGCCGGCGATCGTCAAGAGCGTGCTCTTGCCGGAGCCGCTCGGGCCCATGACCGCCACGAGCTCGCCGGGGTCGACCGCCAGGTCGACGCCGCGGAGAGCGTGCACCTCGTTCGGCCCCGAGCCGTAGATTTTCGCTACCTGGCGTAGTTCGAGTGCGCTCGTCATGGCGAGACCTCCATCGTGCGAGTTGGTTCGAGCTGAATGTCGTCAACCGGGGCAGGTGCAGAATCGGTGGGCAGCTGCTTCAGGCGGACGTCGGCGGCGTCGAGCCAGCGGACGATCGCCTCGAGCCGGAAGAGCTCAGCGTCGACGACGAGCGCGAGTGCCACGTCGTCCCCGGTGGCTGCTGCCTTCACCTGGGTGTAGCGCTGCATTACCTCGATCACGTGCCGACGGTGCACCTGCAGGATCTCGTGGACATCTGTGCCCGGTACCTGCAGGGCGACCAGCACCTTGATCACGAGCTCGTCGCGCGGGGGAGGGACGAGATCGGGCGGCGTGCGGAGCCATTCGGAGAGCTCGTGGGCGCCGGCGGACGTGATGCGGTAGCGCTTCTGCGACCGCTCGCCGTCGCCGTCCGGTCTCGACGAGCCCGTCTCGCTCGAGCCGCTGGAGGGTCGTGTACACCTGACCGACGTTGAGCGGCCAGACCTCCCCGGTGCGCGACTCGAACTCGTTCTGCAGCCGCAGGCCGTACTTCGGCCCTTCACTCAGCAAGGCCAGCAGTGCGTGGGGGACGCTCATGAACGTGTCCTCTTCGTCTGCATACTGAGTATGTATACCACGTATACCCACAGAGCGCAAGTCGTTTTGTCAGGCGTTCGCGAGCCAGCACCAGACCGGCCGGCCCGGGTTGCGAGATCGTCGCGTGATGCGTCCTCCCGCCGGCCGACAGCGGCGAGCCATACTCTCGACATGATCACTGCCGTTCACGTGCTGCAGCACAGCCGTGACCCGGCGGCCGATCGAGCGTTCATGCGCGACGTGCTCGGTTGGCCGAACGTCGAGGACGTGACCTCGGAACCCGGCTGGCTCATTTTCGCGCTACCGCCCACCGAGCTCGGCATCCATCCCACGGACGCCGAGCCTCTCGCCGAGCTGCACCTGATGTGCGACGACATTACGGCCACCGTCAGCGACTTGCAGGCCAAGGGGGTCGAGATCGACCGGGCCGGTGGAAGGATCGCGGGTACGGGCTGGCCACCGGCATCAAGCTTCCGAGCGGGGCGACGTTGGGCCTATACGAGCCGCGTCATCTGTCGCCGCTCGACCTCTGAAGCGGCTGCTCGCCAGAGCGTTCACCAGCTTCACGCCAGTCCGCAACCACGTGCATGCGACCGAGCCGCGCCGTCGCCTCGTGCACCGGCAGCGTGCCAAGAGCCATCAATGGGTCGACCACTCCAGGCGAGCTACGATCGGGCGGTGGCAGTCATGGCGACGCGTCCTCCGGTTGGCGCATTGCTTCTTCGCCACGGGGAAGAGAGAGCTCGCCTTCCTCAGCACGCGGGCGACCTTCGGAACTGCGGTCGACGTGACGGTCGCCGAGCTGTCGATCGAATCCTTCTTCCCAGCCAACCGTGAGACGGTCCGAGCCGTTCGAATCTTCTCGACCTGCGATGAACGACAGGCCGGACGCAGCCCGCTGACGTCGACATACGCCGAGCCGGCTCACACGAGGGCGAGCTCCTTCGCGAGATCGCGATCGCGGCCAAGGGCTACTGGGACGTACGAGGAAGACCTCGTCCGCTCGTGGGGGGCGAGCCTCGACTTCTCAGAGGATGGTCTTCGCAGAAAGGAGGTGTACGTCGCCGCGGTCGGCGGACGCATCGTCGGCTGGGCCGGGCTGATCCCACTGGGCGATGTGTGCTTGCTCGACGATCTCTGGATCGAGCCGGCCTCGATCGGCACAGGGATCGGGTCGCGGCTGTTCAGGCACAGCGCAGAGAGGGCAAGGAGCCTCGGGGCCGTGCGCATGGAATGGGAAGCGGAACCCAATGCGCTCGGCTTCTACGAGAAGATGGGTGGGCGCTACCTACGCGACAGCGAGCCGAGCGAATGGGGCCGAACGCTCGCCGTCATGGGCGTGGATCTCCGCCCTACGACGCAGGCACAGCAACGACTCGCCAGCCTCGCTGAGAGCAGGTCGACTAGCCGCGACGGCCGACGACTCGACCGCTCAGCGGCCGGTCGCCGATCCAGTAGCGCGGGCCGGGGCCGAGTGCGCCGGCCCGGTCGCCCGGGTTCGCGAGCTGACAGCGGTCGAGCGAGAGGCAGCCGCAGCCGATGCACTCGGTGAGCCCGAGCTTGAGGCGCTCGAGCTCGGCGATGCGCTCGTCGATCCGCGAGCTCCAGGCGGCGGAGAGGCGGGACCAGTCGCGACGGGTGGGCACATCGTTGGGAGGAAGCTTCGCGAGCTCGACGCCGATCTCATCGAGCGTCAGCCCGATGCGCTGAGCGAAGACGATGAACGCAATCCGGCGGAGCACCGGCCGCGGGTACCGGCGATGACCCGAGCCTTCCCGTTCGGAGGTGATCAGACCCCGCTGCTCGTAGAAACGGAGCGCGGAGGAGGCCACGCCGCTACGACGTGAGACCTCGCCGATGGGAAGCAGATCTGGCATGGGTTCAGTGCAGAATTCGCACTTGACTTAAAGTTTACTTTAACTAGTAGTCTTGCTCGAGTGATGGAAGGAGCGTGCAGAAGGAGGCTGTCATGACGAGCGAGCGAAGAGCGAGCGAGCAGATCACCGAGGTGGTTACCTCCTGGCCAGGAGTGACCGCCGGGCCAGGCCGGCGTGGAGAGTTCGCGTTCAAGGTAGGCGGGCGCGAGATCGGACATCTTCACGGCGACCACGCCGCCCACTTCGGCTTTCCCAAGGAGGTCTGGGCGACGCTCTTCGACCAGGGGCGGATCGACTACCACCCTGTCTTCCCCGGCAGGCCCGGCTTCGGTGCCCGCAGGATCGAGAGCGAGGCCGACGTCGACGACGTGATCGCGCTGCTGCGCCTCAATTACGAGCGTGTGGTCGCCCGCCACGGCCTTCCGAACCAGGCAGCCGCCTAGCTGCATGGCCGTCGGCATCGTCACCGGCGCATCACGCGGGCTCGGCCTCGCTCTCGTACGCGCGCTCGTCGAACGTCGATGGCGGCTTATCGTCGACGCGCGCGGAGCCGATGCGCTCGGGCGCGCCGTCGCCGACCTCGAGGGCGTCCACGCGATCCCGGGCGACGTCTCCGATCCTGAGCACCGTCGTGCGCTCGTCGAGGCGGCGGGTGACCGGATCGATCTGGTCGTCAACAATGCGAGCCTGCTCGGGCCGAGCCCGCAGCCGGCGCTCGCCGCCTATCCGCTGTCTGCGCTTGCTCGCGTCTACCAGGTGAACGTCTTCGCGCCGCTGGCGCTCGTGCAGGAAGCGCTGCCGCGACTTGCCCCCGGCGCGGCCATCCTCCACATCTCCTCGGACGCGGCAGTAGAGGCGTACGAGGGCTGGGGCGGGTACGGCTCGTCGAAGGCCGCCCTCGACCAGCTGACGGCCGTACTAGCGGCCGAGCAGCCGCAGTTCCGGGTGTACAGCGTCGACCCGGGCGACATGCGAACGCAGACCTATCAGGAGGCGTTCCCGGGCGAGGACATCTCCCACTTGCCGCCCCCCGAGGAAAGCGTGCCCGGCCTGCTCGCCCTGATCGACGGCTCGCTTCCCAGTGGCCGCTACCGGGCGCGCGAGCTGGTGCGCGCTGCAGCGTGAGCGCACTCGAGCTTCCCGTTCGGCTGGAAGCGCACGAGCCGCCCGAAGAGCGTGGGGTCGGCCGCGACGACGTCGCGATGCTCGTTGCGACGCGACACGACCGCGGGCTCGTCCATGCCCGTTTCCGCGAGCTGCCGAAGTTCCTGTCCGCGGGCGACCTGCTTGTCGTCAACACCTCGGCGACGCTGCCGGCGGCGCTCGATGCCCGCCTCGGCGAGCGACAGGTCGAGCTGTGGCTCTCGACTCCGCAGCGCGACGGCACCTGGCTCGTGGAGCTACGCACATACGACCGAGCGCCGTACCTGCGGCCGCCCGTCGGTGATCGGCTCGACCTCCTCGGCGGTGGCCATGTCCAACTGCTCGCACGCTTCGCCGGCAGCGAACGACTGTCCGTCGCACGATTCGAGCTCGACGAGCCGCTTCAGGACTACCTGCTCCGGCACGGCCGGCCCATCCGCTACGGCTACGTCCCTGACCGGTGGCCGCTCGACGCATACCAAACCGTGTTTGCCCTGCAGCCGGGTAGCGCGGAAATGCCGAGCGCCGGCCGCCCCTTCACGGCGGAGCTCGTCACAGAGCTCGTCTCGCGCGGCGTTCTCTTCTCGCCGGTCACTCTCCACACGGGTGTCTCGTCTCTCGAGCACGGCGAGCAGCCCTTCCCCGAACGCTTCCGGGTCCCGCGTGCGACTGCCAGGCTCGTCAATGCCGTCCGCGGTTGGGGCGGCCGCGTGATCGCGGTCGGCACGACCGTCGTGCGGGCGCTCGAGACCGTGGCCGCAGGAGACGGCACCGTATCCGAGGGCCAGGGCTGGACGAGCGTCGTCGTCACGCCCGAGCGCGGGCTGCGTGCCGTCGACGGCCTACTCACCGGTTGGCACGAAAGCGAGTCGTCCCACCTCGCCCTACTCGAGGCCGCGGCCGGCGGCGAGCTCCTCGAACGCTCCTACCGGGCCGCCCTCGAGGGGGGCTACCTCTGGCACGAGTTCGGCGACGTGCACTTGATCCTCCCCTAGCACGTCGCACCCGCTGCACGTTCGAAATCGTGCCGGGCGCATGGCTCTCGCACCTTGACGTGCAAGTGTCCGCTTGCGTATCATGACCAAGACGTGCAAGTCTGCACTTGCCTATCGAGAATGTGAGCGATGACCTGTTCAAAGCGCTTGCCGACGACACGCGAAGAAAGATTCTCGACGAGTTGACCGAGAGAGACGGTCAGACACTCTTCGAGATCTGCTCACGCCTCGCTCTGAAGCATCGGCTCGGTTCATCTCGGCAAGCGATCTCGCAGCACCTTGATGTTCTCGAATCCGCCGGCCTCGTCGAGACTCGGCGAGAAGGGCGCTACAAGTTCCACTACCTCAAGACCCGAGCCGCTCGAGCACATTGCCGATCGCTGGCTGCTCGGTGAGCAAGGAGGCATCGACATGAGAATCAACCGTCGCGAGCGTCTTGGTCGACGACCAGGACAAGGCACTGCGGTTCTACACCGACGTGCTCGGGTTCGTGAAGAAGACTGAGATCCCGCTGGGCGAAGCTCGCTGGCTGACGGTCGTCTCCCCGGAGGAGCCCGAGGGAACGGAACTGGTTCTCGAGCCCGACGGGCACCCTGCCGCGAAGCCGTTCAAGCAAGCATTGCTCGAGGACGGCATCCCCTTCACGTCGTTCGCCGTCGGCGACGTTCGGGACGAGTTCGAGCGACTTCGCAGTCTCGGTGTCCGGTTCACGCAGGAGCCGGTCGAGGCTGGCTCGGTGACGACAGCCGTTTTCGACGACACGTGCGGCAACCTGATCCAAATCGCGAGCCAGAAGTAGCTGGTTTTGTTGCTTCGCTAGTTCAGCCTCAGGTGAGTTGAGACCTTCGCTGGTCGCCTCACCGCGGCTCAACGCCCGCGGCGCGCCGTCGTCTCGCGGACGACGAGCTCGGTGGGGAGGATCTCGCGTCGCAGGCCGAGCGAGTCCTGGCCGTGCTCGATCGCCTCCAGCAGCCACTCGGCGGCGAGCAACCCCTTCTTCTCGTGGGGCTGGGCGACCGTGGTCAGCGGGGGGCTCGCAAGCGCCGCTGCCGGGCTATCGTCGAAGCCGACGATCGACAGCTCGCCCGGGACGGCGACACCCAGTTCCGCTGCCGCCTGAAGTGCTCCGATCGCGAGGACGTCGCTCATCGCGAGCACCGCGGTAGGCGGGCTCGGCTGCCGGAGGAGGTCGAGCGTTGCTCGCCTCGCAGGCCTGGTCGCATTGGGACGACAGATGCGCACGGCGGCTTCGTCCCATGCCGTTCCGAGGCCTTCTCGATAGCCCGCGAGACGTTCGGTGCTCAGCTCGAGCGCCAGCCGGCCCTCGGGATCGAGGGCCGCGACGAACGAGAGTACGGCCACCCGATCGTGACCGAGCTCGCGAAGGTGCTCCGCGGCGCGTCGTGCGGCGTCGCGGTCGTCGATCCCGACGAACGGCGTCGGGGCATCTCGCGGCTGGTCGACGGTAACGACCGGCACGCCGCGCGCGAGTGCGGCCTCGACCCGCGGATCGTTTCGCGACGCCGAGTACACGATGAAGCCGTCGACGGCGGCGGCTCGTACCGAGTCGGCCGTCGCCTCGCGGAATCGCGAGTCAGGGATGAGGAGTAGACCCATGTTCGCGCCCTCCATGCCTCGTGCGACGCCGCCGAGGAATGCGGGCGCGGCAGGATCGGTGAACTGGTAGCGGAGTCGCTCGCTGAAGATCAGGCCGAGCGCGCCCGCCCGGCCCATCCGCAGTCGCCGCGCCGCTGGGTCGGGGCCGGGATAGCCGAGCTCCTCCGCCGCCTTCAGCACTCTCGCGCGGACTTCCTCCGAGACGAGCTCGGGCCGCCCGAACGCCTGCGACGCGCTGCCAACTGATACGCCCGCACGTTCGGCGACGTCCCGTAAGCGGACGCGCGGCTTGCCTTCCTGAGCCATTTGCGCAGACTACTTGACGTGCATGAATCGTTTCAGCTAACCTAGGTGCTGAATCGTTTCATCCACTCAAAGAAAAGGAGAAGCAAGATGCTCGATCTCCTTGCCGGAGCCGATGCAGTCAAGCGCAGAACGGAACTCTCGTTCGCTGTCGACAAGCCAAATCGTCGGCCCTCGACGCAGCAGCGACGAACGTGGCGTGCTCTACGCCTCCCCGTATCCGCGCTCGTGAGGCGGACGCCGCGTCGCCGCGCCGCAACGGCGGAGCCTGGCTGCTAGCGGCAGTCGTGCCTTCGCCAGGATTCCCTAACGGCCGCCTCCAGAAGCGCTCGTGCTATATCACCGCCACGAGATGAGCGCGATCACCCAGCTTGTAGCCGGCGTCCCGGTATCCGACCTCGACGTCGGCGTCGACTGGTACACGCGGTTCTTCGGGCGACCCCCAGACCTTCGCGTCGGGGACGAGGTGCTGTGGGACGTCGACGAGCACGCGACGCTCTTCATCGAGCCGAACGCGGAGCAGGCGGGCGCGGGCCGGATCACCCTCGCCGTCGCTGGGCTCGACGAGCTCCTCGAGGGCCTTGCTGCCCGGCGCATCGAGCACGAGCCGATCGAGACCTACTCGAACGGCGCCCGCCACGTGACCATCCCCGATCCGGACGGGAACAGAATCGCTTTTGTAGAGCCGCCGGACGCCGCGAGCGCGTCGCCTCAATCAGCCTGAACCGGCGCTTCGTAATAGGCGGTCTCCGAGATGTGGCGGCGGAAGTAGCTGCCCCCATCCGCTCCACGTGAACTACGGTGTCCGGCCATGAGCCACAGGGAGTGGACCGTGGCTGATCACCTACGTGGTCGCGATCCGGCTGTCATCCGACTGTACGAGCGATTCGTCGAGCTGGTCAAGGCATGCGGGCCGTTCGAGGTGTCGGTTGCCAAGACGGCGATCACGTTCAAAGGATCACGACGCGGTTTTGCGGGAGCGAAACCGAAGAATGCATGGCTCGACGGCTACTTAGACCTACAGCGACAGCTGAAGGATCCTCGCATCCGGAGCGCATCGCCTTACACCAAGCGTCTGTTCGTCCACCAGTTCCGCGTAACAGTGCTCGATCAGCTCGACGAAGAGTTCGCGGGGTGGGTCCCAGAGGCCTACGAGGTTGGAGAAGGACGCCATCTCTAATCCAGGGAACGCGTCGAGCGATCCCCGACCCTGCGCGCAGCAGAGCTCTCGAGCTTGCGTCTAAGCCGGTCGCTAGCCACTAGTCGTCCAGACTCCCCATGGTCAAGTTGACAGTCGTTCCGGTCATCCCGCTCGCCTTGTCGGACGCCATCAAGACCGCCATGTTGCCATCTCCTCGAGCGTCATAAGCCGTCGCGCGTGGTTCCTGCTCGCGATCGACTCCTGCCACTCTTCCCAGGTCATTCCCGATGCCTTGGCGTCGAAGACTTCCTTCAGGGAGCTTGTCTCCGGAATGCCGTATGGTCGAAGACCGACCACGCGAATGCCATGTGGTGCGAGCTCGGCGGATAGCTCTCGAGTGAGTGCCTCCTTGGCAGCCTGCGCCGGACCGTAGCCTCCGTTCAACGGCGTGCCCGTCCGCGAGGGGATCGCGGTGACGGTCATGATCACTCCCGATTTCTTCGGAATCATGTGCCTTGCGGCAAGGCGTGCGGTCAGGAAGTACGACGTCGCGTAGGCCATGATCGGCAGGGAGAACTGCTCGACTTCCAGCTCCACCAGAGGCACACCCGACAATCTTCGTATCCGGAATCCCGACCGCGTTGAACGAGATGTCGACGCGGCCCGCCTGGTCGATCACGGACTGTAGATGCTTGTCCACAGCCTGCTCGTCAAGGGCGTCGACCTCCGCCGCCTCAGCGGATCCGCCGGCGGAAACGATGTCCTTGGCGACCATTTCGACGGGTGCGAGTTTGTGCCCGGTGAGAAAGAGCTCGGCACCCTCAGGCGCAAAAGCGCGTGCGACAGCGCTGCCGATCGCGCCTCCGGCTCCGTAGATCAGGGCAACCTTGTCCTTCAGCATCATCGCTGGTTCCTTCGTGCCCGGTCAGACCCGCCACCTGGTCGAGCCCGCGGCGAGCGTCTCACGAGCCCGTCTTGAGGATTCGACTGGCGTATAGCGCTGGTCGCGTCCTCTTGGAGCACCGACACGAGCGCTTCCATGTCGTAGCGCTCGAAGGCATCGACATACCGGGTGAGGAGTTGGGCGCTCGCCGCACCATCCGTGGCGAGGAGCCTGAGGCGGTCGTCTCCCTCTTCTGGAGCGTTGCCCGCGCCCGCTGGGGGCGCTTTGACTGAGGCAGGGCTCGTCTCGAGGAGCTCTGCAACCTCGGATGCTCGCCAGCGCAGGACCTCGCGCAGGATGAGGACAGCGCGCTGCCTCGGCGGCAGGTGCAGGAACGCCGCCACAAGAGCGAGACGAACGGACTCGCGCACGACGACGGCCTCTTCGGGATCTCCATCGGCCGCGGCATGATCGTTGAACACCGGCCTCAGCCGGGCGCCCGGGCCGGGCTTCCGCTTGCGCGCCCGTGTCGCCGGCAGAGAAGAGTTCGATCGGCCTGGCTCGACGCTGCCTCGCCTCGGGCATGTCAAGGCAGACGTTCCTGGCGATCCGATAGAGCCACGAGCGGAGCGGCGCTCGTCCTTCGAAGCGCTCGAAGCCGCGCCAGGCCCGGATGAAGGTTTCCTGCACGGAGTCCTCGGCCTCGCTCGCTCCGAGCATCCGCTGGCAGAATGCGGTCAGTTCGGCACGGTGCGGCTCGAGGCGCTGGCGAGATCGATGGATTCGCATCGGGTCACACGCCCCCAGTCCGCTCGACACCCTCGCGCGCATATCACCTCCCCGTCACGGAGACCGGTCTGGGGAGAGTGAGGATCAGCCGGGCGACCTCCTGCGGCACGTCCATCTGCACGTAGTGCCGCGCGCCGGGGAGCAGGAATAGCTCAGAGGTCGGCAGCAGCTCGTGGAGGCGCGTGGCCACTCGTTGGTTCAGGTACGGGTCCGCGGCACCGAACACGACGCGGACTGGGCGGGTGAACCGCCGTAGTCGCGGGATCTCGGCCTCTCGCGATTTCAGAGTCGATGGCAGATCTCGGTTGAGGCCGAAGAACGCCTCGTGCGCACTGGGGTTAGCAGTGAACTGCTCGTATAAGTGCGGTATGAACTGAGCCGCGACACCGGCGTCCCGGAAGAACCGCCCCACCTGCCACCGGTACAGGCGGCGAAACAGCGCTCCGCCGAACCACTTCGAGACCGGACGGGCAACGGTCCGAACGACCGGGGTGGAGAACAGCCATATCGCCTCCGGAGGCCGTAGTCGCCCGGGCATGCGGCAGTAGTACGTGTTGAGCAGGACCAGACCCGAGACCCGCTCCGGGTGCTCGAGGGCCCAGTCGATCGCCGGTGGGCCGGAGGCGTCGTGGGCCACTAGCACCACCGAGGTGAGCTGCAAGTGCGCGACAACGGCGTCGAGGTCGCCCGTCTGGTTGCTGGCGGTGTACGCGTAGCCGGGCGGCTTGTCGGATCTTCCCCAGCCGAGGAAGTCGAACGTCACCACCCTTCGCCGGGCTAGCTCCGGCGCGAGGCGGTCGTACAGGTGCTGGTTGTCCGGGAAGCCGTGCATCAGCACGATCGGCGGTTCCCCGCCCGCGTAGTCGCGTGCGTACAGATGGTGCGCACCGCGTGGGATCAAGTGCTCCCGATAACCGCCTGGGCTCGGGACGTTCAACGTTTCGACGTCGCTTTCGCTTGGATCGACGGTACGCATGGCACGACTCTGCATCCTGGTCGAGCCGATTCGCGTCGGAGGTAACCCGAGCCTCGCCCCTAATGTTCTTCCGGCCGCCTGACGGCGTGGCGATCGACTAGGCCGAAGCTGGCGCCGTGCTCGGTGCAGGAGGCAGGAGGGCCTTGTCGAGCTGCGTGCGGGAGCTGATCTCGAGCTTGCGATAGGCGTGGCTCAGGTGCACCTCGACCGTCTTGATCGTGACGAAGAGCGTTTGCGCGATCTCCTTGTTGCTCATTCCGTCGGCCGCGAGCTGTGCCACGCGCCGCTCGCTCGCGGTGAGTGCGTCGAGCCCCGTGCGGAGAACCTTTCGCGGTCTCGCACCGGTAGCGGCGATCTCTTCGTTCGCCCGCGCGGCGAGGCCGAATGCGCCGATGCTCCGCGCCAGGTCTACACCCTCCCGCAGCAGCTCGCGTGCCTCGGTGCGCTGGTTGGCGCGGCGGAGGGCTGCGCCGAGGTCGACGAGAGCGTGCGCGTGTTCGAGCCGAGCTTCCGAGCCTGCGAGCACCTCGACCGCCTCCCGCAGCAGCGCGATTCCTGCCTCGCCGCCCTCAACGAGGCCGAGCACGCGCAGGGAGGCGCCGATGGTATGCGGGTCACCCCAGCGTCGAGCGAGCGCGAGCTCTTCGTCGGCGAGCGCACGCGCTTCGTCGTTTCGGTCGAGCAGTCGAAGGCCTTCGGCCGCCCAGCTGCGCCAGGGCAAGTCGCTTGGATTGTCGAAGAGGACGAGCCGAGCGGTCTCGCCAACCTGGAGCAGATCCTCGACTCCCCGCTCGGGACTTCCGGTCTCGATGCGCAGCCGGCCGCGGATGAGCCGAAGCCAGACGAGGGGATGCTGGCTGAGGGGGAGCTGCTCCGGGAAGCCACCCTCGTCGATGATCGCGCGCCGCCTCGTGCCCCTCGCCCTGCTCGAGGAGCGCATGCGCCAGGAACCCGATGCTGTACGGCCTGGAGACGAGCAGGCCGTGCGCGATGCAGAGATCGAGCGCCTCCCGCAGATCCGCGACCGCCGCTCGAAGATCGCCGCGACGGGTCTGACACCTGCCGCGCCACACCAATATGAACGCGACGTTGAAGATGTCGCCGCGACGGCGAGCCTGAGCGACCGCCTCGTCGAGGATGGAGACCGCTTCGTCGAGCAACCCCGACAGGGGTAGCACCATCACCGCGTACATGAACGGGAACGAGCCGCCCGCCAACAGATTGCCGGGCGCGAGCGCGCGCCGCGCGAGCTCGATCGCGTGCTCGCGGCGCAGCCCCAGCCCGTACTCGTAATGCGCCATCATCCCGAGCAGGATCTCGCTGCCGAGGCCTCCGTGGAGCGCATCCAGGTCCAGCTCGCCGATCCTTGCTTCGGCGATGGGACAGGTCTGCGCGTCCCACCACGCCGAGCTGATGAGCTCCGCCAAGAAGCTGCTCGTGGAGGTCCGGATCTCTCTCCCGGTCGACCTCGTCGAGCGCCTGCTCGAAGACCGCAACGGCATCTCCGATCCGGTTCGTGAAGTAGAGCGCGCGGCCCAGCTCGAGCGCGACCGCACCGCGCCGCGTCGGGTCGGCGAGGAGCTCGAGACCGGCGCGCAGATGGTCGGCCGCTGCCGGGCCGTTCGTCCGCCGCTCCACAAAGCCGAGCTCGACGAGCAGCTCCGCCCGCGCAGCGGGATCGATCTGCTCGTCGAGCGCGCGGGTGAGATACCCGACCGCGGCCTCGGCCGCGCCCTCGGCGAGCGAGCGCTCGGCCGCTTGGCGGAGCGTCGAGACCACGAAGGTGTCGGCCTGCGGGGCGACGTGGAGGAGGTGCGCCGCCGCACTCTCCGGCAGCGCGCCGGCGCCGAGAAGCAATTCAGCGGCCGAGCGGTGCGCGACGTCCCGCTCAACGACATCGAGCGTCTCGTAGACGGCGCTGCGGACGACCGGGTGGAAGAACTCGAGCGGATCCTCCCGCCGGAGCAGATCAAGCCGAACGAGGACGGCGGCCGCCGCACCAAGCTCGCTTGCTTCCACGCCGGCGAGAGCGGCCGCGTGGCGCAGCTCGGTCCCGTCGCCGAGGATCGAGGCCGCGCGGATGAGGGCCAGCGCTTGTGGCGCCAGGCGCGCGAGGCGAAGACCGACCGCGCGAGACACGCCCCGTGCTCCGATTTCGAGCAGACGGGGCACCTGCTCGCCAGTCGGGCTGGTTCCTTCCCGTGCAACCGCGTCCAGCACCGCGCCGACGAAGAGCGGATTGCCGCCGGTCGCCGTCTCGAGGGCGGCGCAGAAAGCCTCGTCCGGCTCCAGACCGTGCAGCTCGCGCGCAAGCACGGCGATCGAGGCAACCCCGAGCGGCCCGGGGCGAATCGCGGCGGCTGCCGGATCGGTAATCAGCTCAGCGATGAGTGTGGTGTCCCCGGTCTCGCCCTCGGGTGGGCGGGTTGCGGCGGCGACGAGGAGAGGCACTCCCTCGAGCCTTCGCGTCAGGTAGAGGAGCCACAGCAGGGAGGGGGTGTCCACCCAATACAGGTCGTCGATCGCGAGCAGCGTCGGCTGCTGGAATGCGACATTGGCCGTGAGCCAATAGAGGCCGTGGAGGACCGCGAAGGAGCCCTCTGCGGGCGCCTCCTGTGTCGCGGCGAGCTGCGAGGCTCCGAACAGCGGTTCCACTAGTGCGGCAGGCCCTGACAGCAGCTCCGCGCGGAGATCCGCAGAGGCAGACGCGAGCAGCGGCTCGAACAGCTGCCGGACGATTCCGTACGCGAACTCGCCCTCGAGCTCACCGCCGCGGGCGGCCAGCACGCGCATCCCCGCAGAGCCCGCAATCGCGCGGGCCTCGGCGAGCAGGCGGGTCTTGCCGATGCCGGCACTTCCCTCGATGACGACGAACTGCCCATCGCCGTTCAGCGCCGCGTCAGCCAGTGCCTGCAGTGCCGCAACCTGGATCTCGCGCTCCAGGAGCAAGATCGTAGTTCCGCCCGCAGGAAGCACACTCGTCGGCGCCATCACGTCCAATCCGTAGAACCGTCAGACAGTTTAGGGGCGTGTTTGGGGTTGGCTCCGACGCGAGGCGGGCTGTCAGCGTCCAGTCTCTACGTATGGTCGCGTCTTCGCACCGCTCAGGAACCGCCGCCACGATGCGAGAGCAGGACGAGGCAGCGCACGAGTACACGAGGACGTGGTGCAGGGACGGAGAGATTGGCTACGTCGTGGTGAGCGGCGGTGCCCGAGTCCGCTACCTCCGCGTCGGCGGCGGCCCACCCTTGCTCCTGATGCACACGGTGCGCACGCAGCTCGACCACTTCCAGTTCGTCGTCCCGCGAATCGCGGACATATTCACGGTGCACGCGCTCGACTTCCCCGGTATGGGCTGGTCCGACATCGTTCCGGGCGCCAGTTACGAGGAGCCGGCCCTGCGAGCCGCGGTCGTCCGAGTCGTCGAGGATCTCGACCTCTCCGACGTCACGCTGGCGGGTGAGTCCATTGGCGCGACGCTGTCGCTGACGGCGTCCGTGGAACTCGGCGATCGAGTACGCCGCATCGTCGCCTTCAACACGTACGACTTCGCCGAGGGCGTCAAGCGGGCCAGTGTCTTCGCGCGCCTGGTGGCAGGAAGCATCCAGGCTCCGGTGATGGGCCCAATCATGGCCCGCCTCGAGAACAGGCAGATTCTCGGGGGCGTGTTGCGCGGCGGAGTGCAGGACCCTCGTCATCTGCCCGAGCACTACCTCGACGAGCTCCGTCGGGTCGGCCGACGCCCCGGATACCCGACAGTGGCCAGGGCGATCCTCCGCAACCTGGACAGCATGATCCGGGCCCGCGAACGATACGCGCGCATCACCGTTCCCGTGACTCTCGTCTACGGTGATCACGACTGGTCGCGGCCCTCGGATCGGAAGGCGAACGTCGAGTCGGTTCCCGGCGCGCGTTACATCGAGCTGCGCGACACCGGCCACTTCATCGCACTAGACGCCCCCCACGAAGTAGAGCGGATCTTGCGCAACGTCGCTCCATGAAGGAGGCACACGATGGAAGTGCAAATGACTGATCACAAGATTGCAACCCGCGAGGAGTGGCTCGCTGCACGGGAGCAACTCCTTGCCCGCGAGAAGGAACACACGAGACTCGGCGACGAGCTCGCGCGGCAACGACGCGAGCTGCCCTGGGTGCGCGTGGAGAAGGAGTACCGCTTCGACACGGACGACGGTGAGAAGGCGCTCGGCGAGCTGTTCGGCGGGCGCTCCCAGTTGCTCGTCTACCACTTCATGTTCGGCCCCAGCTACCAGGCCGGTTGCCCGGTCAATTCGTCGATCGCTGACACCGTCAACGGCGTGCTCCCGCACCTGCGCGCTCGTGACGTGTCGTTCGTGTTCGTCTCCCAGGCGCCGCTGGAGAAGCTGCAGTCCTACAAGCACCGCATGGGCTGGAGCTTTCCCTGGGTCTCGACCGCGCACACCGACTTCAACTTCGACCTCGGCTTCTCGTACACCGAGGAACAGGCCCGCGAGGCCGTGGCGCAGCTGAGGGCGACCGGGCTTGCTCCACAGAGCTCGGCAACCGGGCCCGAGACAGGGACCGGGCTACCGCCGATCGTCGAGCAGAACGCCCGCTCGTCGGGCACCGACCCCGTCGGCTACCTGACCGAGAGCCCCGGCTTCAGCACCTTCGTGACGATGACGGCGCCGTCTACCACACGTACTCGACGACGTGGCGCGGACTGGAGTTCGTGATGGGCTACTACCCGATCCTCGACCACGCACCGAAGGGCCGCGACGAAGGGGAAGACTGGCAGCTCTGGTTACGCCGGCACGACGAATACGAGAGCGAGTGACGACGGGTACTCAGGCCATGAGCTCAACCCGGTACTACTGCGCTGCGACGCTCGACGGGTACATCGCCGAGGCAGACGACACGATCGACTGGCTCACAGGATACGAGGGCCACTACGAGGGGAACGGCGCGCAGCCGGTCGAGGGCGGGTACGACGACTTCTACGCCGAGATCGGGGCGCTGGTCATCGGCTCGGTGACCTACGAGTGGATCCTCAAGCACATCGAGGGCGGCGGAGAGTGGCCGTACGCGGGAAAGCCCTGCTGGATTCTCAGCTCACGCGCCTTGCCCGTGCCGGAGGGGGACGGCGTCTACGTGCGGATAGTGAACGCCCCCCTCGCGGACCTGCACGGCGAGATGCTCGCCTCGGCCGGGGACGGCGACCTGTGGATCGTCGGCGGCGGCAACGTCGCCTCCCAGTTCGCGGACGCTGGGCTACTCGATGAGGTGGCCGTGACGATCGTGCCGGTGGTGCTGGGCGAGGGTAAGCCGCTGTTCGACCGTCGCCTGCCCGGCGGTGCGATGCAGCTCAGGGGCGTCTTCCCTCGGGCAAACGGGATGATCGAGCTGCGCTATGCCGTCACGTAAATGAGCTGAAAGGAGCGAACATGTCGGCAGTTCCCACAATTCACCGTTTCCCGTCAAAGCACGAGGGCGCATTCGTCAACGCCTACTTGGTCGAGACCGCGTCGGGGGTCGTCGCCGTCGACGGATTGCTGCAGGTCTCCGCCGCCAAGGAGATGCGCGCGGGGCTCGACGGCCTCGGAAAGCCGCTTCTGGCCGTGCTTTTGACGCACTCTCACCCCGACCATTACGCCGGGCTCGGCGAGATCGTCGCCGGCGACGACGTCCCGATCTACGCACCGCAGGGGGTGATCGACACGATCACGGCGGACGACGCACTCAAGGATCAGATCGTCGGCCCGTTCTTCGGGGAAGAGTGGCCGGCGAATCGCGTCTTTCCGAACACCGCGATAGCCGACGGCGAGAGCCTCTCCTTCGACGACGTGACGTTCACGGTAATCGACCTCGGCCCGAGCGAGTCTCCGCACGACAGCCCATGGATCGTCGGCGATGACGCGAAGACGGTCTTTCTCGGCGACCAGATCTACGATCACACGCACTGCTATCTCGCGGACGGCTTCTACGCCGAGTGGTTGGCGAACATCGAGACGCTCCGCACACGCTTCCCCGAGGACGTCGTTTTCCACATCGGTCACGGTGGGCCGGTCGGGCCCGAGATGTGGGACTGGCAGCGCGGCTACATCGAGCTCTTCGTCGATGCCGTCTCGAACGCCGTCTGGTCCGAGCCAGAACGCGCGAAGGCCAGTGTTGTCGGTCGTATGAAGGAGTACGAGCCTTCGGACGAGCTGCAGTTCCTGATGGAGCTGAGCATCGAGCCGATCGCGGCCAAGCTCGGGCTGCTGACCCCGTCTGCTTGAGGATGGTGCGTCTCGAGCCATGGGGCGAAGCAGACCTTGGGCTGCTGCAGATGTTGCTCGGAGATCCGGTGATGATGGAGCACCTCGGCGGGCCCGAGAGCCAGGAGAAGATCGCCGAACGCCAGACGCGCTACGAGCAGCCTGACTCCAAGCAGTTCAAGATCGTGGACGAGGCGACCGGAGAGGGAATCGGGTGGATCGGCTATTGGGAGCGCGACTGGGAGGGTGAACAGGTCTATGAGATCGGCTGGTCGGTGCTGCCGGCCTTTCAAGGGCGTGGAGTTGCGGGAGCAGCGTCGGTCGAGGCGATCGCGATCGCTTCCTCGGAGGGGAACCGCCGGTTCCTTCATGCCTTCCCGTCGGTCGACAACGCGGCATCCAACGCCATCTGTCGCAAGCTTGGCTTCACCCTGCTCGGACCGTGCGAGGATGAGTATCCGAAGGGCAAGATTATGCGATGCAACGATTGGCGGCTGGATCTCCTCTCGTACCGGGACGCTTGAGTCTGTTGCCATCCCATCCGGCCTTCTAAAGGCGCCAGGTCGGCGGGTTAGCGCGGCTGGCGAACCTCGTACGCGGCTACGGGACGGCCGAAGCCCTTGAGTTCGAGCTCACCGGCCGGAGTTGTCTCGACGGTGTCCTCCACGGCTGCGAGGACGCGCTGACCGATCAGGATCTGGCCTCCGGCGGCCATGGTGCTCAGTCGCGAGGCGACATTCACCACCGGCCCGACTGCGCCGTAGTCGTAGCGCCCTTCGAAGCCGATCCGACCGAGTGTCGCGTAGCCGGCTTCGATTCCGATCCCGAGCCCAGCTCCGTTCCTCGCCTTCGCCATGCCTTCGCCAGCTCTGCGAAGCGCTCTTGCGCCGCGAGCGCGAAGCGAACCGCCTTGATTCGTGGTCCGCTACCGGGACAGGATCGTTGAAGAACACCATCACGCCGTCGCCGGCGAAGTGCTCGAGCGTCCCCCCGTGTGCGGGGATTAGCGTGCCGAGCGCGCCGTGGTACTCGCGCAGCACGTCGAAAAGCTCCTCCGGCGCCGCCGTCTCGACGAAAGCAGTGAAGCCGCGGAGATCGCAGAAGACGCACGAGATGTAGGCGCGATGTCCAGCGAGGAGCTGCTCGCCGTCTTCGCTGGAGATGAGCTCCGCGACCTGCGGCGAGACGAATCGCGCCAGCTCGGTGCGTTGCCGCTCGACCGCGTCGAGCAGGCGCGCGTTCGCGATCGCGACCGCCGCCTGGTCGGCGAAGGTCTGCACGAGCGCGATGTGCTCGTCGCTGAAACGTTGTGGCGCCTGGCGCACCACCAGCGCCACCCCGATCAGCTCGTCCTCGACGATCACGGGCACGCTGAGCACCGACCGGTACAGTCGCGGGCCGGCGTACGTGTACTCCGGATCCTGCTCGATGTCGGGGATGTGCACCGGTTCCCGTGTGACGGCCGCGCGGCCGGCGGCCGTCGTCCGGTCGAGCGCATGCGGATGCTGGGTGTCGTACTCGACGGCTTCGGGGAGGCCGTGGTGCGCAGCCGAGTGGAGAAGCCCGTCCTGGAGGAGGTAGAGCGCACCCTGGTCGGCCTTCGACAGCCGCTGGCAGGCCTCGATCACCTCGTCGAGAACCGGCTGCAGGCCGCGTGAGCGGGCGACGGCGCGAAGCACGCCGCTGATCGCTCGCTGCTGCTCTCGCACGTCCTCGAGCTGACGAGCGAGCTCCGCGCTTTCGGAGGCGGCGCCGGCCATTCGCGCAGCTTAGGTCGTGGCCCTCGTTCGGGGTCTCAGACGCTGAGCATCAACTGGAGCTGGTGGGGTGCGCAGACGCGATCTTCCTGCATAGCGGGCGAATCCGAACTACGCGCCGCCGTCGCGGACGATTAGTCTGGCAGCGCCGGTCAGTCACACTCTCTAGACGACGGAGAGGAGAAGAAATGAGCGAGACCCGAGAGCGGCTTCCGTGCCGGGTCACCGCGGCCCACCCGCCCCCGGAGGCTCGGTGTTCACGGTGAGCCAGCTCGTCATCGATTCGCAGGGGACGTGACATGGCCACCATCGAGACCGCTTGGCGGGACCTGAGAGCGGCTCTGGAGGGCGAGGTCGTCCTCCCCAGCTCCCCGCGATACGACGAGGTTCGCAAGTCGCAGATCCCGCGCTTCCACGACGTGCGCCCGCAGGCCGTGGTGCTTTGCCGGACGCCCGAGGACGTGGTCGAGGCGATCGCGTTCGCGCGTCGCTCGGGTATCGAGGTCGCGGTGCGGAGCGGAGGGCACGACTTCGCTGGGCGCTCGTCTGGCCCCGGCATCGTGCTGGACGTCACGCCGATGCATTCCCTGGAGGTCTCGAACGGCCTGGCGACCGTGGGGCCTGGCTTCCGGCTCGGCGACCTCTACGCCGCCCTGGCCCAGCACGAAGTCACGATCCCGGGCGGCTGCGGCGCCACGGTCGGGATCGGCGGCCAGGCGCTCGGCGGCGGGCTTGGCCTTCTGGGCCGCAGCCGGGGGCTCACATCGGACCAGTTGGTGGCGGCGGAGGTGGTCCTGGCCGACGGGCGGGTCGTGGAGTGCGACGAGCAGCGCCACGAGGACCTGTTCTGGGCGCTGCGCGGCGCGGGCGCCCAGGGCCTCGGCGTGGTCACGCGCCTGACGCTCCGCACGGTGGCAGAGCCCGCCGCCACCTCGTTCCACCGCACGTGGCCCTCCGAGCACGCATCGGCGCTGATCGCCGCCTGGCAGGAGTGGTCGCCGACAGGGCCGGACGAGCTCGCGGCGAGCCTGCTCGTCACCGTCGGCGGAGAGGCCGGTGCCAACCCCGTGGTCCACCTGTTCGGCTCGATGATCGGCGGCGAGACCGAGACTGCGGCGCTGCTCGACGAGTTCGTGTCGGTCGCCGGCGCGAACGCCGCCTCCTCGGAGCGCGCGCACATGCGCTACGGCTCGCTGAAGAACTACCTCGCGGGGCGAGGCCCGGGCGACCAGGAGGACGAGCACGGCCGCCCATACACGAAATCGGAGTTCTTCCGCGAGCCGCTGCCGGCCGGCGCGGTCGAGGCGCTGGTGGATCTCTTCGTCCGGGGACGAAGGCCCTGGGAGGCGCGGAAGCTCGACTTCATGCCCTGGGGCGGCGCCTACAACCGCGTGCCTGCGAACGCCACCGCCTTCCCCCACCGCGAGGAGCTCTTCCTGCTCGAGCACTCGGTCGTCGTCCCGGCCGGCTTCGACGCCGCCGCGACGGAGGCCGCGCGCGCCTGGCTGTTGGACTCGTGGGAGCTCGTGCACCCCTCCGGCTCGGGCGGCGTGTACGCGAACTTCCCCGACACGGACCTACCCGACGAGCACCGCGCGTACTGGGGCGCCAACCTCGAGCGAGTGCGGCGGGTGAAGGAGAAGTACGACCCGGAGCGACTGTTCGGCTGAAGCCGTGGCGTCTGTCGGGGAAGGGCGGCAGTGCGTCAGGCGCTCAGCTCTTCGGGACCGCGTTGGCGATGATCCCTCGAAGCGCGGCGACATGTCCTGCGAACCGTTTCCGTCCAACGGGCGTCAGTCGCGCACGTACGCGGCGGCGTCGGTCGCTCAGCGGTCGCTCGATGGTGACGTAGCCGGCTTCCTCGAGCGTCGCCAGCTGCTTGGACAGCGCTGAGTCGGACAGCCCGAGCTGGTCACGGATGAACGCGAATTCCGCCCAGTCGGCGGCCGCGAGAAGCGACACGATCGACAGTCTCGTGGCCGGATGGATGAGCTCGTCGAACCTGGCGGCGTCCGTCATTCCGCTGCGGTTCGCCGGACAGCGTCGGTACGGATCGCCGCCATCAGCCGCGGCCCGCCCAGCAGAATCGCTACGGCGATGGGCACGCTTGCCATCGTCGCCGGGTGCCCAGCCCCGTCTGCGTACGCCAGGAGCGCGGCGCCGACGGTCACGGCCCCTAGCCCGACGAGAAAGCCGAAGATGAGCGCAGGAGCACGTCGCCCCGCCACCTCAGCCCGGACCTTGACGTCACTCGTGCGCTGCCTGCCCGCCAGCAACCGTGTCGAGACGTACGAGTGGCAGCACCGAACGTGAGCAGCGCCGCGAGCGTGACCCACGGGTTCGCGACGTCGGCCGCAATGCCGAGGCCGATCCAGCAGCCGGCGAGGCCCCACCAGTACCACCAGGGCATGCCGATCTGGTCGATTACGCGCCGGCGTGCCTGCTCGACGCCGTGCAGCGCGAGGCGCGCCTCTGTGTCGCTCGGGTAGTTCGTCATCGTTCACCCTCCTTCACTTTCCCGATTGGAAAGTAAGAGTAGACTTTCCCGATAGGAAAGTCAAGGCCGGCAATACGTACCTCACCGGGCGATGACTTCGTCGCACTCGGCCCGTCTTTGCTGGCAGGAACACAACTGAAGGAGGACTCGATGTCCGAGCAACCCGAACTGCCGCAGCCAGACCCCGCGCTCAGCCGACTTGACCGGCTCGTCGGCCGCTGGAGCATGGAAGGCAACCTCGTCGGCTCCGACGAGAAGAACATCAAGGGCGAAACGACGTTCGCTGGCTGCCCGGAGGCTTCTTCCTCGAGCAGCGCGTGCACATCGACTTCATGGGCTTCCCGATCGACGCGCTGGAGTTGATCGGCTATGACCCCGAGACCGACACCTTCCCGTCGACGGTGTTCTCCGGCTTCTCGCCGGAGCCCTTGCCGTACCGGTGGGACGTCCGGGGCGACGACGTGACGATCGCGGTGTCGTACGGTCAGCTGGACGCAACGTTCACCGGCTCCTGGCGCGCGGAAGGCACCTTCTCGGGCGGCTGGCGACCGAACCCCGGCGCCGACGAGACCGTGAACGTCCCCTACGACATCGGCGGACACCGTCTCGAGTAGCCCACGAACGGAAGGAGAGCGCGGGCACTGGGCCTGCTGACGTACGGACGTTCCTGGAGGCGGCGGCACGTCATCCTCTACTCGGCGACCACGTCGCCGACTCTCGCTTCAGACGCCGAGCGCCTCGATGAGCAGTACCGCGGCAGCCCGGCCCGAGTACTGCTGCTGGCCGGTGATCAGGAGCCCGTCCCGAACTGCGTGCGCCTTGAACCGCGATGAGACGATGAAGTTGGTGCCCTCGAGCTTCCTCGCCTCCTGCTCGATCCGGAACGGCTGGATCTGCTGCCCCACGAACTCGTCGGCGTAGTCCTCTTCGGAGTCCGCGAAGCCCGTCCACGTCTTCCCATCGACGAGCAGGCTCCCGTCGGAGAGACGCAGCTCGAGGAGCACGCAGGTGGCATGGCAGATGACCGCGACCGGTTTCCCCGCCTCGTAGAAGTCGCGGAGCGCCGCGTGAACGGCCTTGTTACTCCGGAACGTGTACATCGGTCCCTGCCCACCGATCGCCAGCAGCGCGTCGTAGTCGTCGATCCCCACATCGGCGAGCGGCTTCGACTCGTCGACGAGCTTGGCGTGCGTGGGTGAGCTGATGAAGCCGAGCGAGATCAGGTCGTCGGCCGAGTAGCCGCTCTTGTCGCGCGGATCGGAGTATGCGTCTCCTGCGAGCTTGCCGCCCTCCGGGCTGGCGACGTCGACCTCGTAGCCGTGCTCGACGAACTCCCAGTAAGGATGCGTGAGCTCCGCCCACCAGAAACCGATCGGCCAACCGGTCTGGTCGGAGACCGCCGGGTTGGACGCGAGGATGACCACGCGCTTGGGCTCGTCCGGATTGAGGACGTCGATTGCTCCGGTCATTTTGGCTCCCTTCTATACTCGCCCGCCGTCAAGCGATGAAGGCAGAGACGGGCGGCCGGACGGGCTGATCCCATCGCGTCTCCTTTGGTCACGCCGGCGCACCAGATTCGAGCCAGCGCTTGAACGTGTCGACTCGCTCCTGCGGCCAGGCGCCGTCGCAGGGCATCGTTCCCGCCTGCAGGCGATCGAGGATCGCCTCCGCGTGCTCGGCGACGTCGTCGTGCAACCAGAGGTCGAACGCGAAGCGCATCGACTGGCGGTCGCCCTCCCGGAAGAGGGGCTTGATGTGCTCGGCGAAGCTGAGCGGCTCGTCAGCGCCAGGCAGTTCGACAGCCGTCGGCTCCTCGACGGCGGCGAGCGCGGACCGGCGGTTCGCCGGGGTTGCGTTGCAGACCCACCACCAGCGCGGCACCGGCATATGCGGCGGCGGGTGTGCTCCCGGCTGCGAGTTCTCGAGGCCGATCCGCGAGCCCCACTCCAGATACGCGACGAAGGCAGCGCGCCATTCCGCGTCGGCTGGGAGCAGGGCGTCGTCCGCCGACTTGCAGAGCAGCTCGACCCAGCGGGCCCGTTGCTCCTCGCGGAGCGCTTTGCCCATGTGCTGGGAGATCATCCGCTCATAGCTGCCGTAGCCCTCGCTGTAGGCTTTCGGCCCGCCGAACACCTCGCCCAGCCAGGAGGCAACGCGCTCGGGATGGTCGGGAGACATGTTCGCGAAGAGCGGAGCCAGCAGCGGATCCTGCGGCACGTACTTGCCGTAGAAGATCCTCGTCATCCTGGTCAGGGCGGGGAAACCGCCCGCCCACTCGAAGAGCGTCGGCTCTTCGTCCGGATCGGGAACCGGATCACGAAACTCCACTTCCCAGTGCCTGCCGCTGCAGAACGGCTTGTTCAGCGACTGCCCGCAGCGGCAGAGGCTGTAGTGCTCGAGCGAGGCACCTTCGTTCCGCGGGTCGGGGCTGCCGTCGGCGGCTTCGATGGGGATGGCGCCGGTGACGCGGTACGGTCCGTCCTTCGAGACCTCGATCGTCGCGGGCCGCTCCTGATCGATCTGCTGGCGCACCTCGTTGGCGCCGATCGCAAAGCTGAGCGCGCCCGAGGGGCAGGCCCGGACAGACGCGATGAGCTCGTCCATGCGACCGCCGCTCGGCGCGACAAAGGGTTCTTGATCGGGTCGAAACGCCGTACGGAGGCGGTCCGAGCAGAAGCCGGAGTGGGCGCAGATGCCCCGGTTGTCGAAGATCGTGACCTGCTGGCCGACGTACGTGTCGCGACGGTCGGCAGCGCGGTTCGGATCCTTCTCGTCCGTGAAGCCGACCTCGGCGTGGCTCCCGTCGCAGAACGGCTTGAGCGCCGACGCGCCGCAACGGCAGAGCGCCATCTGGGGAAGCGACGCGTGCGGCACGCCGAGCCAGCTCACGAGACGCTCGGCGTTCGTTACCAGATACGGGCCGTTGTGCGCGGCTCGGATCGCCGTCGGTAGCCTCGCCTGGATCTCCCTCAGCTTTGCAAGCCGCGCGTCGGCAGCATCAGCGTCGTCCGCGAGGGCGAACTCGTGGGCAAGCCCTTGCAACGCGGCGGTCGCCTCGAGGAGCTCGTTCGACGCATCCGGCGAGACCCGCAGCTGCGTGGCCTCCATGGCCAGGTCCCACAGGCGCTCGGTCAGCGCCAGCGCGCGATCGTTCTCATTGCCGTTCGACTCCGCGGGATGCGCTTGCTCGAGCGGCCTGACCACCGAGCGCCTCAAGCGTGCTTCGGCGCGAGCGAGCCCGTCGATGTCGGCGCCCTCCTTCGAGGCCTCGGTCGCTAGGTCGCCGGCGAGTACCCTCGCCGCGCTCAGGCAGCTCCGCGACAGTCATGGCTCTTCCCTCCGTCGCTCCGGCAACCGCTCGACCGAGCCTGTCGTCATCTTCGGCCAGCCGCCGCGCGCGGCGCTCCAGGGAGCGTCGCAACGAGATCCGGGAGCTCGCTCAGTCGCGGTGCGAAGAAGTTGTGCAGTGGAGTGACTGTGATCGTCATGTCTCGCTGCAGGCCGACCTCCTCGCTTGCCGGCGCGAGGCGCTGCTCCACGAATCGGTCGAACCCCTCCTTCTTGTCCCAGATCTCGACGACCCGAAAGCCGAAGTCCGCGGGAGTCGTCAGATGGAGATAGATGCCCCCTTCAGGTCGGGCTTCGACCCCCAGCTCGTCCATGATCGTGCGGTATTCGTCCCCCGTGAGCCCCTTGACGTCCAATGTCGAGACGACAGTCATGATCGCTCCTTTCGCGTTTCATCCCACGGTGGGATGTTCTGGTTGCGACGCAGCACATTCGCCGGGTCGTAGCGCCGCTTGAGGGCCAGCAGCCGTTCGAACGCCTCTTCGCCGAACGCGGCGCGCACCCGCTCGAACGGCTCGTCCGCCTGCATGTAGTTGGCGTAGCCGCCGCCGATCGACCACGGCTCGATCGCCGCCGCGGTGTCCCGAGCCCAGGCGATGTGCTGGTCGTCGTCTGAGGCATCCGACCAGACGGCCATCGCGCTGACGTTGAAGGCCGCGTCGCGGTAGGCGACCGGCCCGAGGGCGGGATCAGCCTCTTTCGGCGCGCCGTGGAGAGACTCGATCAGGATGTGTGTGGGCGCCCGGCCGAGCGCGAGCAGCCGCTCGAGCAGCTCGTCGATCAGCTCGTCGGAGAGCTCACGGACAAAGTGCCCCTTCCAGTAGTGCCGGTTCTCACCGTAGGGAGAGTCGATGACCCGCTGCTGCTCGAGGAACAAGTGCTCGACGACTGCGTCCTCGATCAGCCCGGGAGCCGAGCGCAACGTGCGGAGGAAGTCACGGTCGGCCGTCGAGCCCGTGTAACAGGGCGCCACGAGCAGCTCGGGCACCCGCGAACCGTCGACCGAGAGGACCGCCTGGCAGCTGAGGTCTCGCGGGGACGTCCCAACGAGGTCGCAGTAGCGGCGCAAGACCTCGCGCACGTCCTTGCCGCGATACACGAGTTGTCCGCCCACCACGCGCTCCAGTGGCTCGAGGCGGAACTCGAGCCACGTCGCAACGCCGAAGTTCCCGCCGCCTCCTCGGAGCCCCCAGAGCAGCTCCTCGTTCTCGTGCCGGCTCGCGTGGACGATCGACCCATCCGGCGTCACGAGCTCCGCGCCGACGAGGTTGTCGCAGGTGAGCCCGTGCTGTGCGGTCAGGTGACCGATGCCGCCGCCCAACGTGAGCCCACATACGCCCGTGGAACCGACGACACCTCCCGGTGTGACGAGGCCGAATGTTTGCGCAGCGCGGTCGAAGTCAAGCCAGGTCGAGCCGCCCCGGGCGCGGGCGACTCGAGCGTCGGGGTCGACATCGACGGACCGCATGTGCGACAGGTCGATCACGAGACCACCCTCGACGACGCAATGGCCGGCCGGGTTGTGCCCTCCCCCGCGTACGGCAACATCCAGGCCCTGTGTTCGCGCGAAGTCGAAGGCGGTAGCGACGTCGGCGGCCCGTGCGCATCGCGCGATGACGGCGGGACGACGATCGACCAGCGCGTTGAAGCAGACGCGGGCGGCGCCGTATTCGGGATCGCCCGGAGCGAGCACGGCTCCCGCCAGCGCCTCTTGCAACTCGCCCAGCGCTACGAACTCCGTATCGGCGATCCGTCCCATGCTCCTCCCGTTGTCAGTTGCCGCATCTAAGACGGCCAAAGGTCGTGAAACTCACCGCAACATGTCGCTAGCTGCGAGTCGACTCGAGAGTCGATCGGTATGAGCTCGAGGCTTCGACCTGCAACCGTGGCAGCCAGTCGTCGTCGGCTTGCCCTCGCTCGTGAGGCTGCCGCCGAGGAGCATCATGATGGCCACGATCGCGAGCACGGCGAACACGATCCAGGCGGAGATCGTCCGCCACGGTGGCGTGCGCTGGCGGCAGCGAGAGAACCCCCGCGTCACAAGGGATTCGTCGTGCGCCGAAAAGTTGTGGGCGCAACTCGCGGGACCGAAGCTGGGTGACCGCGACAGCTCGGAACTGGACCACGGTCACGAAGCTGCTCGAGCTCCTCGACGCCTAGCGCTCGCCTATCGGGCTGAGGCCCTGACGGACACGGGCGCATGGTCGCCCAGGGGCGACGGCTTGACGCGAAACACCCGCGCGACATTCGCGGGCAGCCACCAGTTCCAGCGGCCGAAGAGCTTCATCGCGCTCGGCAGCAGGAGCGCACGCACGATCGTGATGTCGATGAGGATCGCCATGGCCAGACCGAAGCCGAACTGCTGCAAACCGAGGATCGAACCGGCCACGAAGCCCATGAAGGCCGCGAACATGACGAGGCCGGCCGCCGTCACGATCCTGCCTGTCTTGGCGAGCCCGGACGACACCGCGTCCTCGTTGCTGCGTCCGGCGTCCCACTCTTCGCGCATGCGGCTGACGAGGAAGACCTCGTAGTCCATCGAGAGCCCGAACACGGTCGCGAAGATGAAGACTGGGATCCATCCCTCGATCTGGTCGAAGGTGATCAGACCGATCGCGTCGGCGGCGCCCCACTTGAAGAAGGCGACGAGCAGCCCGTAGGCGGCAAGGATCGACAGGAGGTTGAGGACGATCGCCTTCAGGGGCAGGAGGAGCGAGCGGAACGCGCGCACGAGCAGCAAGTAGGACAGGACGAGCACGACCAGCACGACCCAGGGAAACGTGCCATAGGTGAGATCGAGGAAGTCAACGGAGCTCGGCGGGCCGCCACCGGCATACACGTCGACAGCCCTAGGGAAGCCTGCCGCGGGGACGATGCCGTCCCTGAGCCGGTCCACGAAATCGAGCGAGTCCGGCACGCCGTACTCGCTCTTGCCGATCACCTCGATGTTGAGGTAGCGAGTGGTCGTGTCGACGTACTGCCTGCTCGACGGGTCGAATCTGATGCTCGCGACCTCCGGATCGTCCTCGAGGCCGCTGAAGAGCCTCGCCACGGCAGCCTTGACTTCTGGGTCGTTGGCGCCACCAGCGCGACCCGTGTCGACGACGATCGCGGTCGGCGCGATCGCGCCTTCGCCGACGGCGTCGGAGATGATGTTCAGGCCCTGGACGCCCTCTAGATTCTGAGGAATGCCCTTGTTCGTCCCTGGGCCGAGCTCCAGCGAGAAGAGCGGAATCGCGAGGGCCACCAGCAGCGCCGTTGCGCCCATCGCGAACAGAACGGGCCGGCGCATGATCGTCCGCGACAGGCGCCACCAGAAGTTGTCCTCGGCGTCGCGACGCTCGATGACCCGTGCCGGAACCAGGTGCACGCGATCGAGCCTGGCGCCGAGAGAGTGAAGCAGCACCGGCAGCAGCGTCAGCGCACACACCACCGAGACGACCGGGATGAAGAGGGCGAAGCCGAAGCCGCGCATGAACGGCAGCGGCATGAAGAACAAGACCGCGAGGCCGATCGCTACCGCCGTGCCGCTGAAGACGACAGCCCGGCCGGCGGTCGCCATCGTCCGGGCGATCGCGTCGTCTCTCGAGCGGCCGGCGCGCAGCTCCTCGCGATAGCGGTAGACGATGAGCAACGAGTAGTCGACTGCGACGCCGAGCCCGATGAGCATCACGAGGTTCTGGAGATAGGTCGACAGCTCGAGGTAGTTGGCGAAGATCCAGACGATCCCGAGCGTGCTCGGGATCGCAACCGCGGCGAACAGCAAGGGGATCAGGAAGGCAAGCGTTCCGAAGACGAACACGAGGATGAGCAGTGCGACCGGAATCGCGATCAGCACCTCGCCCACGAAGAGGTCGTCGGCGAACACCGGGTCGAGATCGTGCTCGATCGCGGCCTGACCGCTGACGTAGGTGTCGGCGCCTGGAATCTGGCCGATCGCTCGTCGCATGTCGTCCGTGTAGCCCTTCGCGTCCGCCGGCTCCAAGTTGGACACGATGGTCGCCGTGACGACGTCGTCGGCGACGGCCTCGACGGAGGCGACCTTGGCAGTCGGTAGCTCCCCGGCCGCCCGTATCGCCGCGCGCCGCACTTCGGGAACAAGGACGAGGGCTGAGCCGGGCGCTCCCTTGGCGATAAGGGAGAACGAGCCCGTCGTCTTCTGGCCAAAGTGCTCCTCGAGCACGTTCTCCGCGCGCTCGGTGTCTGTTCCCGGCAGCGAAAAGCGATTCGTCAGCAGGTCGCTCAACCCGGACATCGCCACCACCGACCCGAAGAGAATCACCGCCCAGATGAGCAATACCGCCCAGCGCAGGCGGATCATGCGATGAGTCCAGCGCTCCATCAGCGCAGCAGCGGTGAGACGATTCGACGAACACGGTCAGTACACCTATGACCCCCCGAACGCTTGCGATGTGACAGCCCGCGCTGGTGGCCGGTGGAGGTGCTGCGCCAGCCGCTTGCGCGACGCGCGACCTAGTGGCGATCGACTGCGTCGTCTTGCATCCCGGTGCAACAGAGCCGTGAGGGCGTCCATGTCGTACTGCTCGAAGGCGTCGACGTAGCTGGTGAGTAGCTTCGCGCTCGCGGCGTCGGAAGCCACGGCTGCAGCCTCGTTCGCATCGCACGCCTCGAGCGTCGCGCGAGCCCGCTGCAGAGCACTGTTCACGGAGGCAACGCTCGTCTCGAGCAGCTCGGCAACCTCGGACGCTTGCCAGCGCAGACCCTCGCGCAGAATGAGCACGACGCGCTGCTTTGGCGTGAGGTGCAGGAGTGCGGCAGCGAACGCCGTTCGAAGGGTCTCGCGTGCAATGGCCGCTCCCTCGGGGCCGGCGTCGGCCGCGACTCGACCGTTGACCATGGGCGCTACGGAACTAGTCGCCAGCGGCGTGTCTACGTGACCTGCTGTCGGTTCGACGCCGGGTCGGAGGTCGATCGGCCACGCCCGGCGCGTCCGTGCCGAGAGCATGTCGAGGCAGACGTTCCTCGCGATGGCGTAGCACCAGGCGAGCAATGATGACCGACCTTCGAAGCGATCGAAGTTCAGCCACGCACGGAGGAATGTCTCCTGCACGGCGTCCTCTGCTTCGCTTGGCCCGAGCATGCTTCCGCAGAATGCGGTCAGCTCGCCACGGTGCTGCTCGAGGCGCTCATCGAGGCCGTTGGTGGAGAAATTCACAGTTACCTCCGGGTTCGGACCGTCGATGCGCCACTCTGCGTGCCAGTGGAGCCGATTCGCGTCGGAGGCGACCCCAACCTCACCCCTAGTGTTTCGACGACCGTCAGCGAAGAACGCTTACGGCCATAGCCTCAGCGGCTTTGACTACGCGGACGCCGGCGTCAGGCTCGGTGCAGGCGTCAGGAGAGCCTTGTCAAGCTGTGCGCGGGAGCTGATCTCGAGCTTGCGATACGCGTGACTCAGGTGCACCTCGACCGTCTTGATCGTGATGAACAGCGTTTGCGCGATCTCCTTGTTGCTCAAGCCCTCGGCGGCGAGCTGTGCCACGCGCCGCTCGCTTGCGGTGAGTGCGTCAAGCCCCGTCTGGAGGACCTTTCGCGGCCTCGCCCCAGTGGCGGCGATCTCCTCGTTCGCCCGCCTGGCGAGGCCGAATGCGCCGACCTTTTGGGCGAGATCGACGCCCTCCCGGAGCAGCTCGCGCGCCTCGGTCCGCAGGTTCGCTCGGCGGAGCGCTGCGCCGAGGTCGACGATGGCGCGCGCGTGCTCGAGCCGAGCTTCCGAGCCCGCGAGCACCTCGACCGCCTCCCGGAGCAGCCCGATTCCCGCGGTGCCGCCCTCAACGAGGCCGAGTACGCGCAGGGAGGCGCCGATTGCACGCGGGTCCCCCCAACGTCGAGCGAGCGTGATCTCCTCCTCGGCGAGCGCACGTGCTTCCTCGTTCCGGTCGAGAAGCCGGAGGCCCTCGGCGGCCCAGCTGCGCCACGGCACGCTGCTTGGATTGTCGAAGCGGACGTGCCGAGCCGTCTCGCCGACCTGGAGCAGCTCCTCGACTCCTAGCTCGGGGCTTCCGGTCTCGATGCGCACAAGGGCGCGGCAGAGCCGTAACCAGGCGAGGTGGAGCTGGTCGATGGGGAGCTCCTCCGGGAAGTCACCCCGGTCGATCACGCGCGCCGCCTCGTCTGTGTCCCCCTGCTCGAGCAGCGCCTCCGCCAGGAACCCGATGCTGTAGGGCCAGGCGACGAGCAGGCCGTGCGCGACGCAGAGATCGAGCGCCTCCCGCAGGTCCGCGACCGCCGCCCGAAGATCACCGCGACGGGTCTGACAGTAGCCGCGCCACAGCAACATGAACGCGAGGTTGAAGATGTCACCGCGCCTGCGCGCCTGAGCGACCGCCCGGTCGAGGATCGAAACCGCTTCGTCCAGCAACCCGGCCCGGAATAACGTCACGACCGCGTAAAAGAACGCGATCGAGCCGCTCGCCAGCAGGTTCCCGGGGGCGAGTGCGCGCCGGGCGAGCTCGATTGCACGCTCGCGGTGCAGCGCCAGCCGGGACTCGTGTTGCGCCATCGTTGCGAGCAGGATCTCGCTGCCGAGGCCGCCGTGGAGGGCATCCAGGTCGAGCTTGGCGATCCGTGCCTCGGCGATCGGATAGGTCTCTCGGTGCCACCACGCCGAGTTGATCAGCTCCGCCAGAAGCTGCTCGTGGAGGTCCGGATCTCGGGCCCGGTCGACCTCGTCGAACGCCTGCTCGAAGACCGTAACGGCATCTTCGATCCGGTTTGTGAAGTAGAGCGCGCGGCCTAGGTCGAGCGCGACCGCGCCGCGCCGCGCCGGGTCGGTGAGGAGCTCGAGACCGGCCCGCAGGTGGTCTGCCGCAGCCGGACCGTTCGTCCGCCGCTCCGCCAAGCCGAGCTCGACCAGCACCTCCGCCCGGGCAGCCGGATCAATCTGCTCGTCGAGCGCCCGGCTGAGATATCCGACCGCAGCCTCGGCCGCGCCCTGGGCGAGCGAGCGCTCGGCTGCCTGGCGCAGCGTCGAGACCACGAACGAGTCGGCCTTTGGGGCAACGCGGAGCAGGTGCCCCGCCGCATTCTCCGGCGGGGCGCCGGCATCTCGCAGCAGTTCCGCGGCCGAGCGGTGCGCGGCGTCCCGTTCGACCACATCGAGCGTCTCGTAGACGGCGCTGCGGACGACCGGGTGAAAGAACTCGAGCGGATCCTCCCGCCGGAGGAGGTCAAGTCGATAGAGGGCGGCAGCGGCCGTACCAAGTTCGCGTGCTACCACGCCGGCGAGAGCGGCCGCGTGGCGCAGCTCGGTCCCGTCGCCGAGGACGGATGCCGCGCGCAGGACGGCGAGTGCCTCCGCCGGCAGCCGTGCGAGGCGAAGACCGACGACGCGGGAAACGCCTTGGGCCCCGATCTCCAGCAGACGGGGCACGTGCTCGGCGGTCGGGGTGATGCCCTCCCGTGCGACGGCGTCCAGCACCGCGACTACGAAGAGGGGATTCCCTCCGGTCGTCGTTTCGAGAGTGGCAGAGAACGCTTCGTCAGGCTCCAGACCGTGCAGCTCCTGAGCGAGCGCGGCGATCGAGCTGCGGCCAAGGGGCTCGAGCCGAATGGTGGCCGCCTCCGGTGCGGCGATGAGCTCTGCGACGAGTATGGGGTCGTGGCCCTCCCCCTCGGGCGAGCGCGTCCCCGCGGCGACGATCAGCGGGACGCCCTCGAGCCGTCGCGTCAGGTAGAGCAGCCAGCGCAGAGAGGAGGTGTCGGCCCAGTTCAGGTCGTCGATCGTGAGCAGGGTCGGCTGCTGAAAGGCGGCGTTCGCGGCGAGCCAGTAGAGGCCGTGAACGATGGCGAAGGAGCCCTCTGCAGTCGTGTCCTCAGCAGCGGCGGCCGACGATGCTGAGAACAGGGGCCCGACCAGCGCGGCCGGTCCCGAGAGCAGCTCCGCAACGAGATCTGAAGGAACGAGCCCCAGCAGCGGCTCGAAGAGCTGACGGACGATCCCGTACGCGAACTCCCCCTCGAGCTCGCCGCCCCGGGCTGCAAGCACTCGCATGTCCGCCCCGGTAGCGATGGCACGCGCCTCGGCGAGCAGGCGGGTCTTGCCCATGCCAGCACTTCCCTCGATGACGACGAACCGCCCGCCACCACCCTCCCGGGCTGCTTCAGCCAACGCCTGCAGCGCAGCCACCTGGGAATCGCGCTCCAGAAGCGAACTGGTGGTTCCCGCCGAGGAAAGGAAACTTGCCATCGCCATCACGACCGTCCGTCGGGGCTCTGAAAACCCACAGTTTAGGTACGCGTTTGGGTTGGGACGCGAACGACACTCTCGGCGCCTCGGCCAGCGCCCGACAGTCGGGCAGGCGAGAACTAGGTGGAGGCGGCCGTCAGGCCCGGAGCGGGAGCCACGAGGGCCTTGTCGAGCTGCGCACGAGAGTTGATCTCGAGCTTGCGGTAGGCGTGGCTCAGGTGCACCTCGACCGTCTTGATCGTGATGAACAGTGTTTGCGCGATCTCCTTGTTGCTCATGCCCTCGGCCGCCAACTGTGCAACGCGCCGCTCGCTTGCGGTCAGTGCATCGATTCCCGTCTGGAGCACCTTGCGCGGCCTCGCACCGGTGGCGGCGATCTCGTCGTTCGCCCGCTCGGCGAGCCCGAACGCGCCGATCCATCGCGCGAGATCGACACCCTCGCGGAGCCGCTCACGTGCCTCGGTCCGCTGATTCGCTCGACGCAGGGCTGCGCCGAGGTCGACAAGGGCGCGCGCATGCTCGAGCCGGCTCTCAGAGCCTGCAAGCACCTCCACCGCCTCCCCGAGCAGCCCGATTCCTGCCTTGCCACCCTCGACGAGACCCAGCACGCGTAGCGCGTTGCCGATGGCGTGCGGATCACCCCAACGCCGAGCCAGCGCGAGCTCCTCGGCGGCGAGCGTATGTGCTTCGTCTGCCCGATCGAGAAGGCGCATGCCTTCGGCAGCCCAGCTGCGCCACGGCACGCCGCTTGGATTGTCGCAAGGGACCAGCCGCACGGTCTCGCCGACCTGGAGCAGCTCCTCGACCCCCCGATCAGGGCTACCCGACTCGATGCGTAGACGCGCGCGGTAGAGCCGAAAGTAGGCGGGATGCAGTTCGTCGAGTGGGAGCTGCTCTGGGAAGTCACCCTGGTCGATGACTCGCGCAGCCTCGGCGACGTCCCCCTGCTCCAACAGCGCATGTGCCAGGAAGCCGACGTTGTAAGGCCAGGCCACGAGCATGCCGTGGGCGACGGCGAGATCGATCGACTCCCTCAAGTCGGCGACCGCGGCTCGAAGATCGCCGCGATGTGTCTGCCACTTGCCGCGCCACAACAGCATGAAGGCGACGTTGAAGATGTCCCCGCGTCGGCGAGCCTGCGCGACCGCCTGGTTGAGGATGGAGTGCCCTTCGTCGAGCAACCCCGCACGGGGTAACGCGTTCACGGCGTAATAGAAGGCGATCGAGCCGCTCGCCATGAGATTCTCGGACGCGAGCGCCGACCGTGATAGCTGGATCGCGAGATCGCGGTGAAGCCCCCGTCGGTACTCGTGGTGCGCCATCGTCGACAGCAGGACCTCGCTGCCGAGCCTGCCGTGAAGCGCATTGAAGTCGAGCTCGGCGAGCCGCGCCTCGGCGACGGGGTACGTTCGCGCGTGCCACCACGCGGCGCTGATGAGCTCCGCCTCGAGCAGTTCGTGGAGGTCCGGTTTTCTCCGATCGAGCTCGTGGAGCGCGCCCTCGAAGATGGCAAGGGCATCCGCGATCCGATCCGTGAACCAGAGCGCGCGACCCAGCTCGAGCGCGACCGCGCAGCGCTGCGTCGAGTCTTCGATGGAGTCGAGGGCCGCCCGCAGGTGATCGGCGGCAGCCGGGCCGTTCGTTCGCCGCTCAGCCAGGCCGAGCTCGACGAGCACCTCTGCCCGTGCTGCCGGGTCGGCCTGCTCTTCGAGAGCGCGCGTCAGATATTCGACCGCGGCATCGGCTGCACCTTGAGTGAGTGAGCGGTCGGCCGCTTGACGAAGCGTCGAGACCACGAACGAGTCGGCTTGAGGGGCTATACGGAGGACATGGCCCGCCGCATTCTCCGGCGGGGCGCCGGCCTCGAGCAACAGCTCAGCTGCGGCGCGGTGCGCGGCGTCTCGCTCGACGACGTCGAGCGTCTCGTAGACGGCGCTTCGAACGACGGGGTGGAAGAACTCGAGTGGATCATCGCGCCGCAGGAGGTCGAGCCGGACGAGTGCGGCAGCGGCCGGGCCAAGCTCGCTTGCCTCCACGCCTGCCAGAGCCGCTGCGTGGCGCAACTCGATCCCGTCGCCGAGGATCGAGGCGGCGCGGAGAAGGGCAAGCGCCTCGGGTTGCAGCCGGGCGAGGCGAAGCCCGACGACCCGCGAAACGCCTTGCGCTCCGATCTCCAGCAGACGCGCAGTGTGCTCGGCGGTCGGGCTAATCCCCTCCCGTGCGACCGCGTCGAGCACCGCGCCGACAAACAGCGGGTTCCCTCCGGTGGCCGTCTCGAGGACGGTTGAGAATGCTTCGTCGGGCTCCAGGCCGTGTAGCGCGCGCGCGAGTGCGCCGATCGAGCTACGACCGAGGGGCTCGAGCCGAATAGCGGCGGCCTCCGGGTCCCGCGATGAGCCCTGCGACAAGCATTGGATCCTGGCCCTCTCCCTCGGGCGGTCGGGTTCCCGCGGCTACGAGGAGCGGTACTCCCTCGAGCCTTCGTGTCAGGTACAGGAGCCAACGCAGGGAGGGGCTGTCCGCCCAGTGCAGGTCGTCTATGGCGAGCAGCGTCGGCTGTTGAAAGGCTACGTTGGCCGCGAGCCAGTAGAGGCCGTGGACCATCGCGAAGGAGCTCTCCGGGATCGTGTCCTGAGAGCCGGCGGGTTGCGCGGCTCCGAAGAGCGGCTCTGTGAGCGCGGCCGGTCCAGAGAGCAGCTCCTCGCTGAGGTCCTGAGAGCCCGGCGTGAGCAGTGGCTCGAACAACTGCCGGACGATCCCGTACGCGAACTCGCCTTCGAGCTCGCCGCCGCGCGCCGCGAGCACCCGCATTCCCGCCGATCCGGCAATTGCGCGCGCCTCAGCGAGCAAGCGGGTCTTCCCCATGCCGGCACTTCCCTCGATGACGACGAACCGCCCACCGCCTTCCTGGGCAGCGTCGGCCAGTGCCTGCAGCGCCGCGACTTGGGCTTCGCGCTCCAGAAGCACGCTGGTGGTTCCGGCCGAGGGAAGGACACTCGCCAACGCCATCACGACCAATCCATCGAGGCTTTCCATCCAACAGTTTAGGGACGCGCTTGGGGTCGGCCCCGACGCGAGGCACGCCGCCAGGGGGCAGCCTCTACACGAGGCAGTTTGTGAGAGCCAAGAAGGAGGCACCAGATGGACATACCGCCAGTCGTTTCGCCCGAGGAGTGGGAGGCCGCCCGCCAGGAGCTCCTCGTGAAGGAGAAGGAGTTGACTCGCGCGCGAGACGCGCTCGCCGCGGAGCGTCGGCGGATGCCATGGCTGGCGGTCGAGAAGGAGTACCGCTTCGAGGGACCCGACGGCACGGCGACCCTCGTTGACATGTTCGCGGGGCGCCGTCAGCTGATCGTCTACCGCTTCTTCTACGAGCCAGGCGTGGGCACCTGGCCGGAAAGCGGCTGCCGGGGCTGCTCCTTTGTCGCCGACCAGATCGCCCACGTCGCCCATCTCAACGCCCGCGACACGACGCTCGCCTTCGTCTCGCGCTCTACGCAACCGGAGATCGAGCGCTGGAAGGCGCGGATGGGCTGGGAGATGCCCTGGTACACGATCACAGACGACTTCGACGCCGACTTCGGCGTCGCCGAGTATCACGGCACCAACGCCTTCATCCGTGATGACGCGCGGATCTTCCGAACGTACTTCGTCTCGGACCGCGGAGACGAGGCGATGGGCAGCACCTGGAGCTACCTCGACATCACCGCGCTGGGGCGACAGGAGGAGTGGGAGGACTCGCCCGAGGGCTATCCGCAGACGCCGCCGTACCGGTGGTGGCGGCTCCACGACGAGTACGAGGAGGGTTAGCAATGAACATGCATCTCCCGATATTGGTCCTCGGTGGGACGGGCAAGACCGGCCGCCGGGTTGCAGAGCGCTTGCGCGCGCGCGACCTGCCGGTGCGGGTCGGCTCACGCTCGGCCCAGCCGCCGTTCGACTGGGAGGACCGAACGACCTGGGTCCGGCGCTCGACGGCGTCGCATCGGCCTACGTTTCCTACCAACCCGACCTCGCCGTGCCCGGCGCGGTCGAGACGGTCGGCGCATTTGCCGAGCTCGCCGTCTCGCGGGAAGTCCCGCGACTGGTGCTGCTGGCCGGTCGCGGTGAGCACGAGGCCGAGCAAGCCGAGCGGGCCGTTGCTGCCTCCGGCGCTGGAGTTGACGATCGTACGCTCCACGTGGTTCAGCCAGAACTTCAGCGAGGACTACTTCCGCGACTACGTGCTCGCCGGTGTCGTCGCCCTTCCCGCCGGGGAGACGCCGGAGCCGTTCGTCGACGCGGACGACATCGCCGACGTCGCGGTGGCGGCGCTCACCGACGACCGACACATCGGCGAGCTCTACGAGCTCACCGGCCCACGGCTGCTCAGCTTCGCGGAGGCGGTGCAGGAGATTGCGCATGCGGCGGGCCGCGACATCCGTTATGTGCCGGTGCCGCTGGATGCCTTCGCGTCCGAGCTCGCGGCGCACGGCGCTCCGCGCGACGTGGTCGAGCTCGTCACGTATCTCTTCGGCGAGGTGCTCGACGGCCGCAACGCCCATCTCGCGGACGGCGTGCAGCGTGCCCTCGGGAGGCAGCCTCGCGACTTCGGCGACTACGCACGCGACGCCGCCGTCACGGGTGTCTGGAACCCAGACCTCGCGCAGGCGGGCGCGGCCTAGCGCTGAACCGCGGACGCTCGCCTACGCTGGAAGGGGCAGCGTGGGCGAGCGACCATGCGGAACGCTCACGGCGTGCCGACCTAGAACTCGAATCAAAGTGAGGGAGCTGTCTCGTTGCGGATGCCGGCCGGCTCTGACAGAGTGCGGCTTCGTGCCGGAGGACCACTTCGGTGAGTCAGTCGCCGCGCGCTACGACGAAGAGCTCGGTAGCTGGGGTGAGCCCGAGGTCGTCGAGCCAGCGGTGGACTTCCTCGCTGAGCTGGCTGGAGGCGGCGCAGCGCTCGAGTTCGGCATCGGAACAGGGCGGATCGCTTTGCCGCTCGCGGCACGCGGCGTCCGCGTACACGGGATCGACCTCTCGGAGGCGATGGTCGCGCGCCTGCGCGCGAAGCCGGGTGGCGACGCAATCGGCGTCACGATTGGCGACTTCGCGACGACGCGTGTCGAAGGCAATTTCGCGCTTGCGTACCTCGTCTTCAACACGATCATGAACCTGACGACGCAGGACGCGCAGGTCGCGTGCTTCGAGAACGTCGCTGCGCACCTGGAGCCGGGCGGCTGTTTCGTGATCGAGGCCATGGTGCCGCAGCTGCACCGGCTCCCACCTGGCCAGACGATCCACCCCTTCCACTTCAAGACCCCGACGCGGTTCGGGCTCGACGAATACGACCTCGCCGACCAGGGCCTGATCTCGCACCACTACGCCGATCGAGACGGGACGTTTGGGCCACAGTCGATCCCGTTCCGCTACGTGTGGCCGTCGGAGCTCGACCTGATGGCACGGCTCGCGGACATGCGACGGCGCGAGCGCTGGAGCGGCTGGCGGCGTGAGCCGTTCACAAGCGAGAGCGACAAGCTTGTTGGCGTCTGGGAGAAGCTGGGCTAGCGATGTGGTTCGAGTTCTTATGCGGAAGCCGGCGTCAGGCTCGGTGCGGGACTCCGTAGCGCGTCGTCGAGTTGCCTGCGTGAGCTGATCTCGAGCTTGCGGTAGGCGTGACTCAGGTGCACCTCGACCGTCTTGATCGTGACGAACAGTGTTTGTGCGATCTCCTTGTTGCTCATGCCCTCGGCCGCCAGTTGTGCCACACGCCGTTCGCTCGCCGTCAATGCATCGAGGCCCGTTCGGAGGACCTTTCGCGGTCTTGCGCCCGTGGCGGCAATTTCCTCGTTCGCCCGCTCGGCGAGCCCGAGTGCGCCAATGCCTCTCGCGAGGTCGAAGCCCTCGCGCAGCGGCTTACGTGCCTCGATTCGCTGGTTCGCGCGCCGAAGCGCTGCACCGAGGTCGACGAGGGCATGCGCGTACTCGAGCCGGGCTTCCGAGCCTGCGAGCACGTCGACCGACTCCTGGAGCAACGCGACTCCTTCCCCGCCACCTTCGACCAATCCGAGCACGCGCAGCGAAGTGCCGATTGCATGCGGATCGCCCCAACGTCGAGCAAGCTCGAGCTCTTCGCTCACGAGCGCGCGCGCTTCGTCTGCCCGATCGAGCCGTCGCAGACCTTCGGCCGCCCACCTGCGCCAGGGTACGGTGCTTGGGTTGTCAAAGGGCACGAGCCGCACCGTCTCGCCCACCTGGAGCAGCTCTTCGATCCCTCGCTCGGGATTGCCGGTCTCGATGCGCAGACGGCCGCGATAAAGCCGAAACCAGGTGAGCAGGACCTGATCGAGCGGTAGCTGCTCAGGGAGGCCAGCCTCGTCCATCATTCGCGCCGCTTCGTCCACATTGCCCTGCTCCAGCAGCGCTTCCGCCAAGTACGCGATGTTGTACGGCCTGGAGACCAGCATGCCGTGCGCGGCGGCGATGTCGGTCGCCTCCCTCAGATCGGCGACCGCGGCCCGAAGATCGCCGCGAAGCGTCTGGCTCCTGCCACGCCAGAGCAATATGTCCCCGACGTTGAAGATATCCCCGCGCCGGCGTGCCTGAGCGAGCGCCTGGTTGAGGATGGAAACCGCCTCTCCGGGGAAGCCCGAGCGGGGTAACACGTTCACCGCGTAGTAGAACGCGACCGAGCCACTCGCCATGAGCTCCCCGGAGGCGAGCGCGCGCTTGGCGAGCTCGACGGCGAGCTCGCGGTGCAGCCCCAATCGAGCCTCGTAGTGGGCAATCGTCGCGAGCAGCACCTCGCTGCCGACGCCTCCGTGAAGCGCATCGAGCTTTAGCTCGGCGACCGTTGCCTCGGCGATGGGATAGGTCTCCGCGTCCACCATGCCGCGCTGATCAGCTCCGCCCGGAGCAGCTCGTGGAGATCCGGATCCCGCTTGCGGTCGACCTTGTCGAGCGCTTGTTGGAAGACTGCGAGGGCATCCGCGATCCGGTCGGTGAACCACAGCGCGCGGCCCAGCTCGAGGGCGACTTTGCAGCCTCGCGTCGTGACGGGGAGGACTTCGAGAGCAGCCCGGAGGTGGTCGACCGCGGCCGGGCCGTTCGTCAGATCTCTCGGCAAGGCCGATCTCGACGAGCACCTCAGCCTGCACCGCTCGATCGGTCTCTTCCTCGAGCGCGCGGGTGAGATATTCGACGGCGGCATCGGCTGCGCCCTGAGCGAGTGAGCGCTCCGCCGCTTGGCGGAGTGTCGAGACCACGAACGAGTCGGCCTGCGGTGCTACACGGAGCAGATGCCCCGCCGCGTTCTCCAGCGGGGCGCCGGCTTCGATGAACAGCTCGGCGGCCCGCCGATGCGCGGCGTCTCTTTCGACCACATCGAGCGTCTCGTAGACGGCGCGACGGACGACGGGATGGAAGAACTCCAGCGGATCCTCGCGCCGGAGCAGGTCGAGCCGAACGAGCGCAGAGGCAGCGGGACCGAGCGCGCCTGCCTCCACGCCGGCGAGCGCGGCTGCATGGCGTAGCTCGATGCCGTCGCCGAGCACCGAAGAGGCCCGGAGGAGGTCGAGCGCCTCCGGCTCCAGGCGAGCAAGGCGAACCGCGACAACGCGGGAAACGCCCTGGGCTCCGGCTTCCAGCAGCTGCGCCGCGTGGTTGGCAGTCGGGCTCGTTCCGTCCCGTGCTATCGCGTCGAGCACCGCGCCGACGAAGAGTGGATTCCCACCCGTCGCCGTTTCGACTGCGGCGCAGAAGGCTTCGTCCGGCTCTATGCCGTGCAGCTCGCGCGCAAGCACGGCAATCGACGCCCGCCCGAGCGGCCCCGGGCGAATCGCGGCCGCCTCCGGGTCGGCCATGAGCTCTGCGACGAGTCTGGGATCACGACCCTCTCCCTCGGGTGGTCGAGTCCCCGCGACTACGAGGAGCGGTACTCCGTCGAGCCTTCGCGTGAGGTACAGGAGCCACCGAAGAGAGGGCGTGTCCGCCCAGTGCAGGTCGTCGATTGCGAGCAGCGTCGGCTGTTCTAAGGCCACGTTGGCAGCGAGCCAGTAGAGGCCGTGGAGCAACGCGAAGGAACCCTCGGCATGAGCATGCTGAGTACCGGCGACCTCCGATTGTCCGAAGAGCGTCTCGCTGCGGACGGCAGGCCCCGCGAGCAGCTCGTTGCGGTAATCCGGAGAGACGGACGCGAGCAGCGGCTCGAACAGCTGTCGGACGATCCCGTACGTGAACTCGCCCTCGAGCTCACCACCGCGGGCGCCCAGCACTCGCATCCCGGCCAAATCGGCAATGGCGCGCGCCTCGGCAAGAAGGCGAGTCTTGCCGATGCCGGCAGTTCCTTCGACGACGACGAACCGTCCGCCGCCCACCAAGGCCGCGTCGACCAGTGAGTGGAGCGCCGCGACCTGGTCTTCACGCTCCAGCAGCACGCCCGTTCCAGCTGAGGGAAGCAAACCCGCCTTTGCCATCACGACCGATCCGTCGAGGCTTTACAAGCGACAGTTTAGGGGCGGGTTTGGGGTTTGCCCCGACGCGAGACACGCCGGTCCGCATCCAGTCTCTACGACAGATGGAGGCGGCCATACCGCGAACCCAGCCCGACCCGCGCCGGTGGTGGGCGCTGGCGCTGCTCTGCGGTGCGTTCTACATGGTCATCCTCGACGCGGCGATCGTGACCGTCGCGCTCCCGTCGATCGAGGAGGACCTCGGCTTCACGGCACAGGGTCTGCAGTGGGTGGTGAGCGCGTATGCCCTCACCTTCGCCGGATTGCTCCTGCTCGGAGGACGGGCAGCTGACCTGCTGGGTCGGCGGCGCGTGTTCATGGTCGGCATCGTGCTCTTCACGGTCGCCTCGCTGCTCTGCGGGTTGGCGTGGTCGGACGAGTCGCTCATCGGCGCCCGCGCCCTCCAAGGGATCGGCGCCGCGATCATGACGCCCTCCGCGCTCTCGATAATCATGACCACCTTCGAAGAGGGGACCGAGCGGAACAAGGCGCTCGGTATCTGGGGCGCGCTCGGCGGTATCGGAGCGACGACCGCCTGGCTGATCGGTGGGCCGATCGTCGACGGCCTCGGTTGGGAGTGGATCTTCTTCATCAACATCCCCATCGGCCTCGCCGCGCTTGCCGTCTCACCCGTCTTGCTGCGGGAGAGTCGCGCGACGGTGGCTAGACGAAGCTACGACCCGGCCGGGGCGCTCACAATCACGGCCGCGCTCGCACTGCTCGTCTACGCGATCGTCGAGGCGCCCGACAAGGGCTGGGGAGATCCGCAGACGATCGCTCTCCTGGGCGGCTCGGCGGCCCTGCTGGTCGCGTTCGCGCTCATCGAGTCGCGTCATCGCGCGCCGCTCGTACCGCTTCGCATCTTCCGCTCACGCACGATGGTCGGCGCCAACGCCGTCATGCTCGTCTTCGGCATGCTGCCGTATGGGCTGTCGTTCACGCTGACGCTCTACGCGCAGCAGGTGCTCGGCTATTCCGCCCTCAAGTTCGGGCTCACCTCGCTCGTCTTTCCCGCCATGGCGGCCGCCGGCTCGATCCTCGGGCAGTCGATCGTGCTCCGGGTAGGCTTCCGACCGGTCGCCGCAGTCGGCATGGCACTGATGAGCGGCGGGGCTCTGATCCTCACCCAGGTCTCGGCCGACGGCAACTACCTCGGCGACATCTTCTTCGGCCTACTCGTCTTCGGCCCAGGAGTCGGCCTTGCCTTCGTCACCGCCTCCATTGCCGCCCTTGCCGATGTCCCCGAGCACGAGTCGGGCCTTGCCTCTGGCCTCAGCAACACGAGCTTCCAGATCGGCGCGGCGCTCGGGGTCGCGCTCGTCACAACCGTGGCCGTCTCGCGCACGGAGGACTATCTCTCGACCAACCCCGGCGCCGACCAACTGGCAGCGCTGACCGAGGGCTTCCAGTCAGCCTTCCTCGCGGTCGCCGTCCTGGCCTTGATGGGCGTCGCGCTCGCCCTCCTGCTGCTGGGGCGACCGCGGACGGCGCCGCAGGAGCGACTCGAAGCCGTCCCGGTTCCCAGCCAGAACGAGTAAGGAGCAACAGTCCGATGAGTACCTTCAACGGCAGGACAACCATCGTTGTTGGTGCGAGCCGCGGCCTGGGGCGCGGGATCGCCATGGCCTTCGCCGACGCCGGCGCCCCGGTCGTCGCCGTGTCCCGCTCCGCGGCGGCCCTCGCTGAGCTTGCCAACGGCGCCGCCAGGATCCAGCCCGAGGTCGCCGATGCCGTCGACGCAACGGTGGCAAGCAGCCTGCTCGACCGCCATGAGCCAGAGGTCGTCATTCTCGTGGCAGGCGCAAGCCCGCACATGAGCCCGCTGCAAGACCAGACGTGGGAGACGTTCTCGGTCAACTGGCAGACCGACGTCCGGATCACGTTCCACTGGCTGCGTGAGGCACTGCTCAAGCCGCTGCCGCCCGGCAGCAGGGTGATTGTGGTCAGCAGCGGCGCTGCGCGAGCCGGCTCACCGCTCAGCGGCGGTTACGCCGGCGCCAAGGCCACCCAGAGCTTCATCACCGGGTACGCCCAGGACGAGGCACTGCGCGCTGGTCTCGGCATCTCCTTCACCGCCGTGCTGCCCCGGATGACGCCGCTCACCGATCTTGGCCGAGCGGCGGTTGAGGCGTACGCGGCTCGCAGCGGCCAGTCCGAGGAGGAGTACGTCAAGCAGCTGGGCGAGCCGCTCACCCCGGAGGCGGCCGGAGCCGCTCTGCTCGAGCTGGTACAGGCGGATGCCGCCGATGTCGCGCCCGCGTACCTGCTTTCCGGCGCCGGGCTGGAGAAGCTGCCGTGACGTGGCGTCGTTTCGCCAACCACCCGACCACTTCCAAGAGGAGGACGTCATGCAATCAGTGAAGACGGCTGACCACAAGATCGGGACACGTGAAGAGTGGCTCGCCGCACGTGAGGAGCTACTCGTCCGCGAGAAGGAACACACCAGAGTCGGTGACGAGCTCGCGGGCAGCGACGCGAGCTGCCCTGGGTTGCGGTTGACAAGGAATACCGCTTCGACACAGACGACGGCGAAAGAGCGCTCGGCGACCTGTTCGAGGACGATCCCAGCTGCTCGTCTACCACTTCATGTTCGGCCCGAGCTACGCGGCCGGCTGCCCGGTCAACTCGTCGATCGCGGACACGATCAACGGGGTGCTCCCACATCTCCACGCTCGCGACGTGACGTTCATCCTCGTGTCGCAAGCACCGCTCGAGAAGCTGCAGCCCTACAAGCGCCGCATGGGCTGGAGCCTTCCCTGGGTCTCGACTGCACACACGGACTTCAACTTCGACCTTGGCTTCTCGCACACGGAGGAAGAAGGCCGCGAGGTGGTGGCGCAGATGGCGGGGAGCGAGCTACCGCCGATCGTCGAGCAGAACGCCAGGGCGACGGGCACCGAGTCGCCGGTTACCTCACCGAGAGCCCCGGGTTCAGCGCCTTCGTCCGCAAAGGCAGCACCGTCTACCACACGTACTCGACGACGTGGCGTGGACTGGAGTTCGTGATCGGCTACTACCCGATCCTCGACCATGCACCGAAAGGCCGCGACGAAGGCGAGGCCTGGCAGCTCTGGATCCGCCGCCACGACGAGTACGAGAGCGAGTGAGCAGAGGAGAGTCATGCACACCGAGACGAAGATCGCCGTCGCGGGTGCGACGGGACGCGTGGGCCGCCACGTCGTCGACGTCCTCGAGGGGCGCGGGTACGAGGTCGTATCGATGTCGCGTTCGAACGGCGTCGACATCATCACGGGAGCCGCCCTGGCTGAGGCGCTGCACGGAGTCGACTGCGTCATCGACACCGCCACCGGACACTCCGCAGACGAGGTTGAGGCGAAAGAGTTCTTCACCACCGCGGCTCGCAACCTTCAGGGAGCCGGAGACCAGGCTGGAGTGCGGCGAATTGTCGTGGTGTCGATCATCGGCTGCGACCGTTTCAGCGGCGGGTACAACGCGGCCAAAGTTGCTCACGAACAGGCGACGATGTCCGGCCCAGTCCCGGCCCGCGTACTGCGCGCCGCCCAGTTCCACGAGTTCGTCGAGCGACAAGTAGAAATGGGCAGCCTGGGCGACATCGTCTACGTGCCCGAGATGCTTACTGGGCTGCGTTGCCGGCACCAACAGTTGAGGTCGCGCTGGCGGACCTGCGCAACGGATTCGAACTACGACCACGGCACCTCGATCCCGGAGATCCACAGGCCCGCAGAAGGAAGGCCTGGTCGAAGTAGCGAGGTCACTACTGGCTGCGAGCCAGCGGCGATGAGCTTCGGATAGAAGTATTGAGCAACCCATGCGATCCGGACCATGCGAGCCCTACGTGGGCAGTCAGCTGTCTCCCGGCCTCGCGCGCGCGACGCTTGCCGGTCCAACGTTCGAACAGTGGCTTGACGCAGGTGAGCGATGGCGAAGCAGGCGGCTTGACTCGCCCAACGAGTGAAAGACGCCGACGCTGGGCGAGCGTCACCAGCGCTGCGTCGGGTCTCGGCCGAGAGTTGGCTGCTCGGTTTCGTCGAGCATGGATTCGCCATGCTGACGGTCGCGCGTCGCGGCGAGCGCCTACGCGCCCTCGCCGACGAGGTCGACGCACGCGGCCGGCGCGTCGAGCGCGCTCCCTGCCGATCTCTCGACCGCCGGCGGGATCGAGGACTGTGGCGCGAGCCGCCGAGCTCGACGTCGAGCTGCTCGTCGACGACGCCGGCGTCGCGACCTCCAGTCCTTTCGCCCTCGGCGTCGCCGGAGCGCGAACGCGGGGCCGTTCGCCCTCAACGTCAAGCGATCCTCCTGCTGCACTCACGGAGCCTGCCGCGGCTTGCTCGCCAGCGGTCGGGGCCGCGTCGTCGACGTCGCCTCGCGAAATCGCCTTTCAGCCGATGCCGTATTTCGCGTCGTATGTGCGGCGAGCAAGGCCTTTGTGCTCGCCTTCTCGGAAGCGCTCGCGGAGGAGCTGCCGGGGACGACGACATCCTCGTCGACCAGGTCGCCGGAGGCTGGGTCAAGCTCCTCGAGTTGAGCGAGGTCGCCGGCAGCAGCCAGCCGGAACGCCGCTTACCGCACCTGGAGCCCCAGCGCATCGTCGAGTCCGCTCTTCGGGCGCCCCAGAGCAGGGCGCGCGCGTCAAGGTCAAAGGCCACTTATGCAGCTTCCTCACGTTCGCCGGGCGGTTCGCGCCGCGAGCCGCCCTACGCCGGATGATGGGCCGCGCATTGCGACCGGGAACGCCGGCGCAGAGAGAGTTCTCCTGCCGTCCCCGTCAGCCGGTGACTCCTAGCGGACCGATCCACCGGCACCCTGTTCCTCCCTACTCGGGTATCGAGCCGCACGTCAGGTTCACGACGGTGCCAGTCATCACGCTTGCCCGGTCTGAAGCCATGAAGGCTGCGACGTTCGCCACTTCGGCCAGGGTCGGCAGCCGCCTCAGGAGCGTCCGGCCTTCGAGCAGCTCGTGGAACTCCTTGAGATCCGAGAACTGCTTCGCCTCCTCGGTGTACCCGCGCCAGGTCTCCGGCATCCCTTCCGGGCGCAGGCAGAGCACGCGGATACCGTGCGGCCCGAGCTCGCCTGCCAGGTTCATCGTGAGCGCCTCGATGGCTGCGCACGCGACACCGAAGCCGCCCATCACGGGAGGACCCATCACCGGGTCAGCGATGCGAGCTCCGGACGCCGAGAGGGTGAGGACCACGCCTGACCCTTGCTCGACCATGTGTCGCGCCGCAGCCCTCGCCGTCAGGAGGTGAGTGGTCGTTCCCACCATGATCGGGCGGCGGTAGTCCTCGAGTGGCATCTCGAGCAAGGGGGGTGCCCTGAACGTCGCCCAGCGAGATGGCGTTGAAGGTGACGTCGATGCTCCCGGCCGCGTCGGCCACGCTGCTCGCGTGTGCGCCGACCGCCCGCTCGTCGAGCGCGTCGACTTGGGCCGTCTGGGCAGTTCCCCCTGCGGCGTCGATCTCTGCGGCCACCGCATCGAGCGTCGCGCGCGTGCGTCCGGCGAGGTAGACATTCGCCCCTTCACGGGCGAATGCCCGGCCGACCGCCGCTCCGATCATGCCTCCCGCGCCGTAGACGATGGCCGTCTTGTTCTCGAGCAGCATCTCGAACCTCCTTTCCTCGGCCCTCCTCAGTGCGAGGCGAGTCCGGCGGGCTCGGCCGTGGCTGTTGCCCCGACCTCCTGCTCAGCGCCGTTTCCCGTCCGTCGGAGCTGGACTGCGACCAGTACGGCCGTGGCCACAGCGACGGCGGCGCTGGTAACGGCGGCTACCTGGAAGCCGAGCGTGAACGCCTCCCGGGCGACGTCGAGCAGCGCCATGCCGAGCGCGTCAGGGAGGGCTTCGGCGGCGCCGACGGCGCCGCCGAGCGTGTCCTTCGCCCCTTCCGCGGCGTCGGGCGGGACCCCTGCCGGGAGCGTCTCCGACACGTCGTTTCGGTAGACGGCGACGCCGACGCTCCCGAGCACCGCGATGCCCAAGTGCGCCACCGAGCTCGGTACCGGTCTCCGAGATCCCCGACGCAACGCCCGCCCGCTCGGGCGCCACGGAGCCGACGATCAGGTCGGTGAGCGAGCGTTGACCGGGGCCGCGACGCCCGAAGGAGACAGGACGACGGAGCCGACCACCACCAAGGCGACGCTCGGAGTTCCGAGCCGAGCCTAGCGTCGAGGAGCGACGAGACCGGTTGCCGCAACCACGAGGCCTCCGGCTACGATCGACAGGCCGGCTGCAATCATCGGCGCACGAGGCCGGCCGATGAGCATCGCTCCTGCGGATGAAGGCCAACGAGAGGAGGGAGCCGTCCACAGACCCGGCCTCGAGCGGAGACTAGCTCCGAGGACGAAGCTGCAGGTACTGGGCGACGAAAAGAAGAGGATCCTGAAAGTCGACCACGAAGGTCATCGTCGCTCACGGCCAGTGAATGCCGTCGAAAGATGGGCGAGCGGAGCAGCCGAAGGTCGATCAGGGCCCTCGGTCAAGAGCTCGCTGGCGACGCACGAACACAGCCGCCGACCGTGAAGCGGGTGAGGATCGATGCAGCGGGCCGGCCACACTGCCTCGGCGATCCTGTTCGAGGCCGTAGACGAATCGACACAACGGCTGATGACTGACAAGCCGGCGCTGATCAGATCCAGTCCGCCCGTAGCGGGCTCGCGGACCTGGGGGAGCAACCTCGGCCCGATCATGAGCAGGATCCGCGATCACTGGCATGGCGAACAAGGGCACTGAGCCTGATGATAAGAACTTGAGCAGGATACCGCGAGCAGCGGGCCAATGGTGGTGCCGCCCGGAGAAGCTCGTCGTCGACATGCTCATGGTGAAGGTCCGCTGGCCCGGGGTCGAGGAACATGTCGCGGATGAGGGAGAGCGTCGACGGTGTGAGTGTTGCAGCCGGCGACGCCGAGGAAGCGCGCGCGAGAACTACGGCAGTATCTCGACGGTGGTCGAGAAAGGCGGCGGAGCACGAGGCGATGCTGAAGGCGGCTGCTCTGATCAGGAGAGTCGGCGACGGCCTGATCAGATCTCTGAGCGTGCCGATCGTGATGAGGAACTCGTGGCAGGAAGCCCCGTAGACGTCCGTATCGACAAAGAAGCTCTGTGCTCGAGGCTCGAGAATCTGCGTGAGTGAATGGAACCGCAGAGAATAGAGCATGGTCAAAGTCATGGAATAGAGATGTACGGCAGCGTGATCTACGGCGAGGCCCACCCACTCGCGCCGTCCGGCCCTGGGTGTCTCCGGCGGGCCATACCGGTAGGACCTAGCGAGAGCGCGGAACTGATCGCGATGAGTTCTCCGCACGGAGAACGTCTACGTGAACAAGGTGCGCATCACATTCCAGTCCGAAGGCGAAGCGTTGGTCGGCAACCTCTTCCTACCCGAGGGAGGCGACCCTGCGGGCGTGGTTATCGCGGTTGGCCCACTCACCTCAGTGAAGGAGCAGGCAGCCGGCACGTACGCCCAGGCTCTGGCCGAACGCGGATTTGCCGCGCTCGCATTCGACTACCGGTTCTTTGGCGAGAGCGGCGGCCGGCCGCGGCAGTACGAAAGCCCCGACGCCAACATCGAGGACATCAAGAACGCAGCCACCGCGGTGCTCGCAGACGACCTGTTGAGAGACCGTCCGCTGTTCGGGCTCGGCATCTGCTTCGGCGCCGGCCCGATGGCTCGGGCGGTCGCAGACGACCCGCGTTTCCGGTCCTTCGCGGGTGTGGCCGGCGTGTACACCGACAACGCGAAGACCGTGGCGCAGATGGGCTCCGCGTATCAAGCGAAGATCGAGCGCGGCCGGGCTGCGGAACGCAGGTGGCGCGAGACCGGCCACGCCGAGATGATCCCGGCCGTCGCGCCTGATGGCGGCGATGTCGCTATGCCGCTACGCGAAGCCTATGAGTTCTACGGGACTCCGCGCGGCCAAGTGCCCAACTATGTAAACGGCTACGCCGTCCAGTCGTTCGCGGACAGCCTGCCGTTTGACGTGCGCAGCGCAGCGGACGCGATCGAGGTGCCGGTGCTGATCGTTCACTCGGAGAACGCTCTTGCTCCCGACCTCGCCCGTGCCTTCTATTCGGCTGTGAGGTCACCCAAGCACGAGCTTTGGCTCGAGTCGCAGGGCCAGATCGACTTCTACGACGACCCGATACTCATCAACCCCGCCGCCGATGCGGTGGCCAAGTTCGTGCGCTCTCAGCGCTGAGGGCGAACGTGAACCGATTTATGCGGCTGCGGGCGAGGCTTTTTGCTGGTCATTTACCGCGAGCGCACATGACGTCACATTCAGCCCTCAGAACGGGTCTACATAGGGATGGAGGAGCGCGACTCTCGCCAAAAAGATTAGGGAGCAGTTCAGGGAGCTCCCCGACGCGGGCGACGTCGCCCCGAGCGTACGGTCAAGCCATGAAGACGGAGGAGGAGACCATGACAACTTTGACATCAGTAACCACGTGGGTTGAGCTTGCCAAGCGCGACGCAGACGACCTGGAAGTCCTGCTTCTCTGGGATCGCTCGACCAACCGCGTGAAGGTCGCGGTCAACGACGGGCTGGTCTGCCACCACCTCGACTTCGAGGTTGCCCGGACGGATGCGCTTGACGCCTTCCACCACCCGTTCGTCTACGCCACCTCGCTTGTTGGCCCGGGCGTCCGGCACGAAGCGATCGCCTCCGAGCCGCTACCGAAAGGGGAAGAACCATGAAGGTCTTCGTCGCTGGGGCAAGCGGCGCGATCGGCAGTCGGCTCGTTCCTCAGCTGCTCGAGCGAGGACACGACGTCATCGGCACCAGCCGTTTCTTGCAGAAGGCCGAGCAGCTCCGTGCCCTCGGCGCCGAGGCGGTCGTCCTCGATGCGCTCGACGCCGAGGCCGTGCGCCAGGCGATCCTCGAATCAGAGCCGGAGGCGATCGTCCATCAGGCGACGGCTCTCGCGGACGTGAGCTTCTCGCGAAACGTCGACCGCAGCTTCGCCGAGACGAACCGGCTTCGCATCAAGGGAACCGACGCGCTCGTGGCCGCCGCACGCGAGGCGGGCGTGCGCCGCCTCGTGGCCCAGAGCTCCGCCAACTTCCGCTACGCGCGTGAGGGCGGGCCCGTCAAGACCGAGGAGGACGCCCTCGACCCCTCGCCGGTCGAGGGGATGCGCGAGACGAGCGCTGCCATGACGTACCTCGACGTTGCAGTCGCCGCCGCCGGCGGGATCGCGCTTCGGTACGGCAGCTTCTACGGCGCCGGCGATGACGGGCTCGTCCTGCCCGTGCGCAAGCGGCAGCTCCCGATTGTCGGTTCGGGCGACGGGA
>CAWHNJ010000019.1:0-75077 GCA_963830835.1 uncultured Actinomycetes bacterium | reverse complement strand
TGTCGGTCGCCTCCCCAGATCCGCGACCGCTGCGCGAAGATCGCCGCGATCCGTCTGACACAGGCCGCGCCACATCAGCATGTACGCGACGTTGAGGATGTCGCCGCGTCGGCGAGCCTGAGTAACCGCCTGGTCGAGGATGGAGACCGCTTCGTCGAGCAACCCCGCCCGGGGTAGCACCATCACCGCGTAAAAGAACGCGGTCGAGCCGCTCGCCAACAGGTTGCCGGACGCAAGCGCGCGTCGGGCGAGCACGATTGCACGGTCGCGATGCAGCGCCAGCCGGTATTCGTAGTGCGCCATCGTCCCGAGCAGGATCTCGCTGCCGAGGCCTCCGTGGAGCGCATCCAGATCGAGCTCGGCGATCCGTGCCTCGGCGAGCGGATACGTCTGCGGGTCCCACCACGCCGAGCTGATCAGCTCTGCCTCGAGCAGCTCGTGGACGTCCGGCTTTCGCCGATCGAGCTCGTCGAGCGCCTGCTCGAAGATTGTGAGCGCCTCCGCGATCCGGTCCGTGAACCAGAGCGCTCGACCTAGCTCGAGCGCGACATCGCATCGCCGCGTCGGGTCGCGGAGGAGCTCGAGGCCGGCCTGCAGGTGGTCAACCGCAGCCGGGCCGTTCGTTCGCCGCTCCGCACAGCCAAGCTCGACGAGCAGGTCAGCCCGCGCTGCCGGGTCAATCTGCTCCTCGACTGCGCGGGTCAGATATTCGACGGCCGCATCGGCTGCGCCCTGTCAGCGAGCGCTCCGCTGCTTGGCGGAGTGTCGAGACCACGAACGAGTCGGCCTGTGGGGGGATACGGAGGAGATGGCTTGCCGCACTCTCCGGCGGAGCGCCGGCACCGAGCAGCAGCTCCGCGGCCGAGCGATGAGCGGCGCCTCGTTCAACCACATCCAGCGTCTCGTAGACGGCGCTTCGGACGACGGGATGGAAGAACTCGACCGGATCCTCGCGACGGAGGAGGTCGAGCCGAACGAGTGCCGCGGCGGCCTGACCGAGCTCGGCTCCGTGCACGCCCGCGAGCACGGCCGCCTGGCGAAGCTCGGTCCCGTCACCGAAGACCGAAGCCGCGCGGAGGAGGGCGAGCTCCTCCGGCTCCAGGCGAGCGAGGCGAAGCCCGACGGCCCGAGAGACGCCCTGCGCCCCGATGTCCAGCAGGCGGGGGACGTGCGCGGCGGTCGGGCTGGTGCCCTCCCGTGCGACCGCGTCGAGCACCGCGACGACGAAGAGCGGGTTTCCGCCGGTCGCCGTTTCGAGTGCGGCGTTGAAGGCCTCGTCCGGGTCGAGGCCGTGCAGCTCGCGCGCGAGCACGGCGATCGAGGCACGCCCGAGCGGTTCGGGGCGAATCGCCGCGACCTCCGGGTCGGCGATGAGCTCCGCCACAAGTGCGGGATCGTGGCCCTCTCCCTCGGGCGACCGCGTCGCCGCGGTGACGATGACCGGCAGTCCCTCGAGCCTCCGCGTCAGGTAGAGGAGCCAACGGAGAGACGGGATATCGGCCCAGTGGAGATCGTCGATCGCCAGCAGCGTCGGCCGCTGGAAGGCCACGTTCGCCGCGAGCCAGTAGAGGCCGTGGACAGTCGCGAACGAGCCTTCGGCGACCACCGCATGAGAACCCGCGGGCTGGGAGGCTCCCAGCAGCGGCCGCGAGCGCGGCAGGCCCGGAGAACAGCTCCGCCCGCAGATCCGGAGAGGCGGACGCGAGCAGCGGCTCGAAGAGCTGGCGGACGATCCCGTAGGCAAACTCGCCCTCGAGCTCGCCGCCGCGGGCCGCCAGCACTTGCATCCCCGCAGAGCCCGCGATCGCCCGCGCCTCCGCGAGCAATCGAGTCTTGCCGATACCGGCACTTCCCTCGATCACCACGAACCGCCCACTGCCCTTCTGGGCCGCGTCGGCCAGCACCTGCAGGGCCGCGACCTGGACGTCGCGCTCCAGGAGCAAGGTGGTGGTTTTGTCCGAGGGAACCACTCGTCAACGCCATCACGACCAATCCGTAGAACCCTCAGTACCGACAGTTTAGGGGCGGGTTTGGGGGCCGGCCCCGACGCGACGGCAGCGACCCGAGTCCACCCTCTACGACAAGGAAGAACGAGGAGGAGCGGAAGGATGGAGGCGGCCATACCCCGAACCGAACCCGACCCGCGCCGCTGGTGGGCGCTTGGCGCTGCTTTGTGGCGCCTTCTTCATGGTCATCCTGGACGCGGCGATCGTGACCGTCGCGCTGCCCTCGATCGAGGAGGACCTGGGCTTCTCGACGCAGGGGCTGCAGTGGGTGGTCAGCGCCTACGCGCTCACCTTCGCGGGGTTGCTTCTGCTGGGTGGGCGGGCGGCCGATCTGCTTGGGCGTCGGCGGGTGTTCATGGTCGGGGTCGTTCTCTTCACGCTCGCCTCGCTCCTCTGCGGGCTCGCCTGGTCGGACGAGGCGCTGATCGCAGCCCGCGCCTTCCAGGGGATCGGGGCCGCGGTCATGACTCCGAGCGCGCTCTCGATCATCACCACCACCTTCGAGGAGGGGGCAGAGCGCAACAAGGCACTGGGGATCTGGGGCGCGCTGGGCGGCATCGGCGCGACGACCGCCTGGCTGATCGGCGGCCCGATCGTCGACGGCCTGGGCTGGGAGTGGATCTTCTTCATCAACATCCCCATCGGCCTCGCCGCGCTCGCGCTCTCACCCGTCCTGCTGCGCGAGAGTCGAGTTGCGGCCGCAAAGCGAAGTTACGACCCGGTTGGCGCGCTCACGATCACGGGAGCGCTCGCCCTGCTCGTGTACGCGATCGTCGAGGCGCCGAACGCGGGCTGGGGGGACCCGCAGACGATCGTCCTCCTCGCCGGCTCGGCGGCCCTGCTCGCGACGTTCGCGCTGATCGAGTCGCGCCACCACGCCCCGCTCGTCCCCCTTCGCATCTTCCGCTCGCGGACGATCGTGGGCGCCAACGCCGTCATGCTCGTTTTCGGCACGCTCCCGTACGGGCTCGGCTTCGTGCTCACGCTCTACGCGCAGCAGGTGCTCGGCTACTCCGCGGTCAAGTTCGGGCTCACCTCGCTCGTCTTCCCTGCCATGGCGGCCGTCGGCTCCATCCTCGGGCAGTCGATCGTGCTCCGGGTCGGCTTCCGGCCGGTCGCCGCGGTCGGAATGGCGCTGATGGGCGGAGGGGCCCTGCTCCTCACCCAGGTCTCCGCAGGCGGCAGCTACTTCGGCGACATCTTCTTCGGGCTGCTCGTCTTCGGACCCGGCGTCGGCCTCGCCTTCGTCACCGCCTCGATCGCCGCCCTCGCGGGAATCCCCGAGCACGAGTCGGGGCTCGCCTCTGGCCTCAGCAACACGCCTTCCAGATCGGCGCCGCGCTCGGGGTCGCCATCGTCACGACCGTTGCCGTCACCCGCACCGAGGACTACCTGGCGGCGAACACCGGCGCCAACCCGCTCACCGCCTTGACCGAAGGCTTCCAGTCGGCCTTCCTCGCCGTCGCCGTCCTCGCTGGGATCGGCGTCGCACTCGCCCTCCTGCTCCTCGGCCGGCCGCGCGGCGCCGCAGGAGCAGCTCGAGCCCTCCCCGGCGACGGGCGGCCACTGAATGAAGCGGCAGCGCACGATGACTCCATGAGCGATCTGTCGGGCAAGACCACATCGTCGTCGGTGCGAGCCGCGGCCTGGGCCGCGGGATCGCCACGGCCTTCGCCGAATGCTGGGCCCGGGTGGTCGCCGTGTCCCGCACCGCGCCGGCGTTTCCCGAGCCGGCACCGGCGCCGGCACCGATCCAGCCGGAGATTGCCGATGCCGGCGACGCCACGGTGGCAGCCAGCCTCCTCGACCGCTATGAGCCGGAAGCCGTCGTTCTGGTGGCCGGCGCAAGCCCGCACATGCGTCCGCTGCAGCAACAGACGTGGGAGACGTTCTCGGTCAACTGGCACACCGACGTCCGGATCGCGTTCCACTGGCTCCGCGAGGCCCTGCTCAAGCCGCTGCGGCCCGGCAGCCGGGTGGTCGTGTTCAGCAGCGGCGCCGCGCTGAACGGGTCACCGCTCAGCGGCGGCTACGCCGGCGCCAAGGCCACCCAGCGGCTTCATCACCGCATACGCCCAGGACGAGGCCAACGCCGCCGGCCTGGACATCACCTTCACCGCGGTGCTGCCCCGGTTCGCGCCGATGACCGGCATCGGCCGGCCCGCGGTCCAGGCGTACGCGGCTCGCGCCGGCCAGTCCGTGGAGGAGTTCCTCCGGCAGTCGGGCCCGCTCGTCACCCCCGAGATCGCCGGCACCGCGATGGTCGAGCTGGTACAGGCAGATCCCGCCTACCGTCGCACCCGCCTACCTGCTGACTGGCGCCGGGCTGCAGAAGCTGCAGTGACCCGGCGTGGGGCAGGCAAGGCTGTTGCGACCAGTCAACGAGGAGGAAGTAAGTAACGAATGATCACTTGTCCAAAGGATCGGAACGCGCGAAGCATGGGCTTGCGGCACGTGAGCGGCTGCTTGTCCGCGAGAAGGAGCACACCCGGCGCGGCGACGAGCTCGCCCGCCAGCGGCGCGAGCTGCCATGGGTCGCGGTGGAGAAGGACTACCGGTTCGACACCGACGAAGGCGCGAAGACGCTCGGCCGAGCTGTTCGACGGGCGCTCCCAGCTCCTCATCTACCACTTCATGTCCGGCCCGAGCTACGAGGCCGGCTGCCCGGTAAATTCGTCGATCGCCGACACCGCTCAACGGGGTGCTCCCGCACCTCCACGCTCGCGACCTGACGTTCATCTTCGTCTCGCAAGCGCCGCTGGAGAAACTGCAGCCCTACAAGCGCCGCATGGGCGAGTCTTCCCTGGCTCTCGTCCGCCCACACCGACTTCAACTTCGACCTCGGCTTCTCACATACCGAGGAACACGGCCGCGAGGTCGTGGAGCAGATGACCGGAGGCGGGCTACCGCTGATCGCCGAGCACAACGCCAGCGCGTCGGGCACCGACCTCGCCGGCTACATGACCGAAAGCCCCGGGTTCAGCGCGTTCGTCAGCGACGACGGCGCCGTTTACCACCCTACTCGACGACCTGGCGCGGACTGGAGTTCCTGATGGGCTACTACCCGATCCTCGACCATGCGCCGAAGGGCCGCGACGAGGGCGAAGACTGGCAGCTCTGGATCCGCCGGCACGACGAGTACGAGAGCGAGTGAGCAGAGGAGAGTCATGCACACCGAGACGAAGATCGCCGTCGCGGGTGCGACGGGACGCGTGGGCCGCCACGTCGTCGACGTCCTCGAGGGGCGCGGGTACGAGGTCGTATCGATGTCGCGTTCGAACGGCGTCGACATCATCACGGGAGCCGCCCTGGCTGAGGCGCTGCACGGAGTCGACTGCGTCATCGACACCGCCACCGGACACTCCGCAGACGAGGTTGAGGCGAAAGAGTTCTTCACCACCGCGGCTCGCAACCTTCAGGGAGCCGGAGACCAGGCTGGAGTGCGGCGAATTGTCGTGGTGTCGATCATCGGCTGCGACCGTTTCAGCGGCGGGTACAACGCGGCCAAAGTTGCTCACGAACAGGCGACGATGTCCGGCCCAGTCCCGGCCCGCGTACTGCGCGCCGCCCAGTTCCACGAGTTCGTCGAGCAGCTGGTCGAGTGGGGCCGCCTGGGCGACGTCAGCTACGTGCCCGAGATGCGTACTCAGCTGGTTGCGGCACGAACGGTCGCAGTCGGCGCTCGCGGACCTCGCAACGGATTCGAGCCTCGACCACGGCACCTCGATCCCGGAGATCGCAGGCCCGCAGGAGGAAAGCCTCGTCGAGGCGGCGCGAGCACTTGTCGCTCGCCGCGGCGAAGAGCTTCGGATCGAAGTCTTGAGCAACCCATCCGATCCGGACCATGAGCTCTACGTGGGCGGTGGCCTGCTCCCCGGCTCGCACGCGACGCTTGCCGGTCCGACGTTCGAACAGTGGCTCGACGAGGGTGAAGCGATGGCGAAGCAGGCGGCTTGACTCGGCCAGCGAGTGAAGCGCGCCAACGCTGGGCGGTCGTCACCGGCGCCTCGTCGGGTCTCGGCCGAGAGTTCGCGCTCGCGACTCGTCGAGCGGGGACTACGCAGTGCTGGCGGTCGCGCGCCGCGGCGAGCGCCTACGCGCCCTCGCCGACGAGGTCGGACGCACGCGGCGGGCGCGCTCGAGCCGCTGCCTCGCCGATCTCGCGACCAGCCGGCGGCGATCGAGGCGCTGCTGGCACGAGCCGCCGACGCTCGACGTCGAGCTGCTCGTCAACAACGCCGGCGTCGCGACCTACGGTCCTTTCGCCTCGGCGTCGGCGGAGCGCGAACGCGGGCTCGTGCGCCTCAACGTCGAGGCGATCCTCGCTGCTCACGTCACGGTGCTGCCGCAGCATGCTCGCCCGCGGTCGGGGCGGCATCATCAACGTCGCCTCGCAAATGGCCTTTCAGCCGATGCCGTACTTCGCCTCGTATGCGGCGAGCAAGGCGTTCGTGCTCAGCTTCTCGGAAGCGCTCGCGGAGGAGCTGCGGGGCACGGGACGTGCACGTCACCGCGGTCGCACCCAGGCTTCGTGAGCACCGAGTTCACGGAGGTCGCCGGCAGCCAGCGAGCCGGAACGCCGCTTCCCGCACCTGGAGCCCAAGCCGCGTGGTCGAGTCCGCTCTCCAGCGCGCACGAGAGCGGCCGCACGGTCAAGGTCATCGGCCCCCTCTACAGCGTTCCTGACCGTTCGCCGGGCGGTTCGCGCCGCGAGCCGTCCTGCGCCGGATGATGGGCCGCGCATTGCGACCGGGAACGCCGGCGCAAGAGGGTTCTCCTGCCGTCCCGTAAGTCGTTGCTAGCAGCCGATCCACCGGCACCCTGTTCTCCTTACTCGGGTATCGAGCCGCACGTCAGGTTCACGACGGTGCCAGTCATCACGCTTGCCCGGTCTGAAGCCATGAAGGCTGCGACGTTCGCCACTTCGGCCAGGGTCGGCAGCCGCCTCAGGAGCGTCCGGCCTTCGAGCAGCTCGTGGAACTCCTTGAGATCCGAGAACTGCTTCGCCTCCTCGGTGTACCCGCGCCAGGTCTCCGGATCCCTTCCGGCCGCAGGCAGAGCACGCGGATACCGTGCGGCCCGAGCTCGCCCGCCAGGTTCATCGTGAGCGCCTCGATGGCTGCGCACGCGACGCCGAAGCCGCCCATCAGGGAGGACCCATCACCGGGTCAGCGATGCGGACCCCGGACGCCACGGCGGCACGCCTGACCCTGCTCGACCATGTGTCGCGCCGCAGCCCTCGCCGTCAGGAGGTGAGTGGTCGTTCCCACCACGATCGGGCGGCGGTAGTCCTCGAGTGGCATCTCGAGCAGCGGGGTGCCCTGAACGTCGCCCAGCGAGATGGCGTTGAAGGTGACGTCGATGCTCCCGGCCGCGTCGGCCACGCTGCTCGCGTGTGCGCCGACCGCCCGCTCGTCGAGCGCGTCGACTTGGGCCGTCTGGGCAGTTCCCCCTGCGGCGTCGATCTCTGCGGCCACCGCATCGAGCGTCGCGCGCGTGCGTCCGGCGAGGTAGACATTCGCGCCTTCACGGGCGAATGCCCGGCCGACCGCCGCTCCGATCATGCCTCCCGCGCCGTAGACGATGGCCGTCTTGTTCTCGAGCAACATCTCGAACCTCCTTTCCTCGGCCCTCCTCAGTGCGAGGCGATTCCGGCGGGCTCGGCCGTGGCTGTTGCCCCGACCTCCTGCTCAGCGCCGTTTCCCGTCCGCCGCAGCAGGACGGCGGCGAGGACGGCGGTGGCGAAAGCATGACGGCCGCGCCGGTCAGGGCTGCGACCTGGAACCCGGCGGTGAACGCGTCCTGGGCAGCTTCGAGCAGCGGCGCGCCGAGCCCCCCGGGCAGTTCGTCGACTGCCCTCTGTCGCCGCCGCCGAGCGTGTCCGTGGCGGTCTCGGACGTCCTCGGGCGGAACGCCGGCGGGAACCGCCGTCCGCGATCTGGCTGCGGTAGACGGCGATGCCGATGCTTCCGAGGACCGCGATCCCCGAGCGCTCCGCCGAGCTCTGCCCCGGTCTCCGAGATCCCCGACGCGGTTCCTGCGCGCTCCGGGGTCACGCTGCTGACGACGATGTCCGTGCCGAGCGTGATCGCCGGAGTGACTCCTAGAGCGCAATGACGACCGAGGCGGCCACGACAGAGCGCCACGCCCGAGTCCGGTTCGACCTGCGCGAGGACCGATGAGGCCTGCGCCCGTGAGCACGAGGCCGCCGGCGACGACGTATGCCGTCCGGACCCGGCGCACGACGAGCGGCAGCGAGCATCGCGCCGGCGATGAAACCGGCCGACGACGGCAACCGTCCACAGCCCCGCCTCGAGCGGCGAGAGCCCACACGAGCTGGAAGTACTGGGCGATGAAGAGGAAGATCCCGAACACGATCGCGAGGCTCAAGGTGTTGGCCGCCAGGGAGGCGTGAACCAGGGGACCGGAACAGGCTCCGGTCGATCAGCGGATACTCGAGCGTCCGCTGCCGGCGAACGAAGGCGACCCCGACAGGAACCCGCGAGGGTCGACAGCACCGCCGTCTGCCGAGGCCCTTCCGCGGCGACGCCTTCAGCCCGTAGATCACTGCGAGCACCGCGACGATCGACAGGCCGGCGCTCAAGAGGTCGAGGCGACCTGCGTCGGATCGCGGAACTCGGGCAGGAGCCGCGGGCCGAGCCGAGCAGCAGCACCATCACCGGCACGGCCAGCAGAAACACCGAGCCCCACCAGAAGAACTCGAGGAGCACGCCGCCGACCAGCGGACCCGACGGCGGCCCCGGCCGAGTAGCTCGTGGCCCAGATCCCGGTCGCGGCGTCCGCTCCTTCGGGTCGAGGAACATGTTGCGGATGAGCGAGAGCGTCGACGGGGCCAGGGTCGCGGCGGCGACGCCGAGCAGCGCTCGCGCCACGATCAGCATCTCCACGCTCTTGGAGAACGCCGCGAGCAGCGAAGCCGCGCCGAACGCCGCGGCGCCGATCAGGAGCAGCCGCCTGCGCCCGACGCGGTCGCCGAGCGTGCCCATCGTGATCAGGAAGCCGGCGAGGAAGAAGCCGTAGACGTCGGTGATCCAGAGCAGCTCCGCGCTCGACGGCTCGAGCTCCGCCGTGAGCGAGGGCACCGCGAGATAGAGGACGGTGAGGTCCATCGAGTAGAGGAGGCAGGGCAGCGCGATGACCGCGAGGCCGATCCACTCGCGCCGACCGGCCCTGGTGCTCTGGTGGGCGATACCGTAGGAACCTGAGCGAGAAGCGCGGAACTGATCGACGGGGTCCGCACGGAGACGCTTGACGTGAACAAGGTGTGTATTATATTTCGAGCCGAAGGCGAAGAAGCGTTGGTCGGGGAACCCTTCTGACCGAGGGAGGCGAACCGGCGGGCGTGGTGATCGTGGTTGGCCGACTGACCTCAGCGAAGGAACAGTAAGCTACACGTACGCCAGGCGTGGCGAAACGCGGACCCGGCGCGCGGACCTCGGTTACTGGTCCTCCGGCGAAGAGCGGCTGGCTGGTCGCAATAGAATGAGAGCCCAGACGCCAAGATCGAGGCATGAAGAACTTAGTGAGACCGGAGCGGGCGCCGGCAGGGTTACTGTTAGGTTGTCGCTGTCGGCTCGGGCAGCTCCGCTCTGCGCTGGTCGATGGGGCGGGCGCCCGGAGACGTACTGTGTCTCTGTCCTTCGCGGCTGTGGCTGGTGTGGTCACGTAGACGTGAAACCGTGGACCGGGTGGCCTTGGCGTACCAAGTGAAGATTCTTGAAGCGTGGGCGGGCTGTGGAACGTAGGTGGCGCGAGGTTTGTTTGCGGATGTGATGAATCTTAGCTGTCGGCGCTGATGGTGGCGACGTCGTCTGCCGTGACGCGAGGCTATGGCTTCTTACGGGCTCCCGCGCGGCGAAGTGCCGAAGTTCTACGGACGGGTGCACGCTGTCGAGCTCGTCGCGGAAGAGCCTGCCGTTCGACGCGGGCAGTGGAGCGGACGCGATCGAGGTGGCGGTGCCCGATCGTCCACTGGAAAAGCTCTTGCTCCCGATCTTGCCCATCTTCTACTCGGCCGAAAGTCACCCAACAGGAGCTCGGCTCAGTCCAGGGCCAGACCGACTTCTACGGCGACCCGAGACTATCGACCCCGCCGCCGATGCGGTGGCCAAGTTCGTGCGCTCTCAGCGGTGAAGGCGAGTCGGCGACCGATTTGATGTGGCTGGGGGCGAGGCTTTTTGCGGGACATTTACCGCGAGCGCACATGACGTCGCATTCAGCCCTCAGAACGGGTCTACATAGGGATGGAGGAACGCGCTGTCGCCAAAAGATTAGGAGCGAGTTGGGGGAGCTCCCCGACGCGGGCGCGCTGCCTCGAGCGTACGGTCAAGCCATGAAGACGGAGGAGGAGACCAGGCCACTTTGACATCAGTGACCCGTGGGTCGAGCTCGCCAAGCGCGACGCAGACGACCTGGAAGTCCTGCTTCTCTGGGATCGCTCGAACGAACGCGTGAAGGTCGCGGTCAACGACGGGCTGGTCTGCCACGACCTCGACTTCGAGGTTGCCGGGACGGACGCGCTTGACGCCTTCCACCACCCGTTCGTCTACGCCACCTCGCTTGTTGGCCCGGGCGTCCGCACGAAGCGATCGCCTCCGAGCCGCTACCGAAAGGGGAAGAACCTGAAGGTCTTCGTCGCTGGGGCAAGTGGCGCGATCGGCAGTCGGCTTGTTCCTTAGCTCGTCGAGCGAGGACACGACGTCATCGGCACCAGCCGTTTCTTGCAGAAGGCCGAGCAGCTCCGTGCCCTCGGCGCCGAGGCGTCGTCGACGACGCTCGACGCCGAGGCCGTGCGCCAGGCGGCTTCGAAAGGGAACCCGAGCGATCGTCCATCAGGGGCCGGCCTCGCGGATGTGAGCTTCCGCGGAACGTCGACCGCAGTTCGCCGCGACGAACCGGTTCGCATCAAGGGAACCGACGCGCTCGTGGCCGCCGCACGCGAGGCGGGCGTGCGCCGCTTTGTCGCCCAGAGCTTCGCCGGAACTTCCGCTACGCGCGGAGGCCGGTCCCTTGAAGACCGAGGACGACCCCCTCGACCCCTCGCCGGTCGAGGGGATGCGCAAGACGAGTGCTGCCATGACTGTACGTCGATCGTTGCAGTTGTTGTGGCCGGCGGCATCGCTTCGTTACGGCAGCTTCTACGGCGCCGGGATGACGGGCTCGTCCGGTCCGTGCGGAAGCGGCAGCTCCCATCGTCGGCTCGGGCGACGGGATGTCCTCCTTCATCCACCTCGAGGACGCTGCTGCCGCGACCGTGCCAGCGCTCGAGCACGATGGGCCCGCGATCTACAACATCGTCGACGACGAGCCCGCCCGGTCCGTGAGTGGTTGCCGGTGCTCGCGGACGCGCTCGGCGCGAAACCGCCCCGGCACTTTCCGGTCTGGCTGGCCCGCCTCATCGTGGGCGAAGCCGCGGTCATGCCGGGAACGGAGGCCCGCGGCGCCTCCAACGCGAAGGCGAAGCGCGAGCCGCTGGTCGCCGAGTTCGCGTTGGCGGCAAGGCTCGCACAATCTACCCCGACCCTGAAGCGAGAAGGCCAACCCCGGGATCGCCTGCATCCGAGGCGGCACGCGGAAGCTGGGCGGCCAGCATGGTCCGATGAGCGCTTTTGTTGTGATCGGATCTCTCGTACTCGCCATCGTCTCTATCGCGACGCTGATCGGTCGTCCTGGCGCTGTTCGTCTTCTTTCCGCTGTTGCTGCTCGGGCTCGCCGGTGTGCTTGCCGGGCTGGCAGTTGCACGGCGCTGAGCGCAACCCCTCGATCAATCCGAGGGAGTGGCGAGACGAATGGAGCTGGCGACCGGCCGGCCCATAGTGCTCTTGACTGTGAGCGTCGCCGTGCTGCAGGCGGCCTAGCCGGAGCTGTCGACGAGGTCGGAGTTCACTGCCTTGGAGCGGGACGCGGTACGTGCGACCGCAGCCGAGTGACGGTGATAGGAGCAGCCGGACCGTTACGTGTGGCCGCGACGCAGAGCGCGTCCCTGCCGTGTTGATCTCGAGCCGACAAACAGCACGCGGCCCGCTGACGGTGTTCCAGAAGTAGGTCTCGCGAAGGCGCTGCTCGCCGAACTCCCGCCAGCTGCCGCCGACGCGGCGGGCGAGGCCCACCCGTACCTCCGCGGTGGGCGTTGACCCACCGTTCAGCCGCTTCGCGACGACGGCGACGCGGAATTCCTGCGTGGTGATCGCGGCGACCGTCGCGAATCGCGCGGCGCCCTGATGGGCGTCGCTTTGCGAACCTGCCGCGGTCGGCTGTAGCGTCGCGAGAGCCACGAGCGCAGCTGCTGCAATCGCGACCAGCCTGCGAGATGTCCGTGAGCTCTTCACGTGCCCTCCTCGAAGATCGCTTCCTCTCGTATACGTAGCACCCCGTCGTGCCCGTCACGGAAACATCGGCATGAAGCGGCGGGACGAATCCATCCCTGGTCGGAGTGCGCGGCTCCGCCCGGAGGAGGACGTCGCATCGGGAGCCGCGCAGTACAGTCGGGGGTGTGACTGGAGGGTCCGTTCGAGGTTGGTTCAAGGCTGACGACCTTCGGCGCCTTCTACCGTTCTTCTCGCTGGCGTTCGGCCTCGTCGCCGCGATCACCCAGCCGTCGTCCGCAGCCGACCTCGCCCTGACGGCCGTGCCGGTCGCCGCCTGGTCCCTGTGGGCATTCGCCCGCAACGTGCCGCTCGCCGCCGTCTCTGCCGCCATTGTCGTCCCGGTGGTCGTGGCACAGCGCTCGGGACAGCTCGAGCCGGTCATGTTCAATGTCGCTCTGCTCGCCTTTGCGGCCGCGCGCTGGTCTCGCTCGCTCGCGGCGGCGGCGGCACTCGGGGTGCTCGCCGCGGCCACGCCCGTCCTGGTGGCTTTGGTCCAGGATCCAATGGAGGTCGCCGTCGGCATCTGGGTCGTGGCCGTCCTCTTCATCTGGGTCGTCGGTCGCGCGGTCGCTCGCCAGGAACGACTCGTGGTCGCGCTCGAGGGTGACCCGGCGTCAGCTGGCCCAGCAGGTGCTGCTGGCAGAGCGCCGTCGGATCGCTCGTGACGTGCACGACTTCGTCGGTCACGGCTTGGCCGCCGTCATGCTGCAGGTGACGAGCGCCCGGCACGTGCTGCGCCGCGACGCCGATGCAGCCGAGGAGGCGTTGCGATCCGCGGAGGAGGTTGGCCGCCGCAGCATGCAGGAGCTTCGTCGTACGTTGACGCTACTCCGCAGCGACGACGACGCGGGCGTGGCAGCGCCTGTTCCCACGGCGAGCGAGATTCCCACGCTCGTCGACCAGGCACGGGCGGGAGGTCTCGCCGTCGAGCTGCAGACGCGAGGAGACCTCTCACGAATCCCGCCCGGGGTGGGGCTCGCGCTCTACCGGATCGCGCAGGAGGCGCTGGCGAACGCCGCTCGCCACGCCCCGCGTGCGCGGACGACGCTCGGGCTCGAGTTCGCGAACGGACGAGTCGCGCTCCTGGCGGAGACCAGTGGACCTGTCGACGCTGGATCCGCCTCCGAGCGAGAACGACCGCACTACGGGCTGATCGGGATGCAGGAGCGGGCGGCAGCACTCGGCGGCAAGGTTGCCGCGGGGCCGACACGCGACGGCTGGCGAGTGCGCTGCGAGCTTCCGGTGGAAGACGAGGGGAACCGGTGATCCGAGTCGCCATCGTCGATGACCAGGCCATCGTCCGAGCCGGGCTGGCGCGAATTCTCTCCCCCGCCGACGGCTTCGAGGTGGTGGCCGAGTGCGCCGACGGCCGCCAAGCGGTGGAGGAGCTCCCGGCCCTCCGCCCGGACGTTGTCCTGATGGACGTCCGCATGCCCGCTCTGGACGGCGTCGCCGCGACCGCGCAATTGCGCGGCCTCGACGACCCCCTCGATGTGCTCGTGCTCACGACGTTCGGCGAGGACGAAGTCCTGTGGGGCGCGATCGAGGCAGGCGCTGCCGGCTTCGTGCTCAAGGACTCCACGGCGGAGGATCTGATCGCGGCGGTCCGAGCCGTCGCCGGCGGCGCGGCCTGGTTCGATCCGGCGGTCGCTCCGCGGCTCCTCGAGCGCTACAGACACGTCGTCGCGCCTGCTTCCCGCGACGCCGCCCGGCTCGACCTGTTGACAGACCGCGAGCATGACGTCCTGCGCCTGATGGCGCGCGGCGCGACCAACGCCGAGATCGGAGGGATCCTGTTCGTGGCTGAGGCGACGGTGAAAACGCACGTCGGAAGCATCTTCGCCAAGCTCGGCGTGCGCGATCGCGCTGCAGCGATCGTGTTCGCCTACGACCACGGCGTCGTGACGCCCGGCGTGACGCTCGAGTAGCGTCGTCTCCACCTCCGGTCGGAATCCAACTCGGGTCTCCAGGCCGATGCGCATTGGCGTCGCTGCCGCTAGAACTGGATCGATGCGAAAGGGCTCCTGACCAAGGGCTCCGAGGGAGGAAGCGCACCGTGATCGAAGGTGTGAGCAAGGTCGTGATCGAGGTCGACGATCAAGCCCGCGCGCTCGGGTACTGGACGCAGACTTTGGGCTTCGAGCTTCACCAGGACACCCCGTACGGTGAGGAGCGCTGGGTCGAGATCAGAACGCCGGACAAAGGACTGATTCTCGTCCTCAGCCCGCGTCGAGACGAGCGGCCGACTGCGTCCGACATGCGTCCCACGTCGAACGTCTTCTTCTACTGCGATGACCTCGCCGAGACATACGAAGTGCTTCGCTCGCGCGGAGTGGAGTTCCCGCAGCCGCCGGTCGAGCTGAGCTTCGGCTGGTGGTCGATGTTCGAGGACTCCGAAGGCAATCGGTTCGCGCTCACTCCTGAGGAACGAACGGAGGCCGATGGTGCCTGACGCCAGCCACGAACGGCCGATGAGTTCGCTGATCGAAAGACGTCCACCGCAGGCGCTGTCTGCGCGAGATAGTGACATGCCGCAGGAATCACGCTAGAAGCGCGCTGCGACGCCTCGCGTCGCCACGTACGTATCAGAACGCGGCTGCGTTCTGGACATCACAGGCCTCACAAGCGCGCTCAGCGACGAGCGTCGTTCTCGCCAGACCCACCGATCAGGAGGAAGCTGGACATCTGAAACAAGAACCTGGGCTCCGCGCACGGTCTACCTCGCAGCCCTCGTCGGCCGCTGGCGGACGCAGGCTCGACAAGAGCGACGGCCGGGTACGCCGGCGGCGCCTGATCGATGGCGGTGGACATCTACGACCCGTCCGCGCCCGAGGCGCTTGCCGCTCTTGAACACAGTCTACTGCCCGTGTTGGACAGCGGACGTCGAGGGCGCCGAGATCATCGGCGTGGACTCGCGCGCATGCCTCCGATCACGCAGCCGTGGAGCTGACGGTCCGAACGCCTACGAGGCGAGCCTCGCGGAGGCAGATCGGTTCGCGCTCTGGAGCATGCGAAGCCCGGCAGATCGCTTCACTGGCTGCTTCAGCGACGACGGAACCACCATCACGGGCCGACTGGGACCGGCTCGACGACGAGAAGAACTGGCAGCCGTGGATGGACATCACGCTCACGAGGGAGTGCGGCACGATGACCGAGAGGCTCGCTCGGGCGAGCAGTCGGCATCCGTGGCTCGTCGTCGGTGTCTGGCTGATCGCCATCGTCGCTGCATTCATGCTGGTGGCGATGTTCCTCGCGTTCGAGGGCGAAGCCGAGATCACGAGGACGACCGAGTCGAAGCAGGCCGACCGGATCCTCGCCCAGGGCTTTCCCGAGGAGACCGCGAGCGGAGAATCGATCACCGAGGTCGTCGTCGTTCGGGCCGAGAACGGCGAGGTCGAAGCGGCCGCGACGCGTGATCGTGTCGCCGCGCTTGCCGGTGAGCTCCGTGCGGCGGGAGCGACGAGAGTCGTCACCTACGGCGAGGACCGGCGGCTCGTCTCGCAGGACCGCGACTCGACCGTGCTCCTCCTGGCCCTCGGCAGGGACGGGGAGGACGACGTCGAGGACGTGGTCGATGCGGTCGAGCGCCTCGACGACGAACCCGCCTACACGGCGGCGGTCACCGGTAACTGGACTGCGGACGCCGACGAGGACGCCGCGTCGCTCGAGGACCTGAAGAAAGGCGAGCTGTTCTTCGGCGCTCCGCTCGCGCTCATCGTCCTGTTGCTCGTCTTCGGCGCGGTCGTCGCCGGCCTCGTGCCGCTCATGCTCGCGATCACCTCGATCGTCGTCGCGCTCGGGCTCGTAGCGCTCCTGGCGCAGGCGTACGACCTCTCCGTCTTCACCCAGAACATGCTGATCGGGATGGGCCTCGCCCTCGGGATCGACTACTCGCTCTTCACGCTCTCCCGCTATCGGGAGGAGCGTTTGCAACAGCGGGAGAAGCCGGACGCAATCGCCACTGCGGGCGCCACCGCCGGCCGTGCCGTCCTCTTCAGCGGGATCGCCTTCGTCCTCGCCATGCTCGGGCTCCTCCTCGTTCCGAGCACGATCTTCCGCAGCCTGGCCGCCGGCGCGATCCTGGTCGGGATCGTCTCCGTGATCGCCGCGCTGACGCTGCTCCCGGCCGTCCTCACGCTACTCGGCGACCGCGTGAATGCGCTTCGCATCCCCTACTTCGGCCGCGCGGCCGAGCAGGCGGGCAGGGAGGGCCGCTTCTGGGGGGCGATCGTCGCCTGGGTCATGCGCCGCCCCGTCGCCAGCCTCGTCGTCTCCGTCGGCCTGTTGCTCGCGCTTGCGGCCCCTGTGCTCGCGCTCGACACGGGCACCTCCGGGGCCGCGACGCTGCCCGATCGCTTCGAGTCGAAGCAGGGCTACCTCCTCCTCCGCGAGGAGTTTCCGAAGGAATCGACCGAGCCGGTCGAGATCGCGGTCGCCGGAGACGTCCGCGGGCCTGCCGTGGAAGGCGCTCTGGCCCGTCTCGAGCAAGAGCTCGCGCGTCGCCCGATCTTCGGGGAGCCGGTCGTCGAGGCGAACGAGGCGGGCACGGTCGCCCGCGTCACGGTGCCGATCGCGGGGAACCCCGACGGCGAGCCGGCGATCGAGGCCGTGCGCGACCTGCGCAGCGACGCTGTCCCGAGCGCGTTCGCCGGCGTCGACGCCGAGGTATACGTGGGCGGCGACACGGCCGAGGAGCTCGACTACCACGACACCGTGAACTACTGGCTCCCGCTCGTGCTCCTGTTCGTGCTCGGGCTCAGCTTCCTCTTGCTCATGCTGGCGTTCCGCTCGGTCGTCGTGCCCGCGACCGCGATCGGCATGAACCTGCTCTCGGTCGGCGCGGCCTACGGCCTGCTCGTGCTCGTCTTCCAGGAGGGAATCGGCAACGAGCTCCTCGGGCTGCGCGAGGCGGAGACGATCGACGCCTGGGTGCCGCTCTTTCTCTTCGCCGTCCTCTTCGGGCTCTCGATGGACTACCAGGTCTTCCTGCTCAGCCGCATCCGCGAGCGCTACACGCAGACGGGCGACACGGACGCCGCGATCGCCTTCGGCATCGGCTCGACCGCCCGCCTGATCACGGGCGCCGCGCTGATCATCATCGCCGTCTTCTGGGGCTTCGCGATGGGCGACACGATCGCCTTCCAGCAGATGGGCTTCGGCATCGCCGTCGCGCTGCTCATCGACGCCACGATCGTCCGCTCCGTCCTCGTCCCGGCGGCGATGAAGCTGCTCGGCGAGCGTAACTGGTACCTGCCCTCGTGGCTCGCGTGGCTGCCGGACGTGCGCGTCGAGGGCGCCGAGCCGCGACCGACTGCCGCGCGGGCCGATGCCCGGCGGGAGCTAGCGAGCAAAGGAGGAACCCCGTGATGTCCGAAAGCTCCAGCGAGGCCCTGCAGGAGGCTCGGCGGTACGTTCGCCGCAAGCGGATCTTCTACACGATTCTGGGGATCTGGATCGCTCTCTGCCTGATGTGGCTCGCCATCGACCTGCTCGATGACAGCAGCTCCTTCTGGTTCTACTGGCCCATGCTCGGGACCGGCATCGGCGTCGCCGTGGCCGCGATCGTGCTCCTCGGCGTCGGCGGGCTCTTCGGCGTCGAGTGGGAGCGCCGGGAGATCGACAAGTATCTCAGCCGTAGCGGGAACAAGCCCGAACAGTGAGGAGGCAGACGCATGGTCGTTGAGTACATCCGTTACACGATCGACGCGGGCCGAGCGGAAGCGTTCGAGCAGGCGTATCGACACGCGGCCGAGTCACTGGACGCCTCGGAGCACTGCGAGCGCTACGAGATCGCGCGCTGCACGGAGGACCCGACGCAGCACGTGGTGCGCATCGAGTGGGACTCGGAGGAGGGACACCTCTCCGGCTTCCGCCAGAGTCCCGAGTTCCGCAGCTTCTTCGAGGCGGTCGGCCCGTTCGTGAACGACATCGCAGAGATGCGTCACTACCAGGTGACGCTCTCGAGCACCCGTGACCCCGACCCTGGAGTAGCAGTGTTGGCAGGCGCGCAGTCCGGCATGGGGATGGAGGTCTGGGCGTCACCGCAGTGGAGAAGCGCAGCGACTGCCTGGCTCGACGAGCAGCTCTCGAGCCGCGGCGTTCGGCGCACGAGCCCGGTCACGCAACCTCACCTGCAGCCCTGGGCGACGATCCTGACCGCTGCCACGACTCAGGGTGCCGTCTGGCTGAAGGCGACCGGCCCAGCGAACGCGTTCGAGGTCCCGCTTTACGCGCTCCTGCACCGCGCCGTCCCGGGGCGTGTGCTCGCTCCGATCGCAGTCGACGTCGGGCGCGGCTGGATCCTGCTACCAGACGGCGGGCCATCGCTCGGAGATCGTCTCGACGGCGTGGATCTCGCAGCCGCCCTCGCGGTGATCCTCCGATGCTACGCGGAGCTGCAACGTGACTTCGTCCCCGAGACTGACGCGGCTCTTGCGCTCGGCGTCGCCGACATGCGAGCGCAGGTCATGCCCATGCGGTTCGACGAGGCGCTCGAGACGGTAGGGCGCTCCGTCGCGGACGAAGGCGACGCGCGCGGACGCGAGACGCTCCGCGAGGTCGCAGCCCTCCGCGAGATCTACCGATCGTGGTGCGAGCGCCTGGCCGCGGCTCCGGGCCCGGCGAGCCTGGATCACAACGACCTGCACCCCTGGAACATGCTCGTGCCGAGCCTCGACCGACCCGACGAAGTCAGGTTGTACGACTGGGGAGACGCCGTCATCGCTCATCCCTTCGCCTGCATGCTCGTCCCTTTGGGCTGGGCGCAGAACCGGCTTGCGACCGCCCTCGATGCGCCGGAGCTGCTTCGGATTCGCGATGGCTACCTGGCGCCGTTCCGCGACCTAGCCCCGCACGCCGAGTTGGTTGCGACCCTCGAGCTCGCCTGCCGGGTCGGCAAGGTCGCGCGTGCTCTCACCTGGGCGCGAGCCGTCGCGCAGTCCGACCCCGACCAGCTCGACGACCACTACGCGAATGCGCCGCTCGCCTGCTTGCGCTCGCTACTCGACGCCTCGTACCTCGGCGGAGCCTGACGGAAGTCGCCGGCGGTCAGGCGACCCGGACGGCGATGCCCGGGTAGTCGAGCACGAAGCCGAATCGGTCGTACGTGAGAATGGCTTTGAAATCGAACGCCGGTGCGACGTACTCGTAGCGCGCGCTCTCGTCGCCGTCGCTCTCCAGCCGTGCATAGCTCTGTTCGAGCCGCTCAACACGGAGGAGCGGCGCACGCACGTAGGCAGCGGGCGCGTCGGCCCGTTCGCCGACGCGCAGGCCCAGACGATGCACCGGCAGAGCGTTCGTGCAGGCGGACGCCTCGAGATCGACATCGAAGCAACCGCTGAGCTGCAGCGCGGGCTCACCGTCGACCCGCCACTCACCGGATCCGTCGCCTTCGAGTCGCACCTCGTGCGCGCCCGAGGCCGACTGCCCGACGACGTGCGCGGAGCGTGTCGCCCATTCTTCATCGATGGTTAGTGCGTATCGGATCCCCCATGCCTCACCTTCCTGGATGGCCGTCGAGTACCCGTCGAGGTGGTAGCGGTCGTGCTCGCGGCGCAGAAAGAGAACCTCGAAGCCATCTCGAGCATCGAGGTGCCGCCAAGCCGCCATCGAGGGGAGTGGCATCGTCATCCCAGCTGACCGGTGTTTTCTGACTAACCGAAGCCGAGGATGAACTTCGCGTCGTCGGACATCTTGTCCGGCGTCCACGGTGGGTCCCAGGTCAGCTCGAGCTCGACGTCCTCGACGTCGGGAAACGTCTCGCGCACGGTCGTCGCGATGTCCTCCTGGATCATCGGCCCGGCCGGACAGCCCATCGACGTGAGCGTGTGGATGACCTTGACCTTCGTGGGGTCGACCTCGACGTCGTAGACGAGGCCGAGATCGACGATGTCCATGCCGAGCTCCGGGTCCTCGACCCGGTGCAGGGCGACAAGCACGTCCTCTTTCGTCGGCATGAGAACAGTCTAGTTAACGCTCCATCCGCGGAAAGTGCGTCGCGTAAGCGACTCGTACTTTCCGCGGTCTAGTGACCGGGCAGGCGGACTTCCTCGCGCCGCTCGCGCGCGAAGAAGTGGATGCCGTCCACGAACCGCACCCAGTTGCAGCGGGTGCACATGACGAGTGAGTGCGTCCAGGCGCTGTCGGCGAGAAAGCGCACACCACGCAGGAGATCGCCGGTGGAGACCCCAGTCGCCGCGAAGATCGTGGCGCCGGGCGCGAGATCATCCGTCTTGAACACCCGCTCGACGTCCTCGATTCCGTGCTCGTTTGCCGCCGCGATCTCCGTCCTCGACGTTGGCCAGAGCTGCGCCTGGATCTCGCCGCCGAGGCAGCGCAGCGCGGCCGCCGTCATCACAGCCTGCCGTGTCCCGCCGATGCCGATCGCGAGGTGGTCGTTGGTACCGCGAATGGCCGCGGAGATGGCGGCGGTCACGGTGCCGTCCGGGATGAGCTTGATCCGAGCGCCTGCGCCGCGGATCTCCTCGATGAGATCCTCGTGGCGCGGACGGTCGAGGACGATCGTCGTGATGTCGTTCGGGGCGCGGCCGTACGCCTCGGCGATCGCCCGCACGTTCTCCTCGACCGGGCGCAGGATGTCGACCTTGCCTCGCGCAAGCGGGCCGACCGCCAGCTGTCGCATGTACATGTCGGGGAGGGCGGGCATCGAGCCGGGGGCGCCCACGGCGACGATCGACATCGCCCCCTGGCTGCCGCGGGCGACGACGCCGCGTCCCTCCAGCGGGTCGAGGGCGAGATCCACGGCCTCGCCGCCGGCACCGATCTCGGTGCCCGGGACGAGCAGCTCGGCGCCTTCGTCTCCGCCGATGACGATTCTGCCCGCGATCGGCAGCGACTCGAGCGCAGAGTGCATGCTCGTGAACGCCGCCTCCTCCGCGCTCGTCTGGCTACCCGCTCCGAGAAAACGAGCGCTCGCGAGAGCTGCCCGTTCGGTCGCGCGAGCGTAGAGCTCGCACATGCAAGAGCGGCTCAGGCCGCTCTCAGCGTTCGAGGCCACTGCCGACCGCGCCGAGCCTCTCCGCACTCGCGAGCACGAGGTCCATGACTGCGGCGATGGTCAAGTCGACGTTCGAGTTCTCGATCACCGGCACGTCGCAGCGGCGCGCGCGATCGACGATGAACTGCTGTACGCGGCGAATCTCGTCGAGCTGTCCGAGGTAGCGCCCGACCGGCCGCAGCCCCTCGGTGGCCGTATCCCGCACCCAGAAGTGGCCGGCGTGGACGTCTTCGCTCTCGATCTCGAGCACGCACTGGACTGCGAGCGCGCCTTCGACCTGCGGCACGAGGCCCGGAACGAGATGGACACCTTCGAGCACCATCGACCAGCCCTCCTGCAATGCCCGTTCCGTGACGGCGCGCACGCCAACGAGGACGTTCCGCGTCTGCTCGAGGAAGCCCGCCAGCGTGGGGTCGTCAGCCTCCGGCGCCGCGGGGGCGGCCTCGAAGCTCGAGTAGTGAATGGAGGGCATGAACTCCTCCGAGAAGAACGCGCGCATCGTCTGTCGGATGAAGTCGGTCGACGTCACCCGGGTGATGCCGAGCCGGTACGCGATCTCCGTGGCGATCCTCGACTTCCCGGTGCCGGTGGCGCCTCCGACGAGCACGACGATCGGCAGGTCGAGGGCCTGGAGCTCCCGGTAGCGGCGGAGCCGTCGTACGGCGTCGACACCCTCGCTCTCACCGAGCACTTCCTGTGCAAGCTCCTCGAGGCGCTCGAGGTCGACGGAGGTCTCGCCGCGGCGCTCGAGATCGGCCTCGACCAACAGCGCGACCTCCCAGGCGCGCACCGACGAGAGACCGGTCGCGACGAGTGCGCGGGCGAGCAGGCCTTTCGAGTACGGCAGACCGCCTTCGCCGCCGATGGGGAGATGATCGATGCGACGCTGTTCACTCATGCTCGCCCCTCGCCGAGGGACGAGCAGGCACTCGTCGCCTGCCAGGCCCTCATGCAGGCACCCTTTCGGCGACTGCCGCGTCGGCGAGCGAGAGTAGCTCGGAGTCGAGATCGGGCTCGCCCGGCAGCGGCACGACGTCGTTGCGCGCGAACACGATGCGGGCATCGCGCTCGAGCGCGGCCTCGGCGACGACATCGATTGCGGCTGCCTTGATCTCGATCACGTAGGTCTCGGCATCGATGGAAGCGAGATCGTTGCGCAAGCTGGCCCGATCCGCAAGGTTCGCGGACGTCGCGACGACATCAGCGTCGAGATGGCCGGTCGATGCAGGCCCTGCCGCGAACACGGCGACACGGCCCTCCAAGGGCTCCACCGGCTCGAGACGGAGCTCGCAGCGCACGAGGGGAACGTCCTTCAGCTTGCGGATGGCCGCCGCCTGAGAATCGTCGACACCGATCGCGACGACGAGGTCGGACACGAGGACACGGTAGGCGTTGAGGCCCGCGCGAACGTCTTGCGCGCCGGACGTGACGAGGATGCGCCGGTCGGTCGCAACCGGCGGGATGCTGGCGCCACTGCCGTCGAACACGACGATGTCCGGCGCGAGCTCCTCCGCCAGACGTGCTCCCTCGGACACGTTCGAGCTCGCGACCTGGCCGGCGAGCCCGCCGCCGCAGCGCCGGCAGCCGATCGTGCGCACGCCGGCGAGCGCGGCCGTCTCCAGATGGTCGGAGGCTGCGTGGCGGCCTGATCGCGAGAGCTCGAGCAGCGTGTCGAGCGTCGGCGTCGCCTCGATCAGCTCTGGCTCGGCGGGACCACCACGGCCCATGGCCACGACGACGACGTCGCGCTCGCGGGACAGCACGCGTGCGAGCTGGCCGGTGAGCGCCGTCTTGCCGATGCGCTTCCCCGTGCCGACAACGGCGAGCGACGGCAGGGCGAACGGTTCGTAGCTCGGAGGCTCGAACTCGAAGTCGGGGCCGACGTACCGCAGTCCGAGCGCGAGCGAGCGGCTCGCGAGCAGCAGACGGCGCTCGGGCGTGAGCACCGGCTCGTCCGAGAGGTCGACGACGAGCTGCGGCTCGTAGGCAAGCGTCGCGTCGAGATCTTCGAGCACGGGGACGCCGTACTCCTCCCCGCCGCGCAGCTTCTCCACTCCTCCGACGAGCACGGCCGCCACGAATTCGTACGGCAGCTCGTCGAGCGCGGCGCGCACGACGTCGGCGTAATGCTCGCCGTCGATCAGGGCAACGGCTCTCACGACGCTCGCCCCCTTCGGCTGCTGCCCGGCGGAGCCGGGCTCCGCCGAAGTGTGACGCCGCTGGCGGCAGGAAGCTGCGCTCGCGGCGCTTGGCCGTACTGGTGTGTACTGTCCTGCGCGCCGCTCGCTTGCCTCCTTGGCCAGCGACGCCCGAGCGACGTGAGCAAGCTCACCCCGCCCCGACCTCCTCCTCGATCTCCTCGGTCGACTTCACGTAGTCGAGCGTCTCCGTCGAGAAGCGGATCATCAGCTCCTCGCCGTGGTACGGGTAACGGCGGCGCACCTCGACGTGCTCGCCGTCGACCTCGATGACGTTGTAACAGGGTCTCGTGTTGCCCCGGAGGCGGAGGGTCGACACCGTGCCGGTGTTGACGATGAACATGTCTTCGAGCCGCCACGCGTACGGGACGTGCTTGTGGCCGGAGAGCACGAGGTCGACTCCCGAGCGCTGGAGGCACTCGATGGCGTCGCCCGCGTCGTAGACGATGTTCCGCTCGCGGCCCGTTCCCGGCACGGGCAGCAGGTGATGGTGAAGGACGAACACGCGGAGCTCGGCCGCGGTGCCGAACTGCTCCTCGATCCACTCATAGCGGCCGCGGCCGATGCGTCCGTGGTCGAGGTCGGGCTCGGTGGAGTCGACGGCGACGACGGTGACGTTGCCCACCTGGAGCACGGAGTTGCGATCGCCGAAGAACTCCTCGAAGTGGACGTAGCCGACGTTGCGCGAGTCGTGGTTGCCGGGGATGACGACGAACGACTCGCACTCGATCCGGTCGAGGTAGGCCCGCGCCTCGGCGAACTCGGGCTTGTAGCCAAACGTGGTCAGGTCGCCACAGCAGACGACGAGGTCCGGGCCCCAGTCGTTGATCTCGGCGATCGCGCGCTCGATCAGTGTGGGCACGAAGTACGGGCCTCCGCAGTGGACGTCGGAGACGTGCGCGATCCGGAAGGGACGTTCTTCGCCGCCCGCCATGAACGAAGTCTACGAATCGAGCCCGTAGATCTCGCCGAGCTTGCCCCGGAGGTACGCGAGCAACGGCTTCGGGTCCAGCTTCGAGCCGGTCACCCGCTGCATCAGCTCCTGCGGCATGTACTTCCTCCCATGCTGGTGGATGTGCTCCCGGAGCCACTCCCGGAGCTGAATGAACTCGCCTCGGCCTATCTGCTCGTAGACGTCGGGGATCTCCTTCGAGATCCGCTGCCAGAGCTGGGCGGAGACGACGTTGCCGAGCGCGTACGTGGAGAAGTACCCGATCGAGCCACCCGACCAGTGCGTATCCTGGAGCGCCCCGTCGGCGACGTCGGGCACTTCGACGCCGAGGTACTCCATCATCTTCGCGTCCCACGCCTCCGGGATGTCGGCAGCGGCGAGACGCCCCGTGATCATCTCCTGCTCGAGCTCGAAGCGAAGGATGATGTGGAGGTTGTACGTGGCCTCGTCCGCCTCGATGCGGATGAGCGACGGCCGTACGCGGTTGACGGCCCGGTAGAAGCCCTCGGCGTCGACGCCGTTTAGCTGGGACGAGAACGCCTCCTGTACGAGCGGGTAGTAGTGCTGCCAGAACGGCCGGCTACGGCCGACGAGGTTCTCCCACATCCGGCTCTGGGACTCGTGGAAGCCGAGGGAGGTGCCGCGGGCGAGCGGCGTGCGCTCGAACGCCCGGTCGCCGCCGTACTCGTAGATGCCGTGACCGAACTCGTGCATCGAGGAGAAGATCGAGCTGAGGCTGTCGGGCAGGTGCTTCGTCGTCAGGCGGATGTCGTCCATCCCCGAGCGCGATGCGAACGGGTGCACGGTCTCGTCGAGCCGCCAGGAGTCTTTGGTGAAGCCGAAGTCGGCGAGGATCTTGCCCTCCACCCGCTTTTGCGCATCGATGGGGAAGTCGCCCTCGAGGAACGAGGCGTCCACGGCGTCCGCGCGCTCCACGACCTCTGCGATGAGGGGCACGAGCCCCTCCTTCAGCTCGTCGAACACGGTACGCACGTCAGCCGTCTTCATGCCCGGCTCGTAAATGTCGAGGAGGTGGTCGTAGTCCTCGTCCGCGGGATCGAAGCAGTCGACGTACTGGCGACGGAGGTCGATGAGCTTCTCCAGATGCGGCTGGAACATCGCCCAGTCGGAAGCTTTGCGGGCCTCTTCCCAGACCGGTTCGGCGATCGCTCCGGTGCGTGCCAGCTCGGCGGAGAGCTCAGGAGGTACACGCACGAGCTTGTCGTAGTCGCGGCGGACGACGCGGATCAGGCTGGCCTCGAGCGAGTCGTAGCCCTGGTCCTCTGCCCACGGCGCGGCCTCGTCGAGGAGCTTCCCCAGCTCCGGATCGGCGAACTTCGTGTGGATGATCTTCGAGAGCGACCCGAGTTGATTGGCGCGTGCGCCGGCGCCGTTGCGGGGCATCATCGTCCGGTGATCCCAGTTGAGGACCGCCGCCGCTTGAGCGAGATCGACGATCTCGCCGAGCCTCGTGGTGAGCTCCTCGTACGCCTTGCTCATGGTTCCCCCTCGAAGGTCGCTTGCCAGCCTTCTACCACGTTGCCTAACGGTGGGTGTCCGGACCGGTTGCTACCCTTCCTGCGGTGCTCTCGGAAATACCGAATTTCCAGGCATATTCAGGCTCCGGCGCGCCGCAGTTCGCCAATGAGGCGGAACTCGAGTGCGCGAAGATCTTCGACTACTACCGCATCCCCTGGGCGTACGAGCCGCGGACGTTCGTGCTCGAAGAGGACGACGAGGGGCGAGTCGTGGAGGCCTTTACGCCGGACTTCTACCTCCCGGAGCAGGATCTCTACATCGAGGTAACGGTGATGAAGCAGTCGCTCGTCACCCGCAAGAACCGGAAGCTGCGGAAGGTGCGTGAGCGGTATCCGGACGTCCGAGTGAAGCTCTTCTACAAGCGCGACATCGAACGCCTCGCCCAGAGATACCGACTCGATCTAGCCAGCTAGCGGCGCTCGAGAGCGCCCCGTACGCCGATCCTCGCATCGGCGAGGTCTACCTCTCCGCAGGGGAGATCCATGCGCGTGTCCGCGAGCTGGGCGCCGAGATCGCGGCCGACTACGTGGGGCGCGAGCCCGTGCTCGTGGCGGCACTGAAGGCGAGCTTCATGTTCCTCGCCGATCTCTCGCGTGCACTCCCCATCGTCCACCGCCTGGACTTCGTCGAGCTTGCGGGCTATGGCGGCCGCTCGACCGGTGGTGAGAGCGCCGTGCGTCTCCTGAAGGATCTCGACGCCGACATCCTCGACCGCGACGTTCTGGTCGTGGAGGACGTCGTCGACACGGGGCTCACCCTCAACTACCTGACGAAGTCCTTCGGGCTTCGCTCGCCGCGTTCACTTGCCGTCGTCACACTGCTCGACCGGCCATACCGACGAGTGGTGGACGACCTGCCGGTGCGGTACGTCGGCTTCACTGCGCCCGACGAGTTCTTCGTGGGCTACGGCTTCGACCTCGAGGAGCGGTATCGGAACCTTCCCGACCTGCACCTCGCCAGGCTCTAGGACAGATATCCCAACGGGTCGTGGGGCACGCCGTTGACGCGCACCTCGAAGTGGAGATGCGGGCCGGTGGAGTGCCCGGTCGAGCCGACGTAGCCGATCACCTGACCCTGCGCGACTGACGCGCCGTTGCCGGCGGCGAGGCTGGACTGATGGCCGTATGCGGTGGCGACGCCACCGCCGTGATCGATGACGGTGAGGTTGCCGTAGCCGCCGAGCCAGCCTGCGTAGATGACGGTTCCCGGTGCCGCGGCGCGGATCGGCGTGCCCGAGGGGACGCCGATGTCGATGCCCTCGTGCATCCGCCCCCACCGCCAGCCGAAGGGGCTCGTCACCGGCCCGAGGACAGGCCAGACGAAGCCGGCGGCCGAAGGGGACCCGCCGCCGGTGCCAGCCTCCGCCTGGGCAGCCTGGATCTTCGCGGCAAGCGTGGCGCTCACTTCCTGGAGCGCTTCCATCTCCTCGAGCTGCTCTCGCTCGATCGCCGTCAGGTCGGCGAGATCCTGCTGCCGCTGCGCCTGCGCGGCCACGAGGCCGCTTCGGGAGGCTGCGAGCCTGTCGCGAAGCGCGCGCACCTGGGCAACACGGACGGCGACGACACGCGTCTCCTGGCGATGCCGCTTACGTGTGGTTCTCGTCTCCTCCCGCTGCATCCTCATGCGGTTCTTCGCCGCGCCTACCTCGTTCGCGATGTGCCGGTCGGCATCGGCAATGCGCTGTACGTAATCGAAGACGTCGAGCGCGTCCGTGAAGCTCGTGGAGGAGAGCAACAGCGAGAGCGTGTCGGGCCGATCCTGGCGGTAGAGACTTTCGACGCGATCGCCAAGCCGGCGCAAGGCAATGGCGTGCTGGCGCCGCAGAAGCTTCAGCCGTTCGGTCTGGAGCCGGAACAGCTCGTTCAGCCGCCGGAGGCGCCCCCGGCGCAGATCGAGCTCGTGCTCGAGGGACTCGAGGTCGGCCGAGATGTCGTTCACGCGCTGGGCAAGAGCGCGGATCTCGGACGAGACGGCCTCGACTTCGGCGCGGAGCGACTCTTCTCGCTCCTGGGTCTTCGCGACCTGCTCGCCGAGCGCCGCGATCTTCGCGTCGACGGACTGTTTGCGCTCGACGATCGTGTCCGCGCCTGCCGGAGCGGCCGCGACGACGGCGAGCACGAGCACGAGAGCCGCCCGGCGGACCATGCGGCGACGTTCGCCGGGGGCTCTACGACCCCTCCCCGCGTGTTCGAGGGTCTACTCGAGCGCCTTCATCGCCCGGGCCGCCTCGGCCCGCAGCGGCGCGACGAGCGCGCGGTAGTCCTCGTCGGACACCTTGCCCGTGCGGTGGTCGAGCTCGAGCTCCTTCAAGGCGTCGAGGGCGCGGTCACGCTCCTCGATCAGCGCAAGGCGCTCACGGCCCCGTTCGTCGAGCGGGCTGAGCCGGTCCTGAGCGGCGCCGAGCGCCGGCTCGCGGAGAAACGGCCTCGCAACGTAGACGGCACAGGCGGCAGCGAGAAGCCCGCCCAGCAGCAGCGCCCAGGTCGACGCGCTCATGCTCTCACCCCCACCGCGCGCTCGTAGCGCTCTGCGAAGCGACGGCTCTCGCGAGCGTCCGGCCACAGCGCGATCAGCGCTCCGCCGACGAACACGAAGCCTGCGAGCCAGATGAGGTTGACGAGGGGCTTGACGAACACCTTGAAGTGCACGCTCTGGTCGGGATTGATCTGATCGGCGATGACGTCGACGTCCTCGGCCCGCAACCAGCTCGTGTAGATCGCCATCTCGCTCGAGACCTGCTGCTCGGCGGCGTAGCGATTCTTCCCTGGCTCGAGCCGGGAGACGAGCTCTCCGTCGCGGAAGACGTCGACGTGGGCGCGCACGGCCGTGTGGTTCGACCGCTCTTCTCGTGTCAGCTGGCGGTACGTGATCGTGTAGCCGGCCGCTTCCATCGATTGGCCGGGTGAGAGCTTGGCCTCCCTCGTCGTCTGGTAGAGCGAGGAGCCCGCAACACCGACGGCGAGCAGCACGATCGCGGCGTGGACGACGTAGCCCCCGTAGCGGCGGCGATTCCTGGCGATCAGTCCCGTGAACGCGTTCAGGAGGCTGCCGCCCGCGAGCGCTCGCCGCGCCTGCGTTCCCTTGGCGAACTCGGTCACGATCGATGCCATGACGAACGCGCTGAAGGTGTACGTGACGAGCCCTGGGAGTGATGAGCCTGCGCCGAAGAGGAGGAGCGCCCCTCCGGTGACGAGCGCGACGAGTGCGGGCAACGCCAGCGTACGCTTGAGCGAGGCGATCGACGCGCGCCGCCACGCGACGAGCGGCCCGATGCCCATCAGCAACAGCAGGGGCAGCCCGAAGACGCGCAGGAAGAAGTTGAAGTACGGCGGACCGACGGTCACGGACTCGCCGCGTACCGCCTCGGAGACGATCGGGAAGACGACGCCCCAGAGAATCGTGAGGCAGAGCGCGACGAGCAGGAGGTTGTTGTAGAGGAACGCAGCTTCACGCGAAATCGCCGACTCGAGCCTCGTCTTCGCGCGAAGCAGCGGCAGCCGGTAGAGAACGAGCGCGATCGATCCGAGCGTCACGAGCACGATGAAGCCGAGGAACCACGGCCCGATCGAGCTCTGCGTGAACGAGTGGATGGAGTTGACGATCCCGGAACGGGTCAGGAACGTCCCGAAGATCGCGAGGCAGAACGCGAGGACCACGAGCAGGACGTTCCAGACCTTCAGCATCCCCTTCTTCTCCTGCACCATGACCGAGTGGAGGAAGGCCGTGGCCGCGAGCCACGGCATGAGCGCCGCGTTCTCCACGGGATCCCACGCGTAGTAGCCGCCCCAGCCGACCTCGACATAGGCCCAATGCGCGCCGAGCAACTGGCCGAAGCCGAGGAACGCCCAGGCTCCGAGCGTCCAGCGACGGGTGGCGACGATCCAGCGCTCGTCCGCGCGGCCGGCAAGCAGTGCGCCGATGGCGAAGGCGAACGGGATCGTGAGCCCGACGTAGCCCAGATAGAGCATCGGTGGGTGCACGACCATGTACGGGTTCTGGAGGCTCGGGTTGAGGCCGGCGCCGTCCGCCGGCGCCGGCTGTGTCTCGAAGGGGCTGGCGACAGCGACGAGCAGGAACGCGAAGAAGGCCGCCACGAGCCCGAGCACGGGCACTGCCCACGCGATGACCTCGCGTCCCGCGTACCGATTGAAGAGCACGGCGGCGGTGCTCATCCCCGTGAGCACGAGCAGCCAGAGCAGAAGCGATCCCGCTTGCCCGCCCCAGAACGCGGACAGCGTGTAGCCGAGCGGCAGCCGCTCGCTCGTGAAGTCGGCGACGTAGACGAACGAGAAGTCGTGACGCACGAGGGCGGTTATGAGCACCGCAGACGCGACGGCCGCGGCTGCGAAGGCCGCGACGAGCGCGTTCTGCGCCGACGCGGCAAGCCGTCGCCGGCCCTCCCATGCGGCCAGCGACCCCGCCGCGAGCGCGTAGACCGAGAGCCCGAGGCAGACGATGAGCGCCGCGCGCCCGAGCTCCGCCACGGTCTACGTCTGCTTCTTGGGGACGTACTTCGACGGGCACTTCGTCACGAGCGAGTTGCGCTCGCCGACGAAGGTGCCCTGCTGCAGCTGCCCCTTGAGGTACACGTGACGTCCCGGACGAAAGAGGTCCGGCTTGGAGCCGGTGTAGACGACGCGAACCGTTGCCTTGCCGTCGATGTCTCGCAGCCGGAACCGCATGCCGTCCTCGTACGGGTCCCCGGCCACCGGGCCGAGCACGAGACCCGCAAGCTGCACCTTCTCGTTCGCATGCGCTGCGAGCTGGCTCGGCCGAAGCGAGGCCGTCGTGCCGCCCGCGATCGATGTGTACAGCAGGAAGACGGCGAGCGCCGCAGCGACGGACAGGGCGACCACGAGCCGCGCGGGACTGCGCTTTCGCGCCACGAAGGCGATTCTAGCGCGCGGCTACACTGATCAGCCGGACCGCCCCGATCTTTCGATCGGTCAGCCTTTCGACCGCTCAGCGTCCCGCTTGTCGGGCAGCCGATACCCGTGGTCGAGGCAGAGGGACCCTGGGTCGTCCTCGGTCAGCGCGTCGCAGTATCCCTTGCCGTAGGCGGCACGCATGAACGCCGCCGCGATCTCGAGGTTCCAGTCCGTGATCTCGGACAGCTCGCGCCAGAGGTCGGCCAGCCGAAGGTCGATATCGAGCTCGAGCAAGTCGACTCGGGAAGGTCTCTTAGCCATGCGGAACACCGTAGAACCAGCGTCGGACGACGTGTGCGATAGCGTCACGTTGTGGCGAAGATTCGCTTTGGGCCCGCGCGCGTGCCGTCCCAGGAAGGCCCTGCCGAAGCCATAGAGCTGCTTTTGGAACGGGGCTACACGGCGTGCGAAATCGACTTCGAGACGCGCTTCTGGATGGACTACGACTTCGCGGCGCGACTCGGTGAGCTCGCTCGCGAGAGTGACATCGCGCTCTCTGTCCACGCCCCGCTGGCCGGCTTCATGGGCCATGCCGAGCGCGGGAAGAAGCTCAACATGGCGGTCGGCATGCTCGACCATTCAGCGGGAATTGCGAAGGCGTGCGGGGCCGAGCTCGTCGTGTTCCATCCCGGCTTCCTGCTCGAGCGCTCACGCGAGGATGCGCTCGACGCCGTCGTCGAGCAGCTGGGCGAGCTCCGCGGGCGGCTCGAGGGCAAGGACCGGGCGGTTCCTTTCGGCGTCGAGGTGATGGGCCGCGTGCGCGACCTCGGCTCGCTCGACGACGTGGTCGAGATCTCGAGGCGCACCGGCTGGGTACGGGCGGTGCTCGACTTCGCGCACATGCACGCCACGAGCGACGGCGAGTTCACGGACGCGGAGCCGTTTCGGGCTGCCCTCGAGGCCGTGGACGGCGTCATGGAGCCTGGCGCGCCGTTCCACATTCACTTCTCCGACATTGCCTTCGCGAACCGCAACGAGACGAAACACCTCGCCTACGGTGAAGGGACGCTGCGCGCAGACCCGCTACGCGAAGCGCTGGATCGATTCGACCGGCCGGCCACCGTCATCGGCGAGTCGCCGGACGAGGAGTCGAATCAGGCTATCTCTGCCGTGCTCTCGGCAGGCACGAGCGCTGCGAGACGCTCCTCGTAGGGCGCCGCCTTCCCGTCCTGGCCGCACTCCCCGAGGAAGCGGATGATCCGCTCCAAGACCTCTGCCTGGTAAGCCTTGAAGTCGATCTCGTCTGAGATCGTGAGCGCCTCGACCAGAAGCGCTTCTGCCTCCTCCTCTTGCTCCTGCGCGGCACGCACCGCGGCCTCCGCGAGCACGATGAAGAGCCGAAGCTGCGGCTCTGCGGAAGGCAAGTACTCCTGTGCTTCGGCAACGAACCGCTCCGCCTCGTCGACCTTCCCCTGCTCGGCGAGCACGCGACCGAGCTCGGCCTGCGCCTCCGCGAGCTCGCGGTGCTGACCGAGCGGGGCTAGCAGCCGGATGGACTCGCGCATGAGCTTCTCGGCGCGCTTGAGCTCGCCCTTCTCGAAGGCCACGTCCGCCATGCGGGAGAGCGAGTACGAGAAGAACGTCGCGTGACCGATCTCGGCGAACAGCTCGCGCGCCAGGTCATACGCCCCCTCGGCCGCTTCGTACTCCTTCCGCATGCGATGGAGCCAGCCTAGGGTGAGCAAGGCCTGGCCCCTCGCGCGAGGACTTCCGCTTTCGTCGGCCAACTCGACGGCCTTCTGGATCAGACGCTCGGCCTTGTCCAGCTCGAGCCGGACGATATGCGCCTGGGCCAGTGCCTGCGAGGCGATGGTCTGGAGATCCTTGCGGCCGGCCGCGAGCGCGACGGCGAAGGCCTGCTCGATGTACGGAACGGCCTCGGTCATCGAGCCACGCATACTGGCGATGCCTACTCGCACGATGAGCGCGTCGAAGTGCGCGTCGACGTCCGTCTCGTCCTTCTGGAGCTCCAGGGCGCGGTCGATGAGCTCCTGCGCTCGCGCCGTGTCTCCCGATTGCCTGAGAACTGTGTCCCCGAGCACCGTCAGCGCCAGCGCCTCCATCAGCCTGTCGCCCCCGGCCTCCGCCTCGGCCCGAACCTTCTCCATCTCCACCGTGACTGCCGTCAGGTCGCCCAGCCTCCACACCGCCCGCGCGGCGTAGTAGCGACGCCGGAGCGTCGGCTCGAGCTCGACTGCACGCGCGAGCTTGCTCCGCGCAGACTTGTACTGCTCCCGGTTGAGCGCACGCTTGCCGGCGCCGGTCAGCGCGTCGGCCGCCTCGCTCGTCAGGTCAGCGGGCGCGGCGCCGTCCAGCTCGGCCAGGAGCTGAGTCGCGTGGTCGAGATGGTGAGCGCGGATCTCGAGCAGCTCTTCACCGGCGCGTTCCTTGAGCCACTCCGCGAACCTCGCGTGCTGCTGTGCGCGCGACTGCTTGGACAGGCCCGCGTACGCGACCTCCCTGATCAGCATGTGCTTGAAGCGGTAGGCCGTCTCGCCGGAGATCGAGGAGCGCTCCTCCCGAAGCACGAACTCCCGCAGCAGCAGGTCGTCGAGCAGCGCCTCCACGTCGAGGTTCGGCGCGACGTGCTTGATAGCGCCCTTCCAGAAGACCCGGCCGATGACAGCCGCTCGCTGCAGCAGGACTTTCGCATCTGGCGCCAGGTGATCGATACGCGCAGCGATGAGCGCCTGGAGCGTGTCCGGAACGCGATCGTGGTCGCCACCCTCGGCGAGCATGCGAATGGTCTCCTCGACGAACAGCGGGTTGCCTTCGGTTCGATCGAGCAGGCCCTTCGGCAGGGGCGGCGGATCCGCCAGGTCGGAGACGAGAGCGGTGACGAGCTCGTCACTCTCCTCCTCGGACAGCGGCTCGAGCTCGATGGCGGTCGACCGCACGCGGCCTCCGCCCCAGCCTGGGCGCACGTCGAGCAGGTCCGGTCGCGCGAGGCAGAGGATCAGCAACGGCGCGCGCACCCAGTCGGCGATGTGCTCGACGAGGTCGAACATCGGCTCTTCCGCCCAGTGGATGTCCTCGAAGAAGAGGATCAGCGGCTGCACGTCGGCAAGCGTGCTCATGACCTCGCGGGCTGCCCACGAGATCTCCTGCGGGCTGCGCTCGCCCTCGACAGCTTCCAGGAGGCCCGAAGCCAGGCCGATCAGGTCGGCAACAGCATCGTCTTCGCAGCAGGCGCGGAGCTTCTCGAACGCCTCTTCGAGCGGCTCGTCGTCCGTGATCCCGACCGCCGACTTGATCATCTCGGCGAGCGGCCAGTACGTCACGCTTTCGCCGTACGGCAGGCAGCGGCCCTTGAGCACGCTCGCGCCGTCCACGGAGTCGACGAACTCGCGCACGAGCCGGCTCTTGCCGACGCCCGGCTCGCCGTAGATCGTGAAGAGGTGCGCGCGGCCGTCACGACGCGTTCGGTCGTACGTGTGCTGGAGCAGCTCCAGCTCGGTCTCGCGACCGACGAGCGGGGCGCTGACGTGGACGTGAGTCCCGTCGACGGCGCTGATCACGCGCCAGGCGCGCATCGCCGCGCCCATGCCTTTCAGCTCGAGCGGTCCCGCGTCCTCGACGACGAGCCGCCCCCGGGCGAGGCGGTTGGCCGTCGGACCGACGAGGATCTCTCCCGGCATCGCGGCCTGCTGTAGCCGTGCCGCGAGATTGACTGCTTCGCCGGTCGCGAACGTCGAATCCGCCTGGTCGACGACGACCTCGCCGGCCTCGATGCCGACGCGCACCTCGAGATCCAGCTCGCGAATCGCGTTGCGTATGCCCAGCGCCGCTCGCGCAGCGCGCTCGGCGTCGTCTTCGTGAGCCTGCGGGATGCCAAAGGCGGCGAGCACGGCGTCGCCGGCGAACTTCTCGACGATGCCGCCGTGCACGGTGACGCAGTGGGACACACGGTCGAAGAACTCGGCCACCCTGCGGCGGACGACCTCCGGATCGGCGCCCGTGACGAGCTGCGTCGAATCGACGATGTCGACGAACAGAACCGTCGCAAGCTTGCGCTCTACGTTGCCACGCACCATGTAATTGTACGAACGTCGTCACGCGTCGCGGGCTTCCGGCATAGCATCAGGCGTGTGCTGAATCCCGCGGTTTTCAAGGCCTACGACGTGCGCGGCATTTACCGCGACGAGCTCGACGAGGAGGGCGCGTACGCAATAGGGCGTGCCTATGTCGAGCAGTTCGAGCCTCGGCGCATCGCCGTCGGCCGGGACATGCGCCTTTCCGCGCCGTCCATGGCCGCTGCGGCGATGGAAGGCGCCGCCGATGCGGGCGCCGACGTCGTCGACATCGGGATGGTCGGGACGGAGATGCTCTACTGCGCAGTCGGCGAGCTCGAGCTCGAAGGCGGCATCGCCGTCACCGCTTCTCACAACCCCAAGCACTACACGGGCATGAAGATCGTCCGCCGCGGCGCGCTGCCGGTCGGCGGGGACTCGGGCCTCCTCGAGATCCGCGACCGGGCTCTTTCAGACATGTCCCGGGGTCAGACCCCGGACGTGTCCAAGAGGGGCACGGTCAGCGAGGCGGACATCTGGCCGGCGTTCGTCGAACGCGTGCTGTCGTTCGTCGACGTCGGGGCGATCAGGCCGTTGCGAGTCGTGATCGATGCCGCGAACGGCATGGCCGGCGCGATGCTGCCGCCCGTGCTCGAACACGTCCCGATCGACGCCGTGAAGTGCTTCTTCGAGCCCGACGGCACGTTCCCGAACCATGAGCCGAACCCACTGCTCCCAGAGAACCGCGAGTTCATCGTCCGGAAGACGCTCGAAGAAGGCGCCGACTTCGGCGTCGCGTTCGACGGCGACGCCGACCGCTGCTTCTTCGTGGACGACACCGGCGAGTTCGTCCCCGGCGACTTCGCCACTGCCATGTTCGCGGAGTCGATCCTGGCCAGGGAGCATGGCGGAAAGGTCCTCTACGACGTCCGGGCCAGCTGGGCCGTTCCCGAGACGATCGAGCGCGCCGGCGGCATCCCGCTCGTCAACCGTGTCGGCCACGCGTTCATCAAGCACCGCATGCGGCAAGAGGATGCCGTGTTCGCCGGCGAGGTCTCGGGCCACTACTACTTCCGCGACTTCTTCCAGGCCGACTCGGGCGTCGTGCCATTCCTGCTCATGCTCGAGCTCGTGTCCGGAGCCGGCAAACCACTGTCGGAGATCCTCGGGCCGTACCGCGAGCGCTACTTCATCACGGGTGAGATCAACTCCACCGTCGCCGATGTGCCCGTGAAGCTCCAGGAGCTCAAGGAGCGCTTCGGCCGGGACGGTCGCGTGTCACACCTTGACGGGGTGTCCGTCGAGGCTGACGACTGGCGCTTCAACGTCCGGCCGTCGAACACCGAGCCCCTGTTGCGACTCAATCTCGAGGCCCGCTCGCGGGAGCTCATGGAGCGGAAGCGCGACGAGGTGCTCGCCGTGATCTCAGGCGCCGCGGAAGAGCCGCAGGCCTGATCCCAGCCGCTCGACCGACTCGGGGGTGATGGGCTCGACCTCGGCGACGACGTGGTCGAAGCCGAGCTCGGCCCACGTCTGGAGCCTTCGCGCGATGGTGTCAGCGGGGTCTGTGCCGACGAGGATCCCGAGCGTACGCTGGACCTCGTCGGCGGGGCGTCCGGCATCCTGGAGTGCTCGCTCGAACTCCTCGACCTCAGCGTGGAACTTGTCGTTCGGCTCCGCGTACCACGCGGTGTTCCAGGCATCCGCCCAGGTAGCGGTCAGTCGCAACATGCGGGGTCTCCGGCACGCGACCAGAATCGGGATCAGACGAGCTGGAGGGGGCTTGAGCGCCGCGTCCGCGAGCTGGTAATAGCGGCCTTCGAACGTCACGCGCTCGCCGCGCAGGAGACGGGCGACGATCTCCAGTGCCTCGGCGAAGCGGCTCACGCGGTAGCTCGTGGGAAAGCCGAAAGCCTCGTACTCAGGGTCGTGCCAGCCGGCTCCGAGCCCCAGCACCAGACGGCCGTTCGAGACCTCGTCGAGGGTGGCCGCCATCTTTGCGACCACGCCGGGATCGCGGAAGGAGCTGCAGAGCACGAGCGGGCCGAGCTCGACGCGCGACGTCACAGCCGCGACGGCGCTGAGCAGCGTCCAGGCATCGTGCATGCCGTGCACGGTGCCGTCGGGCATCTGCGCCAGCAGGTGATCGGCAATCCAGACGGAGTCGAGACTTGAGGCCTCCGCTGCTTCGGCCACGCCGCGCACGTCCGACCACCGGGTCGACGACCCGTCCGCCGCGTCCATGTCTCCCACCGGCAGCATGACGCCGACCTTCATGCAACAAGTCTAGGAAGCGCCTTAGCATTGCCCCATGCGTTCTCGAGATCTCGGAGTCGTGATCGGCGACCTCGAGCCCGGAGCCTTCGACGCGATCACCGACGTCGCCGGCGTCCGCGTTGGCCACACGACGATCGTCCAGGGTGAGGACGTCCGCACGGGAGTCACCGTCGTCGTGCCACCCGATCTACCCGTGTTCGCGGCGCCGTTCAGGCTCAACGGCAACGGCGAGGTGACGGGACTCCAGTGGATGCACGAGTCGGGACTGCTGACGACGCCGATCGCGCTGACGAATACGCACTCCGTCGGGGCGGTTCACGAGGCCCTCGTCGGGGCGGCTGTCGCCGGCGACCGGAGCACCTGGAGCCTCCCGGTCGTGGCCGAGACCTGGGACGGCGTCCTCAACGATGTCAACGGGTTCCATGTCCGGCCGGAGCACGCGACAGCGGCACTCGACTCGGCGAGCACCGGCCCGGTAGCGGAGGGAAACGTGGGCGGCGGCACGGGCATGATCTGCCACGGCTTCAAGGGCGGCATCGGCACGGCGTCACGGCTCACAGGTGAGTACACGGTCGGCGTGCTCGTCCAGGCGAATCACGGCTCCCGTCGCCGGCTGACCATCGGCGGAGTGGCCGTCGGCCGCATCCTGGGCCCGGAACGCGTTCCCCTCCCGCCACGCCGAGGCATGCCCGAAGGCGGCGGGTCGATCGTCGCCGTCGTCGCCACGGACGCGCCCCTGCTTCCGCACCAGTGCCGTGCCCTCGCGCTGCGATCGATGCTCGGCGTCGGGCGAACGGGCGGCGCCGGTGAGAGCTCGAGCGGAGACTTCGCCCTCGCGTTCTCCACGCGGACCGACGCGGCGTTCCGACCCAGTGCCAAACGAGAACCTCGATCCGCTGTTCTACGCCGTTATCGACGCCACCGAGGAGGCGATCGTCAACGCCCTCCTCGCCGCGGAGACGATGACCGGCCGCGGCGGAGCCACCGTCCACGCCCTCGAGCCAAACCTTCTGAAGGAGGCGATGGCCCGCTAACGGCAGACGAGCCTGTCCGACGCGCTGAGCGCGCCGGACAGGCAAGCCGAGTACTACGGACCGACGTTGCGGAAGAAGATGCTTCCGGGATCGGTGGCGTGCGTCTGCCCGAAGAACGCCCCGAAGTCGTTCCCCGCCGAAGCGAGCCCCTCGTAGTCACCGGTGAAGAAGCCGCCGGCGAAGGGCGCCTGGCGCATGTCGAACGAGACGTCCGTGAGCCTCACCTCGCCGCCCCAGTTGGCGGCGTTGTTGCACGCCGAGTGGCAGTGGACGACCCAGTAGTCCGTCTTCAGATCCGGATCCGCGGTGTTGAACCTGAAGTCGTAGTACGTGACGGCCACCGTGCCATCTGCTCCGACGTCTACCGACGGTGTGAACGCCTGCTGGTTGCCGATCGGGAATGTTCGTCGGCGTCTTGTTCACCTTGATGCGAGGTGACCAGGTCAGGCCGCCGTCCGTGGAGCGTGAGAGCGCGACGCCGTCGGCTCCGCCGCCGTTCACGCGAGCGTCCTGCCAGACGGCGTAGAGATCGCCGTTCGGCGCGACGGCAATGTCCGGGATGATGTCCCCGGTCCGGACGGCGTCGCCAGTCTCGGGGTCGGTGACGCCGATCGTCCGCAGCTGGTCGATCAGGATCGCGTCCGACCACGTGCCGCCCTTGTTCGTGGAGCGCATGACCCGAACGCTGAAGCCACGCTGCTTCTTCGAATTGTCGTTGTGGATCTCGTCGAAGATGTTGACGAGCGTTCCGTTCGGGAGCACGACGATCTGGTTGCCGATCGTCTGGTCGTTCTGCCCCGGGTCGTAAATCTGGCGCGCAGCCTCCCAGCTCGTGCCACCGTTGGTCGTGCGCGCGAACCACACGGGGCCACGGAACGCCGAGGTGCGGAAGCCCGCGCGTACGCTTGCGCGCTCGCTCGACGGGAAGACCAGCCGGTCCCACACGGCATACACGAAGTTCGCATCCGTGGAGTCGGCGGTGATGGTCTGCTTGTCGTTGAACACGTTCGCGTCCAGGTCGCGGATAACGAACTGCGGAGCGCCCCAGCTTAGCGCCCCCGTCGATGGACTTGCTCACGAGCAGCCCGTGGTCGAAGTCCGCAGCGTTGAAGACGAGGGCGAGCTGGTAGAGGTCCCCGTTGGGCGCGAATGCTCACCCACGGATCGGTGGCCCGGTCGTAGGCGCCACCCGAGCATTTCGTGAGGCCGGGGATGACGATCGTAGACCACGTCAGCCCACCGTCGACGCTCCGGCCGGAAACGAGACCGCGCGCACCGCCGTTGTCCCAGCGGTCCTGCTGCCAGATACCAACGAGGTTGCTCGAGCGTCGTCGGATTGACGTCGATCCACGGCTCGACCTCGCTGTTCAGGTAGACGGTTCCCGGCTGCCCGGCATCAGCCGTGCAGCCGGCGAACGGGCTCGCACCGGAGACCTGGACGATTGGATCGGGAAGAAGCTCGACGCGGAGACGCCTACGGCCAACGCGAGGGCCACGATGGAGGCCACGCCGAGCACGGTGATGCGGGCAGGCATATGCCACCCCTTTCATGGATTTCCCGAGGCCTACCCCGGTCGCACGCCGGCTGAAACGTGTCGCCGTTAGCATCATCAGATGGCGCTCGAGCTGGGCCGCGTTACCGATCGGAAGCCGCCGTTCAAGTACTCGGCGCTCGACCGCATCGGCTTTTCCGACACCGACGCCCAGGGGATCGTCTACTACGGCCGGTACATGCCGTACTTCGACCTCGCGAGGGTCGAGTACCACCGGCATCTCGGGATGACGTTCGGAGGCAGGCGACGAAGGCGCGAGTTCGTCATGCGCGCGTTGACGATCGACTACTTCGCGCCCGCGCGCTTCGATGACCTGATCGAGATGTTCATCCGCGTCTCACGCATCGGACGCACGAGCGTCACGTACGAGTGCGCCGCGTACCGGCTGGAGGACGATCTCCTGCTCGTCACCGCTCACCAGACGGTCGTGCTCGTCGAGCTTGCGACACACACTTCATCACCGGTCCCCGAGTCGTTTCGGAAGACGATCCGCGCCTTCGAGGGCGACGACCTCGAGGAGTAGCCTCCCTCGAATGCGCGCAAAAGCCCTGCAAAAGCGTTGTTCAACGGTACTTGCTCCCCGTCCTAGGGATTCGTGCCGAGTGCCTCCCAAACGTAGACGTCGGTGAGATAGCGAAGCTCGAGCGGCTCGTCGAACGGTGAGAGCACATCGCGGACGTCGGCGAGGAACTCGCGTCTGCACTCGCTCGACATGGCGCCGACGAAGCTCGTCGAGGCGACGCGGTCGAGATATTCGTCGAGCGTCAGCGTCTGCGTGAAGTGCCACTTCCGGTGCTCGAGAGGGCCCAGTACTGCGCGCCAGTGCTCCTCTCCTGAGGGGAACTCCTGGCGGTGGGGCGCGAGCAGCTGATCGACGTGTGCGTGCTTCTCGTCGTCGAGGTCCCGGCCGTTCCAGAGCAGCGCCAGGCCGCCACCGGGGCGAAGGACGCGCCGGATCTCGGATACCGCGTCATCGGCGCGGAACCAGTGGAATGCCTGCGCGCACGTGACGGCGTCGATGCTCCCGTCCGGTAGCGGAATCGCCTCGGCAGTCCCCGTGAGGGCCTCGACGCCGGGCACGATCCTCTGGAGCTGGGCCCGCATGGCGTCGATCGGCTCGACGGCGACGATGCGCGCGCCGTAGGGGACGAGTTGCCGCGTGAGCTTCCCCGTGCCGGCGGCGAGGTCGAGCACGTCCCGGCCTGGCGCGATGCCGAGCCGCTCCGCGACCCACGCCACGGCGTCGTCCGGGTAGCTGGGACGGGCGCGCTCGTACACCTCCGCGGTGGCCGAGAACCCTGCTTCGGCCGTCGGATGAAGCCCGCTCATCAGTGAGCGTTCTGGGACGTCGCCGGCAAAGACGCCAAGCGATCGGCGCGCAGGGCGCTCACTGGGGGGTCATGCGGTACGCGTCGAAAACGCCGTCGATCTGGCGCAAGGCGTTCAGCAGCGCCCGCAGCGACTTCACGTCGCCGAGCTCTGCGGTGTACCGGTTGCGAGCCATCTGATCCTCGACGACGCCGCCGTACGCGACGATGTTCGCGCCGTGCTCGGCAAACGTCCGCGCGACGTCCTCGAGCAGCCGCGGGCGGTCCCAGGAGTCGACAGCCACCTGGACACGGAAGCTTCGTGACGCGTCGCCGTCCCAGGCCACAGGCGTCAAACGCTCTGGGTTTCGCCGGAGCGCCTTGACATTCGGACAGTCCTCGCGGTGGATCGTGATGCCGCGGCCGAGCGAGATGTAGCCGAGGATCTCGTCCCCCGGCACCGGCGTGCAGCACTTGGCGAGGCGCACGAGCACGTCGTCGACGCCCTCGACGCGAATTCCAACCGCATCGCTCGTCGCGGGACGGGCACGCGTGGGCTTGCGTGTGACCGTCTCTTCTTCCGCCACCTCCTCCGTCTTCAGTCGTTGGATGACCTTGCGGACGATCTGCGACGGCTGGAGCTTTCCGGAGCCGAGCGCAATGTAGAAGTCATCCGCCTTCTTGAACCCGGTCTCGCGGATCACCTGCGCGAGCACCGCCGACCCCTGGAGCTTCTTGTACGGCAGCTTCTGCGCGCGCAGCGACTGTTCAAGCGCGTCGCGTCCCTTCTGCTCCGTCTCCTGGCGGGTCTCCCGCGAGAACCACTGGCGGATCTTGTTGCGCGCCCGTGACGACGCGGCGAGCGACAGCCAGTCGCGGGACGGGCCGCGAACCGACTTCGCCGTGAGGATCTCCACGAAGTCGCCGCTCTTCAGCTCATAGTGGAGAGGCACGATGCGCCCGTTGACCTTCGCGCCGACCGTGCGGTGGCCGACGTCTGTGTGCACCGCGTAGGCGAAGTCGATCGGCGTCGCCCCCGCCGGGAGTGTCTTCACCTCGCCCTTCGGCGTGAACACGTACACCTCGTCCGAGAAGAGGTCCGTACGGAACGTCTTGATGAACTCGCGGGGATCGGCCTCGTCGGTCTGCCAGTCGATGAGCTGGCGCATCCACGCCGTCCACTCCTCGTCGCCCTTGCCGCGCTTGCCCTTCTTGTAGACCCAGTGCGCGGCGATGCCGAACTCCGCCTCACGGTGCATCTCGCGCGTGCGGATCTGGATCTCGAGCGGCTTTCCCTCGGACCCGATCACGGTCGTGTGCAGCGCGCGATACCGGTTGAGCCTCGGCATCGCGATGAAGTCCTTGAAGCGGCCGGGCATCGGCTTCCAGAGCGAGTGGATGAGGCCCAGCGCGCCGTAGCAGTCACGCGTGCCCTCCTCGCCGGAGCGCTCGACGATCACCCGCATGGCGGTGAGGTCGTAGATCTCGTTGAACTCGCGGCCCTTTCGAACCATCTTGTCGTAGATGGAATAGAGGTGCTTCGCGCGGCCCGAGATGTCGGCCGGAATGTCGGCCTTCTCCAGCTCACGTGTGAGCACGCGTGACGCCTTCTTCATGTGCTCCTCGCGGTCGCCTCGGCGCTCTGCGACCATCGCCTCGATCTCGGCGAACTTGCGCGGATGCAGGCGTTCGAACGCGAGGTCCTCGAGCTCCCACTTGATCGCGTGGATGCCGAGCCGGTGCGCGATCGGCGCATAGACCTCGAGCGTCTCCTTCGCCTTCTGGAGCTGCTTCTGCCGGCCGAGGTACTCGATCGTGCGCATGTTGTGCAGCCGGTCGGCGAGCTTGATGAGGATGACGCGCGGGTCCTGCGCCATCGCGACGATCATCTTCCGATAGTTCTCGACCTCGGCGTGCTCCCGGCTCGCGAACTGGATCCGGGTCAGCTTCGTCACACCCTCGACGAGCCGCGCGATCTCGTCGCCGAACTCGGCCTTCACGTCGGCGATGTCGGAGCCGGTGTCCTCGACGACGTCGTGAAGGAGCGCGGCAGCGAGCGTCTGCTCGTCGAGATGGAGCGTCGCGAGAATCTTCGCCGCGCCCCAGGGATGGCGGATATACGCTTCGCCCGAGCGGCGTCGCTGCCCCTCGTGCGCACGCTCGGCAAAGCCGAACGCGCGGCGCAGCAGGTCCGCGTCGACGTCCGGCTTGTAAGCCTCGACGTCCGCGATCAGCTCGTCGACGAGGTGCTCGTGACGCTCATGGGTCTCGACAACGGCCATGGTTCAAGTGTAGACGGGCCCTCAGCGGCCTTTACAGATCGCCAACGCGGGGTCATGGACCGGAGCCGCGTTTCCGAAAGGAATCGCGAGGGAATCCGCGAAGAGTGACGGCCGTGCTCTATCGACTCCGCATGAGAGCCCGCACACGGGCTATTCGACGACTCACCCGCATGCTCGTCGAGCTCGACTCGCTCGCCGCAGCCCGCAGGTAGCGCTCGTCAGGCAGCCTTTGCGAGCGCGACCGGCTCCTGCTCGAGCAGCGCGCGGAACGTCTCGGACTCGTAGAGGCTCGTCGGTCCGCCAACTCCTAGCGCAAGCTCGTCGAAGATCGCGCGGCCCTCGGGGCTCCAGGCTGTCTCGCCTGCCTCCCACTCCGCCGCCAGCTGCGCGCGCAGCGCGGGGTAGCGGTCGTCGCCTTCGAGGATGTGGCGAATGACGAGCTGTGGTGCAACCGTCCCGTTCCAGCGGTTCTCCTCGAGCCGGAAGGCGAGGTCGTGGAGACCTTCGCGCCGGAAGCGGTCGAGCTGCGGCCCCAGGCCGAAGGCGATGGCGCTGCCGGCAGGCCGGCTCCGCTCGCGCACGCGGAAGCGCAAATGTCTCCCCTCCCCCACCGTTTGGAGATCGGTCAGCTCACAACCGGGCAGCAGCAACGTCACGCCCGGGTTACCGAGACCGAAGGGCACGAGTCGGTGAAGCTCCTCAGCGAGGCCGAGCGTGAGGACTGAGCCCGGAACGGCCGCGTCGACGATGGTCACCGGCCGCAGCTGCTCATCGGTGAGGTTCGCGTCGGCGTGGGCGGCGAATGCCTCGGCGAAGGCGCTGACAGCGTCGGGGTGGATCGAGAGCCCGGCCGCCGCACGGTGGCCCCCGAAGCGGTCGAGATGCTCGGCGCACGCCGTCAGGCCGGCGTGGAGGTCGAAGGCGGCGAGGGAGCGGCCCGACCCCTTCCACTCGCCATCCCGGCCGGCGATGAGGACGACGGGCCGGCGATAACGCTCCACGAGCCGGGACGCGACGATGCCGACGACGCCTTCATGCCAGCCCTCGTCGGCGAGCACGTAGCCGCGTTGCCGGCGCCTCGCCTCCGGCCACTCGTCGATCTGCTGTGAGGCCTCGCGGAGGATCCGCTCTTCGACTGCCTGCCGCTCGCGGTTGAGCTCTTCGAGGCGCGCGGCCAGCTCGGCGGCTTTCGACTCTTCTGAGCACATGAGCAGGTCGAGCGCCCACTCCGGTCTGCAGAGCCGCCCGGCGGCGTTGATGCGAGGGGCGAGCCGGAAGCCGACAGCCCCCTCGTCCACGACCGCCGGATCCACCCGCGCCGAGCGCATGAGAGCACGGAGACCCGGCCGCCTGGTGCGCGCGAGCTGCCTCAGGCCGGCAATCGCGAACGCGCGGTTCTCGTCCACAAGCGGGACGACGTCCGCGATCGTCGCGAGCGCGACGAGATCGAGGTGGCGTTCGAGCGGATCGTCCGCGAGTGCCTGCAGGAGCTTGAACGCCACACCGGTGCCGCAAAGCTCGGCAAAGGGATACGACGAGGTCCGCGTCGCCACGATCGGGCAGTCCGGGAGCTCGTCACCCGGCCGGTGGTGATCGGTGACGATGACGTCGAGCCCGAGCCGCCGAGCGGCTGCGACCTCCTCGACTGCAGTGATGCCGCAATCGACCGTGAGCACGAGCCCGTAGCCCTCCTCGGCGAGCCGCTCGAGGGTCTGTCCCGAGAGCCCGTAACCCTCCTCGAAGCGGCTCGGGAGGTGCCAGCCGACGTCCGCGCCCAGCTCCTCGAGACAACCGACTGCCAGCACCGTTGCGCAGATGCCGTCGACGTCGTAGTCCCCGTGCACGCAGATCCGGGTTCCGTCCGCGATCGCCTTGTGGAGGAGTTGGCACGCTTTTTCGACATCTCCGAGCAGCCCTGGGTCGTGGCCGGGAAGCCCGCCGGCGAGAAACGTCCGTGCCGCGGAGGCGTCGCCGTAGCCGCGCCGGATCAGCACACGCGCTGTGATCTCGGAAACTCCGAGCTCGGCGGCGAGGCTACGAGCCTCGCGTGTGTCGCAGGGAGCGAGCACCCAGTCCATCTCCCATTCACGCTAGGAACGTGGTCGGACAGCGCACGCCCCGGGCGTGGTTATCCTCCAGACGTGGAAGAGGACTACCGCTCCGGCGACGACTACGAGGTCGAGTACATCACGGCGCGGTACTCCTTCGGCCGCCAGGACTTCGAGGAGCGCGTCGTGGCAGCCGCCGTCAAGCTCGGCCTCGTGGAGAGGAACGAGCTCGACGGCGATGAGACGGCCGACCTGGTCGAGCTCACCGCAAACGGCCATCTGAAGGAGCCGCGCAGCGCGCTCGGCCACTACGTCGTTCGGCACTGGGAGCGAATCTCCCTCGTCGGGGAGGAGTCGCTCGTCTACTGGCTACGCAAGCTCGTCTTTCGCAGCGCGTGGCTCGACCACCGGGTGAAGCAGGGCCTGCTCGACGTCGAGTGGGACGAGCGCTCGGGCGAGTTCACGTACGCGGAGCCGAACGGCGACCGGGCGCTGCTCGAGCTCGCCCCCGTGCCTTCGTGGCACGAGCTGCAGTTCAAGCCTTAGGTGCAGAGAACCCGAACGGCGGGTGCTCTTCCATCGGCGTCAGCCTGACGGCCGCGATCGAGGCGACCGGAACGATCATCTCTTCGGCTTGCCCGTCTTCGCGATAGGGGGAGAGCGTGACGAAGCCATATCCCGGCTCGTCGTCGATGGAGACGAGCCGATGGACGGAGCCGTCGCGGAGCTCGACCTCGACCGCGACCTGGCCGTCGCCATGCTCCTTCGCAAAGCGCTGGATACGCGCCTGCAAGCGGTTGACGAAGTCCTCGAGCGACGGCTGTGGCGCGCCGGGAACCCAAATCTGGCCGTCCGGCATCAGAAGAGCGCGCCGTCCGCGTCAGCCTCGACGCCCACATGGGCGAGACCGAGCTTCGTGATCACGCGCCCTCGCGGCGTCCGTTGGAGAAAGCCGAGCTGGAGCAGATAGGGCTCGTAGACGTCCTCGATCGTGTCGGGCTCCTCGCCGAGGGAGACTGCGAGGGTCGAGAGCCCCACAGGCCCGCCGTCGAACTTCGTCGCCACCGCCTCGAGCAGCTCACGGTCCATGCGCTCGAGGCCCCGGCCGTCGACCTCGAGGAGGGCCAGCGCGTCCTCGGCGACCTCGGTCGTGATCGTGCCGGAGTGACGGACTTCAGCGACGTCGCGGACGCGGCGCAGGATGCGGTTGGCGACGCGCGGCGTTCCTCGCGAGCGACGTGCGATCTCGTCCGCGGCGTCGTCGTCGATCTCGACGGCGAGGATGCGCGCCGAGCGGCGCACGATCGCGGCCAGCTCGTCCCGCTCGTAGTAGCCGAGCCGGAACGTCATCCCGAAGCGATCGCGAAGAGGCGTCGTCAGGAGGCCCGTGCGGGTCGTGGCGCCGACGAGCGTGAAGGCCGGGAGGTCGAGCGCAAGCGTCCTCGGCCGCCGGCCCTTGCCCGACGACGATGTCCAGGCGGCAGTCCTCGAGCGCCGGATAGAGGATCTCCTCCACAGCGGGCGCGAGGCGGTGGATCTCGTCCACGAACAGCACATCCCGTTCATTGAGCGCAGTGAGGATGGCTGCGAGGTCACCCTTGCGGTCGAGCGCAGGGCCTGCCACCGAGCGCAACCCGACGCCGAGCTCGGCGCGGATGACGTGTGCAAGGCTCGTCTTGCCGAGGCCGGGCGGGCCGGCCAGCAGGACGTGCTCGAGAGCCTCACCGCGGCCGCGTGCAGCTTCGAGCGCGATCGCGAGCTGCTCGCGGATGCGCTCCTGGCCGACGAACTCGTCGAGCGTCCGCGGGCGAAGCGAGCGCTCGAGCTCCTCGTCGCCCTCGCGCTCGAGCACCGGCGAGACGAGCCGCTCACTCATGCGGCCTGCCTCAGCGCCAGACGGACGCGCTCCTCGGGCGGCAACGCCGGATCGATGTCGGCGAGCACCGACTCGGCGTCGACGACCGTGTAGCCGAGCTCGACGAGGGCATCGCGGGCCACGACGTGGCCGTCCCCTTCGGCGGTGGGCACTGCCTCCGTCGCGAGCGATCCCTTCAGCTCGAGCACGACGCGCTGCGCGGTCTTGCGCCCGATGCCGGGAATGGCCTCGAAGCGCGCGGTGTCCTCCCGCGCGATCGCTCGGCGGAGCTCCGCCGGCGTCGAGCCCGAGACGATGGCGAGCGCGACCTTCGGGCCTACGCCCGACACCGAGAGCAGCTGCTCGAAGAGCTCACGCTCCGCGGCGTCGGCGAACCCGAACAGCTGCAGCGCGTCCTCACGCACGTGCAGGTAGGTCTCGACCGTCAACTCCTTCGAGCCGTTGGCCTGCGCAACCGCGCGCGGAGTCGCCTGGACGAGATAGCCGACCCCGCCCACGTCGAGGACGAGGCCGTCCGTTCCCCGCCGCACGGGCTTGCCGCGCAGCCGGGAGATCACGACGCCGCCACCTGCCTCAAGAGCGGCGGCGAGAGGGCGTGGCAGATGGCCACGGCGAGTGCGTCGGCGGCGTGATGCGGCTCCGGCAACGCTTCGAGAGCGAGCACGGCCCTCACCATCCGCTGCATCTGCGCCTTGTCTGCACGGCCGTACCCGCAGACCGACTTCTTCACCATGGCGGGCGCGTACTCGACGCAGTCAACGCCGGCGCGCGCGCACGCGACGAGCACCGCGCCCCGGGCCTGCCCGACAGAGAGCGCGATGCGGGCGTCGGCGCCGACGTACGACTCCTCGAGCGCGGCGACAGCCGGGGCGTGCTGGTCGATGAGCTCCTCCACCCGCTCGTAGATCGTCCTGAGCCTGAGCGCCGGGGACTCGCCGGCCGGCGTGGTCCACGACCCGAAGTCGATTGCCCTGAGGCGCCCGTCTTCTTCGTGGACGATGCCGTATCCGCATGCAGCCGTGCCCGGGTCGATACCGAGGACTCTCACACGATGAGGTTAGGGACCGAGGCGGACGGTCCTCCCTGTGACGGTTCAGGGCCGCAGGCTGCAAGTTCGTCGCGCGTGACCATGCTGAGCGAATGCAAGACCTGACACGGATCTGACACGGACCCCGTGACACGGATCCCGGCGGGAGCCGCCGCCGCCCAGACGCGTTACAGGTGCTTCTTGCATAGATGCTGGTGTCAGGTCTTGCATTTGAATAGTGCGCTTGCAAGACCTGACACCGAAGATGACACCGAAGACCGGGCGGAGCTGGACTGCGCTCGGCGGGAGGCGCCGCCGCCCAGACGCGTTACAGGTGCTTCTTGAAGAAGTCGACGATCGCTTCGTAGCAGCGCACCTTGTTGGGCAGCTTGAGGACGTCGTGGCCCTCGTCCTCGAACATGAGGTAGTCGACGTCCTTGCCCTGGCCACGCATCGCCTCCACGAGATCCGCCGACTCCTGCTCGACCACACGTGGGTCGTTCTTGCCCTGGATGACGAGCATCGGGCAGGCAAGTGAGTCCATGTGGGTCTTCGGGGAGATATCGGTGAGGAAGTCCTTGTCGCGCTCCGGATGCCCGATGGCGAGCTCGAAGTACGGCTTCCACGTCGGCGGAATCCGGTCGAGAAACGTGAACATGTCGTACGGGCCGAACATGTCCACGGCCGCCGACCACAGCTCCGGGTGCCTACCCGCGAGCGTCAGCGTCATGTAGCCGCCGTAGGAGCGGCCGACGACGCCGGCGCGGCTCGCGTCGACACGCTCGTCGTTCGGGAGCACCTCGGTCAACGCGTGCACGTGGTCGAGCCGGTCCTGGCCGCCCCAGTCGTGGTCGACGCGCTTCATGTAGTCCATGCCGTAGCCGGTCGAGCCGCGGACGTTGGGGACGAAGACGGCGAAGCCCTCGAGCGTGAGCGCCTGGATGAGTGGCATCGAGAACCACGCGAAGTTCGGCCGCTCCTGGCCCTGTGGGCCGCCGTGGACGTACAGGACGAGCGGCCGCGGCCCCTCGTACCCGAGCTCCGGCGACGGCAGATAGAGGCGGGCAGATGTCCGCAGGCCGTCGTGGGAGACGAACGACGCGTCCTCACCCGCCGACAGCAGCGCCGCGTCGATGCCGAGCGGCCGTTCGTTCGTCTGCTGCTCGGGCGTTCCGTCCTCGTCGAGCACGAAGAGCTGCGTCGGCGTCGTCGCGGTGCAGAACGAGAGCGCCCAGCGGCCGCTTTCCTTGTCACGCGCGATGCCGTGCACGACGCCGCCGGCCAGCTCACCTTCGCCCACGAGCACGCGCCCGAGCGTGAGGGTTCGTGCCGACTCGTCGAAGTCGGCCTCGTACGCCCACGAGACCCCGTCGATGTTGAACACCGCGAGATACCGGTCGTCGTCGATGTGCTGGAAGCGCTCGAGCTCGCCTACGCCCTCGTGGACGGCGCCGGTCAGCTCCACGGGCTCTACGTCGCCGGGCTTGTCGATCGCAATGTACCCGGGGCCGTACGCATCGTCGAAGAGGCTCGTGGCGATCAGCAGACCCTGCTGGCTCGCAGTCACGTGGGCCGACTGGAGGCCGAGCAGCGGATGCTCAGCGCCTTCCTCCCGGTCCTCGAGCAGCGTGCCCCAGAGCATTGTCTTCTCGCCCGTGTCGGGATCGTTCTCGTAGAGCACGACGTCGCCAGCCGTGTACCCGTCACCGAGCACGGTACGTGAGTGGTCGCGCGTCCACGCCGCGGGGTACGGACCGTGGGCGCCCTCGCCGAGAATCTCCGTCTCACCGGTGGCGAGGTCGATGCGCAGGCCGATGAGCTTTGCCTCGTCGCGTGACTCGGCGAACGCGTACCCAGTCGCTGTCTCAGCATCGACATCGAGGAGGTGGGTCCTCATCCCGCCGAAGGTCTCCTCGTTGAGCGGCTCGGGGAAGCCACCGTCCAGCGGGATGACGCGTGGCTGGTAGTTCTCGTCGCCGTCCTGGTCGAGCATGAGGACGATCCGGTCGAGGTCAGGCAGGACGTAGAACGGGTAGCCGCCGAGCAGCTCCGGGTTCTGGAGCGCGATTCCGGGCGGCAGCAGCGGCTCGGGCACGCTGCCCCCGACGTCCATGCGGTAGAGGCTGAGCCTGCCTGCGAGGTCGCTGACGAAGTACACCTTGTCGCCTGCGAGCTGCGGATTGAGGAAGAGTCGCGCGGAGAGGAGCGACTCGATACGTCCTCCGGTCTTCGTTGCCACTGCCATCAGTTCGCTACCTCCTCTAGTACCTGCTCCGGGATGTCGAAAACACGGGGAACCCATGGTTCCCCCGTGGGCCCCCTCCTTATGAGGCTGCTGCTTCAAGCACTTCCTCCGCAATGTCGAAGTTCGCGTACACGTCCTGGACGTCGTCGAGATCCTCGAGCGACTCCATCAGTCTCACGATCCTACGTGCAGCCGTCTCGTCCTCGACGGTCACGGACGTCTTGGGGAGCATCGTGATCTGCGCCGACTCGACTGTATAGCCGGCCTCCTCGAGCGCGCGTCGCACGCCGGCCACGCTTTCCGGCGCGCACGTGATCTGGAAGACGGACCCGTCCTGGGACACGTCGTCCGCCCCGCCGTCGGCCGCCGCGAGCATGAGCTCGTCCTCGTCGACGCCGTCCTCCGCGATGAGCAGAAGGCCAGTCCGCTCGAACAGCCAGGCGACCGACCCCGACTCGCCGAGCGAGCCCTCGCTCTTCGAGAAGACGTGGCGCACTTCGGACGCGGTGCGGTTGCGGTTGTCCGTCAGCGCCTCGACGAAGACGGCGACACCCGACGGGTCCATAGCCCTCGTACGTGATGTGCTCGAACGCCTCTCCGTCTGCGGCAGCACCCGACCCGCGCGCGATCGCGCGTTCGATGTTGTCCTTGGGCATGGAGGCCTCGCGCGCCTTCTCGATCGCGTTCTGAAGAGCGAGATTCCCTGCAGGATCAGGCCCGCCCTCACGCGCGGCGACGATGATCGCCCGCGCGAGCTTCGAGAACAGCTGGCCGCGCTTCTTGTCGGTCGCGCCCTTCTTGTGCTTGATCGAGTGCCACTTAGAGTGCCCCGACACGCTCGCCTCTCTCCTCGGCGACGACAATCACGCCGCCATTGTAAGGAGCGCTAGGCGGCGGCAGGCTCGGGCAGCTCGGGCGGCCGCCGTCGCTCGAGCCAGAGCCCGACTGCGACGAAGACGAGCCCGAGCAGCGCATAGAGCAGCGCCGCGCCCCAGACGTTCGGCCCGCCGGTGGCCGAGGAGATTCCCCCGAGGTCCCCTTCGAGCGGAGTGCTCACCTCGGCGTCGGTCCACCGCTCGACGAAGTACGTCCACGTCAGGAAGAGGCCGATCGCGCCGAGCACGGCATAGATCGAGCGATCGAGCCCGCCGGCGAGCAGGAAGAAGAACAGCGCGATGAGCCCGATCAGCACCCACTCCCACGCCGACGAGTGCCAGAGGTAGAGGAAGCCTCCGCCGATCGCGAGACCGGCCACGACGTGGATCCAGAAGCCGTATGCACGATCCGCCCCGGCCCCGATGAGTAGAAGGAAGAAGCCGACGATGATCGAGACGACCGCTGACCAGTCCCCCCCGCCGGATACGAGGTCGACCAGGAAGAACCAGCTCATGAAGACCGCAGGTAGCACGAGCAGGGGGAACCGGAAGCGGGCAAGGAGGATGAGCGATGCGGTGATGACCACGAGATCGAAGAGCAACAGGCCCCAGCGGAAGCCCTCGAAGGGCCCGTCGCCGTCGTCGAGGATGCCGATGAGGTCTTCGAAGGAGCCGATGAAGACCGAGAACATGACCAGCGAGACGAAGGCGAACAGGCCGGCTGTTACCCGTTCGCCCGCCGCCTCGAATCCGAGCGCCACCACGGCCAGGACGGCGAAGACGAGCGCCGACCAGCCGAAGAACGCTCCGTCGGAATGCTCCGACGCCAGCCACCCGAGCAGCGCGATGGCCGCAAAGAGGACGACGAAGGCGCCGGCGTAGAGGAGGAACGAGGAGCTCGACCAGCGCGCACGTACGACGTCCATCGCCGGGGATCTTCACGCCGGCGCCGGACGGCGCGGATGCTTCACTCGCCGCGGATCCGCGCCACCTCGTCCTGCTCGCGCCGCGGCATCGCCCGTCCGTCCGCGTCGATCACACCTATACCCTCCCCAGCCTCCACCGACCCCAGGGCCGCGACCTCGTAACGGGCCGCCTCGAATGCGGAGATCGCCTCGCCTGCTCGAGCTGCCGGGAACGCAGCGAGCAGCGTCCCCGACGCCAGCGTCGACCAGGGATCGCAGCCGAGCGCCTCACAAACTGCCAGGCCGGGCTCGAACCAGAGCACGGCCTCGGTATCGATACGGATCACCACTCCTCCCGCATCGGCCATCTCGTGCAAGCCCATCAGCAGGCCACCTTCGGTGGGGTCGTGCAGAGCCTTCGCCTCCAGCTCGGTCGCGAGCAAAGCCGCGTCCACGAGCGAGATGCCGGGATCGTGGATCGCCGCCTTCGCCTGCGCGACCACGTCCTCATCGAGCTCGCCGAGACGGGACGCAGCCTCGCGGGCCAGGACGGCGGCTCCTTCGATCGGCGCCGGCCGCACCTGGAGCACCACGTCCCCTGGAGTGCAACCCGCCGTCTCCACGATCGCGCCCCGCTCGACGATGCCCATCATCACGCCCACGACCACGGGCTGGCTCACGACCGGCGTCACTTCCGTGTGCCCGCCGACGAGTACCGCGCCCAGCTCGTCGAGTGTGCGCTGAAGGACGCCGAAGAGCTCGCGCACCGCCCGCTCAGACGTGGCGGGAGGCACGAGCACGACCGCGAGGAACCAGCGCGGACGAGCTCCACACACTGCGACGTCGTTGGCATTGATGAGCACGGACAGGCGCGCGACCTCCGACGACGTGAGGGTGATCGGGTCCGCGGCGACGACGAGCGTCCCGGACGGGACGTCGACGGCGCTCGCGTCTTCCCCGATCCGCGCTCCGAGACGCACGTCCGGCGGGGTTGGCGGAAGCGCCGCGAGCAACGAGGCCAGGAGCTCGGACGGGAGCTTCCCACTCTCGAGCGAACGGCCGGTGTCCGGGGAGCTGCTCACAGCGTCAGGAGCCTACGTGTCCGTATCCTGCGCGCGCATGCCGCGCCGATCAGCCGCCCCGCTCGCCGCGCTCGCCGTCCTTGCGCTCGCCGTCTCGTCGGCGCCTGCGCACCACTCGGCCGTCGCGGGCATGACGATCGCCGTCGACCCCGGCCACAACGGACGGAACTGGGCGCACCCGGCTGAGATCAACCGGCTCGTCGACGCAGGAACGCTGCGGAAGGCCTGTGACACGACGGGAACGGCGACGGCGTCGGGCTATACGGAGCCGGCGTTCACGTTCGACGTGGCGGTGCGATTGCGCCGCATCCTTCGCCGCGCGGGCGCCGACGTCGTGCTCACGCGGTCGTCGAACGCCGGCTGGGGGCCGTGCATCACCGAGCGGGCCGCGATCGGCAATCGCGCGCGGGCCGATGCTGCCGTCTCGATCCATGCGGACGGCGGGCCCGCGTCGGGACGCGGCTTCCACGTCATCTACCCGGCTTCTGTCCGCGGCCTGACGGACGACATCGCGACGACCGTCGAAGTGCCTCGCGCTCGCCGTGCGGCGCGCGTACCGAGCCGGCACGGGGCTGCCGCCTGCGACCTATCTGGGCGGAAGCGGGCTCTCGGTGCGGTCGGACCTCGGCGGGCTCAACCTCTCGGACGTGCCCAAGGTGTTCGTGGAGACGGGAAACATGCGGAACCGGCCGACGCACGGCTGCTCGAGAGCCCGAGCTTCCGCGAGCGCATCGCGCGCGCGATCGCCGCCGGCCTTGACGCGATTCCTGTCCCGCTGCTGAGTCCGTCAGCGGCTCGTCAGCGCGACGTCAGCCGCGCGTCGTTCGACGTCCTCGCGCATCGATCGTCCGGAGTCTCGACATCGGGATCGATGTCGTCCGCCCTCCGGACGGCAGCGTCGGCAGCCTCGCGCTCCCGTTTTGCGCGGAGAGCTTCCTGCTCGGCCGGTCGGCGAGGACCGGGTGGTCGTACCGACGAGCGATCGGAGTGAGCTGGTCCTTCGAGCTCTCGGTAGACGCCGACAAGGCGCTCGACGCCTTCAACCATCCGTACGCCTACGCTGTCGGCCCTAGGAATTCGCTGAGCCGAAGCTTTAGGGTCACGCGCTTGGGGAGGACGTTATGCAGCGTCGGCACACAGATCGCGGGCTACCGGCTGCGAGGAGCTCGTAGGCAGGAGGCGGCATGGGTGTCGTCTACCGCGGCCACGACCTCGCGCTGGAGCGGCCGCGTTGCCCTCAAGCTGCTCGTCGCCGAGGCTGGCTGAGGACGCAGACTTCCGCGAGCGCTTCCTCGTCGAGTCGCGGCTGGCGGCTTCCCTCGACCACCCCAACGTCGTCCCCGTCTACGACGCCGGCGAGGTGGAGGGCCAGCTGTACCTCGCCATGCGCTACGTCGAGGGCTCAGACCTCAAGCGACTGCTGGCCGACAGAGGGGAAGCTCGAGCCGAGCCGGGCGATCGCCATCTGCACGCAGATCGCGAATGCGCTCGACGCAGCCCACGCGCGCGGGCTCGTGCACCGCGACGTCAAGCCCTCCAACGTGCTGCTCGACGAGCGCGAGCACGCATATCTCGCCGACTTCGGGCTGACGCGCAGGCTCTCGGACGCAGCGCCCCAGCTTCGACGCCGGCGCTCTCGCTGGGCACGCCCGCCTACGTCGCCCCCGAGCAGATCGAGGGCAAGGAGGTCGACGGCAGGGCTGACCAGTACTCGCTCGCCTGCCTGCTCCACGAGTGCCTGACCGGAGAGCCGCCCTTCCCGCGCGGATCGGAGGCGGCGACGCTCTTCGCACACCTGGAGGAGACACCACCGGCGCCGCCCGGCCTGGAGGGCGTCATGCAGAAGGCGCTGGCCAAGGAGCCAGCCGATCGCTACGACAGCTGCGCCGCGTTCGTCGCTGACGCCCGACGAGCGCTAGGCCTGGAGCCCAAGCGCGCACGCTGGCCGCTGGCTCTCGCCGGCGTCGGCGCCGCTCTGATCGGGGCTGCGCTGCTCGCCTTCTTCCTGACGCGGGGAGACGGCACCGTGCAACCGACGACGACCGGGCGCCTGGTCCACATCGATCCGGCCACGAACCGCGCGACAGACACGATCGCGATTGGCAACAACCCGATCGCGGTCGCGGCCGGACCCGCCGGCGTCTGGGTCGCGAACCGTGGCGACGGCACGGTCTGGCGCATCGATCCGGACACGATGCGCGTGTCGCTCAGGACGTCCGCGCACGGCAGGCCGACTGAGCTGGCGACCACGGCGACGCGCGCGATCGTCGTCAACGGGCCCCAGGACGCCAACGCTCACGGTGATCGACGCCGCAACAGGGCGCGAGGAGAACATCATCAGCCTTGCCAGCGGCGGGTTCTTCCAAGGGGCCGCTCCTATCGGCGCGGGCGAGTCGGGCGTGTGGCTCGCAGGCGCCGACCGGCGTGTGGGGCGTCTCGATCTCATCACGAGCAGGATCGAGAAGCCGCTCGTTCTGGCACCGCCCGCCGATGAAGGCTCCGATGCCTACTTCTCGAGCGTGGCCGTCGCAGACGACGCCGTCTGGGTCATCGGCGATCCGCTCGACCACCGGCTCTGGCGCATCGATCCGAGAACGGGCAGGCTGACGGCAAGCATTCGGCTTCCCTCGGCGCCCAAGGATGTCGCGGTCGGGGCCGGCGGCGTGTGGGTTTCGAGCCAGCTCGACGACACGCTGATGCGCATCGATCCTGCGACGAACTCGGTCAGCGCCACCGTGCCGGTCGGACGCGGCGCTTCCGGGGTCGGGGTCGGCCTCGGCTCCGTGTGGGTCGCGAACACGGTAGACGGCACCGTCTCCCGAATCGATCCCCGGACGGTCGAGGTCGCGGAGACGATCGATGTCGACGGCAACCCGGTGGATCTCTCGGTGGGAGACGGGGCTGTCTGGGTTGCCACCGATGACGCCGTCTCTGCGGCGGATGACGACGACTCGGACGAGATCCGCATCGGGCTGATCACCGTCTGCGAGGGGCATACGGCCTCACCTCGGAGCCGTCGATCGCCGGTGCCGAGCTTCCGTTGCTCCGTCGCGGTGCGAGACTCGCCGGAGCACGGCCTGCCGACGGGATCACGGAAGCAACGCTCGCGGGCAGGACGGTCCGGCTCTTCCTCGGGTGTGGCGACCAGACCGGGGAGACCGCGCTCTCGGAGACCAGGCGACTCGTCGAGCAGCTCGGCGTCGACGTGGTGATCGGCCCGAACTACATCGGCGAGGGCCTCGCGATCAAGGAGTACGCGCGATCCTGGCCCGACGTCACGTTCGTCGCCACCTCGCCTGCGCAGGCGTTGACCCTCCAGAAGCCGGTCCCGAACCTCTTCCGATTCTCACCCGACGGCGCACAGATCATGGCCGGGCTCGGCACCTACGCCTACCGTGACCTGGGCTGGCGCCGCGCGGTGACGATCGCCGACGACCAGTCCTTCGACTACACACAGGTCGCAGGCTTCGTGGCCGAGTTCTGCGCCCTCGGCGGAGTCGTCCAGCAGGTCTGGGTACCGCCGGCCCAGCAGGCGTCGCCGTCGTACTACGCGGGGCTGCCTCAGCGGAACGTGGACGGCTACCTCGCTGCCGGCTTCATCATCAACACCCTCGCGTTCGTCAACGCCGTTCCGGCTGTGAAGGGCAACCTGGCGGACAAGGTCGTCGGTGGAATCCTGCTCGGCCAACCTCGAGCTGGTCGGTCCCCAGGCGAGTCGGTTCGCAGGGGTCGCCTACGGCATGAACGTCCCCGGCGCCGTCGGACCGGATTCCGACGAGCAGCGGGCCTGGAGTCGGTACGTCAAGGAGTTCTCTACGACGTTCGCCTGAGTACGCAGCGCTCGCAGCCAGCGTCTTTCCGATCACCCACACGAACGCGATGGAGGCGGTGCTTCAGGGTCTGGAATCCGTTGAGGGCGACCTGTCGGACGGCCAGCAGCGCTTCCGGGCAGCCCTCGCGCGTACCGACCTCGACGCTCCCAACGGCCGCATCCGGCTCGACGACAACCGGCAGGCGGTTGCTCCGAATTACATCCAGCGAGTCGAAGGATCGGCCCAGCGTCTGACGATGCGAACGCACAAGACTGTGCGCGGCGTGGAGCACACCTTCAACGGTTACTTCCGACCCGACGGCCCTCCCGTGGGCAGGGAGACCATCGAGTGCAAGAAGAGCAACCCGCCGCTATGGGCGACGCGCTGATCAGCCGGCCCTGAGCGACCACGTGAAGCGGGTGAGGTTCTCCGGCGGAGCGAGACCGCCAGGTCGGAGGCCCTTGCGCACCAGCAGCGTCGGCTGACCGCTTGCGACCAGCGCGCTTCGTGCTGGCCCGAGGCCCTCCTTCGCGCCAGCGGTCGGACGAGACCGATGACGGCGACCGCGACGTCGCGGGCCGCCGCGGCGAGTGCATCGGGGCCGGGCTCGACGAGCAGCGGCTCGGCGGCGACACCCAGTGCACGCTGCACCGCGAGCGAGGCGCTTGCCAGCAGCCGGCTCGCGTCCCGGCCGCCCTCGACGGCCGGGCCGGCGAGGCGGAGCGGCGGCTCCAGCTGCCGGCGAGCCACGCACCGAGCTCGATCGCGCTCCAGTCGTGCTCGGCGCCCGCGAACGGCACCAGCACGGGTCCCGGCTCGGACGACCGTCGCCGACGACTCACCGCGACATCGCAGGGTGCGCTCGTCAGCAAGCTCGGCGAGATCCGGATCGTCGAGCAGCTCGGCGAGCGCCGCGACGAGGACGAGGTCGACGTCCTGCTCGGTCGCGAGGCGGGCAACGTCCGGCGCCAGGTGTCGAGCGCTGGTGAAGACGAGCCGATCGGGCGGTCACGCCCTGCGTCGGCAAGGCGACTCACACTGTGTTGCGACCTCCGGCAGCTAGCCGCTGCGAGATCGTCACGGCCTCGTCGAGTAGCCGTACGACGATCACCTCTCGCGGCGGCTTTCGGGCGAGCGGTTCTGCGACCGCCAGCGAGCGGGCTCGAGCGCCGCAGCGTCGAGCGCCGGCGACGAGGATCGACCGCTGTGGTCGCTCAGCGACGCGCGAGGTCGAGGCGCCGGATCCTGGCGCAGGATTGCCTTCTCGAGCTCCTTCAGCGCCGGCCCTGGCTCGATGCCGAGCTCCTCGACCAGCGTGCGGCGCGCGCCTGGATACGCCTCGAGTGCCTCGGCCTGCCGGCCCGCCGCGGTAAAGCGCGAGCATGAGCTGCGCGCGCAGACCTTCCCGCAATGGATGCTGCGCGACGAGCGTCTCGAGCTCCGGGACGAGCGTCGGCGTGACGGCCGAGCGGGAGGTCGGCATCGATGCGCCGCTCGAGCGCCAGTAGTCGAAGCTCCTCCAGGCGACCGATCGCCGTCTGGGCGAACGGCTCATACGCGAACTCGGCGAGCGGAGGCCCGCGCCAGAGAGCGAGGGCGGCGCGGAGCCGTATCTCGGCAGCCGTGGCCGGATCGGCATCGGCGGCGCTCGGCGACGAGGGCTCGAAGCGATGCAGATCCAGTTCGTCGGGGCCGAGCGCGCAGGACGTAGCCGGGCGCACGGTCGTCAGGAGCTGCCGGCGCCCGCCGCCGAGCGCCTTGCGCAGCCGCGAGACGCTCGCCTGGAGGGCCGCAGATCCCGACTCCGGAGCCTCGTGCGGCCAGAGCTCGTCGACCAGCCTGTCGGACGAGACAACCTCGTTTGCGTGGAGCAGGAGCAACGCCAGCAGGCTGCGCTGCCTCGGCCCCGGAAGCTTGACGGGAGCGCTCGCCTTCGAGGACCTCCAGCGGGCCGAGAATCCTGAAATTCCATTGCGCATCCCGAGCGTGTTTGCCGGCTGTCAGTGGCCTGTAAGCGGCCCGAGCGCATTCTCTCCTCACATCGACCGCACGTGGCGGTCGCGGAAGGAAAGGAGCGTCAGATGTCTCGCACCATCAAGCTCATCGCACTGGCACTCGCGGCCGCGGCCGTCGCGGCTCCAATGGCACAGAGCGTCACGGATCCCAACGGGACGCAGGCGGTCGACCCGCTGGCCGTCAGCTACCTGCAGGGCCAGGGTTTCTCGCCCGGCGAGATCAAGGTGCTCGTCGGTCAGGGCGACCCGCTTGCCGTCAGCTACCTGCGCAACCACGGCTTCCCGCACGCGCAAGTGGCGACCCATGCGACTCCGAAGGCGATCGACCCGCTGGCCGTCAGCTATCTGCAGAACCAGGGTTTCTCGCCTGGCGAGATCAAGGTGCTCGTCGGTCAGGGCGACCCGCTTGCCGTCAGCTACCTGCGCAACCACGGCTTCCCGCAGGCGCCGACACAGATCGTCGGCACATCTGCCGGATTCAGCTGGTCGGACGCGGGCATCGGCGCGGGTGCCACGCTCGGCCTCGTGCTGCTGCTGGCAGGCGTGGGTGGCGCGCTCGCGATCTCCCGCCAGAACCGCCGGCGGCACGTCGCAAGCGCCTGACACAAGGTCGAGTGGGCGCCCTCCCACTCGTCGCAGGGACGAGCCCCTTCGGGGGCTCGTCTCGTTGCGGGCCTGATCTATTTCGAGCGCGGGATGAAGCTGATCGCGCCTGACGTCTCCAGCACGGCCCAGCGCACGTCCGAGATCGAGTCGATCTCCTTCAGCCGCGCCTGTGCGGCGAGCTCCTCGACCGTGATCCGCTCACGCTTGAGGTTCGACTCGATCGCCTTCCCGTCCTCGACGAGCACGACGGGACGGCCCTCGAGCGCCGGCCGCAGCCCCGGGAAGCGGTAGTTGAGCCAGGCGAGAAGAATGGTGAGCAGGCCGATGGTCGTCGCCGCGAGCAGCGCGCCCGTGACCGAGACGTCCTGCTGTGTCACGCCTTGCTGGATCAGGTCGCCGATCACGACGAGCATGATCAGGTCGAACGGCTCCATGCTCGAGAGCTCGCGCCGGCCGATGACGCGCATGAGCACCCAGATGAAGACGAAGACGATGGCTGCGCGGATGACGATGTCCATTACGGGAAGACGACCGTCTCGTGATCGATGGCGAGGATCGGTGAGCCGCCGTCCTCGAGCGCCACACCCTGATCACGCGTCCCGACCGTCGTCGGGTTGACCTGGTACTGGAGACGGACGACGAGCTCGTCTCCTGCGGCGACCGGGCCGTAGGTGAGGACGTGTCGGCCGTCGCGCTGAGCCCAGCTCTCGTGATCCGGGCTCATCGTGTTGACCGTGAAGCCGTCGAACCAGCCGCTCGCGAGCACCAGAGCCGGTTCCTCGAGGGCCTGGTGGGCCAGGACCGTGAACTGCACCTCGTAGACGAGACCCGGCCGAACGGCGCTCGGCGCCTTGAGCTCGAGATCGGCAGCGACAGCCGTTGCGGTCGCCGTGTCGACCTTCTGGCCGAACACGTTCGCCAGTGCAAGCGCCACGAACACGAGAAGTACCGCGACGCCGACTCTCGGGAGCCATACCTCGAGGTCGCGGCTCTCGAGCTCGACGTGGCGCTTGCGGTCGAGCTGATCGGGGAGCGCCGTCACCACCTAGAGGTACCCGCGCGGCAGCTCCCATCAAACGCCGCGGGGATGCGGCTATCCGCTAGCCGACGCCGACCCTGGGGTACGGAAACGCGCCCGCGGCGGGCACCTCCTGATCGACGTGGCGGCGCATGGCCGCGTCGCAGACGGCGTACCCCCAGTTGATCAGCCGTTCCTGAGTCTGCGCGTCCATCTTGCCGAGCCTCGTCGGCGTCGCCGCGACCTTCAGCGTCTGCTCATACGGGCAGGGGAGCGTCGACGGCAGCCGGTAGTCGGCGATGTTTGTCCAGATACCCCAGTACGTCCCTTTCTGGCGGCCCGCCTCGAAGGCGTCGATCGCCGACCGCTTGCGCAGAGCGCGAACCTGGCTGTCGATCACGCCGAGCACGCGAAACGCGTGCAGCGGCCAGAGCCGCTTGGGCTTCTCCTGCTCCTTCATGTGCCCGCCGCCGTCCGAGATGAGGATCGTCTCGTACCGCTCCCAGATCGTCTCCAGGCCGAGGTTGTCGTAGACGCCGCCGTCGGTGAGAGACGGCTTCGTGGTGAACGGGGCGCGCTGCAGCTCGCCCGATCTCGGTGTATAGGCGCTCTCGTCGAGCTTCAGGACGACGGGTGAGAGGAACGGCGGGAACGCCGACGAAGCGGCGACCGCCGTTCCCAGATCCACCGTCGGAGATTTCACCTCGCCGACGCGGTAGTCGCGCATGTACGGCTTCGCGAAGCGCCAGAGGACGCCCGACTGGAGGTTCGTCGCATTGAAGACGAAGCGGGGCTCGTCGGGCAGGTCCTGGAGCGTCGAGTCCCCGAAGAGGTGCTTGCGGTACGCGCCGGCGACCCGTTCGGCGATCGTCACCCCCGGAAGGAGCAACCCCAGCTGCGATGGCAGGGAAGTCGATCGTACGCCCGGCCATCGTCCGCAGCGGGTCGACCACCTCGGCCTGAAAGCTCTGGGCGACGCCGTTGTCATCGAAGCCGAGCTTCGGCCAGGCAAGCCCCAGCACCCCGGCCGTGATCGAGCCCCCGGAGACGCTCGACACGCGCTCGATCCTCGGGAGGTAGCCGGCCTCGTTCAGCCGCCACAGCGCGCCGACATGGAAGAGCATCGCCCGGTAGCCGCCGCCGGAGAGGCACAGCGCGATGCCCGGGCTCCGCCGAGGCTTGCGACCCGCGTCTGTCGATTCGGCCGCAGGGGCCAATTCGCTCATCGCCACCCCCTGTCGGGATCCTTACACGTTTCCGCGCTCCGGTTAGAGTGCGGGCTTAAGGAGGGCTTGTGAGCAGCACCTCGGCTCCCAGCGGCATCGGGTTCCCGCAAGCCGGGCCCTTGCTCGATGCGCTCCGCGACAACTCGCCGGAGACGCGCCTCGCCGTGCTCGACGCGCTGACGCGGCTTCCACTCGAGCCCGACGTCTGGTTCGAGGTCCGCGAGTACGTCATGTGGGCGCTCAACGACCCGACGGCGCCCGAGCACCTGGACGTCATCGAGACGGCGACCCGCGTGCCGATCCGCTCCGTGCGCCAGCGGCTCGTGCACATGGCCGAAAGCGGAGAGCCCGACGAGCGGCGGCGGGCCGCGCTGGCACTCGGCCGTGCCGGCGAAAGCCAGGCCGCGGGGCCGCTGCTCGCGCTGCTCGACGACGAGCCTGCGGCGGCCGAGGTGCTGGCATTGATCGACACGTCGGCGGTCGTGGAGGAGCTCGAGCAACGCTGGAAGACCGGCGGCGGCTTCTGGCTCGCCGTCGCGCTGGCGAAGAACGGTCGCGGGGAAGCACTCGCCGCGGAGCTCGAGCAGCTCTCGAATGACCCTGACCTCAGCGAGGAGTGGCTATACACGGACGAGACCGCCGAGCTGGAGCAGGCGCTCTACCGCATCGCACCGCTCCCTGAGGGGGTTCGCGCCGCGGTGGATCGAGACTGGACCGGGTGGTTCGCCCGGCATCTCGTCTCCGATGTGCTGTTCTCGCCGCCCCCGGCTCCGATGGCGGTGAGCTCGACGTTCGCGGCTTCCGTCGCAACAGGCCTCTCCCCCGCCGAGCGCGATCTGGTGGAGCAGGCGCTCGGCAGTGGCCTCCCCGAGCACGACCCCTACCAGGCCGCCCCCGTAAAGAAGCTCGCCGCCGACCTCTATCGCCCGCTCTCCGAAGACCTCGAGCGGAGCGCCTTCGACACGTTGCTCGTGTCCCAGCTACTGGAGCGCGCCGCGCACGGTGAGCGGCAGTCGGGCGACGACGCCGTGCTGCTGAGCGGCGCGCTCGGGGCCGGCTTCGCGCCGGACGTCGAGGGGCTGTTCGAAGCCTGGCGGCGGTGCGCCGCGGACGATGAGCTCACGCGGAATCAGATCGCGTGGACGGCCGGGCGAGCCGGCATGTCGCCGCTCCTCGAGGAGCTCGGCGAGGAGATCGCGAGCGACTCGGCGGCAACCGCCCGGCTCATCGCCGCGGCTGCGAGCTGGACCACGGTCGCCGACCCGCCGCTTCAGCCGGCCGGCGACGAGCCGAAGGCGCCCGAGATCGCGCCGCCCGCGGAGCTGCTCGAGGACATGCTCGCCGCGGCTGCGCCGCCGCCGATGCCGGAAGCCACCGCGACGCGGTCCCCGCCGCCGGCGCCGGCGCCGGCGCCGAACGGTCCGCCGGTGCTCGCTGAGGCGAATGGCGGCGGCCCCGAGCCGGAACCCACGGCTGCGCGCGAGCCACGGTGGATCCTCGTCTGGGTGACCGAAGCCGCCGTGCCCGAGGAGCCCCTGCAGATCGCGTTTCGCGCCGGCGCAGTCCATGAGATCGCGGTCGCCATCGGGCCCAACCAGGAGGGCGCTATCGCAGCGGTCGGCGGCAGCCCGTTCGACGAGGAGCTCGGGCCTGTGGCCGACATGGAGGAGCTGACGGTGACGTTCCTCGCGCCATCGATGTCAGCGCCGCTGACCGGCTCGATCTTCCTTCCTCGTTCGGGCACGAGCAGGCCCGTGTCCTTCTCGGTGAAGGTGCCGGCCGAGCTCGAGCGCTTCGACGCGGAGATCCGTGTCCACCACCAGAACCGCGTCGTGCAGATGGCGAGGCTGAGCGGGCTCGTCCTCGCGGACCCCGCGCAGGCGCCCCCGGGCTCCCGCATCGAGCTCGAGATCGCGCCGATCGTGCCCGAGACCGCCGATCTCGGCGATCGCGAGCCCGTCGACGCGGGCATCGTCACAACGGATGCCGGCTCGGCCGCAGTCGCCGACAAGGATGTCGTGGGATTCGACGACGACCGCCTCGGCCGCGTCGTCCGCGAAGGTGCGCTGCTCGATGTCCTCACCGGCCTCGCCACGAGCGACGCCGCGCGGAAACGCAAGCTCGAGGACGCCGTCGACGACCTGCGCGCGCTCGTGTTCCAGGGCTGCGAGCTCTATCCGGTGATCGGCAAGCCGCTCGTCGAGCTCCTTGGCGACAGGCCACTCGACCGGCTCCAGGTGCTCGTCGACGAGCGAAGCGACTTCTTCCCGGTCGAGCTCGTGTACGACCTCCCCGCGCCGGCGAAGGACGCGACCCTCTGCCCCGGCTGGAAGACGGCGCTGAAGAAGGGCGCGTGCACGAGGCAGCACGAGGCGAGGGAAGGCGAGCTCCATCCTCGCACCTTCTGCCCGAGCGGCTTCTGGGGGCTCTCGAAGGTGATCGAGCGACGCGTCGTCGGACAGGGCAGCTGGCGCCGGGCGGGTGCTCCCGAGGGCTTCGAGATCGCCGTACGCCTCGACCCGACGACCGAGCGCGACACGCTCGACGGCCCGCACGCGATCCTCTTCGCGGCCAGCGACAACGTGGACGCCGCGAAGACGGGCGGCATCAAGAGCGTCGTGAAGGCGCTCGAGCGAATCACGAAGGAGACGACCTACGCGAAGACGTGGGAAGAATGGGTCGACGGCGTCACGAAGCGGCCGAATCTGCTCGTGCTCCTCTCCCACACGACGGAGGAGCAGGCGGCTGCGGCCCTCGAGATCGGGGAAGCCGAGACGTGCCTCGGCGTCCAACTCCTACCGACCTTCGTTCGCTCGTCGGACGACGACGCCCCGATCGTGCTCCTGCTCGGCTGCGATACCGCGGTGACCGATCGAGCTACAGAGCTTCGTGTCCCGTTTCCAGGATCTCGGTGCAGCGCTCGTCGTGGGCACAACTGCCTCGGTACTCGGCCAGCGAGCCGCGCCGGTTGCGAGCGCCGTCGCCAGGGAGATCGCCGCGGCAGCGAAGCGGCGCAAGCCGACAGCGGCCGGAGACCTCATCACATCCTTGCGTCGAAAGCTGCTGGCGACAGGCGAGCTGACGGCCCTTTGCCTGACCGCGTTCGGCGACGCAGGCTGGCAGCTCGGCGGGAAGAATCGCTAGCCGTGTTCCGGATCGAGATGCTCCCGGCCGAGCAGGGCGATGCGCTCTTCATCGAGTACGGCTCGCGGTCGGAGGTGCACCGCGTGCTCATCGACGCGGGCGTACGGAAGACCTCGGCGGCGGTGAAGGCGCGCATCGAGCAGCTGCCGCAGCGGCAGCGGCACTTCGACCTGCTCATCGTCACGCACGTCGACTCCGACCACATCGGCGGCATCCCGAAGCTCCTCGCCGATCCGTCGCTCGGTCTCGAGCTCGACGACGTGTGGTTCAACGGCTGGCGTCATCTCCAGCCCGACCGGCTCGGACCGGTCGAGGGCGAGATCGTCTCCGCGCAGCTCGACAAGCGCGGCGGGAACTGGAACGCGGCCTTCGACGAGAAGGCGGTCGTCGTCCGACTCGCGGGGGCGACTCCCGAAGCGCGAGCTTCCGGGCGGCATGACGCTCACCCTCATCTCCCCCACGCCGCACAGGCTCGAGGTGCTGCGCGACGAGTGGAAGAAGGTCGTCGAGGAGGCTGGCCTCGAGGCAGGAGTGCAGGACGAGAACCTCGACGAGGCAGCGCGTCGTCGCGGGATCCCAGACCTGCTCGGGGACAAGCTCGACGTCGAGGAGCTCGCTGCCGAGCGGCTACTGCCGGACAAGGCGCCGGCGAACGGCAGCACGATCGCGGTGCTCGCCGAGTTCGACGGCAGGAGCTGCCTACTGACCGGCGACGCCCACCCTGACGTCTTCCAGGAGGGGCTCGAGCGCGTCTGCAAGGACCGGCGAGTCGAGCGCATCGCCGTCGACGCGCTCAAGGTGCCCCACCACGGCAGTCGCTTCAACGTCTCGACAGGAGCACTCGACCTCATCGAGACCGACAAGTACCTGTTCTCGACGAACGGCAGCCAGACAGACCACCCTCACCTCGAGGGTGTCGCTCGCACGATCGTGCGCGGCGGCGAGCCGACGCTCTTCTTCAACTACCGCTCGGAGTTCACGACCCCCTGGGACGAACGGCGGCTCAAGAGAACGCACAAGTACACGACGGTCTACCCAGAACCAGGGAGTCACCGGGCTCATCGTCGATCTCTGACACGCCTCGTGATCACAGTTCGTGGCACATGCGTGGTGCGACGACGATCCGTGGCATCCCGAGCGAGGTGTTGCTCGAGCCAGACCAAGACCCGGTTCCGCGCACCTCGGTTGTCAACGTGGACTCATTCGAGAGCGTGGCTCTCGGAACGCTCGTGGAGCGGCTCGGCCGACTCAGCGACGAGCGGATGCGTCAGATTTGCGGCGCCCTCGCCGTCGCCGTCGCGTGCGACGCCTGACTCTTCACCTCGAGCACACGCAGGTCGTCCAGTGGAGGTTCCGGAACGGGCCTATACCGCGCCGGCGGTGCGCAACGCCTCCAGCACGTCGTCGAGGTCCTCAAGCTGTTTCTGGCCGGCGGCCCGATCGGGGCATGGCAGGACCAAGCCCGTAGCGTGTGCGAAGCCGGGAGCCGACCCGTGCGGCATCCGAATGAGCTGGGCGGTCTAGCAGCGCCAGTCCCCGGCGGCCGCACAGGGCTCGGGGCGATCCGTGTTGCAGCGTGGTGTCCCCCGATCGGGAACCTGACGAACCGCGGTGCGCCCTGTGGGGAAGGACGCACGATCCAGCCGCTCCCGAACCCGCTGACATATTCGAACATGCCAGAGCATCGCGACGGCCATACGTAGCGAGCGGCGGAGAGTGCCAGGACCCGCTGAAGGCGCTTGCCGTCGACCGACATGGCGAAGAGCCGCCCTCGCCCTCCCTCCGATGACGACCGGGCGAACACGATCGAGAGTCCGCTCGGAGACCACCGGGGCCACCGGTCGCAGACATCGCCATCACCGCGCCGAGCGTGTCACGCGTAAGGCGCGTGCGCTTGCCGGTCGTGCGCGGGACGATCCAGACACTGCCACAGTCCGGCTGGCCGATGGTGAAGTCCTCTGGACTGACCGTCGTCGCCAGCCGCCGGCCGTCGGGCGACCACGCCACGTCCTGGCCTCGGCCGCGGTAGTGCGTCCTTCCCGTCGCCACCTCGACGATTCGGATCCCGTTGCGTACGTACGCGATCCTGCGACTGTCCGGAGACCAGCTCCATGTCCCGCTCGCAATCTTGTATTGCGGGTTGTCGTTCTCGAGCAGTTCGCCACCCGCAACGAGCCGACGGCGTCCTGATCCGTCCGGACGAACCAGCCAGAGCTCAAAGGTCGTATGGGCACGCGTTCCGCTGTAGATGTTTGTCGACGTCTGAACCTGGTAGGCGATCCAACGGCCGTCCGGAGACCAGCGTGGGTATTCGGCGTACGGATGGTCCTGGTCGAGCGGACGGATACCCGTACCGTCGGCGTCAGCGAGCCAGATTTCGGTTCTATCGCGACCCGCGCTGCGGACGAATACGATTCGGCGCCCGTCAGGCGCCCACTGGGGAGGGGAGTCGTCCGAACCGGTCGTGACTGGCGTTGCCTCAGATCCATCGGGCCGAGCAACTATCAACTGCCGTCGTATCGGAACGGCTCCTCGGAGCTCGCCGGCTGAATACACGATCCAGCCGGGTGGTAGGGACTCCGAGGCGACCGACGTTCCCGAGGGCGCCGCACCCGCACCGACCACGACGGCGAAAAGCAATCCGACAACGATGCCGAGCCTCCCCACGAACCGACTCTACTGCCCCTGCGGCGCCCGTCGCTGTTCGGAACGCGTCCGGGCCGATCATGTTGCCGATATACAGGATCGGCGTAGGATCCGCCGGTCTAGCGATCGGAGGCGCATGCGGCGCGTTGTCGCAGCCGGTTTTGCCATCGGGGTTGGTGCGATTCGTCGTCGCACCGGCGCTTGCCACCCTGATGGCGGCGAGCGACAGCTCCGCGATGGAGGCCGAGCACGTCCAGGTCGAGATGCGGCAATCTGGCTGCACCGTTGACCCGAACACCGGTCTCGTTCCTGGTCGGACGGTGTTCGTCGCCTCGAACCGGTCGCGCCGCGCGCGTCGTTCGCGATCGCGGGGCGTCGAACCTCCTTTCTCAAGCCGGGGCGAACCGCCACACTCGTAGCGCACCTCCACGCAGGTCGTCTTGGCTACCGTGCTCGGCGTCGGGCAGCCCTCGTCCGTGCACACGGGTGCGATCACGGTCGTGCGGCCGGCGCCGGTTGCGCGGATTGGGATTCGGGACGGGAAGTTCTACGACCGCGCGACGGGTGCCGCGTTCGTTCCCCGCGGGTCGAACTACATCGCCTCGCACTGCCGGCCGACCCGGGTGGGTTCACGCGCGCGTGGCACTCGACCTTCGACGTGGGGCGCTACAACGCTCGTCGGGCAGAAGCGGCGCTCGCGCGGATGGAGGCGTCCGGCTACACGTCGTGCGCGTCTTCTTCAACGGTGTGTGTCTGTACTTCTGCCTCGGAGACGAAGCAACGGTGGCTTGCGATTGGTATCTGGAGAACGTCGCCGACTTCGTCAGACGGGCGAAGGCGCACGGCGTCCAGGTGATGTTGACGATCGATGCGCTGCCAGCGGGAACGACCTGGAGCGCGCGGGTATACAGCAGCACGGCTTACGACGGGTTCCAGGAGTGGTTCTTGCCGGCCGAATCGGTCGCCGCGTTCCGCGACTACTTCACCGTCCTCATAGAGGCGCTGCTCGATGCCGGCATGCCTGCGGACGGCGTCTTCGCGTACTCACTGATCAACGAAGCGTTCATGGACGGGGAGAAGCCCCCGTTCTCTCTCCGATCAGGAACACGCACGACCGCCAATGGCAGACATACGACCTGTCGTCGGCGACCGAGCGGAGGCGCATGCTCGAAGACGGGCTCGTGTACTGGGCCGACGTCATGGTCGACGCGATTCACCGGTCGTACCGACGTCGCTCGTCACGATGGGTTTTTTCCATGCGCACGAGCCCAACCCAGCCCGTCGCGGCGATCCCCGGCTGATCTACACGAACGAGTTCCTGCAGCGCTCGCGCGTCGACTTCTTCGACTTCCATCCGTATCCCGATGACGAACTGACCTTCCCGCAGTTCATGGAGAACTACGGAATCACCGGTAGAGAGGCGAAGCCGTTATCATGGGCGAGTACGGCGGCTTCTCGGCGCGCCTTCGCACGCCCGAGGCGGCGGCCGCCGCTCTCCAGAACTGGCAGTTCGAGTCCTGCGCGTGGGGCTTCGATGGCTGGCTTCTGTGGACGTGGGACACCGACGAGCAGTCGGCGCTCTGGAACGGACGTAGCGCCGGCGGTGTGATCGAGCGGACGCTTGCGCCGCGGCTAGGGTTGAACCGTGCGCGCCAGCCGGCTGACTCGGTTTGCGGGAACTAGGACGGCTGATCAGGGTCATCGCCGGGTGCTGGCGCGCTATCGTGCAGATGACGCGAGGGGGGGGTAGATGCGCGGGAGTCGCTGGCTCCTTGCAAGCGTTCTCGTCTTGCTCGTCGCTTCGGTGGCTGGCATCGATGCTCCGCACGCGACGGCGGACGATGACCCTGACAAGGCGTCCATCTGGCTCGTCACGAAGATCGGCCTCACGCAGGACGAAGCAGGCCGGCTCGCCGAGGCGTTCGACGTGCCTCTCGCGCTCGACGAAGGCGGCGCGTTCCACTTCGTGTCTCCGAGCTACGGCGACGTCCCGACGTCCCGGGGATGGACCGCGGCGGTCGCCGTGGGCGCCGGAGACGAAGGCGAGCGCGAGACGACCGCCGAGGCTCCCGACTTCGAGGCGCTCCGCCGGCTCGCACCGGTCGGCGACGACGACGCAGCGCGAAGACGGCCGCCGCCCTCGCCCGCGCAGGCCTCGCTCCTCCCGAATCGGTCGATGTCCTCGCACAGCGAGCTCGACGTTCCAGGTCCCGGGTGACCCGGAGCGAAGCTTCATGCGCCAGATCGACACGACCGTCCGCTACCGGCTGGACCTCGACGGCGTGCCGCTCGACGGACCAGGCTCGCGCATGCGCGTGACGTACGCGCCCGACGGCGAGGTCACCGAGCTGCGCTGGGCGACGCGGGAGCTCGAGCGCGGCCCGAGCGTCGAGCTCTTGCCGCCGGGCCAGGCGAGGCACGAGTGCGCGAGCCGCTATCCGCCGCGCTCGAAGATCGGCAAGCCGCGCCTCGTCTACTGGGCTCCTCCGCTCGACCGAGCGCGTGCGCGCATCTATCCGCACTGGGAGTGCAACGGCACCGATCCGCAGGGCGCTGCTCTCGTCTTCGCGCTGATCCCGGCTTCGAACTGCTCCCCGTGACGATCGACGCGGACGTCGACGGCGATCAGGTCACGCGACCGCGCATGTCTCGCAGCGGCACGCCGCCGTTCACGTACCGCTGGGCGTCGATGACGACGAGCCTCGGCGGAAACGACGACGCGTCGTCCATCACGTACCAGGTCGCGCCCTCGCGAAGCGACCTCGACCGAGGAGCTCTGGGTGACCGTCAGGGACGCGAATGGCCTCGTGATGCAGGCGAGCACGAATCTCCAACTGCCGTTCCCGGTGCAGCCGGTGTGGTCAGCGGACACACCGGGAGTGGCGGTCGGCGGTGAATTCAATGTCTACGAATGGGGCTGCGTCCAGGAGTCGTCCGCCGGCTTTCGCGACGTGTTCAACGGCGCCGGCGTACCGATCGACTTCCGCTGGAACGCGCCGAACGCCTGGGAGCGTGACTTCAAACAGACGGGCGCCCCCACGGACGGCGACGACGCTGCGTATGTCGACGACGTCGACCTCGCCTGGTACACGGGCCACGGGGGCCCGGCGGTTCACTTTCGACAATCGCGCGCACGACGACGGCGCATCACCCCGTCCGATGCGCGCTACGGCGATCATGACCTCGAGTGGCTCCAGCTCGAGTCATGCCAGGTGCTCGCCTCGCCCAGCGGCGGCGGCACGAACGCCGTCGATCGTGGGGCGGCGTACTCGACGGCCTGCACATGCTCAACGGGTTCCACACGAATGCGTCGTGCGGAACAACACCGCGGGCACCTTCGCGGCGTACCTCTTCGGGCCGCCCGGCCTGAAGTTCGACAGGCGTGGGCGCAGATGGCCAACGATCTCGAGCCTTCCGGCGTCTCCATCGTCCACATGGGCCCGATCCGGACCGGCGACTTCGTGCTGGAACTTCGACGATCGCTTCTGGGGCCAGGGCTGCGGTCGGGACCGGACATACCCGCGTCGCAGACGATCGGCCTCTGGTGGCTCAAGTCCACGGTGTGACAGATCGCCGCAGGCTCCGCTGATGGGACCGCCTGGACTCGAACCAGGGACCGACTGCGATTGAGGGTTGGCGAGGTCTGGGCGGTCTCGGCCTATCTGAGAAATCACTGATCAGCGGACTCTGCCCGCGACCGAAACCTCTTCATCTCGTGCAGCTCGGCCGGTCTCGTTGACCCTGTGCCACGGGGCCAGCCGCTCACCGTGCGATTCGCACCAGCACGGTGACGAGGCCTGCGGCGCCGAACGCGAGCGCCGCGACCGCTGTCAGCCACGCGGCGGTCACGTCCAGGCCGGCGTCGCGCAGCAGCCACGTCACGCCGATGGCGATGAACGCAAGCCCGAAGGCCAGATGGCCGACGCCGATCCTCACGCTGACTACCCACGGCGCACCTGCGCATCTCCGAATCCCATTTCCACGTCGATCACGAGCGTCCCTTGCCCGGCGGCGCCGCTCGCATACCGGAGGCTTTCGTCCCAGCCGTTGGCCGTGCGGCCGTCGGGAAGCGAGACCTTGCCAGCATCGACGTGCGCGTCGACGACGAGCGACCGGGCCCTGGGCACGAGGACCATCAGCGACCCGATGCCGAGCTCGACTTCGACACGCCGGGTCTTTCCGTCGAGCGGCACGTTCCTCAGGTCGACCGTCAAGTCGCCGATGCCGTGCTCGTACTTCGACTCGAGCTCGACAAGCGTCGCCGGGGCGACCACTTTCTCGCCGATGCCGTCGTCGACCAGCGGCTCGACAGCCGCAGCCGTGAGCAACGCGCAGGTCAGCACGATCCCGACTACGAACAGCCAGGGGGCGCGTCCGACGACGGAGGCGAGCACGAGCCCGGCACCGACAACGACCAGCGCGGCCGCAAGCACGATGCTCGCGGAGGCGTCGAACCAGCCCGAGAGGCTGCCCGCGATCATGAGCGCGGCTCCGATCGACAGCAGGCTCAAGACGCCGGCCGTGATGGGGCCGCGGCGACTCGAGGGGGCGGCCGGAGCCGCCCCTCTGCCCTGGGTCTCGACGGGCGCTCGTTCCCGACTCGACGGACGCTCCCTGGGTCGGGCGGGCTCGGTGGAGCCGTGGCCGGGACCGAGCCCCTCCGGCGGACGGTCGCGGACGAGGAGCCAGATCCCGCCGCCGAGGAGGGCCAGGCCCAGAGCGATCTGGAAGCTGTCGTCGAAGCCGTGCCAGCCGAACAGGAGGCCGACCCCGAGCACGAGCGCCGCAAGAGCCGCGAGCGTCCAGGGATCCACCCCGCGGGCGTCGCCGCGCGCCGAGATCTCCCCCTTCGGCATGACGAGCCAGCAGACGAGATAGAGCAGGATCCCGATCCCTCCTGCGAAGGCCAGGAGGACGAACGCGATCCGGACGATGGTCGGGTCGACGCCGACGTAGTGGCCGATGCCGGCGGCCACGCCCGCGATCTTCCCGTCCGGCGTGCGCACGAGCCGCTGTGGGCGCGAGGCCGCCCCGCCGGTGGGCATCTCCGGTGTGGTCGTTTCGCTCATGTCTCGATCGTTGCGCCCAGGCTGTCGTGTCGCCATCGGCAGTTCCCGCGGTTTCGCCCCGAGGCCGTCGGGGTCGTTTCAGGGTAAGCCCCGAGGGTCTGTCATGGGATTCGCTGGAATGATCAGGTCGTGGCCACCGCCGCGCATTCCAGCGCCCTAGACCGGGTCCCAGCGCTCGACCCGGAGCACCGGCTCCTTGCCGGAGTCGCTGCCGGGATCGCGGGCGGGATCGGAGTGGCGCCGACCGTCGTGCGGGCCGGCTTCGTCGCGCTCGCCGCCGCCGGCGGGTTCGGGATCGTCCTCTACGTCGCTGCCTGGGCGCTCATGTTGTGGACCGGCCGAGGGAGAGGCCGTGGCGTGCCCGAGGAAGGTCTCGGGCCGCCCGACCGCGTCCTTGCAACCGCGCTCGTGACCGTCGGGCTCCTGCTCCTCGTCCAGGGGCTCGGGCTCGGTTTCGATCCTCGTCTCGCTGCCGCTCGTCCTCGTCGGCCTCGGCCTGCTGGTCACCTGGCACCGCTTCGGCGTGGAGACGCTGATCACCGGGCGGGACGCGGCCGCGCGGATCGCGCTGGGCCTCGTTCTCGCCGGAGTCGGAATCGCGGGGCTGATCGCGCTCAACGTCGACCTGGCCGCCGCCGCGACGCCGCCCTGCTCACGGCCGCGGTCGTGGGAGGCCTCGCCCTCGTCGCCGCCCCGCGATCGCGGGGCCCGTACGCGACCTCGTTGCGGAGCGGCGCGAGCGCATCCGCTCGGAGGAACGTGCGCGCGTCGCTGCGCACCTCCACGACTCCGTCCTCCAGACGCTCGCGCTCGTCCAGCGCTCCGGCGGCGATCCCGCCCGGGCCGCAGCGCTCGCTCGGCGGCAGCAGCGGAGCTCCGGGCGTGGCTCTACGGCGCGGACCGCGATCGGCGCGCAGGCACTGTACGAGCCGTGCTCGAGGAAGTCTGCGCCGAGGTCGAGCAGCTCCACGGCTTCCGGTCGAGCTCGGGTCGTCGGTGGTGGCGCACCGGCCGGCCCGCGCGTGGTCGAGGCGATGGGCGCCGTGCGCGAGGCCGTCGTCAACGCCGCGAGGCACGCCGAGACCGACCGCATCGACGTCTACGCCGAGACGGGCCCGACGGTCTCAGCGTGTACATGCGACACGGGTCGAGGTTTCGCGCCCGAGGCAGTGCCGCCGGACAGGGCTGGGCTACGAGAGTCCGTGGTCGGGCGGATGGAGCGCCTCGGAGGCACGGCGGCGGTGACGTCGTCTCCCGGCGAGGGGACCGAGGTCGAGCTCCGCCTGCCAGAGGGCACCTGATGCGTCGCGTGGTCGTCGTCGACGACCACGAGCTCGTGCGCGCCGGTGTGGGTCCCGAGCTCGCGGGCGCGTGGCCGTCATCGGAGAGGCGGCCGACGTGCTCGAGGCGATCGAGGTGATCGCGCGAGAGCGGCCGGACGTCGTTCTGCTCGACGTTCACCTGCCCGGCGGCGGAGGCGCGGCGGTCATCGCGGGCACCCTCAGCAGGCGTCGAGACGGTCTTTCTCGCACTGTCGGTGTCAGACGCCGCCGAAGACGTCATCGGCGTGATCCGGGCGGGTGCTCGCGGGTCGTGACGAAGGCCATCTCGGGCGACGACCTCGTGCTCGCGATCCAGCGCGTCACGGCGTGACGCAGTGTTCTCTCCTCGGCTGCGGTTTCGTGCTCGATGCGTTCGCAGCCGACCGCCCACGACGATCGACCCTGAGCTCGACCGCTCACGGCCCGCGAGCGTGAGGTGATGCGCCTCCTTGCGCGCGGCTACGCATACAAGGAGATTGCCAGCGCCTCTCGATCTCGATCAAGACCGTCGAGACGCACGCTTCCTCGGTGCTCCGAAAGCTCCAGCTCTGAGCCGGAACGAGCTGCGAGCTGGGCGGCGCGGCGCAAGTTGCTCTGAGGCCCGCACGAGAGTTCCTCCAACGCGTTCGTCGACGAGTCCCTGCGTGAGCGGTGGCTGCCGGACGGCGAGC
>CAWHNJ010000018.1:0-97484 GCA_963830835.1 uncultured Actinomycetes bacterium | reverse complement strand
GCTGGAACACGGCCCGTGCGTTGGTCGATCCGTGTGATCATCCGGTCGCCCGACGCATACCAGAGCGACCCGTATCCGATCGCGAGCAAACCCGCATCCGAAAGCGGCTCTGTCAGCGGGCGTCGGCGTGTCCTGACCGTCGCGGCCACCGTGAGCCGCTCGGGCTCGATCAGCGTCACGCTCCCGTTACGGGCATCCGAGACCCACACACCTCGCTTCTCTGCCGCGAGGTTGCTCGGCGCACTTCCCACCCCAACCGTCCCGAGCACCGCGCCCTCGCTACGGCTCAGGTGGGTGATCGTGCCCCGGTCCGGATGCAATGCCCACACGTCGTCGCCGTGGATCGAGACGCGGGTGGGCCGCTCTCCGATGGGGATCGCCTCGGCGAGCGCGTTCCTCTCTGGATCGATGCGCGCTACAGAGTTCGCCTGCGCAACGATCGGCGCGTTGGTCTCTGCGTCGGTGAGCTCGAGGACGGCAATCGTCACCCCGGCCGCCGACGCCGCGGCGAGCGCTCCCAGGAGGAGAACGGTCCGGCGCCTCGGTCGTCTGAGATGCGCCGTTGGGGAGAGCTCCGGGTCTGGCGGCGCCGTCAGCGTCGGATCGTGCGAGAGGACGCGCCGCTCGAGATCCCTGAGCTCGGGTCCTGGCTCGAGCCCCAGCTCGTCGGCGAGGGTGGTCCTCGCGTCCCGGTACGTCTGAAGCGCCTCCGCCTGGCGCCCGGAACGATAGAGCGCCAGCATGAGCTGTCCTCTCAGGCGCTCCCGGTACGGGTGGGTGCGAACGAGCCCCTCTAGCTCCGCGACGACGGACGCGTGCCTGCCGAGGGCGAGATCCGCGTCGATGCGATCCTCGAGGGCTGCCAAGCGGAGCTCCTCGAGTCGCGCAATCTCGGCTCGAGCGAACGGCTCGTCAGCAAGGTCGGCGAGAGCAGAGCCTCGCCAGAGCTCCAGCGCACGCCCGAGCGTCGCTGCCGCCGCGGCGGGTGCTTCGCGCTTCGCCTCCTCGACGAGACGCTCGAAGCGGCCGGCGTCCACCTGTTCAGGCGTGGCATCGAGGAGATAGCCCGGGGAACGTGTGACGATCGCGTTCTCGCCGAGCGCCTTCCTCAGCCGAGAGACGTACACCTGGAGCGACTTCGCCGCCGTGGCGGGCGGTCGCTCGCCCCAGAGCCCGTCGATGAGCGCGTCGATCGAAACGACGTTCCCGGCTTGGAGAACGAGCATCGAGAGAACGCTCCGCTGCTTGGCGCCGCCCAGCTCGAGCGGCCGGTCGCCCGCAAGCACTTCTAGTTCACCGAGGACTCTGAATTCCATAAGCACGGTTAACGGGCGTGTTTACCGCTGATCACACCCGGGTGCAACCCCTAGGGCCAATGGTCGGTCACAAGGGCCCGCAACCAGCGAGCCGGAGGCGAAGGAGGGTGCAATGAAGGGATGGCTGACAACGGCAGCAGCGCTGGCGGTAACGGCCAGCATCGCTGCGACGCTCGGAGCCGCGGCCACAAAGCCGTACGTTGGTGTCTGGAAGGCGCGCGTGACGGCCGACCAGCTGCTCGACAACGGCATCGCCCAGCCGCAGTTCAAGGGTGTCTGGAAGCTGACTCTGGCGAAAGACGGCACGTATCGGACCTACAACCCCTGGGACAAGTGGTCGAGCGGGGTCTACAGCGCGAACGCCACCCGGATCGTCTTCAGCAAGGACGTGGGGTGCCTCAAAGCTGGGCTCAAAGGGCCCGGCCTCTACCGCTGGTCGCTCAAGACCGGCATGCTGAAGCTCACGTCGGTCTATCCCGGAAGCGATCCCTGCGGTGGACGCTGGCAGACACTGACGATCCCACTCTGGACACGGGGCTAAGGAGACCTGGACAGCGCAGCCTCGCCGGCCGGTTACGATCGGCCGGTGAGGCTCCTGCTCAACGGGCGCGGCGGGAAGGTGGGCTCGGTGCTCGCACCGGCGCTCGAGGCGGCCGGGCACGAGCTCGTCGACGACCTCGCGGCGGCCGACGCGATGGTCGACTTCACCGCACCGGGCGCCGTCGTGGCCAACGTAGAGGCTGCCGTTGCGGCCGGCGTGCCCTGCGTCGTCGGCACGTCGGGAGCAGACCTTTCAGAAGTAGGCGAGAGGGCGAAGGAGGCGGGCGTCCCCGTCTTCTTCGCGCCGAACTTCGCGCTCGGCGCGGTGCTGATGATGCGCTTCGCTGCGGAGGCGGCACGACACATGCCTCGGGCGGAGATCGTGGAGGCGCACAACGAGGCGAAGAAGTCGACGCCCCGTCGGGCACCGCGAAGGCGACCGCGGAGTCGATGGGCGGTGACGTAGCGATCCATTCCGTGCGGCTGCCCGGACTCGTCGCGCACCAGGAGGTGCTGCTGGCGGGGGAGGGGCAGCTGCTCACGATCCGTCACGACACGTTCTCGCGGGAGGCGTACGTGCCGGGCGTGTTGCTCGCCCTCGACCGGGTGCGCGACCTCTCGCCAGGCCTCACCGTGGGCCTCGACGCGTTGTTGTGATCACGTTCGTCGTCGGCGATCTCACGACGCAGGAGGTCGACGCGATCGTCAATGCGGCGAACGAGTCCCTGGTACCAGGCGGCGGCGTCTGCGGTGCGATCCGGCGCGCCGGAGGCGACGAGATCTTCGAGGAATGCGCAACGCTGGGAGGCTGCGCGACGGGCGATGCGAAAGCGACGGCTGCCGGTCGCTTGCCGACGCGCTACGTCATTCACGCGGTGGGACCTGTTTGGGATGGGGGCCATCACGGAGAGGAGGAGCTGCTCGCCTCCGCTCACCGTCGTTCTCTCGAGGTTGCACACGACTTGGGATGTCGAAGCGTGGCCTTCCCTGCGCTCTCGACCGGCACCTACGGCTATCCGCCGGAACAGGCCGCGCCCGTGGCCATCGCAGCCGTGGCCGAGCTCGCGCACCGCTTCGATGAGGTGCGCTTTGTGTTCGTCCAGGAGGAGCTGCGCGAGATGTACGCGAAGTATTCTTAGACCAGTGCTCGGAGAGGTCTTGACCGCGATCGTGACACCGTTCCGGGAGGACGGCTCGGTCGACTTCCATCGCTTCGCGACCCTCGCCCACTACCTCGTCGAGAACGGCTCCGATGGCCTCGTCGTCGCCGGCACGACGGGCGAGGCGCCGACGCTCTCGGAGGACGAGCGCCTGGAGCTCTTCCGCGTCGCCGTCGGGGCGGTCGGCGAGCATGCGACGGTCATCGCCGGCACGGGCACGTACTCGACCGCCGAGTCGGTGCACCTCACTGAGAAAGCGCATCACATCGGCGTCGACGGCTTCCTCGTCGTGACGCCGTACTACTCGAAGCCGCCGCAGCGGGGCATCGTCGAGCACTTCAAGGCCATCGCGGCCATCACCGACAAGCCCGTGGTCGTCTACAACATCCCCGGCCGCGTCGTGATCAACATCGAGCCCGAGACGATGGCGCAGCTCGCGGAGATCGCGAACGTCAAGGCGGTGAAGCAGGCGAACGACGACCTCCACCAGGCCCGCTTCATCGTCGAGGAGACAGGTCTCGACCTCTACGCCGGCGACGACAACATCGTCTTTCCATTCCTCGAGGTCGGCGGCGTCGGCGGGGTCTGCGTGCACACGCACGTCGTCGGCCCACGCGTGAAGGAGATGATCCGCCTGCACAAGGCCGGCGACCACGTCGAGGCCAGGCGGATGGACGAGGAGCTGCAAGCGGCCTACGACCTGCTGAAGGTGGTCGGCAATCCGATCGCGATCAAGGCCGCGCTCAACCTGCTCGGCCACGAGGTAGGCGGTTTGCGACTGCCGCTCGTCGAGGCGACCGACGACGAGCTCGAGCAGGTGCGAGGCTGTCTCGACCGCCTCGGGCTGCTCGTCCCGGCCTAGGGCGCTAGTCCTCGCCGAGGACTCGGGCCTTCTCGACCTGGAGCTCCGCCTCCGTCAGCGCACCCCTGCTCGCGAAGCCAAGCCTTGCGAGCCGCTCGACGCGGCGCACCATACACTGGGCTTCGATGACGCGGCCCGTGAGGATCATCCCGCTCGGCGGTCTGGGCGAGGTCGGGAAGAACATGACCGTGATCGAGAGCGGTGATGCCTGCCTTGTTATCGATGCGGGGCTCGCGTTCCCGCGCGACGAGCACCTCGGGGTCGACCTGTTGCTCCCCGACATCTCCTACCTCGCCGAGCGCCGAACTCCGGTCGACGCCGTCGTGCTCACGCACGCACACGAAGATCACGTGGGGGGTCTGCCGTACGTGCTGCGCGAGATCGAGGTGCCGAAGGTGATCGGCACGCGCCTCACGTTGGGCCTCGTGCAGTCGAAGCTCGCGGAGCACCGGCTCGGCGACCGAACGGAGCTCGTCGAGGTGCTGCCCGAGAACGGCCCCATCGAGACGGGCCCCTTTCGGATCGAGCTCGTGCGGATGGCGCATTCCGTTCCCGACAACGTCGGCGTCGTCATCGAGACCGAGGGCATGCGGATCTTCCACACGTCCGACTACAAGGTCGACCACACCCCCGTGGACGGCTTCAAGACCGATGTGGGGCGCCTGGCCGAGCTGGGCAACCTCGGGGTCGACCTCTTCCTTGGCGACTCGACGAATGCCGAGCGACCCGGTTACACGGGCTCCGAGCGGCTCGTGGGAGACGCCTTCCGGCAGATCATCCCGCTGCGCAAGGGCCGCGTCCTCGTCGCGTCGTTCGCCTCAAACGTCCACCGCATGCAGCAGGCGATCGACGTCGCGCTCGAGTGCGGACGCAAGGTGTGCATCGTGGGGCGCTCGATGCGCAAGAACCTCAACATCGCGCGCGCGCTCGGCTACATGGAGGTCCCGGACGATGCGCTCGTCAAGCCGGACGAGCTCGACAACCATGCGCCGGACAAGGTGCTCGTCCTCTGCACGGGGAGCCAGGGCGAGCCGCTGTCGGCGCTCACCCGCATCGCGTACCACGACCATCCCTCCGTGGAGGTCGAACGCGGGGACACGGTCATCATCTCGGCCAAGGCGGTGCCCGGCAACGAGCTTCGCGTGCACGACACGATCAACCAGCTGGCGCGGGCGGGGGCGGAGGTGCTCCATCACGAGATCGCGCCCGTCCACGTCTCCGGTCACGGGAACTCCGAGGAGATCCGCACGGTGCTCGGCCTCGTGCGCCCCAGGGCTGTGATGCCGGTGCACGGCGAGTACCGGATGCTCTCGGCGCAGGCGCGGATGGCGCAAGAGGCCGGTGTGCCTGTGAGCTCGATCGTGCTGGCGGAGAACGGGTCGGTCGTCGAGCTCTCGCCGGCGGGTGTGCGGCTGGCCGATCGCGTCGAGTCCGGCGTGACGTTCGTCGACGGTCTCGCCGTAGGCGACATCTCCGACGTGGCCCTCCGCGACCGGCGCCGCCTGTCCGAGGACGGAGTGGTGATCGTCGTCGCCACGCTCTCCAGCTCCAACGGACGCGCGACGGCGACACCGGAGCTCATCGCCCGGGGCTTCGCCGAGGCGGACGAGCTGCTCGACGACCTCCGAGCGGAAGCGGGCTCGGTGCTGGACGGGCTGCTCCAGCAGAGCATTGTCGAGATCAAGCTCCTCCAACAGCATCTGCACGACGATCTCGGCCGGCTCGTCTACGACCGGACGAAGCGGCGCCCTCTTATCCTCCCCGTCGTCGTCGAGGTATGAGCGCCGTCGCCACGCGGGACTGGGCCACCGTGCTCACGCAGCACGCCGTCGAGGCCGAGACGGCGCGGCGCCTCGTGGGGCAGCTACGGGCCTGTGAGGTGGCGAGTCTCGCGTTCTGCCGGCTGCTCGAGCGCTGGGCGCGTGGTGACGCGAAGCCATGCTCTCCCGGTCGGCGCGAGGCCGCACTGCAGCGTGCGGCCGACCGTGCGGAGACGGCGATCGCGGGCCTGGAAGGGCCGCTCGCCCGCTATTTGCTCGAGCTCGAGCCCGACGTCGCCGAGGGACGGTCGTGGTACGGAGAGCCTGGCTCTGCAGAGCTCGTCATGTGGGACGACGTGCTGACACGCGCAGGCGTTCGCGCACCGCCGGTGCGCGTCGCGCAGGCGTATCTCGAGCTGGCCGTGCTCGTCCGGGCCCTCGAGGGCCTCGCCGATCGCGCTCGTGTGGGCTGCGCGCCGGACCGCAACTCGCTCTGGGCCGGTCTGTTCGACCTGCGGGAGAATCTCCTCGACCACGCGGTCGAGGACTTGCGCGCGCTCGCTGCGTGACGCCGCCCACGATCGCCGTCGTCGGGTCGGCCAACCTCGACCTCGTCGTGCAGTCCGAGCGGCTGCCGCGACCGGGGGAGACCATCTCCGGAGCGACGTTCGAGCGCTACCCGGGCGGCAAGGGCGCGAACCAGGCCGTTGCGTGCGCGCGGCTGGGGGCCGACGTGACGTTCACGGGCGCGGTGGGAACTGACTCCTTCGCCGACGAGGCGCTCGCAGGGCTGCGCGAGGCAGGTGTGACGCTTCGCGTGCGCGAGTGCGACACGGCCACCGGCGTTGCGATGATCGAGGTCGACGCGGAAGGAGAGACGACGATCGTCGTCGCACCGGGTGCGAACGCACGGCTCGGCGCCGCAGAAGTCGACGTGGCCGACGCGGACGCCGTTCTCTGCCAGCTCGAGATCCCCGACGGTGCGGTTCTCGAGGCCGCGCGGCAAGCCCGCTTCTTCTGTCTCAACGCGGCCCCGGCCCGCCGGGTTGACGTGCAACCGGATTTGCTCGTCGTGAACCGGCTCGAGCACGACGTCGTGGGCGACATCGGCACCCTGACGGCGATCACGCTCGGAGCCGACGGCGCCATCCTCCTCGAGAGCGGCAAGGAGGTCGCGCGCGCTTCGTCACCGTCGGTCGACGCGGTCGACGGGACGGCGGCGGGCGACGCCTTCACGGCCTGCCTCGTCGTGTCGCTGCTGGAGGGTCGGCCGCGGGACGAAGCGCTCCAGCGCGCGTGCGTCGCAGGTGCAATCGCCGCCTCGCGACCCGGTGCGCAACCGTCACTGCCATACGCGCGCGAGGTGGACGCGACCGGCTAGCCGTCGAGCTCGGCCACGAGCTTTTTCGGTGCGACGATGCGGTAGCTCTCCTCGATCCAATCGCGCAGCAGCTCGAGGTCGACGCCTGGCCCGCGGAGCGGCACCGTGACCCAGCCCGACTTGCCGAGCCCGTAGCCGGTCGGCTCGGCGCCCTCGATGGAGAGGGCATGACCGTGCGATTCGTCGAGCTTCACCGTCATCCGGCGGGACGTCGACTGGCCCAGGAAGACGAAGATCTTGCCGCGCACCTTCGCGACATCCTCGCCCCAGGGGTGATCCTCCTGGGCGCCGGGAAACGAGAGTGCGAACGCGAGCAGCTTGTCGCGCGTGCTCGCCATGGCCGAACGGACGATACTGCGTACGTGCCCACGCCGATCATTCTCGACTGCGACCCCGGCCACGACGACGCGATCGCGATCCTGCTTGCTCTGGCGAGCCCCGAGGTCGAGCTGGTCGGCCTCACGACCACGCACGGCAACCAGACGCTCGAGAAGACGACGAAGAACGCGCTCAAGGTGCTCGAGCTCGCCGGGCGAGGCGACATCCCCGTCGCTCGCGGCTCCGAGCTTCCGCTGATTCGGGAGCTGACTGTCGCCGACCACGTGCACGGCGAGAGCGGCCTCGACGGGCCGGCGCTTCCCGAGCCCGACCGCGCAGGTCATGGGCGACGACGCCGTCTCGTTTCTCGCCGAGCATCTGGCTCCTGGGGTCGTGCTCGTGCCGACAGGGCCGCTTACGAACGTCGCGCGGCTGCTCGAACAGCGTCCGGATGCTCGACCGTGAGCGGATCGTCCTCATGGGCGGCGCGATCGGCGTCGGCAATATCACTCCGGCCGCCGAGTTCAACATCTGGGCCGATCCCGAGGCGGCGGCGGCCGTTTTCGCGAGCGGGATCGACATCACGATGGTCGGGCTCGACGTGACGCACGAAGCGATCGTCGGTCCGGAGCGCGTCGCGAGATTGAGAGCGATGGGCGGAATCGGACGGGTGGTGGCAGAGCTGATCGACTTCTACTCGGGCTATCACCGCAAGACGTACGGCTGGGACGGCCCGCCCGGTCCACGACGCCCTTGCAGTCGCGGCCGTCATTCGCCCGGAACTACTCGAGACGGCGCACCGCCACGTTGTGATCGAGACCGAGTCCGAGCTCTGCCGCGGGCGTACGGTGGTCGACCTCTACCCGCGAACGCCGGTCACACCGAATGCCCACGTCGCCCTCGGCGTCGACTCGGCAGCCTTCCTCGACCTGCTCGAGGAGCGCATCGCCCGGCTCGGCTGACGTCCTTCAGGAGCGTGGGCTCTCGTGCTCGAAGTACCGCGCGCCCGGCCCTGCGCGCGCGGCCTCGTCATCGGGATTGAGCAGCTCGCAGCGGTCGATAGAGAGGCAGCCACAGCCGATGCAGGTGCTGAGGCGATCGCGGATCGCCGTCAGGCCTTCGATCCGTGCGTCGAGATCGCGCTGCCAGCCGTTGGAGAGGCGCTCCCAGTCGCGCCTACCGGGAGTGCGGCTTGCCGGAAGGGTGTCGAGTGCCTCGCGGATGCGCTTCAACGGTATGCCCGAGGCGCGCCCCGCCTGAATCAGTGCGATGCGCCGGAGAACGGCGCGGTCGTATCGGCGCTGGTTGCCGCTCGTGCGCCGGCGACGCGATCAGGCCGCGTGACTCGTAGAAGCGCAAGGCCGAAGGAGAGACGCCGCTGCGGGCAGACAGCTCTCCGATTGTCAGCTCGTCCGACACTTGACTTCAACATTAGTTGAAGTTCTAGTGTTGACGGCGCCGCGGCCCCGAAAGAGAGAGGAGACATGACCGCCACGACCGTCACCCCAGAACACCTCGTCCGCGTTGCATCGCTGTCCGAGCTGCGCGCCGCAGGGCGCCTCGTCGTCCACGCCGATCACGAAACGATCTGTCTCTTTGCCGCCGACGACGACGTATACGCCGTCGACAACCGGTGCCCGCACATGGGCTTCCCGCTCCATCGCGGGACTGTCTGCGACGGAATCCTCACGTGCCACTGGCATCACGCTCGTTTCGACCTGCGCACGGGTGGGACGTTCGACCAGTGGGCAGACGAGCTGCGCCGCTTCCCGGTCGGGGTCGACAGCGACGACGTGCTCGTCGATCTGCGGCCGTCCGACGATCCCGTCGCCCATCACCGCGAGCGGCTGCTCGACGGGCTCGAGCGCGACATCCCACTGGTGCTCGCAAAGGCGACGATCGCGTTGCTGGAGGCGGACCCGAGTGGGCGCGACGTCTTCCGGACCGGCCTCGACTTCGGCGTTGCCCGCCGCGGAGGCGGCTGGTTCCGCGGCCTGACGACGCTGACGTGCTTCGCGAACCTCCTACCGAGACTCCACTCGGCCGACCGCCCACTCGCGCTGTACCAGGGACTGGCGGACGTCGCCGAGGACTCCGTGATGGGGCCGCCGCGGTTTCCGCTCGATCCGCTGCCCGGAGCACCGCCCGGCGCGGCCCGTCTGGGCGCGTGGTTCCGGCGGTTCGTCGAGGTCCGCGACGCAGAAGGCGCGGAGCGGGCGCTCGCCTCGGCCATCCGCGGCGGCGCAGCACAGCGTGAGATCGCCGACACCCTCTTCGCCGCCGCCACCGACCATCGGTACCTCGACGGCGGGCACACCCTCGACTTCGTGAACAAGGCGCTCGAGGCCCTCGACCTCGCGGGCTGGGACCGCGCCGAAGCGGTGCTCGCGTCGCTGCCGGCGCAGCTCGCCTTCGCCGAGCGCATGGAGGAGGCGAACTCGTGGCGCAACCCCGTGGACGTGGTTGCCCTCCTCGAGCAGGCGTTCGACGAGCTCCCGCGCGCCGTCGCGACTGGGCACACAGGTCGCGGCCGTTGGAGCGGCCGGGGCGAGCTAGTCGAGGCGGTGCTCGGCGAACATGCTCCCGACGCCCTGGAAGCGCTGCTACAAGCAGTACGCGACGGCGCCAGCGAATTGGAGGTCGCTTCGGCAGTCTCGTTCGCAGCGGCCACGCGGATCGCCCGCTTTCCCACCAGCAACGAGTTCGGAGACTGGGACACCGCCCTCCATACGTTCACCTTCGCCAACGCCGTGGAGCAGGGATTGCGGAGATCACCTTCGACGGAGCTGCTACGAGGCGTGCTCGACGCAGCGATCAGCGTCCACCTGGACCGCTTCCTCAACGTGCCGGCGACCCGGCTACCCGTGGCAGATGCGTCTGCCGATCCGGAATCGGTTCGCGGGGAGCTGCTCGACGTGCTCGACCGGCTCCAGCAGGTCGACGAGGCTGGGCAGCTCGTAGCCACGTACCTCGCGTCGGGCGGGGAGTCTGCGCAGCTCGTCGCGACCCTGGGCGCGGCGTTGGCACGTGAGAACCGCAACTTCCACACGATCCAGTGCGTGGAGGCGGCGGTGCACCAGCACGAGCTCCTCGCCGGATCGGGAGAAGAGGTGCTCCCGCTGATTGCCGCGGCACGCTATCTCGCCGCCCACGCGACGACCACACGCTCACAGCACCAGACGTTCGACATCGCCCGCCGGCTCCACCGGGGCGAGAAGCTCTACGAGGCCGACGAGATCCGAGCTGCCTAACGACGTCTAGCCGGCGGCCCAGCGTTCCTTGGAGAGAAAGAAGCCGTGGCCGGTGCGGTTCATACAACTGAGCCCTATCAGCAGCGAGATGCACGTGAACGGGCCGCGCCGCCACACGCTGCCGTACTTGAGCACCGGTGCCCGTCGGTCGTAGACCGTGTCGCCGGCACAGGTCGGCGTTGCACTGCCCCGACCTATGGAGAGCCCGGTCCAGTCGAGCTCACAGCGGCGCCGCGGCGCCGGCCGCAACCCGGAGAGGATGTCGCAGCGCAGCGTGACGGGCCCAAACCCTGTCGCGTACGCACACGCGATGTTGCCTGAGGGCATGCGAAACGTCACGTACACGCTCTGCGAGCCCTGAGCTGACGTCGCCCCGATCGCGCACAGGAGCGAAGCGAGAAGCGCGATCGACAGAGCGCACGGCGCCGATTATGCAGGAACGGCCGCCGGGCTCACGAACTCGCATCCATGGCGCGCAAGAAGCGCTCTTCCAAGCTGCGCCCGAAGGCGCCGTCCCGCGTGCGCCGAAGCAAGAAGAAGACGACCCGGCCTCGCAGTCACCACTTACCCCGAGCTGATCGGCCTCGCCCTTGTCGCGTTCGGCCTCTTCCTGGCGGCGGTGCTCTACGGGGGATGGAGCGGTGGCGTCGTCGGCGACAGGCTGACGGACGGGCTCGAGTCGCTCGTCGGTGCCGCCGTCTACGTCCTGCCGGTCGTCTCGATAGCCATCGGGGCGCTGGCTCTCGTCCGCAGCCGGCTCGTCGACGTGCAGCCGTTCCGGATCGGCCTCGTCGTCATGTCCGCCGGCCTCCTGCTCGTGCTCGGCGACGCCCACGGCGGCTACGCGGGAGCTGCCCTCGAGTCCGCCTTCGCGTGGCTCATCGGCTCGACCGGTGTGCTGATCCTCGGCACGTTCACGCTGCTGGCGGGCGTTCTCCTGCTCACAGGAGCCTCGGTAGGGGCGATCGTCAGGCGCTCGCACGGCGCTGTGCAGAGCGTCCGTCGCCGAGCAGCCGATCGCCAGGAGCCGCCAATGGCAGAGGTCATCCCATTCGAGCCCGTCCGTACGGCGCCGACTCCCCTCGTCGACGGTGTCCACGACTACCCCGATATCACCGAATCGAGCGTCGAGCCGCTCCGCTCGTCAGCGAGCCCGAGGAGCCGCTCGAGGATACGCAGCCGTCCCTCTTCGATCCCACCGAGCTCGCCACGGAGGCCTACCGCCTCCCCGACCGGAGCCTACTCCGTCAGTCGACCCCGACGGGCGGTGCATCGGCAGAGACCAGCGCACGTGTCGCGGAGACGCTCGTGGCGGCGCTCGCGAACTTCGGCGTCGACGCCACGGTCGTCGGCGAGATCTCGGGGCCGCGTGTGACGCGCTACGAGCTGCAGCTCGCCCCGGGGACGAAGGTGGCGAAGGTGGCGGCGCTCAAGGACGACCTCTCGTACGCGCTCGCGACGACCGAGATCCGCATTCTCGCGCCGATCCCCGGCAAGCAGGCCGTCGGCGTCGAGGTGCCCGAACGTCTCCCCGAACCTCGTCACGCTCGGCGACGTCTTCGACGATCTTCCCCAGGCCGCGAGCCCGCTCTCCGTCTGGCTGGGAAAGGACATCTCCGGCAACGCGATCTGGACCGACCTCTCGCGCATGCCGCACATCCTCATCGCCGGCACGACCGGCTCCGGAAAGTCCGGCTGCATCAACACGATCCTGACGTCGATCCTGCTGCGCGCCACGCCGGACGAGGTGCGGATGATCCTCGTCGACCCCAAGCGCATCGAGCTGGGCTACTACGAGTCGATCCCGCACCTGCTCACGCCTGTCGTCTCCAGCCCGAAGCAGGCTGCGGCGGCGCTGACGAACGTCGTCGGCGAGATGGACCGCCGCTACGAGCGCATGTCCCTCTTTCGCGCCCGCAGCCTGCCCGAGATGAACCGCGCGCTGCGCTCCCGCAACGAGGCGCCGTTGCCGTACCTCCTCCTCGTCATCGACGAGCTAGCCGACCTGATGATGATCTCGCCACAGGACGTGGAGGACTCGGTCATCCGACTGGCGCAGAAGTCGCGCGCCGTGGGGATCCACCTCGTGCTCGCGACGCAGCGGCCCTCTGTGGACGTCATCACGGGGATGATCAAGGCGAACGTCCCCAGCCGGATCGCCTTCGCCGTCTCCAGCCAGACCGACTCCCGCGTCATCCTCGACCAGGCAGGCGCCGAGACGCTGCTCGGCCAGGGAGACATGCTCTTCAAGCCGCTCGGCACGTCACGCCTCCAGCGCCTCCAGGGCGCGTACGTGAGCGAGGAAGAGGTCGCGCTCGTCGTCGAGCAATGCCGCTCGCAACGCCCGCAGGAGCTCGACGAGTCGCTGCTCGTCGCGCCCGAGCGCGAGCACGACGAGGACGGAGACGACGACGACTTCGACCCGGACGAGGACCCGTTGCTCGAGAAGGCGATCGAGGTCGTCGTGCAGACCCAGACGGCCTCCGTGTCGCTGCTCCAGCGGCGCCTGCGGGTCGGCTACACGCGCGCGGGCCGCCTGATCGACATGCTCGAGCGGCGCGGGATCATCTCCGGCTATGAGGGTTCGAAGCCCCGCCGCGTGCTCGGCGGACCTTCCGATCTCGACTCGGCCGCCAGCGGCTGAGCTTTGCGACAGTTGTCGCTACCTTGCCGCCCAACTTCGGGTTAGCATCAAGCGTCTTAGTAAGTCGGCAATCGAACCCTTAAGGGAGGGCAAGTGAAGAAATCTCGCAGACGCGCCGGCTCTGTCGGCGTGCTTCTCGCCGCTGCGGTCGCCGTGACGGGGCTCGTCGTCACGTCCGTCGGCTCGGCGGCCCCGTCACAGGCGATCAGAGTCGCCGTCGTCACCGACATCGGCGGCCTGAACGACAAGGGCTTCAACTTCTTGTCGAGCGTGGGCCTCAACCGCGCGAAGAAGGACTTCAGGGTGGAAGGCCGCGTGTTCATCACGAAGACGGCCGCCGACCGCCTGCCGAACCTCACGGCTGCGGCGCAGCAGGGCTTCAACCTCGTGATCGGCGTCGGCTTCCTGATGTTCGATCCGCTCGCGAAGGTGCCGCCGACGTTCCCGAACACGAAGTTCGCAGGGATCGACGTTCCGTACGGCTTCGTCACGTTCACGGCGAAGAAGAAGAGCATCCCGAACCTCCGCGGGCTCCTGTTCAAGGAAGCGGAAGCGGGCTGCCTCGTCGGCAACATCGCCGGGCTCGAGGCGGCGCGCCTGGACAGCACGAACACCATCTCCGGGATCGGCGCCAACAAGGTGCCGGCCATCCAGGCGTTCCTCGCCGGCTACAAGCACTGCGCGCAGCTGGCGAACAAGACGGTGAAGGTGTTCAACAACTACGCGAACGACCCGACGTTCGCTCAACCAGGCGAAGTGCCGGCAGACGGCGCTCAGCCAGATCGCCCGCGGCTCGAAGGTCGTCTTCACGGCCGCCGGCCAGTGCGGCCTCGGCGGGCTCGACGCCGCGAAGCGGCGTGGAGTCTGGGGCATCGGCGTCGACGCCGACCAGTACTTCCTCGGCAGGCACATGCTGACGAGTGCCACGAAGAAGGTCGACGTCTCCGTCTACGACACGATCAACGACTTCGTCAAGACGAAGACGAGGTTCAAGGGCGGGTACGACAAGATCTACTCGCTCAAGAACAACGGCGTCGGCTACGGCCGGCTGAGCAAGGCGCTGCCGGTCTCCGTACGCGTGCGGCAGTACACGGCAAGCTCGAAGGCGCTGATCGCAAAGATCAAGTCGGGCAAGGTCAAGCCGCCGATCAAGTAGGCAGCCGAACTACGGTCCAGGGGGCGGGACGGGTTCCCGCCCCCTAGGATTGCCACCTATGGCGGACGAGCACCGGGTCCTCGAGCTCCGCGGGATCACGAAGCGCTTCCCGGGCGTCGTCGCCAACGACCACGTCGACTTCGACCTCCGCCGCGGGGAGGTGCACGCGCTGCTGGGGGAGAACGGCGCCGGCAAGTCGACGTTGATGAACGTCCTCTACGGCCTCTACCGGCACGACGAGGGCGAGATCCTCATCGCCGGCAAGCCCGTGTCGTTCCACTCCGCGAAGGACGCGATCGGGCACGGGATCGGCATGGTGCACCAGCACTTCATGCTCATCCCCGTGATGACAGTGGCGGAGAACATCGTGCTCGCGGCCGAGCCCACGACCAGCGGCATCATCCTCGACTACGGCGAAGCGAGGCATCGGGTCTCAGAGCTCGCAAAGACGTTCGGCTTCGCCATCGACGCCGACGCTCGGGTGCAGGACATCGGCGTCGGCCAGCAGCAGCGGGTCGAGATCCTGAAAGCCCTCTACCGGCGAGCGGACATCCTCATCCTCGACGAGCCCACCGCCGTGCTCACGCCGCAGGAGGCGATCGAGCTCTTCGAGATCCTTCGCCTGCTCACGCGCGAGGGCATGTCGGTGATCTTCATCAGCCACAAGCTCAACGAGGTGCTCGAGATCGCGGACCGCATCACCGTGCTGCGCCGTGGCAAGAAGATCGACACCGTGCCACGGGAGGGCGCGACCGAGGAAGGGCTGGCGCGGATGATGGTGGGCCGCGAGGTGTTGCTGCGGGTCGAGAAGGACGCCGCAACGCCCGGGGAGCCGCTGCTCGAGGTCGAGGACCTCCATGCATTGGACGACCGCCACCTGGAACGTGTGCGCGGCATCTCGCTCACCGTGCGGGCCGGCGAGATCGTCGGCATCGCGGGCGTCGACGGAAACGGCCAGACCGAGCTGGTCGAGGTCCTTTCCGGGCTGCGCACGCCCGTGTCCGGCCGCGTCGTCGTCGCAGGGCGTGACATGACCGGTGCGGGCGCGCGCGAGATCATCGACTTCGGCGTCGGCCACATCCCCGAGGACCGCCACCGGCGCGGCCTCGTGCTGGACTTCTCGCTCGCCGAGAACATCGCGCTCCACGACTTCGACAGGGAGCCGAACTCACGGCTCGGCTGGCTCTTTCCGAAAGCGCTCGTGCGCTGGGCCCGGCCTCTGCTCCAGCGGTTCGACGTTCGCGGAGGCGGCCCGCATACCCGTGCTGCGGCGCTCTCGGGAGGAAACCAGCAGAAGGTCGTCCTCGCCCGCGAGATCGGGCGCGACCCGAGTGTGCTGCTCGCGGCGCAGCCGACCCGCGGACTGGACGTGGGGGCAATCGAGTTCGTGCACCGTCAGCTCGTCGAGGCGCGTGACCGAGGAAAGGCCGTACTGCTCGTGTCGCTCGAGCTGGAGGAGATCCTCTCGCTGTCGGATCGAATCCTCGTGGTCTACGAGGGCGTGATCGTCGGCGAGTACGGGCCCGACGTCACCGAGGAAGAGCTGGGGGTTGCGATGACGGGCGGGAAGGCCGTCCGTACAGGCGGCATGAGCGACCCCGTCGCACCGCAGACGACACCGGACCCGGACGCACCGTCCGGCATGGCGGCGAGGTTCGCCCTCTACCAGCGGGCAGGCGGCGTCATCACGCCGCTGCTGACGACGATCATCGCGTTTCTCATCGGCGGCCTCGTGGTGCTGTTCGTGGCCGGCAAGAACCCGCTCAGCACGTACAAGCAGATCTTCAACGGAACCGGCCTCAACTGGCTCTGGCCCTGGAACGAGGCGTCGTCGGTCGGCGTGACCCAGCCGTGCTCGATTCGCCAGATCACGAGTGACGATCCAACGGTCCAGTTCTGCACGTCGGCGCTGAGCCTGCAGCAGACGCTCATCCAGCTGACCGTGCTCATCCTGACGGCGCTTGCCGTTGCGTTCGCTTTCCGCTGCGGCCTGTTCAACATCGGCGGCCAGGGTCAGTACATCATGGGCCTGATCGCCGCCGTGCAGGTCGGCATCTGGTTCCACGTCGCTGCCAACGTTCCTGCACATCATCCTCGCCGCCGGCGGCGGCGACTGTCGCGGGAGCGCTCTGGGCCGGCATAGCGGGCATCCTCAAGGCCACGGTCGGGGCCCACGAGGTGATCACGACGATCATGCTGAACTGGACGGCGATCTTCGTCGGCGTCTATCTCATCCAGGGCCCGCTGTTCGACTCGGTGGCCAAAGAGGCCGGCGCGCCCCCGATCACGAAGCCGATTGCGGAGAGCGCACAAGCTCCCGGTGATCTGGGGATCGCCCCTCCTGCAGGGCCTGCACATCGGCCTGTTCGTCGCCCTCGCAGCGCTCGTCGTCTACTGGATCCTCCTCAACCGCACGACGCTCGGCTACGAGGTGCGGGCCGTGGGGTTCAACCCCGACGCGGCTGCCTACGGGGGATCAGCGTGAAGCGCAACTACTTCCTCGCGATGGCGATCTCCGGGGGTTTCGCCGGCCTCGCAGGCGCGATGGACACGCTCGGCTGGATACACACGATCGACGAGACGCTCGTCCAGTCGTATTCGTACGTCGCGTTCCTGGGCATCGCCGTGGCTCTGCTCGGGCGCAACACGGCGGTCGGCATCTTCTTCGCCGCGTTGCTCTTCGCGGCGCTGACGACGGGAACGTCCACGCGCAACCTCGATCCGGAGGTCTTCCGGCCCGAGCTCGCGGGGAACCTCACGGAGATGATCCAGGGGCTCGTCGTGCTCTTCGTCGGCGCGGAGCTGCTGGTGCTCGGCGTCTGGAACGCGCGCAGGAAGCTCCGGGCCCCCGGCAAGGGCGGGAGCCGCGTGAGCGTCGCCACCCGAAGCGGACGCCGCCCGCGGCGGTTCTCGGCCGGGCGGCCTGGGTCGGGATCATCGGGATCGGCCTCGGCATCCTCGCGTTCTGGATCGCCCTTCCACCCCTGGCCGTCCGGACGGCTTTTCTACGCCGATCGTCGTCGGCGCGATGGGGGCGCTCCTCGGAGTGGGCGCGCTGACCCGCGGGGAGCGGCGCATCGGCTGGGGCGCCGTGGCGAGCGGCCTGATCGGGATAGCGGCGGGCGCAGCCGCCACGCAGGCGAGCACCCAGCACCTCGATGACGCCGTGCGCTGGTCCACGCTCGTGTCCGGCTCCCTCTGGCTGACCACTGTGCTCGTCTTCGCCGCGATCGGCGGCATGTTCTCGGAACGAAGCGGCGTCGTGAACATCGGGCTCGAGGGGATGATGCTGATGGGCGCGTTCTTCGGCGCCTGGGGTGCCGACCGCACCGGCTCGTGGGGCATGGGCGTCCTCATCGGCATGCTGGCCGGCGGGCTCCTCGCCCTCGTGCACGGGGTGTTCTGCATCCACCTTCGTGCCGACCAGATCGTCGTCGGCACGGCGATCATCTTCCTCGCCTACGGCATCACGGGCTTTCTCTACAACGACATCTACGGCGACCAGGGGACACCCGGCGACCTGCCGAGGATCCCGGACGTCAACCTCGACTGGCTGGGCAGCATCCCTCCGGATGACCTGGGTCGCTTCCTGGAGGAGTCCTTCGGCGACCTGAGCGTCATGAGCCTCGTCGCCCTCGCCCTCGTGTTCGTGTCCTACATCGTCCTGTTCAAGACGCCGCTCGGCCTGAGGATCCGCTCGTGCGGAGAGCATCCCCGCGCTGCCGACACCGTCGGGATCAACGTCTACGGGATCAGGTACGGCTCGGTCGTGCTGTCCGGAGTCCTCGCCGCGCTCGGCGGCGTGTATCTCTCGATCGGCTACAACGGCTCGTTCACGGAGAAGATGACCGCGGGCTACGGCTTCATCGCTCTCGCGGCGCTGATCTTCGGCAACTGGCGGCCGTTCGGGGTGCTCGCCGCGGCGTTGCTCTTCGGCTTCGCAAACGCTGTGGCTCCCGAGCTCGAGAACGTCGAAGCGTGGGGGAGCTACGCGACGCTCTTCGCTGCGCTGCCCTATGTGATCACGATCGTGGCCGTCGCCGGTGTCATCGGACGGTCGGTCCCGCCGGCCGCCGTCGGGCGACCCTACGTCAGGCAATGACCGCGATGGAGCTGCCTCGCGCGCGAAATCCGCGCGCCTCCGCGTCGCTGGTCGTCGGCGTGCTGGCTGTCGTGATCGTGCCCGCCGCGATTGCCGCTTCGCGCTACTTCGACGAGCTCACGCTCGTACAGTCGTGCGCGTCGGCAGCCGCGGCGGCGCTGCTCGGCCTCGCAGCCGTCGCCCTCGCCCGGCGCGGGCAGGAGACGGCGGAGCGAACCCTGGGCCGGAGCGGGGGAGAGGGATCGGCACGGGCAGGGAAGTTGCTCGGGGTGATCGCGCTCTGGATCGCGGCGACGACCGGGCTCGCGCTCGCGTTCTATTTCCTCCTCACGCTGTTCGCCGACTAGCTGGAAACGGATGAGGGACAGGATGAATCCCGTCCCTCATGCTGTTTAGAATCGGGGCGGCCCATGTTCGAGATCGGCTCCAGCCTACGCGAGGCGCGTCTGCGCAAGGGCATCGAGATCAACGTGCCGAGCGCGACACGAAGATTCGCAGCGAAGTACCTTCGCGCGCTCGAGACGGAGAGCTTCGAGGTGCTGCCGGGCCAGGCGTACATCAAGAGCTTCCTCCGCTCGTACGCCGACTACCTCGACCTCGACGGCCACCTCTTCGTCGACGAGTACACGTCACGCTTCTGGGTCGACGAGGAGTCGGGGCCGATCCGCTCGAGGCGCATCCGCATCCGCGAGAAACATCACAGGCGGGCCGAGCGGAGGATGGCCGTGCTGACGGTCATCGGCATTGCCGTGGTCACTGCCCTCGTCATTGCGGCATGGAACTACGGCGGAGGCGGGACGGCAGAGACGAAGATCCCCAACCTCGCGCCCGCGACCCGGCCGCACGTTCTCCCGAACCAGGCCGTGTTCGTCGTGAGGGCCGTCGACGGCGCATCGCTGCTCGAGACCCGGAAGGGCGGAGCGACGGGGAAGGTGCTCTTCCAGGGAACGCTCGAGAAGGGAGAGAAGCAGCGATTCGTCGCCAAGCAGCTCTGGCTCAACGTCGGCTCCCCGGAGAACCTCGTGGCCACGCTCGGCGGCCGGCCCGCCACGCTGGGGCACGGTTGCCCGCAGGTGGTGACGGTCACGCGCAGGCAGGTGACCTCGAAGTCCAGCTGCGGCTGAGGCATGGCAACACTGACTGCGGGACGAGCACTTCATCCAGTCCCTCCGCGCCAGTTTACCGCGCGCGCGGCCGCGAGTGGCGATCGTCGCCACCGGCAGCGAGCTCGTGCGCGGCGACCGGCGGGATCGGAACGGTCCCTTCCTTGCGAGCGCCGTTCTCTCGCTGGGGCTCGATCCGGCTCGCATCACGCTCGTCGGAGATGACCCCCGCGAGCTGGAGGCTGCGCTCCGCGAGGGTTTTCAGGCCGATCTCTGCGTGGTCTCGGGTGGCCTTGGGCCGACCCACGACGATCGCACGGTCGAGATGGTGGCGCAGGCCGCAGGCGTCGACCTCGTCGTCGACGGAGGGCTCGAGTCGGAGATCGAGGCCATCTCACGCTCGTACGCCGAGCGGCTGGGGAGGCCTTATGCCGACTTCGCGCACGGCGTCCGCAAGCAGGCAACCCTTCCCGCTGGGGCTGTCTCGATCGGCCTGGCGGGGACAGCGCCCGGCTTTGTCCTCCAGACGGCAGTCGCCGCCGTGGTCGTCCTGCCCGGGCCCCCGGGCGAGCTGCAGCGGCTGTGGCCGGGCGCGCTCGAGACCGAGGCCGTACACGGCGTCGTCGCTCGTGCGCGGCCACGCGCGCGACGGACGCTTCGCCTGTACGGCGTGAGCGAGTCGAGTGTCGCGCGGACGTTGCACGACGCGGGCGGCGAAGGCGACGGTGTCGACGTCACGGTCTGCGCGCGGGACTTCGAGATCCACGTCGATACGCTCGTGGAGCCCGGTGCCGAGAAGCGCGCGGACGCACTGGCGGCGACGTTGCGCGCCGAGCACGAGCGGCATGTCTTCGCAGAGGACGAGCGTCCGGTCGAGGAGATCGTGCTCGGCCTGGCACGGGCGCTCGGGTTGTCGGTTGCCACCGCCGAGTCGTGCACGGGTGGGCTCGTGGCGGAGCGCCTGACCTCGATTCCCGGCTCGAGTGACGCGTATCATGGGCGGGATCGTCGCCTATGCGAACGCCGTCAAGGAATCGGAGCTCGGCGTGTCCGACGGTCGTCCTGCGGGACCACGGCGCGGTCTCGGCCGAGACGGCCGCGGCGATGGCCCACGGCGTACGCGAGCGCCTCGGCGCCGACGTTGGCCTCGCCGTGACCGGCGTCGCCGGCCCGAGGGGCGGCACGCCGGAGAAGCCCGTCGGTCTCGTCTACGTCCACGTAGAGACGCCAGACGGTGGCCGCGGCGTCGACTTCAGCTACCCGGCCGATCGGGAGTCGATTCGCCGGCGCGCTGCGGTTGCGGTGCTTCACCTCGCGAGACGTCTCTTGTCACAAAGCCGGCACGATCGCGCCTGAGCGGCACGGCTACCGTGGCAAGCCATGACCGCTTGCGTCTCTTCTGCGGCCTCACGCTTCCGGCCGACGTGCGCGACGCTCTCGCCGACTGGCAGCGTCACTCCCTCCGCTGCGCCGCCCGGGTCGTCGAGGCTCGCAACCTCCACGTCACGCTGGCATTCCTCGGGCATCGGCCCGCGGGCGACGTGGGGCCGATCGCCGATGCGCTCGGGGCGGCAAGCCGCTCGGTTCCCGAGCGGATCCGTCTCAGCCCACTGCGCTATCGGGAGACGCGTAGCGTCGCCATGCTCGTCCTCGCAGACGAGGAGGACCGGGCGGGGTGGCTGGCACGCGGCCTACACGAGAGGCTGGAACGCCTGGGGGTCTACGAGCCCGAGAAACGGCCATGGCTCCCGCACGTCACGGTGCTGCGCTTCCGGTCTCCGCCCAAGCTCCGGCCACCCCTGCCCGACCTCGCGCCGTTCAGTCCGTCCGAAGCTGCTGTCTACCATTCGCTGCTCGGGCGCGATGGCGCACGGTACGAGGTGTTGGATTCCGTCTCTCTAGGAGGCTGATGACGGTGGATCGCGACGAAGCTCTCGACACGGCACTCGGTCAGATCGAGCGGCAGTTCGGCAAGGGCTCGGTCATGAAGATGAGCGACCGACCACAGGTTTCCATCGGAGCCGTCTCGACGGGCTCTCTCGCCCTCGATATGGCGCTCGGCATCGGAGGCCTGCCCCGCGGCCGCGTCGTGGAGATCTTCGGCCCCGAGGCTTCGGGCAAGACGACGCTCGTCTACCACGTGATCGCGGAAGCGCAGCGGCGCGGCGGCATCTGCGCGTTCATCGATGCCGAGCACGCGATCGATCCCCAGTACGCCCGCCGGATCGGCGTCAACGTCGACGAGCTGCTGGTCTCCCAGCCCGACACGGGGGAGCAGGGGCTCGAGATCGCCGAGCTACTCATCCGCTCAGGTGCGCTCGACGTGGTCGCCGTCGACTCCGTGGCCGCGCTCGTGCCCAAAGCGGAGATCGAAGGCGAGATGGGCGATGCGCACGTGGGACTCCAGGCACGGTTGATGAGCCAGGCTCTCCGGAAGCTCGCCGGAACGCTCAACCGCACCGACACCGTCTGCATCTTCACGAACCAGCTGCGCGAGAAGATCGGCGTCATGTTCGGCAATCCCGAAACGACGCCGGGCGGTCGCGCGCTGAAGTTCTACTCCTCGGTCCGCCTCGACATCCGTCGCATCGAGACGCTCAAGGACGGCGTCGAGGCGATCGGCAACCGTGTCCGCGTGAAGGTCGTCAAGAACAAGGTGGCGCCCCCGTTCAAGCAGGCCGAGTTCGACATCTACTTCGGCACCGGCATCTCCTGGGAAGGCACGGTGCTCGACGCGGGCATCGAGCACAAGGTCGTACAGAAGTCGGGCTCGTACTTCTCGTTCGACGATGAGCGGCTGGGTCAGGGCCGCCAGAACGCGACGGCCTTCCTGCGCGAGCATCCGGACGTCTGCCAGGGCATCCTCCAGAAGCTCCAGGTCGCCGTGGGGCCCGATCAGATCGTCTCGGCGAGGCTGCTGCCTACGGTCGAGAATGCCGACGCAGTTGTCGCGCCAGTCGAAGACGCCGAGGAGGAGCCGGTCGCGTCGTAGTGGCCGAGGCGTCTTCGAAGGCCTACGAAGCCGGCGCTGAGAGCGCTCTCGCGCCGCGAGCTGTCACGGGACGAGCTCGCTGCGAAGCTGGAACGGTCCGGCATCGGTTTGGAGGAGGCGGCGCGCGCGATCTCCCAGCTCACCGCCGCCGGCTACCAGTCCGACGAGCGTACGGCGCGCGAGCGGACGCGAGTGCTGGGATCTCGCCTGTACGGCGATCTCGCCATCCGCGACGACCTCGAACGGCGTGGCATCGCCGACGAGTTGATCGACTCCGCGCTCGCGAACATCGAGCCAGAGCTGTCACGGGCAACTGCGCTCGCGCGACGGGCCGACGACACGATGCAACTCGCGCGAACGCTTCAGCGCAAGGGGTACACGCAGGACACAATCGAGGCAACATTGCGTACGCCCGAGTCGCAGGGGTAGGATGAGCCCACGACTCATCCCAACTGCGTAGACGAATACCGAGAATCGGGACCACCAAGAGATCAACGTCTGATGAAAACGCCGAATACACGACCACGGGAGGCCTCGGCAGCCGCCTGAGCAGCTGCCTTTGAGCGGCTTCGGCGCCGCTCCCCCGATTTTTGCGGGATCCGCCCGCGCGGGCTCGGTATCGAGTCATCCCACGTCATTCCCACGCGGGAGAACGATCGGAGGGAGCCTGTGCCGTACGTCGTCGGAATCCTCATCGGCCTTCTAGCCGGCGTCGCGGGCGCGTGGCTGCTGGTGAGCTTCTTCACTGACTCGAAGCTTGCGGCGGCGCGGCGCACACGCAACCTTCTCCTCGATGAGGCTCGCCGCGAGGCGGACGCGCTCCGCAGAGAGTCCGACTTGGCCGCCAAGGAAGAGGCGGCGCGCGTACGAGGCGAGACCGAGCGCGATCTCGACGGACGCCGGACTCAGATACTCGAGCGCGAGCAGCAGGTGCGACTCGCCGAAGCGGACATCGCTCGCCGGCGCGAGGAGCTCGACCGGCGTGACCAAGGGATGGCGGATCGAGAGACGCACGTCCGCGAGCTCCAGGAAGAGCTCAAGTCGGCGAAGGTCGAGGAACAGCGCGAGCTCGAGCGGATCTCGAGGCTGAGCCTCGAGGACGCCAAGGCAGAGGTGCTCAAGCGCTCGGAGGAGCTCGTGCGTCACGAGCTGGCGCGTCGAACCCGCCAGCTGGACGAGGAAGCGACCGCCGAGGCTCGCCGCAAGGCGCGCAACCTCGTCGCCGATGCCCTGCAGCGGGTGGCCGCGAGCCACGCCGCCGAGACGACCGTCTCCATCGTCGAGCTCCCGTCCGACGACATGAAGGGCCGGATCATCGGCCGCGAGGGCCGCAACATCCGAGCGCTCGAGCATCTCACCGGGGTCGACTTCATCGTCGACGACACGCCGCAGGCCGTCGTGCTCTCGTCGTTCGACGGCATCAGACGCGAGGTGGCGAAGCTCACGCTGCAGCGGCTGCTCGAGGACGGCCGCATTCATCCCGCCCGCGTGGAAGAGATGTACTACCAGTCGAAGGCGGAGGTGGACGACCTCATTCACCAGGCAGGCGAGCAGGCCGTCTTCGAGGCCAACTGCGGAGAGTTCCACGAGGAGCTCGTGAAGATCATGGGCCGTCTTCGGTACCGGACGAGCTATGGCCAGAACGTCCTCAAGCACACGCTCGAGGTCGTGCAGCTGGCCAGCGTCATGGCGAGCGAGCTAGGTGCCGGCGTGAAGACGACGAAGCGCGCAGCACTCCTCCACGACCTCGGAAAGGCCCTGACGCACGAGGAGGAGGGTGCACACGCCCTCATCTCGGCTCGGTACGCCCGCCGGTTCGGCGAGACCCAAGGGGTCGTCCACGCGATCGAGGCCCATCACTACGACGTCCAGCCACAGACGGTGGAGGCGGTGCTCGTGATCGCCGCCGATGCCGCATCCGCGGCGCGGCCGGGGGCTCGCGGAGAGAGCCTCGAGTCGTACATCAAGCGGCTGGCGGCACTCGAGGAGCTGGCGGCCGCCAGGGACGGCGTCGAGCGCGTCTATGCGTTGCAGGCAGGCCGTGAGATCCGCGTCATCGTGAAGCCCGAGGAGATCGCCGATGACGAAGCAGCGCTGCTCTCACACGAGATCGCCCGCGAGATCGAGCAGCATCTCGAGTATCCCGGTCAGATCAAGGTGACCGTGATCCGCGAGTCGCGGGCGATCGAGTACGCGAAGTAGCGCGCCTTCCCGCCGGCGCAGGACACGTCTGAAAACAGCAATTCGAGGGGGCCACCCCGCGCCTCCTCCCGCTTTGAGCGTACTCCGTGGATTGGTACGCGTGTGTGACGTCGCCGTGCCGAAAGAGCACCAAACGACGGACGTACACTTCCTCCATGCGGCGCTACCACGTCACGACGTTCGGCTGCCAGATGAACGCGCACGACTCCGAGCGTATCCGCGGCCTGCTCGAGGAGCTGGGCCTTGGAGAAGCGGCGGACCCGGCGGATGCCGACGTCCTCGTGTTCAACACCTGCACCATCCGCGAAAAACCAGACCAACGGCTCGCCGCCTATCTCGGAAACGCGAAGGCGCTCAAGGCACGCAACCCCGACGCCGTGATCGCCGTCGGCGGCTGCTACGCCGAGGCACAACAGGAGCGGATCTTCGACCGCTATCCGTTCGTCGACGTGGCCTTTGGGCCCGGGACGATTCACCACCTCGGCGAGTGGCTGGGCGCCGGCGGGCTCGGCGTGGCGCGCTCAGCGTTCGGAACTGCAGACGAGCGGCGATTCTCCGCTGCACTCGCGACGCAGCGCGAGCGGCCGTTCCAAGCGTGGGTACAGATCTCGATGGGCTGCAACTCGGTCTGCTCCTACTGCATCGTTCCGGCTGTCCGCGGCCGCGAGGTGAGCAGGCGCCCGGGCGACATCCTCGCAGAGGTGAGTCAGCTCGCCCGCGAAGGCGTCCGCGAGGTGACCCTGCTCGGCCAGAACGTCAACTCGTGGGGACGAGACCTCCTGCCGGCTGTCAACACGGAGTTCGGAGAGCTCCTGCGGGCCGTGGACGCCGTCGACGGGATCGAGCGCATCCGCTTCACGAGCCCGCATCCCAAGGACTTCCGCGCGCCCGTCGTCGCCGCCATGGCCGAATGCGGGGCCGTCTGCGAGCACACGCACTTGCCGCTCCAATCCGGTTCGACGCGCCTGCTGAAGCGCATGCGGCGCACGTACAGCCGGGAGCGGTACCTGCGTCTCGTCGACGCCCTTCGTGACGCGGTGCCGGATCTCGCCCTCACCACCGACCTCATCGTCGGCTTTCCGGGCGAGACAGACGCAGACTTCGACGAGACCTGCACCGCCGTGGAGGAGGTCGGCTTCGACGGCGCGTTCACCTTCGTCTACTCGCCACGTGCGGGAACCGAAGCTGCCGCCATGCCCGACCAAGTGCCCGAGGACGTCAAGCACGAGCGGATCGAGCGGCTGGTAGACGTCGTGCAACGCGTTGCAGCCGAGCGCAATTCTGGCCGCGTGGGGCTCGTGGAAGAAGTGCTCGTGGAAGGGCCGAGTCGCACCGATCCCATGCTCCTGCGGGGTCGCACGCGTCGCAACACGATGGTGAACTTCTCCGGTTCGGCCGTCGCGGGTGAGCTCGTCCCCGTTCGGATCACGGCATCCACCTCCCAGACCCTTCAGGGCAGCCAAGAGGCGCTCGTCGCCGCCTGACTAGACGCCATGCGCGAACGGAATCTGCGGTGGGACGGCTGCGTCAACGTGCGCGACCTCGGAGGTCATCGCACCGAGGACGGAGCCGAGACTGCGTTCGGCGCTGTCGTGCGGGCAGACGACCTCACGAGGCTGTCAGACGCCGGCTGGGATGCGCTCCGTGCCTACCCAGTACGGAGGATCATCGATCTTCGTTGGGCCGGCGAACGCGAAGCCGAGCACGACGGCGGCGTGGAGGTCGTGCACGTGCCGCTCTTCGGCGACCGCAACGAGCGACACGACGCCGACCGGGACCTGCTCGAGCGCGTCCCCGATCACGTCGAGTGCCGCCGTCTCATGTACCTCGCGCACCTCGACCTCTATCCGGAGCGATTCGCGGACGCGTTCGAGGCCGTCACCTCGGCGGAGGGCTGCGTCGTCATCCACTGCGCCGGGGGGATCGACCGCACCGGCCTCGTGGCGGCTCTGCTGCTTCGTCTGGCCGGCGTGTCGCGAGAGGATGCGGCTGGCGACTTCGGGCAGCAGCAGAACGAACTGGGAGCCGTTCGTCCAGGAGTGGATCAGCGCGGCCGAGGACGAGCGCGAGCGGAGCTTCCGACGTTTCCTGGCGGCCATCCCGGATGCCGCGATGCTCGGAGTGCTCGTCGAGCTCGATCGCAGCTACGGCGGTGCTGAGGGATACCTGCGCGACGCCGGCGTGTCCGAGTACACGCTGGGTCGTGCACGCTCCAAGCTTCGCCCATGACCGTGCTTGCGATCTTCGGGCCGACGGCGTCCGGGAAGACGGCCGTGGCCGAGGAGATCGCAGCGCGGGTCCCGGCCGAGATCGTCTCAGCCGACTCGATGCAGGTCTACCGTGGCCTGCCCATCCTCACTGCGCAGCCTGAGCAGCCAACCCAGCTCGTCGCCATCTGGGAGCTCGATCACGACGCCTCGGTCGTCGAGTATCAGGCACTCGCGCATCACGCGATCGACGATGCGCTGGCGCGCCGCCGCACGCCGGTCGTCGTGGGTGGGACGGGTCTGTACCTCCGTGCCGCGATCTCCGACCTCTCCCCACCGCCCCCTGGCGACCGGCAACGGTGGGAGCGACTCTACGATCGCCTGGGGCCTGTGCGCGCACACGAGGTGCTCGCCGAACGGGATCCGCCCGCCGCCGAGCGCGTTCATCCGAACGATCGCCGACGCGTCGTGCGTGCCCTCGAGGTCGCAGAGCTGGGCGAGTCGCTGCAGCCCAGCCGAGACCAGCTGTGGAGCGGCGAGACGCGCCATCCCACGGTCCTCTTCGGGCTCGAAGTTCCGCGCGAAGAGCTCGAACGGCGGATCGTGGCACGCGCCCATGCGATGTTCGACTCGGGGGTGGAGGACGAGGTGCGCCGCGCGCTCGCCGGCAGCGTCTCGCATACAGCGCGCCACGCGCTCGGCCTGGACGAGATCGCGCGCCTACCCCGGGACGAGGCCCTGGCGGCGGTAGTCTTGCGTACCCGCCGGTACGCCGCCTACCAGCGGAAGTGGATGCGGAAGATGCCGAATCTGATCAGGGTCGAGGCGGCCAGGCCCGCGGACGAGGTCGCGGATGAGGTTCTCGAAGTGGCACGCGCACGGAAACGTCTACCTGCTGACTGACGAGCCGGGGCTGACGTCGGACCGAGTTCGCGCCGAGGTAGGCGACGCCGACGGCATTGTCGAGGTCGTCTCGGCGGACGCGGACGAGGCGGAAGTCGTGATCTGGAACCCGGACGGGTCGACGGCGGAGCTGTCGGGCAACGGCACCCGCATCGCCGCACGCTGGCTCTCCGATCGAACGGGCGCCTCCGAGGTTCGGATTCGCGTCGGGCCGCGTGAGACCTTCGCCCGCGTCGCGGACGGCGACGTCGAGCAGGAGCTCGGCGAGGTGACCGTCGCGGAGCCCGAGCAGATCGCAGGGCTGGACGTAGTCGTCGTCGACGTCGGCAACCCGCACGCAGTCGTGATCGGCGACCCGGACGAGCTGGCGCACATCGGGCCGCTACTGGAGACGCACGAACGGTTTCCGAACCGCACGAATGTCCAGGTGGCGCGTATCGACGGGCCGGGCGAGGTCACCGCCCGTGTCTGGGAGCGCGGGGTGGGGGAGACGCAGTCCTCCGGAACGAGCGCCGTCGCCGTCGCCGCGGCCACCCACGGCGAGGGCGACGTGCTCGTCCACTTCCCCGGAGGCGATCTTCGCGTGAGCCTGTCCGGGGGCCGTGCCACGCTCACGGGGCCGGCAGAACGGCTCTAGGCGGCCGCTCCCGCCGCAACCTGCAGCGGCTCGCCGGTCTCGAGCAGGGTCTTCAGCCCGCTGAGGATGTACGGCACGCCGCCGGTCACCTGACCGAACGTGTTCGTCTCTCCTTCGAAGCCGTCGTGAACGACGGTCAGCTTCGACAGCCCCTCGCCGGCCGCCTCGATCTCCCAGATGATGCGCGACGGAGGGATCGGGTGACACCTCGTCATCCCAGCGGGCATCGAAGGTCATCGCCAGCCGCGACGGGCGGTATCGCCTCGAGCACTTCCCCGACGACTGCGGTCTCGCCGTTGATGGCGTACTCGTACTCCGAGCCGGCCGTCCAGTCGGACTCGACCGTGCTCGCGTAGAAGTACTGCTGCGTGAACTCCGATTGCGTGAGCGCATCCCAGACGCGCTCGGGCGTCGTCTTGATGTAGACGACGTAGACGTGCGAAGGCTTGCCGTTGGCAGCCATCGTTCCTCCCTTCTCGAGACCGGAACGCAGCGCCAGTAGCGCTCCGCTCGCCCTGGCGGCGAACTTCCCGGTCCACCGGTCGTGGATCTCGCGGATGGGTACGGGGTTCAGGTAGTGCTGGCGCGACCGCCCTACCTTGCGGGTCACGACGAGATTCGCTTCCTCCAGCACCTTCACGTGCTTCATGACGCCGAAGCGGGTCATGTCGAACAGCGCTCCAGCTCGCCGAGCGACTGACCGTCACGCTCGAAGAGGGCGTCGAGGATCTCGCGACGCGTCGGGTCGGCCAGGGCCCTGAACACCGGGTCATCCGCCATGGCCGGATATTAGGTGACTAAATAGTCACCTGTCAAGCGAACGCACTCAGGCGGTGCCGATACCGAACTCGCGCAGTGTCTCGTTGAGGCTCACCTTGCTGTCCGTCGACTCGCTGCGCTGCCCGATGATGAGCGCGCAGCCGACCTGATACGTCCCGGCGGGGAAGTCCTTCGGCCGCGTTCCCGGGACGACCACGGAGCGGGGAGGGACGTAGCCGCGATGCTCGACCGGCTCGTCGCCGGTGACGTCGATGATCGGCACCGAGGCCGTGAGCGACACGTGCGGGGCGATGACAGCGCCCTCGCCGACGACGACGCCCTCGACGACGATCGCTCGCGAGCCGATGAACGCGTCATCCTCGACGATCACGGGGCGCGCGTTCAGCGGCTCCAGCACGCCGCCGATGCCGGCGCCGCCCGCGAGGTGGACGTTGGCGCCGATCTGGGCGCAAGAGCCGACGGTGGCCCACGTGTCCACCATCGTCCCGGGACCGACCCAGGCGCCGATGTTCACGAAGCCGGGCATCACGATCACGCCCTCGCCGAGGAACGACCCGTAGCGGACGACGGCGCCCGGCACGACGCGGACGCCTCGCTCGGCGTGGCCGTGCTTGAGCGGGATCTTGTCCGTGTACTCGAACGGCCCCAGCTCCTGCGGCTCGACGTCGCGAACGCGGAAGTAGTCGAGGATCGCCTGCTTCGCGTCCTCGTCCACGACCCATTCGTCCCCGACCTTCTCGGCCACGCGGCGCTCGCCGCGATCGAGGGCGGCGACGATCTCTTCGACGTGCGCGGTGTCGGTCACGCCAGCTCCCCGAGGATGGCCGCGGCGCGCTCGCAGTCCTCGATTGTCGGCACGAGGGCTACGCGCGCGTAGCCCTCGCCGGCCTCGCCGAGATACGCGCCGGGCGCGACGACGATACCGTGCTCGAGGAGCCGCTCCGCGGCCGCCTCGGACGTCTCGCCGTCGGGCAGCGCGAACCAGAGGTACATCGTCGCGTCCTTCCCCGCCGCCCGCCAGCCGAGCCCTTCGAACGCCGGCAGCAGGATGTCGCGCTTACGCCGGTAGACGTCGCGCGCACGTTCGACGTGGTCTTCGTCACTCCAGGCGACGATCGAGGCACGCTGAACGAACTCCTGTGGGGCTGTCCCGACCGTCGGACGGTACTTCCGCAGTGCGTCGATCACCCACGGGGGGCCGGCGACGAACGCCGAACGGTAGCCGGTCATCGACGAGCGCTTGCTGAGCGTGTTGAACACGACGGCGTGCGAACGATCACCAAGCTCGAGCGCCGAGGCGGGCGGCTCGTCGAACCACAGCTCGCTGTAGGCCTCGTCCGAGCAGACGAGGAAGTCGTGACGCGCAGCGAGGCCCGCCAGCTCTGCGAAGAACGAGCGTGGGGCGGAGGCGGCCGTGGGATTGTTGGGGTAGTTGACCCACGCGAGGGCGGTGCGGTCGAGCATCTCAGGGCCAATAGCCGCCAGATCCGGGAGAAAGCCGTTCTCCTCCAGCAGCGGCAGACGGACGATCCGCGCGCCGGCGAACTCGGCGCCGCGCTCGTACACGGGGTAAGCCGGGTCCGGGATCAGCACCGTGTCCTTGCCGCGCGGCGCGTCGGCGAAGACCTGCGCGAAGCTGAAGATCGCCTCCTTCGAGCCGAGCGTCGGAATGAGCTCCCCGTCGGGATCGAGATCGACGCCGAACCGCCGAGCGAGCCAGCCCGCGATCGCCTGCCGCAGCTCGGGGAGGCCCTCGGCCTTCGGGTAGCCCATCGTTTCCGCCACACCGTCGGCGAGCGCCTGGCGGATGAGCGGGTCGGTCGGCTCGCGCGGGTCTCCCTGGCCGAAGTCGATGATCTCGACGCCGCATGCGGCCGCTTCCCGCTTCGCCTGCTCGAGCCGCACGAACGGGTACGTGGTCTGCTCGGTGAGAACGGGGGAGAGCGCCACGCCCGAACGCTAGCGAGATTGCGCCTGCTCCATAATGTCGTCGTGACAAACCACCAGCCCGATCCGCTGCCCGGCGCAGAGCCGGAGCGCGGGTTCGCGGTCGCGTGTCTGCTCCCTTCCCAGGAGGCCTCGGAGCTCGCTGAGCTCCACGAGCTGGCCCGGACGGCGGGCGTCGACACCGTCGGCGAGCTCGTTCAGCACCGGCCGAAGCCGGATCCGCGCACGTACGTCGGCAAGGGGAAGCTCGAGGAGCTGAAGTCGGCCTTCGCTGCCTCAGGCGCCGAGGTGCTGGTCGTGGACGGCGAGCTCGCGCCCGCACAGCAGCGGCGGCTCGAGGACACCCTCGAGACGCGCGTCGTCGACCGAACGCAGCTGATCCTCGACATCTTCGCCCAGCATGCGGTGTCCGCCGAGGGCAAGCTCCAGGTCGAGCTCGCGCAGCTGGAGTACAACCTGCCCCGAATGCGCGGCCTCTGGAAGCACCTCGAACGCCTCGGCGGCGGCGTGGGGACGAGGGGCCCCGGAGAAAGCCAGCTCGAGACCGACCGCCGGCTGGCGCGGAGGCGGATCTCGCTGCTGAAGGATCGACTCCGTGGGCTGTCCAAGCAACGTGAGCAGCGCCGGAAGTCACGCGTGCGGTCGCAGACGCCGACCATCGCCCTTGCCGGCTATACGAACGTCGGCAAGTCGACGCTGCTCAACGCGCTCACGGGAGCCGAGGCCTCCATCGACGACCGGCTCTTCGAGACGCTCGACCCGACAACGCGATCGTTCGAGCACGAGGGACGCCGGTACCTACTGACGGACACCGTCGGCTTCATCCGGCGCCTCCCGCACGAGCTGGTCGAGGGCTTCGCCGCCACGCTGGAAGAGACCCTCATCGCCGACCTTGTCCTTCACGTAGCCGACGCCTCGGCCGACGACGGGGAGCTCGACCAGATGGTGCAGGCCGTCGACGCCGTGCTCGCAGAGATAGGTGCGAGCGAGCTGCCCATCGAGTTGGTGTTGAACAAGATCGACCGGGTCGACGGCGAGACACGCGAGCAGCTCGGGAACCGCTTCCCGAGCTCGCTCCACGTGTCGGCGGTGTCCGGTGAGGGACTCGATGAGCTGCGCGCGCGCGTCGCACAGCGGTTCGAGGGCAGATTCCAGGTCGTGGAGCTGCTCGTGCCGTACGAGCGGGGTGACGTCGTCTCGTCCCTCTACGCTCTCGGGCCGCCGATCGAGCTCCGCGAGGACCGCGCCGACGGCGTCTTCATCCGTGCGCGGCTGCCCGAGCGGGAGCTGCGGCGCCTGGCGCCGTTCCTCGTTCGCGACGCCGTGGCGCTTCCGTGATCGAGCTGCCGGTCACGCTCGTTCGCGACGATGCGGCCGTTCCGCGAGGCGCGTACCCCGGCGATGCCGGCCTCGACCTCGTCGCGTGCGAACGGGTCGAGCTCGGGCCGGGCGAGCGAGGTGTCGTGCCCACCGGCGTTGCCGTCGCGATCCCCGAGGGATACGCCGGGCTCGTGATTCCACGATCCGGGCTCGCACTCGAGCACGGGATCTCGCTCGTCAACACACCGGGCCTCATCGACTCGGGTTACCGAGGAGAGCTGCGCGTCATCGCGCTCAACACCGACCGCGAGCGGGCGTTCACAGTCGAACGCGGGCATGCGAATCGCCCAGCTCGTCGTGACCCCGGTGCCCGAGGTCGACGTCGTCGTGCTCGACGAGCTCCCGGAGACGGTGCGCGGGGCAGCCGGTTTCGGTTCCTCGGGCGCCTGAGGAGTCGTGGCGCTGCAGCCGCGGATCCGGGTCTCCGCAGTCCTGCGCTGGCGCGACGGCATCCTCCTCTGCCGGCACGAGAAGCACGGTCGCGAGTACTGGCTCTTGCCGGGCGGCGGCGTCCACTCAGGCGAGAGCCTCGTGCAGGCGCTGCGCCGCGAGCTGCGGGAGGAACTCGGCCTCGACAGTCAGATGCCGTTCGAGGGGCCCGTGGCGATCGTCGACTCCATCGCGCCCGCGCGCACGCTCACGACGAAGCATGTCGTCCACATCATCTTCGCCGCCGACCTCACCGGCCGCTCGCTGGAGGCGGTGAGCTCCGAGGACGCGGCGGTGCGTGGGCACCGGCTGTTCACGTCCGTCGAGCTGAACGAGGTCGTGCTCCACCCGCCGATCCAGCGCTTCCTGGAGCGCTGGCAGCCCGGAGACCCCGTCGCCTATCTGGGCGCGCTCTGGGCGCCGTGACGGTCGCGTTGTAGCAACGCGTGAAGCCGGCCGTCGCTTGGGTCGACGAACTCCTTGACCACACGGAAGCCGGCCTTCTCGAACGCTCGCATTGATGCGAGGTTCTCCACGTCGGGATCGGCGACGCAGCGCATGGTCTCCGGACGGGCGAACACGACCTTGTCGACGAAGCGACGGAGGACCTCGGTGCCGAGCCCCTTTCCGGTCACTTCCTCCTCGCCGATGATGATGTCGACACCGGCCGTCTCCGTGTCCTCGACGCCGATGACCGTCGCATAGTCGGGATGGTCGGTGACGACGTACGTCTGGACCATGCCGACGGGGGCGTCGTCGAGCACGACGATGTAGTGATCGGTCGGATCGCTCCCCTCGATCGCGGGGAGGTAATGCGTGACCACGTCTTCGTACGAGCCGTGATCGCCGTACCACCGGAGCGCATGCGGGCGCCGTGTCCACTCGTGGAGCAGCCGGAGATCATCCGCGACCATTGGCCGGAACTCCAGTCCTGCTGTCAGTCCCACGTGTCGAGGATCGGATAACGCGCCTGAGCGTCCAGGCAGTCGGCCGCGAACAGGGCGACGCCGACGTCTCCAGTCCAGAGGGAGTAGCGCCCGTGGCCGCGTGCGGCACGGAGGCGTTCGGCCTGTTCGAGGGCATGCACGGCAAAGCGGCGGGCGCGATCCAGCCACTGCTCGTCGCCCGTGCGTTCGAATGCCTTCAGGAGCGCATAGCCGTTGCCGGCCGTCCCATGGCAGATGGAGGCACCCTTTTCGTCCCCGTGCGGGCCGGCCTGCCAGATGAGCTCGGCGCCACCCAGGAACAGCTCGTCTTCGAGGTAGTCGATCGCCGAGATCACGACCCCGGGCGCTCCCGCGCACCACTGAAGGCGAATCTCGCCATCGCTCGACTCCAGCCCCCGGTCCGCGTGGGTCGGCCAGTTGGCGAGACCGTCCTCGACGACAGCGGTCCTGGCGAGCACGGCAGCAGACTCCCTCTCGAGCGCGTCGCGCCGCTCCATGTCGAGCGCTTGCCGCAGCGCTACGACGTTGCCAACGAGCCCGTGCGCGGGACCGAGCTCGGCAGAGACTCGCCGTAGAGGTTGATCGTCCACAGGTCGTCCACATCCCGCCGCCGGATGAGCACCTCGGCGCTCTCACGCCACACGTCGACCCAACGCTCGTCGCCCGTCCACCCGTGCAAGGCGTGCGCGGCGAGCATCGTTCCCGGAGCGCCCCACATGATGTCGTTGGCCTCGTTGTCGACGTTTTCCTTCACGCGCTCGAACAGCGTGTCGGCCAGTGCGTCGTCGGGCGAGAGCTGCCAGGCGACGGCGAGGATCCCGGTTTCCCCGGCGAGGAGTCCGGCACGAGCGGGAGAGGGGAGCTCGATGCCGCGCATGAGGTCGGGCTCGGCCCGCCACGCCTCGAGCACATGCCGCGCTGTCTCCGGCAGATCGAGTGTGCTCTCGCCATGGCCACAGCGCCCCAGAGCGCCGAGCCCCCAGACGACACCCGCAGCGCCCACATAGAGCGCCTTCAGCGGAGTCGGTGTCTGCCACGAGTCCCACTCTTCGGCCGGCCACAGATCGGCGCCGCCGTAGGCCGCATCGGTCTCAGCCACGATCTCCGCGATTCGCTCACGAACCCATGCCTCGTCCCAGCGCCGGTCGGTCACAGCGTCGAAGTTTTCGGACCGGTAGAGCACGTCAGAGCCGTCCTCCGCGAGCGTGCGCCCGCGCCGTTGCGACCGCGTGCGCCTGGCGCTCGACCTCGTCCGGGAGGGGCTCGAGGTGCGGGCAGGCTTCCCGTCGCATGGAGCACGGCCCTGGCGAGCAGCCAGTCCGCGATCTCTGGGTTACGAGGCAGCAACGGTCCGTGGAGGTACGTGCCGATCGCATTGGCGAGTCGGCAACCTTCGAGCCCTGACTCGCCGTCGTTCCCAAATCCCGCGACGACTCGGCCGAAAGGTTCTGCCCCCGCGTCGAGGATCGTTCGGCCGGCGTGGTTCTCGAACCCGACGACCGTCTGACGTCGCCCCGGCTCGAGCTCGCATTCGACGAGCACGTCGCCGATGAGACGCGTGTCTCCCGCGACCGTGTGCAGTGGGAACACGCCTGCGCCGGGCTGCTCGTGACCAGAGCGGTCGCGATAGAAGCGGCCGAGGAGCTGGTACCCACCGCAAACGGCGAGCACCACCGCGCCGCCCGCAACGCTGTCGGCGAGAGCCGGTCCCCGGGTAGCAAGATCGGGCGCCACAAGCGACTGCTCTCGATCTTGGCCGCCTCCGACGTAGAAGAAGTCGGCGCCTTCGGGCAACGGGTCGCGCAGGCTCACCTCGTGTACGTCCAGCTCGATCCCCCGACGCGCCGCGCGACCGATCAACACGGCGAGGTTGCCCCGGTCGGCGTAGATGTTCAGGTACTCCGGATAGAGATGGGCGAACATCACTTTCATGCCACGCGCTCCCAGTACGGCCGCGCGTGGCCGCGGTCGGCGATCACCCGCTGGAGCCCGAGCATGGCCGTGTACGTCGGCAGGAAGGCGAGCTCGCCACCGGGTGGCGTCAACGCGAGCCCGCGGTCGAGGGCGTCGGCGAGGTCGGGCACGATCTCGATGCGATCCTCGTCCATGCCGCCGTAGGAGAAGCGGAGCGCGAGCTCGGCCGCGCGATCGCCCGACACGACGACTCGCTCGAGACCCACTGCGAGCGGCTCGTAGTCCACGTCCCAGATCCACGACACGTCACGACCGTCCGCGATGCCGTCGTTCAGGGCGAGAACTGCTACGGCGGGCACACCGCCGTGCAAGAGCGTCCGCACCGTCTCGTTCGCCCCGGCCGGGTTCTTCACCAGCAGGATGATCAGCGTCTTCCCGTCCATCGGCACGCGCTCGAAGCGGCCGAACGCCGCGGCCGCGCAGGTGAGTCCGGCGGCTATCTCGCTCTCCGCGATGCCGAGCCCTCGAGCGAGGGTCGCCGCCGCAAGCGCGTTGTAGACGTTGTAGACGCCCGGCACGTCCAGGCGCACTCGCGCTGTTCCCTCCGGCATGCTCAGGTCGAACGAGATCCCCTCTATGCCGTGAGGCTCGATCGACCGCGCTACCACGTCGATCCGCGGGCGCGTGTGCCCGCATGCCGCGCAGTGATAGTCGCCGAGGTGCCCGACGTATGCGGCCACGTACTCGTACGGCGCACCGCAGCGGACGCAGTACTTCGAGTCGGCCGCGTGCTGAAGCGACGCGCCGCGTTGCGTTGGATCATCGACTCCGAACAGCGCCGAGCTCGCGTGGGAGCCGGCGAGGTCGGCGATGAGCGGATCGTCGGCGTTGAGGACGAGCAGCGTCTCCTCCGGTAGTGCAGCGACCATCGTTCGCCAGCGTTCGGCGACGAGCTCGAGCTCGCCGTACCGGTCGAGCTGATCACGGAACAGGTTGCCCAGGCAGATGACGCGCGGGCGGATAGCAGCGGCGAGCTCCGGCAGCGCGGCCTCGTCGACCTCGAACAGGCCGAGCTCCGGATCGCGTGCCGCCAAGAGTGCCGATGCGACCCCCGAGGCGAGGTTGGCGCCGGCGGCATTGTGAGCAAGCCTGAAGCGTGGGGAGAGGATCGACGCTGCCATCGCCGCGCTCGTCGTCTTCCCGTTCGTGGCCGACACGAGCACGCTTCCTTCGGGCAACTGCCTCGCCAGCCGCGCGATCGCCCCCGGATCGACTGCCGTCAGCAGCTTTCCGGGCACCGTCGTCCCACCCCCACGACGAGTGAGGCGTGACAGATGGCCGGCAGCTCGTGCCAGCGCGGTGCCCACCGTATGGCGCACGGGCCGAGTGTAGAGGCGTCGCTTGTGGTCGGCCGCCTGGCGTCCCGAGCGCAGGAGGTTCAACAGACCTCACCTATACTTGCGTTTTTTCCACAGCGCTCTATTCTGATTTGCATGGCCCGCAAACGCGAATACAGAGCCGTGACCCACGTCGATCCACAGGCGCTCGCCGAGTTCCGCGCCGGAATTCGCAAGCGCTACAGCGACGACCAGATCCTGGACCAGCTCCGGGCATGCGCAGAGGCCCTCGGACGCTCTCCCACGATGCGGGACTTCTCCCGGCACGAGGGCTCGAACGTCCACCCACAGACCGTCATCGAGCGCTTCGGCAGCTGGAACGCGGCCAAGCGGGCAGCAGGCCTCGTGCCCAGGCGATTCGCGACGAGGGAGGAGCTGCTCCAGTGCCTGCGCACTCTCGGCGACCGCCTCGGGCGCGTACCGACGTCGAAGGACATCGACGAGCACCGCGGGCTCGTGCCGTCGAAGTCGCTGTACTGGCATACGTTCGGGTCACTGACGAACGCGCTCCGCGAGGCGGGGTTCGACGTGCCGGTGGGGGAGGAGAGGCTCGACCGCGCGATCGACCAGGGGGTCGAGCTGGCGAGGCGGCTGGGCCGGCTGCCGAAGTTTGCCGACTGGCGCGAAGCGCGGCGCCAGGACTCGCGGCTGCTCACGGAGTGGCAGGTGTACCGGATGTTCGACGCTCGCCGCGGCGCCTGGGCGACGTTCCAGTATCTCGTCCGCGAACGGTTGCTGGAAGCGGGGGCCGACGTGGCGGCAGACGGAGCCGTCCGTGGTTAGTGCTTACCTCGAGAGCTAGTAGGGAACCGCCTGAATCTCGCGGAGGGTCGCGAGACGCCGGAGCGCTTCGACCTCGATCTGGCGGACGCGCTCGCGGGTGAGGCCGAGCCGCCGCCCGATCTCCTCGAGCGTCTTCGGCTCGTAGTCGTCGAGCCCGTAGCGCAGCGCAAGCACTTCGCGCTCCCGTGCGCTCAGCGTTTGCAGAGCCGCCTGAAGCGCCTGGCTGCGGAGAGACACTTCGACCTCTTCGTCGGGGAGCGGCCCCTCGCCGGCGACGAAGTCTCCGAGCACCGCCTCTTCCTGCTCGCCCACGGGTTGATCGAGGCTCGTTGCCGCGCGTGCGGCGGCCTTCACCTCGCGGGCCTGTTGGATGGGGAGGCTTGCCTCCTCCGCGATCTCCTCGAGCGTCGGCTCGCGACCGAGCTGTGTCCAGAGGTTCCGCTCGGCACGGTTCATCTTCTGCAAGCGCTCGACGATGTGCACGGGCATGCGAATCGTCCGCGCCTTGTCGGCCAGAGCGCGCGCGACCGCCTGGCGGATCCACCACGTGGCGTAGGTCGAGAACTTGTAGCCGCGCCGCCAGTCGAACTTCTCGACAGCGCGAATGAGCCCCAACGTCCCTTCCTGGATGAGGTCGAGAAACGGGAGACCCTGGTTGCGGTAGTTCTTCGCGATCGAGACGACGAGCCGGAGGTTCGACTGGATCATTCGCTGCTTCGCCGTTTCGTCTCCTCGCTCGATGCGCTTCGCGAGCTCGACCTCCTGTGCGGCGGTCAGCAGATGGTGGCGGCCGGCCTCGCGGAGGAAGAGTTGGAGCGCATCCGTCGTCGTCTCGACGGGCGCCGTAAGCAGCGCTGCTACAGACGCCTGATCGTCTTCGATGACGTCGATCGAGCGACTCTCCAGCTCTCGATAGACGGCATCGGTCTCGAGCGCGTCGTAGCCGTGCGCCTCGAGCACGTCGGCGAGCTCCGAGGCTCGGATCGTCCCGGAGGCCTCTCCGGCTTCCACGAGCTGAAGCAGATCCTCGCCCTTGACGAGGGTCTCGAAGTCGATCGTCGCTTCGGGGAGTTGCTCGCTCGTCAATCGTCTCCCGGCGTTCGGCTCTGGCGCGCCGTCGGCAAGGCCCGCCCGGTCAAACGCTCATTCTCCCTCCGTGAGCGCCAGTGAAGAATAGCCCGCGCGTCAAGCCTCGCGAAATTTCCCTTCTCCGCGATAACGCGTGGCTCGCGCGTTGTCGTCGGCCGAGGCAACAAGAGGCGCGCCGCGCGGTCGAACGCTCGCGGCCGTCGAGTGCTTCCGCGCAGCCGCTCGGCCGCGGCGAGCGTAGCCGCCGCAGTGCGCGAGCGCTAGATGGCTCTTACGGCCGAGGCGAGTCGCCCGCCAAGCCGGCGGCAGTGCTCACCCGATGAATATCCCCAACCGCGCGAGGGCCGCCGCCGTCGCCTCCCTGGCCGCCGCTGCATCCTCTGGCGTTCGAGGCGCCTGTCCCGATGGTGCCCACGGACACACCACCAAAGCGGCCGAAGCAACGGACGGCACGGCCAGAGCCGCGACGCATATGGCTACAACCACAATCTTCCTCATGTGCTTCCCCTTTGGGCTACGGGAGGCCCCATGCCATCCCGACCCTGCGCACGGTTACAAAACGTGACGAGCGTGTCAAGCAAGCGCGCCGACGGCTACTGATGGCTCTCTTGGCCGGGACACGGTAGCCCAGGCGCGCTTGCTTGACACATCGCTCACGAATGTGAGAGCGTCCGCCGCCGGATTCGGGATCGGCTTAGACAAGCGGAGCCAGAATCCGAACGAAGCGAGACCGCCTGGTTTCTCACGCTATCCACGGACACGGCGCGTTGCAGGTCTGCATGACGTCGGTGGATGGTCAGCGGCGCTTGATCCACTGCTGGTGAAGGAATAAGCGCCCCGGGTGAGGATGAAAAGTCCCCTGTCTCTACGACCGGAGCTAACGGCCGTGCGGCCACTGGCTCATCGGCGTTGCCGGGTTCGTGCTCGGCGTACCGGGGTATGCTCACACGAAAGCGACGTGCTGTGCGGCAGCCGTCCGTCCCGTCGGTCGAACCGAGGAGGCAGGCGATGCAGAGGACGATGACCCGTCGGCAGTTCGTGGGCGCGACGGCCGGAGTGGCCGCGGCCGTCTCCTTTGGCGACGTGACGCGCGCGCTCGCCGGCGACGCGGGAGGGAGGCCGACGATCCCGCCCGGCCTGCTCGGCGTCCAGCAGTTCTCGGTCCGTGACGCGACGGCGCGGCTGAGCGCAGCGTCGAGCCGACGGCTCGGCCTGACGCCTCTGATGGGACGTCTCGGCGGTCCCGACTACCCGCACGATCCGACCGACCTCGGCCCGCTCGAGCCGCTCCCGGGTGGCTACGCCGAGGTCTTCGAGTACCTCGCGTCGGTCGGCGTCCGGGGCTTCGAGTTCTTCCAGTCCACCCAGAACGCTCAACGAGTTCGACCCGCCACGCCAGCCGACCGCTGCGGAGATCCGTCAGTACCTCGACGCCGCGGGACTGAAGGCGACGGGGACGCACCAGTTCGGCCTCGGCAACCTCGATCCCGCGACGGTGAGCTGTTCCCGGCGGTCCTCGGCTCACCGACGCGCCGGGCGAGACCATGTTCGCTTTCCTGCAGACGCTCGGGATGGAGACGATGGGCTTCTCGGGGAACCTCTCGAACCTCGGCACGCTCGGCAATCTCGTCAACCCCGTCACCGGCGCCGATCACCTTCGGCTTCGCCGATCGCGCGGAGCATGTAAACCGGATGGGCGAGATCCTGCAGTCGCGCGGAGTGAAGTTCTTCTACCACCCCGAGCAGGACAACTACCGGTTCTTCGTCGACGCAGCCCATCCCGAGCTCAACACGGTGCACCGGATCCAGTGGGTGATGGAGAACACCGACCAGACGCTGTTCGGGTGGCAGATCGACGTCCTGCACAACTGGTCGGGCCGCGTCCGGTTCCTGAACGCGACCACGCACCAGCCGGACATCAGCGTCTGGGCGCTGGCGCAGGCGGAGCGGCGGCGCGTGATGGGCTGGCACATCAAGGACGGCTTCCGCAACACGGCCCAGCAGGGAACCTGGGTGGGCGGCCCGCCGGAGAGCGGCGGCTCGCCGTACTTCCAGACGTTCGCACGCACGCCGACGTTCACGGACACCGTCGTCTCCGGCGAGGGCGACCTGGGCGCCGGCCCCGGCCCGGACATCCCGAACGCCGATCCGGACTGCCCCGGCTTCAAGTACATGTTCGAGAACCTGGGCGGTCACCAGCGGCCACTACACCATCGAGAGCGACAGCGGCCCCGGCCCAGCGAGCGGCCCGAACGCCGATCCCGGCAGGTCACTCCGCCACGCGAAGGCGTGCGCGGCCGCCCTGCTGGCCTGGCGCGTCGAAAAGTAGCGGCCGGTCGTACGCGGCTCCGCACGGCTGGGGTTATCCGGACGATCCGTTCCTGGACGGCGAGTCCTAGCTGGGCTCAGCCGTCGGCGACACCAGCGCCGCCTGCGCGAGTCGGGAAGCTCGACCTCGGTTCCTCTGCACGATAACGCGTGGACTAGTGCGTTCTCGCCTGCTCAGGCAACAAGGGCCCGGCGCGCGGCCGAACTCTCGCGGCCGTCCGAGTGCTTGGCGGGCTGCCGGGCCGCGGTCGAGCGTAGTTGCCGGAAAGCTCGAGCGCTAGATGGCTCTTTCGCCGGGACGCGGCGGCCTTGACACATCCCTCACGAAGTGAGAGCGTCCGGCGGTCGGGGTGGCATCGAGCCACCCGAGCGGTAAGGAGGGGAAGCGACGCTGCTGTCAGCGGCGGTCGTCGCCGCGGCCGTCTTCGCGTCAGGTGCATTGGCGCACGGCGGCAACAACGACCCGAACGCCATCCACGCCTGCGTCAACCGCTTGGGCGAGGTGCGCATTCTCGGCTTCCAGGGGCTCAGCATCGACGGGCCCCTGCCCGACGCTCGGTGGGCCATGGGCAACTGTCCACTGGGACACCGTCGGCCCCTCGGGGCCGAGTGGCCCCAAGGGCACGACAGGCGCGACCGGGCCGAGTGGCCCAAGCGGCCCGACTGGCCCGACCGGAGCCACGGGCGCCACTGGCGCCACAGGGCCGACCGGGGCGACGGGACCTACGGGCACAACGGGGCCGACAGGCCCGCCGGGGGCTTCAACCGCGCTCTGGGCGGTCGTCAACGACGACGGCACGCTCCGGTTGGGGAGCCATGTCGTCAGCACGACCAAGCAGAGCCCTACCGAGTACCGCGTCACCTTCGACCAGGACGTCTCGACCTGCGCCTACGTGGTCACTCAGCGCCCCCTAACGACATCTTCGACGGCTCTCCGAAGATCTACCAGGCCACGTCTCTGGTCATGACGGAGGGTAACGCCACGGTCGCAGTCGGCGTCGAAACCATTTCCGGCATAACGACTCAGCAGCAGAACTTCTCGCTGGCAGTGTTCTGCTAGGGAATTCCGTGCGAGGCAGCGGGCGGTTCGGTGACGAGCCGCCCGTGCACGTCGGCCATCCGAGCCTGGTGACGGGTAACGGCCCGCGGCGAGCCAGAGCGCTAGATGGCTCTGTTTTGGCGCATGATGACGTCTGTGCGGGGCGACCTTCCCTCCGGCACCGTCACGTTCCTCTTCACGGACGTCGAGGGCTCGACGAAGCTTCTGCACGACCTCGGGGCGATGGCCTATGCCGGGGCTCTCGCCGAGCACCGCCGCCTGATCCGCGACGCCTGCGCTGCTGAAGGCGGCGTGGAGGTGGACACGCAGGGCGACGCGTTCTTCTTCGCCTTCCCCACGGCGCCGGGAGCGATAGCGGCAGCTGGCGCGATGACAGAGGCTTTGGCCCAAGGCCCGATCCAGGTGCGGATCGGCCTGCACACGGGCTCGCCGCTCGTCACCTCCGAGGGTTACGTGGGCGATGACGTCCACTTCGCGGCGAGAGTCGCCTCTTCCGGCCATGGTGGGCAGGTGATCCTCTCGGCGGCGACAGCAGAGCTCGTCGAGTTCCAGCTCACCGATCTTGGCGAGCACAGACTGAAGGATCTCGCAGGCTCGGTGCCCATCTTCCAGCTTGGTACTGCGTCCTTCCCGCCGCTGAAGACGATCTCGAACACGAACCTGCCGCAGCCCGCGAGCTCGTTCGTTGGCCGGGACGCGGAAGTCGCCGACGTCGTATCCCTGCTCAACGACGGCGCTCGCCTGGTCACGCTCTCCGGCCCCGGCGGCACAGGCAAGACGCGGCTTGCCATCGAGGCCGCAGCAGAGCTTGTTCCGTCCTTCAAGGCAGGTGTGTTCTGGGTCGGCCTCGCCACGCTCCGCGATCCCACGCTCGTCACCGAGACGATTGCCCAGACGCTCGGCGCCAAGGACGGCCTTGCCGAGCACATCGGCGAGCGGGAGATGCTGCTCCTGCTCGACAACCTTGAGCAGGTCATCGACTGTGCTCCGGCTCTCTCCGAGCTCCTCATCGGCCTGCTCGAACCTCAACCTGCTCGTCACGAGTCGCGAGCTGCTGCGTATCGCTGGAGAGGTCGAGTACCCGGTGCCGCCGCTCGTTGAGCCTGAGGCTGTGACACTGTTCCGCGAGCGGTCGCGGCTCGAGCCGGACGCGAATATCGCCGAGCTCTGTCGCCGCCTGGACAACCTGCCCCTAGCCGTCGAGCTGGCCGCTGCCCGCACCTCGGTGCTCGCACCCGCGCAGATCATCGAGCGGCTCTCCCAGCGGCTCGATCTGCTCAAGGGCGGCCGCGACGCCGATCTCCGCCAGCAGACACTCAGGGCCACCATTGAGTGGTCGTACGAGCTGCTTACGCCGGAAGAGCGGCAACTCTTCGCCCGGCTCTCCGTCTTCTTGGGCGGCTGCACGCTGGAGGCGGCAGAGGACGTCTGTGATGCCGACCTCGACACGCTCCAGTCGCTGGTGGACAAGAGCCTCGTCCGCTTCACGAACGGGCGCTACTGGATGCTGGAGACGATTCGCGAGTTCGCCGCCGACGCGTTGGCTGCTTCGTCGGATGCCGAGAAGCTTGGGCGGCGGCATGCCGAGCATTACCTCCGGCTCGCTCTCGAGGCCGAGCCCGAGCTGAGCGGCGCGGCGCAGGCGCTGTGGCTCGACCGACTGAGTGAGGAGCACGACAACCTGCGTGCCGCACTCGACTGGTCACTAACCGCCGACCCGGAAGTCGGCCTTCGCATCGCTGTCTCGATGGTGCGGTACTGGCAGTTCCGCGGCCATTTGCCGGAGGCGAGGCACTACTACTCGGTGCTGTTCGCTCTGCAACCCGAGTCCGGAGCTGCGGGCGCTCGCGCTCCGTGACATGATGCCGATCGCAGCCGACCTCGGCGAGTGGGACGATGTGGAGCGGTACGCCGAGGAGCGCGGGCGACTGTGTCGTGAGCTCGGCGACGAGGAGGGTGCGAACCAAGCCCTGCAGTTCGTCGGCATCGTCGCCGAGTCTCGAGGCGACCTCGACCGAGCGAATGTCGTGTACCAGGAGGTACTGGCCAAGTCTCGCGAGCTCGGTCTGGACGTCGGCGTTCCTCTCAGCTGTCTCGGCGATGTCGCGCGGAAGCAGGGGAGGTTCTCGGACGCCGAGGCCATGTACGAGGAGGCGCTCGCGTCCTTCGAGTCGGTCGGCGACGATGCGTTTTTGGCATACGCCTGCCTCGGGCTCGCGGCCGTGCACGTCGATCAAGGACGCTTCGACATGGCGCGTGCGCCACTGAGGCGATCGCTTTCGCTGGCGGTTTCACTTCGAGCCCCGGTCGTGATCAGCTGGGTCCTCGACGTCGCGGCGCTCGCCGCCACGGATGCCAAGTCGGCGGCCAGGTTGCTCGGGAAATCCGACGAGGTGCGGGAGGAGACGGGCGAACCACGCCAACCAGTCGACGTTTCATACGAGCAGGCCGTCGCCGCTGCGGTCGACGCGCTTGGCGAAGAGCGATTCGATGCGGAGTATGGCGTGGGCCGGGCGCTGTCGCTTGATGACGCCGTCGCACTTGCCCTCGAGGCCATCGATGCGTGACGACCTTCTCTCCGGCACCGTAACGTAGGTGCCTACCTGGGAAATCGCCGAACATGGCAACCTCATCGTCGACCGCGGCAGCGACCATTACCCGCATCGGGTCGAGGATGTTGCGAGTAGTGACAGACTGCGCCCATGCGTGAGCTGCGTCCGGGTGTCTGGCATTGGCAATCGCGGCATCCCGGCTGGAGCGAGGAGCAGGAGTGGCCCGAGATCGTTTCGTCCTATGGGATCGACCTCGGCGACGATTTCGTGTTGTTCGATCCGCTCTCCGTTCCCGACGAACTACGTGAGCGCGCGACCGCCGTCGTCCTGACGGCGCCCTACCACGAGCGCGATGCACGTCGGCTTGGTCTCCCGGTGCATACGCCTCCCGCGGACACCTGGCAGGACTGGGTCGAGAAGTTCGGCATCGACCCCGATCGCGTGCGCGGTATGGAGAGTGATGACCTTGCCTGGTTGCGTGCCGGTGATGGCGAGGGACACTTTCACGGCCCCGGAGCGTGGCCGTTCGGCATCACCGCCTACGCGGGCCGCGAGGACAACGACCTCATCTTTTGGCTCCCGTCGATCGGCGCGATCGTCACCGGCGACTCGCTCTCCGACCTCGGCGACGGCCTGGACATCTGGATCGGCGCTCGCAAGCACGTGACGCGCGAGGATGTCGTCCAACGCCTCCGCCCGCTGCTCGACCTGCCGGTCGAGCTCGTACTGCCCGCGCACGGCGAACCCAAGGATCGCGCAGCCCTCGAGCGCGTTCTTTCCTGAGCGGCGCCGGCAAGATCCAGAGGCTCAGGAGACGTAGCGCCTTCCTGCACGAGCGTAGTGTCGCTAGAAGGCAATCGGGGATAAAGACAACTCTGTAGTGGCGCGGGCTATCCCCGGAACATCGCCGCACGACGGCCTGCTCCGATCGGAGGACGGCAGACGTCGGGGGTACGCCGAGCCAGTCCGCGTCGACCTTCTGATCGCCTGTGGCGGAACGGTGTGTCAGCTGCTGAAGCCGGATGAAGGTGTCTGGGCTAGACTCGCCGCTGTGGCCTCTCCTGCGTAGTTGATCCCGCCTGTATCTGACCGTCGGCCGCACATCCGTGCGAGCTGACGTCGGCTGCCTTACACGCACCGGCCGTCGGTGGCATCCGTCGGCGGCCGGCGACGAGATCAACTAAGGAGGAAACATGGTCACTGAAGCACGCCTTGAACGTCTCGTGTCCGGGCTGGCACCCGTCACTCCCGGATGGTTCGTCGTCAACACGGCTGACGCCGTGTGGACCAACAACGAAGCGTACGGCGGCGTCTGCATCTTCGAGTCCGACAACGTCGTGCTCCAGGGTCGGCCCGATCTGACGGGGTACGAGAAGCCGGACGCCGGGTTTACGATCCGCGTCGTGCCGCCGGGGCAACCATCAGGGGGCTACCACGCCGAGTCGGTCCAAGAGGATTTCCTCGTCTTGATGGGCGAGTGTGTGCTCATCATCGAAGACCAGGAACGACACCTGCGGGCATGGGACTTCGTGCACTGCCCGCCGATGACCGCGCACGCGTTCGTCGCCAAGGAAACAGGGCCATGCGTGATCCTCGCCACGGGAAACAGACGCGACGACTCCGAGCTGGTGGAACCACGATCCGAGGTCGCGCTGCGCTACGGCGCGGGACCCGAGCGCAGAGGGGGATGGATGGTCCAGCGTCCCAAACGCTGGGACGAGCTTCCGTGGGCTGAACGGCCCTAGTGCTCGTGCGTGCGCTGCGGCGTTCGAACGGAATGCCGCAGCGCACTACAGGTGGAGACCGTCGTCTGCGCGAGCGTACTGTCGCTAGAGAGTCAATCGGGGATAAAAGACAACTCTGTAGTCGGGCGCAGGATCCCCGCCTGAGCCAGCGTTCGGAACTGACCCCTGATCAGGTTGGTCGTCTAGGCTCCGGGCCGTTCTCGCTGCCCTCGCCCTCAATGTCTACGATCGGGCGCGTGGACGAGTTCGTCCCGCGCGACTTCGACGTGCCTCGCCGGCTCGAGACGCCGCAGTTCGTGCTCGAGCCGCTCGGGCCTGAACACAACGAGCAGGACTACGACGCCTGGACGTCGTCGATGGACCACATCGCCGCGACGCCCGGGTGGGGCGACGGCCGCTGGCCGCGAGAGATGACGCTGGACGAGAACCGGGCGGACCTGCAGCGCCATGCCGACGACTTCCGCAATCGGACGGGGTTCACGTACACGGTGCTCGGTCCAGCGAACCGCGACGTGATCGGGTGCGTCTACATCTACCCGCTGCCCGACAGCGACGACGACGCCCGTGCGCTCTCCTGGGTACGGGCGAGCCACGCAGAGCTGGACGTCCCCCTCTGGCGCGCCGTCAGCGACTGGCTCGCGTCCGACTGGCCGTTCGGCAGTGTCGAGTACGCGCCGCGCGCGTAGCCGCAGTCGTCACGCTCGCACCAGCGCCAGGCCGGCGTTCCGGAATGCCTTTCGAAACGTGAGGCTGGATCCGGCCGCGACCGATGAGCGTTCGGTGGTCTGCCAGTCTCTAGGGCGTAATCGCAACCGACTCTGTAGTTGGATGAAAATCCTTCTCACGTCCAACGGCATCACCAACACGACCATCCACGACACGCTGGTCGACCTGCTGGGCAAACCGATCGCCGAGTCCAGCGCGCTCTGCATTCCCACCGGAGTACAGCCTTTCCCGGCGAACCCTCGCGACGTCTATGGGTTCTTGACCGGGACAGTGGGAGGCCCCATGTGCGCTTTGGGCTGGAAGTCGTTGGGAGTGCTGGAGCTCACCGCGCTCCCCAGCATCAAGAAGGAGCATTGGGTCGCGGCTGTCGAGGAAGTCGATGCGCTGCTGGTCTGGGGAGGGAGCCCGTTGTATCTGTGCTACTGGATGCGGCAATCCGGGCTCGCCGACCTCTTGCCGTCACTGCGGCCCGAGGCCGTGTATGTGGGTACGAGCGGCGGAGCGATGGTGGCGACTCCCGACTTCGGAGGCGAGACCTACGACGACAGCGAGCCGCTCACCGGCAGCGACGAAGCGCTGGGGCTGGTCGACTTCTCGGTGTTTCCGCACCTGGACCGCGAGGACATGCCGGCCACGCCCCTCGCCGACATCGAGAGATGGGCCGCCGGGCTATCGGTGCCGGCGTACGCGATCGACGACCAGACCGCGATACGAGTGGTCGACGGCAACGTCGAAGTCATCTCCGAGGGACACTGGAAGCTGTTCACCCCCAGCCCAGAAGCGAATTGATCGGCCAGGAGACACGCGCGCTCGGCTGGGCGAGCGTACTTGTCGCTTGACAGGCAGTCGGGGATAAAAGCAGCTCTGTAGTCACGCCGAGGATTCTCGTCTGCGCCAGGTGGCTTTGGTTCAAAGGGGTATCCGGTTAGCTCCCCCGGAAATCGGGGCTTAGCGGCAGCGTCAGCGAGCGATAGCCCTCGACCAGCGTGTAGCCACTCTCCGCGTAGAGACGGTGTGCGGGTTCGTTGTCGTCCTCAGTCTGCAAGACCAGTCGCGAGGCTTCTGCCGCAATCGCCGCCGCGCGGATGGAGTCGAGGAGAGCACGACCGACGCCAAGGCGGCGCTGGTGCGGCAAGACGAACAAGTCTCTGATCTGCCAGAAGTGGCCGAGCCGCAGCGATGCCGGAACCTCCATCGTGGTCGCAAAGCCGACGAACTGACCCTTGTCTTCTGCAACGAACGCTCTGAAGCGGGTGCTGTTGAGGTTCTGTTCTAGCCAGGTAGCCGATCGTGAGGCATCAGGAGCCTCGCCATAGTGCACGCGATACTGCTCAAAGATCTCGGCCAGCTCTTCGATCTCTCTTCGTGTCGGTGCAGTCAGATTCCGAACAGAGACTGGGCCGCCGGATGCCGGAGGTTCGATGGGAGCATCACGCGTCACGCCAGGGCGAAAAGCGGAGCTATGGCAAAGGGACGCACGTTCTCCGTGTTCTACCGCTTCAGCGAGCAGATGGTGGAGCGCTCGCTTGGGCGAGCGCCCTGTCCCTTGAGCGCTCGACGCAGGCTAACTTGCATCCGACGCGGGATGACCTCTCCGACGCCTTGGCTCGAATGCAAGTCGTGCGTTCGCCGGATTCGGATTCCGCTTAGCCAAGCGGAGCCCTAATCCGAACGCACGATAACGCGTGTTATGTCAAGTTGGAGTCCGAGGCCCTCCAGGGCGACCCGGCGGCCCTCTCCTCACCCACCGTAGGATTCCCCGCGCATGAAGCGCGTCGGCATCATCGTCGCGGCCGGCGTTGCTACCGGCGTGGCTGTCGTGCTCTCGATCGTCGGCGCCGGCGAGAGCGCGGGCGCGCTAACAAACTGGCAGGCGTTCGTTCTCGGTTCCGTGCAGGGCTTTACGGAGCTCATGCCCATCTCCTCGTCCGGGCATCTCATTCTCGTCCCGTGGCTCTTCGACTGGACCTATCTCGAGGAAAACCCCGCGTTCAACAAGACGTTCGATGTCGCACTGCACCTCGGGACGCTCGTCGCGGTCGTCGCGTACTTCTCGGCCGACATCAGTCGGTTGATCGCGGCGTGGTGGCGAAGCGTGCGAGCGAGAGCCGTCCGAAACGCCGACGAGCGGGTCGCGTGGGTCGTGATCATCGCCACGATCCCGGCGGTGATCGTCGGCGCGGCGGCCGGAGGCTTCATCGAAGACCACCTCGGCGAGCCGTGGCAAATCGCGATCTTTCTCGCCGTGGGCGCCGTCGTCCTCTACGCCGTCGATCGGATGCCGACGGACCGCTCGCTCGCCGATCTCACGTGGCGCCGTGGAGTCTTCCTCGGTGTCGCGCAGACGCTCGCGCTTGCTCCCGGCGTGTCGCGATCCGGCATCGTGATCAGCGCCGCCCGTTTCCTACGGCTCGATCGAGACGCCGCGGCGCGCATCTCGTTCTTCCTGCTCGTGCCGGTCGTCTTCGGCGCTGCGCTGTTCCAGGGCGTGAACGACGTGATCCTCGAGGGCCTCCCGCCAGGATCCGGCGGCCCCTTCCTCGTCGGAATGATCATGGCCGCCGTGACGGGCCTGGCGGCCATCTGGGTGCTCCTCGACTACGTTCGCCGGCACACGTACACCGTGTTTGTGGTCTATCGCCTCGTGGCGGCCGCCATCATCGTCGTGCTCATCGCCACCGGGGCCCGCGACGCGACGTTCTGATCGGGACCCACAGACGCCGCTCGCGGGTGTGGAAATTGTGGAGAACATTTGTCCGCAATTTGCACCGTTTTCGTTGGAGCGACCTCTTGCCCCAGGCTTTGCCTCCGAGTAGATTCATGACTGCGCCGAGCACGGAGCGGAAGTAGGTCGAAGCCGACTTCGAAGGCACTAGGCGGAAGCCGAATGTCAGCGGAGTCGGTGGACGAAACCGCCACCGGCTCGGCGAATTATTGGTCCGAGGGCCGGTGTAGGATCCTCGCGTGCACCTCCGCTCCCCGAGCATCGCGGCCGGCGTGTCCGCCTTCCTCTGGTCGCTCGCCTTCGCCCTGTGCGTGTGGCTGTTCCTGTTGGGGATCCACGTTTCGCAGGCGATGGCGGTGCTTCTCGGCCTGCTGACGCTCTGCGGATCGTTCCTCTACATCCGGACGAGCGGCCGCCAGGGCCGGCTACGCCGCAAGCGTTAGCCGGCGCGCATCGAACTCGGCCGACCAGAGCTCCGAGCGGAACTGCTCCTGCGTCTGCCAGGCATCCTCGGCGAAGAGCTGCTCGACCACGCCCACTTCGGCGTCGTGATGAAACGGCACGTCGACGTGCTCCTGGGAGACGAGATTCACGGATAGCCGGCCGCAGCTCGAGCACTCGAGCGCGACGCCGACGCTCCCCTGCTCCGCCTTCGGCGCCATGAGCCGGAAGAACGACGGGAAGGCCGGTCTCGGACGTCCCTCCGGATAGCAGAACAGCACCCACGGCCACGTTCCCGCCGCGATGAGGCGGGCAGCGACGTCGACGAGCTCCTCCACGAGGGGCTGCGTGCGCGCGGTCATGAGATTGAAGAACTCCCCACTCTCCCCCACGCCGAGCGGCGCCCAATCGAGGTCGTCGTGTGAAAGCAGGCCATCGTGCTCGCCGCCGCAGGCGCATGCAAACCGAACCCGGTAGACGGCGGGGTGTGCCGCGCCCGGAAGGCGCTCTATCTCTCGAAACGCCGACAGCGGCACGCTCGCCTGCTCGCGCGCGGGGCAGGCGAATGTGTAGCGGGCGCGCAGTACGTCGTACATCGCACTATCTAAGACGACAGAGCGGACGAGATCGACATCACCGTCTAGCTCTCGTACTGAATGAGCGAGAAGACATCGTAGTCGGCGAGCTTCTGTCGGCCGTCCAGAAACGTCAGCTCGATGATGAACGGCATGCCGACGACGGTGCCGCCCAGCTGTTCGACGAGCTCCGCCGTGGCCTTGGCCGTGCCGCCAGTTGCGAGCACGTCGTCGTGGACGAGCACGCGCTGTCCTTGCTTGATCGCGTCGGCGTGGACCTCGAGCTGGTCGAAGCCGTACTCGAGCGCATACTTCGCAGCCACCGTATGCCACGGCAGCTTGCCGGGCTTGCGCGCCGGCACGAAGCCACAGCCGAGCTTGCAGGCCAGCGCTCCACCGGTGATGTACCCCCGAGCCTCGGCGCCGAGCACCAGGTCCGGCTCCCGCGGCGCGGCCCACTCGGCCAGCTGGTCGACGGCTTCGGCCAGCGCCTCGGCGTCCCCGAGCAGCGGCATGATGTCCTTGAAGATGACGCCCGGCTTGGGGAAGTCGGCCACGTCGCGGATCCTCGCCTGGAGATCGGTCATGCGCTTCCGGATGCGATCCTACGCACGGCCTGCCAGAGGAGCAGCTGCGTGAGCTCCTGTGCCGCCTCGCCCAACGCTCTCAGCTCCTCGAGCCCATCGCGGTGGCGCTCGGGGTTGCGCGACCGCAGCGCCGGCGCAGCCACCTGGTCGAGCAGGCCGGCCGCGCGATCGGCTGTCGTACGAAACGTCCGCAGGTGCCGCGCGGTCATGCCCGACGCTGCGAGGCGGCCGCACGCGACCGCCACCTCGACATCGACGTCGGTGTAGAAGCTCTCTCCGCCGCGAACGGCTGGCGACAGCAAGCCGTAGTCCTCGAGATCCCGCGCCAGGTCGCCTGTGATGTTGGCTCGCTCGCAGAGCTCGCGGAGGTCGACGTCCGCTTCGTGTTCGGCGAGATCGACCGGGGCGGCGCGGCCCCGCCGGATCGGAGCCAGCCGCGTCGCGAGCTCCTGGCGGATGACCCGCAGCGGGAGGAATTCGTCGCGCTGAAGCCGGAGAATCGCCTGCAGCCGCTCGACGTCCTCCTCGCTGAACAGCCGATAGCCGCCTGGCGTGCGCTGCAGGGAGAGGAGGCCCTGGTCCTCGAGGTAGCGGATCTTCGAGATGGAGATGTCGGGGAACTCCTCGCTCAGCTGCCTACACACGGCCCCGATCGTCTCGAGCTTGCGAGCTGGTCGGGTGGTGCTGCCGGCACGTCGGACGGTCGTCGTCATCGCGCAAAGAACGCGAGCCGGTACTTGCCGATCTGCAGCTCGTCGTCGTCGGAGAGCTCGGCCGACTCGATGCGCCGGCGGTTTAGGAATGTGCCGTTGAGGCTGCCCTGGTCCTCGATCACGAACGCATCGCCCTCCCGGATGGCGACGGCGTGGCGTCGCGACACCGTGACGTCGTCGAGGAAGATGTCGCAGTCCGGCGAGCGGCCGATCGTCGTACGCTCCTGCTCGAGCGCGAACTGCTCACCGGCCCGCCCGCCGCCTGAGCGGATGACGAGCGTCGGTCCCTCGATGTCCGGCGCCCCATCGAAGTCTGCCTCCTCTTCCGGCGTGTAGGACTGGGTCGTCTCGTCGCCCGACTCCTCGCGGAGCAGAGAGCCGCAGCGGGCGCAGTAGTTCGCGACCTCGGGGTTCTGGAAGCCGCATTCGGAGCAGTAGACGTGACTCATGAGGTTTGCCCGGTAGGCGCCTCCAGGAGGGGCCTACGCCGCGGGCGGCGTGGGTGCTCCACCCTGGGCGACTTTGCCCGCCAGGATCTCGCTCAAGCGGTCGACATCGACCTGTGCCAGCTCGCCCTCCCCTTTGTTCTTGAGGCGAGCGACGAGCTCGGCATGGAGGATGTCGATCTTCCCGTGCAGCAGGCGGCGCTTGTAGGAGATCTCGCTCTCCTCCGCCTGGAGATCGGAGATCAGCTGTTTCAGGTCGGCGTCCGACAAGGTCGTGAGATCCGGGAAAGCTTCCACGCAGCCCTTTCGTCGACGGTTAACGGCTCGCCTATTGAAGCAGCGGTTTCCCAAAGGGTCAACCTCAACTTGAGATTGGCTCTCGGGGCTCCTCGGAGAGAGCCTCCTCTACGAGCCCCAGCAACTCCTCCTCGAGTGAGCTCGGAGTCCCGTCTGCACCCTCCACGGTGACGTGTACGAGCGGCTCGACCGGGTCGGGACGCACCATCCCCCACGCCCCGTTCTCGAACACCTTGATGCCGTCCCTGAGATCGACATCGCGCCCGGTCAGGCGCTCCGTGAGCACCCGCATGACGAGCCCCTTCATCGCCCACGAGCACGGCACGGTGTGGTCGATGATCTTGACCTCTGGCAGCTCCGCGACCAACTCGGACAGCGGCTCCCTGACGGGCGCCAGAAGCTCCAGCAGCTTGCACACGGCCGCCATGGCGTCGAACGATGGCTGGAAGGAGGGTATGACGTACGCGCCGTCCCCACCCGCCGCGAAGACCATGTCCTTCTCGCAGGCGGCCTGCATGAGGTCCGACGGCGCCGTTGGCGTGCGCACGATCTCGAGCCCGGCGTCTTCGGCGAGCCGGTCGGCATGGCTCGTGATGGTCACCGGGAGGGCGATGCGTCCCTTCATCCCGGTGCCCCGAAAGAGGCGAAGGAAGAGGAGCATCGCCTGCTGTGCAGGCACCTCCTGTGCATCCTCGGCCACGAGGAACAGCCGCTCGCCCGAGAGGTCGAAAACGACGCCGAGATCGGCGCCCACGGCTTCCACGAGACGCTTCGCCTGTGAGATGGAGTCGTCGACAGTGAGCTCGCGAGCGTCGAGCTCCGCGAACTCGTGGGCGGAGATCGCCTCTACCTCGAGCGGGCCGAGCACGAGCGGCAGCACGAACGACGCCGCCGATTGCCCGTAGTCGACGACGATCCGGAAGTGCCGCTCGATGATCGCCGGTGCGTCGACCGCGCCGAGTAGGTCACTCGCGTAGCTCTCTTGGACACGGACGGGGTAGCCGATCTTGCCGATGCTGTCCGGAGCCGCTCGCCGCAGCTCGTAGCGCATGTAGTGCTTCTCGACCTCCTTCTCGAGCGCCGGCGTCAGCTGCGTGCCTGGATGCTCGAAGAACCGAATTTCCAGTTGCTCGGAATCGACGGGGCTCGTCCCGACGTGGAAGCCCGCTGCGTACCCCTGCGTGCGAATGAGGTGGCGATTGACGGGCGCGGGCAGCACGCGCAGGTCGGCGATGTTGATCCCGGTGGAAATGAGGCCCGAGACCATCGCCCGCTTGATCATGCGGCAGGCCGCGGTCGCATCCCGGCTCGCGACCACGCGTGAGCCTCGCTGGAGCGTCGTCCCCAGCGCGGCCGCGAGCCGCACAGCCGACTCGGGCGTGAGATCGACGTTGACGATGCCAGCGACGCCCTCTCGCCCGAAGAGGTGCGTCGCGCCGGCGGCCTCCCACACGAGGCTCTCGTAGACGGTGGCTCCCGACTCGACCTCCTTGTGGGGGAAGATGCGGACGTCCGGCATGACGATGGCCTGCGCCCCGAGCGTGACGCCGTCACCGAGCGCCACGCGATCGTGAACGTGAACGTGCGAGCGAAGGTCGCACGACTTCCCCACGATGGCGCCCTCCACCGTCGCGCCCCGTCCGATGAACGTCGACTGGTCGATGACCGAGCGCACGACGCGGGCGCGCTCGCGAAGCCGGACGTTGGCTCCGAGCACGGAATATGCGCCCACCGTCGCCTCCGGCGAGATTGCGCAGTTCTCGCCGATGAAGCACGGCCCCTCGACGCCCGCGAGGTCGTCGATCTCCACGCCTTCGCCAATCCAGATGTTGCCCCGGAGCCGCATGCCCGGGAGCTCGAGGGCTATCCGCTTGTCCAGCGCGTCGAAGTTCGCCTGGCGGTACTGCTCGAGGTTGCCGATGTCCTGCCAGTACCCGTCGCAGATGTGCCCGTACATTGGGCGTCCGAGCTCGAGCAGCCGCGGAAAGAGCTCCTTCGAGAAGTCGAAGGGCTGGTCGTCGGGCACGTGCCGCAGGACTCTCGGATCGAGGACGTAGATGCCCGTGTTGATCGTGTCCGAGAACACCTGTCCCCAGGTCGGCTTCTCGAGGAACCGCTCGATGCGTCCATCGTCGCCGGTCACGACGATGCCGAAGTCGAGCGGGTTGTCGACGGCCTTGAGCGCGATCGTCACCGCCGCTTCGGTCTCCATGTGCGAGCGGACGAGGCTCGTGAGATCGAAGTCGGTGAGCGCATCGCCCGAGATGACCAGGAACGGCTCCTCCAGCCGGCGCGCCGCGAGCCGGACGGAACCGGCCGTGCCCATCGGCGTTGCCTCGAGCGAGTAGTCCATGGAGACGCCGAGCGACTCGCCGTCTCCGAAGTACGTCTCGATCGCCTGCGGCAGGAACGCGAGCGTCACGATCACCTCGGTGAAGCCGTGCCGCCGCAGCAAGTCGACGATGTGCTCCATGCACGGCTTCCCGACGACGGGCACCATCGGCTTCGGCTGATTCGAGGTCAGCGGACGAAGCCGGGTTCCTTCGCCGCCCGCCATCACGATGGCTTTCATGCGAGCCTCACGGTCCTCCATACGGCAGCGGCGTAGGACGCAGCTGCGGCCACAGCCAGGCCGACGCCGATCCAGAAGATGACGAGCGGCCAGTCCGTGCCCGGCGGCGTGGCGATGATGAAGGCGATGCCCGCGTAGAGGATCCAGGTGGCCAGCTTGCCCAAGAAGCTGACGGTGAATTCGTAGCCGCGAGGGACGACGAAGCGCGTCCCGAGCACGAGCAGCAGGTCGCGACCGACGATGATCACGAGCGCCGGCCACGGCACTCGATCCTCGATGAAGAGCATGACCACCGCTACGTCGATCATCAGCCGATCTGCGAGCGGGTCTGCGTACTTCCCGAACTGCGACTCGACACGAAGCCTCCGCGCGAGCCAGCCGTCCACCTGGTCAGTGATGGCCGCAATCGCGAAGACGATCGCGGCCGGCCAGCTGTGACCGTCGTCTCCCGTCGCGAGCAGCACGACGAACACCGGCACGAGCGCGAAGCGCGCGATCGTGAGCGCGTTCGGAAGCTGCGCGATCGGGGCGGGAACTGCGCGAGCACCCATGGGACAAGGATAGTGGGCGCTTCCGCATTGTCCGAAAGGCGCGAGAATCACCGCGTGGCGCGAACGCTGACGCTCCCCGGGTTCGTGAACGCGCACTCGCACGGCTTCCAGCGCGCACTACGAGGCCGCGCGGCCGGGGCCGACTTCTGGGGATGGCGCGAAACGATGCTTGCCGAGGCCGAGCGACAGACCACGGAGAGCGTCCGGACGCTCTACGAGCACGTCTATCGCGAGCAGCTCGCGGCCGGCTACACGGCCGTGGGTGAGTTCCACTACCTCGGCTACGGCGAAGCTCTCGCGGCTGCGGAGGCCGCACGTGCAGCCCGCGTCGACTTCGTGCTGCTCTATGCCGCGTACGGCCGCGGCGGCATCGATCGCTTTCGCCAAGACTCGCCCGCGGCGTACCTGCGTGGCGTCGAGCGTCTACTTGCGGCGGAGGTCCGTGTCGGTCTCGCTCCCCACTCGGTCCGCGCGTGTCCGCGCGAGTGGCTCGTCGAGATCGGGCGGTACGCCGCCTCCGCTCCGCTCCCGCTCCACATTCACGCCTGCGAGCAGCCACGTGAGATCGAGGAGTGCCTCGCCGAGCACGGGATGCGGCCGATCGAGCTGCTCGCCGATTCGGGCTGCCTTGGGCCGACAACGACCGTCGTTCACGCGACGCACGCCGACGATCGCGAGCTCGACCTCCTCGCGGAAACCGGCGCCCGCGTCTGCCTCTGCCCCACCACCGAGGCCGATCTCGGAGACGGCTTCGCGCCAGTACGCCGCCTGCTGGCACGCGGAATCGCCCTCTGCATCGGCTCCGACGCAAACGTGCGCATCGATCCACTGGAGGAGCTTCGTGAGCTGTCGGGCATCGCACGCCGTGACGGCATGACCCGCGAGGCAGTCGCCCCCGACGACTTGCTCACGATGGGCAGCGCCGCGGGCGCGCAGGCGCTGGGGCTCGATAGCTGGCCCTCGATCGACATCGACCTCGACCACGCTTCGCTGCGCGGTGTGGCCGAGAGCGACGTCGAGGCAGCCCTGGTGACGAGCTGCGCCTCCGACGTCGTTCTCTGACTTAGACGAGGAGACTCCGCGCGGCTTTGAGGATGCGCTCGGCCACGGTCGCAACGCGATAGAGGTTCGTCCAATGCTTCGTCCTGACGAGGTACGCGCGCTCGGCCGCCTTTCCCGTCTTGCCGTAGGCGCCTTCGTAGTTCGCATAGGCGCCGTACAGGCTCTCGGATTGCCGACGCGCAGGCTCGATCTGCGTCCCCTCGTGCCACTCGTTGTAGCTCGTGATGGTGACTCGATCGGTTCGCGCCGCGATGGCAGCTCGCCACATGCTGTCGTACGTGGCGCCGGCGCGGCGGCTACGCACGCGGTGGTCGGATGTTGCCCGCGTGGCGCTATAGCCAGGGCCGACGGAGGGAGCACACGCGATGCCTGCTGCCCAGGCCCGCGAGCAGAGCCCGGCGAACGCACCGCCCTTGATGTTGAGCACGTCGTACGTGTAGACGCCGTCGAACCCTGCGGCCGCGGCCCTCGCCGGATCGTTGGTCTGCGCGAGGAACTCGATCGACGAGAAGGCGGCTGTGAGCTCCATCCACTGCGCGTCGCCGATGAGGGGATCGAACGGCCGGTACACATAGACACGTCCCACGCCGAGATCACGGAGGTACTCGAGATCGGCTTCGATCACCGTGGGCGTGCGTTCCCACTTCTCGTACGGCTCTATGTGGACCGCGACATCGACGCGGTGCTTCCACGCCGCGCGCATGAGGACGGGCAGGCGTGCAGCCTCAGGCGATCCGAGCCCCCACCAGGAGCTGACGACCTCGTCGATGCCCGCGCGGGCGATGTCCGTCATGTGCTGGCTGAGGATCTTCCAGTTGCGGCTCGAATACGCGCCGCGGGACGGGTAGAACGTGCTCGCGAGGTCATGTGGCGGCAGGTGCCCCCCTTTGTCCCAGTGCAGGTACTTTCCGTCGTGCTGCGGGGTTCCCCACCAGGGGTAATAGAAGATCGATGTCTCACCCGCTCCGGACGCCGCGGCCGGGGTCAGGGCGAGCACGACCGCGATCGCTACGACGAGTCGCACGTCACCCGATTCTCGCAAAAGCCCGTGACGGCTCGTGTAAGAACCTCCCGACGCGTCCTCGGCGACCGTCTTCGACTACCGTCCTGCGGGACACGTGCCCGAGCGGCGGAGGACTCGCCAGCCGCGCTCCCCGGACGGCACGTCCGTCCAAGCCTCTTCGCACGATGGAAGCGATAGACCAGGAGCGATGACGAGCCAGTCTGCTTCGTCGAGATCGGTGTCTCGTGCTCCGCTCACGAACCTCACACGGCGGTCGAGCCTCGCTCCGAAGTACGGGTAGCTCACGTCGTCTTGGCGAAGGCGAAGCGCCACGCTGTCGCCGGACGCGAAGAGCTTGTCGGCGACGTCGAACGGTCCCGGAGCCTCCCCTGCGTGTAGGACGGTAGCCCGAGTTGCTCCCCAGACCGAGCTGCTCGACGTACCGCCGAGCAGCGCGAACCCAGCGGGCTTCTCCCGGTAGTGGACGAATACCAACACCAATGTCGCCACGGCAGTCGCTGCCGCAGCCCACGCGAGCGGCCGCACTTCGAGGAGGACGCCCCAGGTAGCAGCGGAGAGCACGACGGCGGGCATGAGATAGCGGCCGTCCCCCAGGTGGTAGCCGACGACGACGACCACCGCCACGAGAAACCAGACGGGAGCTATGAGAAACGCGATCGTGTTGGCGCGGAGTGCACCGCGATGAACCCTGAGCGCCACCACCACTGCGGCTGCCACGAAAACCAGCACCCCGAGCGGCCCGTACCACGAGAACGCGGGCGAGGGGACTCGTGCGTCCCAGTCGAAGGCACGAAACGCGAGCGCGGGCTCGTCGAGCTCGAGCCACAGGCGCTGATGCGCTCGCAAGAGCCGGTCGTGCAGAGTCGGTACCGCCAGAGGTACGAGTGCGAGTGCGGCCGCCGCCAGCAACGCGACCGCCGCTCGGGATCGCCCGCGGGCTGCGACCACTCCCCCGGCCAGTACGAGTACGAGCGCGACGACGGCGTAGACGAAACGGTCTCGTCCAACGGCACCGGCAGGGTCGACTGTGTCGACCACGATCCTCGTCAGCTGTCCCAGCAGCTCTTCTGCACGGCCACTCCTCCGGGGCGCCGCCTCGTTCCCCTCCCCGAACGCCGGAAGGAGCTTCCCTTCCTCGACGAGGTTCACCACGTACCAGAACCCGCCGACCAGCAAGGCACCAACGCCCAGGCCCGCGATGCGTACCCACTCCCGGCGTGGTCTGACCACGGCGGCGGCCACCGCGACGAGGGGCACCGCCACTAGCGCCGTGGCCTTGGTCGTAACGGCCAGCGCCATCGACACGGGCCGCCACGACCAGCGCGTTCGGGGCGCGGGACATCACGAAGTACACGGCCGTGACGACGTACGAGCAGAGCGCGATGTCGTTGAGAGGCGTCGCCGCCTGCAGCGCGACAACGGGGAGCGAGGCGAAGAGCAGGGCGCCGAACGCGGCTTGCCGCGCCGTCAGGCCGAGACGGCGAGAGATGCCGAACGCGGCGACGATCGTGGCGGTGAGCGCGACGAGCTGGAACAGGCTCGCGAATCGCTCGCTGCCCTCGAGGACCATCGGCCAGGCGGCCATGATCTCCGCCCCGGGCGGGAACACATTCAGTCGCGCGTCATTCGCCCCGTCGATGTAGCCGACCGCATGCTCCTGCTTCCAGAACGCCGGCCGGGCGAGGTGATACCAGACGCTGTCGTAGTTGTTCGCCGGAGTTCCCACCGCGAGTGCTGCGGAGTAGGCACACGCGAGTGCGACGCCCAACGCGAGGATGAGCACCGGCGGATCTCGAAGGACGATGCGCCCTGCTCCGAGCGCGCCGCGAACCGGGAGCGCGGGCCTCCCCCTCGCCACCCAGACCGCGGCACCAATGACGGCCGTGACAGTGGCGCCGGCCAGTAGCCCAGCGGTGGTCAACGCCTGAAACGGCGACAGCGCAAGGACGATTGCGATCGCCATGGCGCTGAAGGCCACATACGCCCCAAGAGCGGCGTCCGTGGCTGTCGGCAAGCGCAATGCCGCCGCAACGAGCACGGCTGCCGTGGCCAGGACAACGAACCCTCCGGCGAGAGCGACGACGCCCATCCGCGCCCATTCTCACGCAGCGGGCGGAAGGTGCCGCCGCCGCGTTCGGCAGTCGGGGCGGGCAGATTCGAACTGCCGACCTCTAGTCCCCCAGACTAGCGCGCTAACCAGGCTGCGCCACGCCCCGATGTGCCCACACGATACAGCCCGAGCGGCAAGGGCTCCGGGCGGAAGGCTTCACAAAAGGAAGAGGGCGGCGGGGACTTGCCCCGCCGCCCTCTGACCCTTGGCCGTGAGCGGTGTGTCTTCTACCCGGACCCCCTAGGGGTGATGCGGTGGTGAGGGGGGGTGGTGGGGTGGTGCGGCGTGGTGGTCGTTCGCGGGGCTCGCCCTGTCGAGCGACGTACCCCAGTTGGCGAAGAACGTCCGCTTCTGCGCACCAGGCACCGTCTGCGACGGCCCGCAGGTGGTGTCAACGACGGAACGCGCCAGCGAGCAGTTCGAGTCCGGGATGTACTCGGTCGTGAAGAACATCGTGGTTCAACATCGTCGCTGCGCCCGAGACGTCACCCTACCGCGGACGCCAGTCTCCACACCCGGTGAAGTCGACCGAGTCGATGCAGTTGTACTGCGTGAACCCGTCCTGGACCCCGAGGCCCTGGTTCGCGATCTTGATCGAGCTCGGTGCCAGCGTGGCCGAGAACGTCGAGTACGCAGCCGACGGCCTCAAGGCTGGGCCACTCACGCCGTAGCTGGCAAGCGTGAGCCCGTTATCGAGGATCGCGACAGCCGGGTTGTACACGTCGTTCGACGGGTTGTGGATCGTCCAGACGTTCGCGAGTCTCGTGGTTAGGAGATGATGGCCCCGAGGTTGACGCCGAAGAGCATGATCCCCACACGACCGCCCGCGCCCGGACATGGGCAAAGGCCCGCGGCGGTCGCGTCGGTGTTCAGGCCGCCCCACATGATCCAGCCACCGGCCCCGACCCTTGTCAGCGTCGTGTCCTGCATGCGGGCGTCGTTCGTCTGGATCGGCCCCGGGTTGCTGCAGCCGTCGGGCGGAGTCCCCGCCGAGCACAGGCCGGCGATCACGAGGAAGTCCCCGAGCGGGTTGCCGTTGGCGACGCCCGGACCCGTCGCCGTCTGCGGCTGAGCCGCAAGCGGCGGATCCGAGTACGTGTTGTGACCGATGTCCAGGATGCCAACGCTCCCCGGGGATGTTGGGAATGAAGGCGCCGATCGTCTGCGTGTTGCGGAACTGCCAGACGGCGATGCGGTTGTCACCACCGCCGAAGAAGTCGAGCGCACTCATCGCCCACGTCGTGCCGCCGTTTCGCGTGTCGTACCGGCCGTTCGAAGCGTCGGCCGGCTGGATCGAGCTACCAGCACGGACCCAGACCGTTGACGCAGTCGCTGAACAGGAAGTCCGGATTGACGACTGGGCTGGTCGAGAGGTCGAACACGATGAACGTCGGGAACAGGAACCCCAGAGACATCGCAGCCTTGTCCATGAGGATGAACAGGGCGCCACAGAACCCGAGACGCAGTTCGTCCGTCCCCGAGATATCGAACTGGTTCGTCGAGAGCGAGATCGTGTACTGGTCCGACCCGAGGTTCGGCTGGTCGGCGAGACAAAGACCTCCACGGCGGCGTAACAGCCTTCGTCGGAGTCGCATCGAGCGGGTCACCGCCGAGTGCCGAGGTCCAGGAAGTAGATGTTGTACGGGCTGCGTGGGTCGGACGACCGTGCTCGTGGCGATGTAGACGCCGGAGAACGTGAAACCGTCCGATACCGCCGACCGATATGTACCACTTCCCGGTGCTGTGGTTGTAATTGCATGCGGGTCGAAGATCGCGTTGAAGAACTCGCCGAAGAACGCCTCCAGGGAAATCGGCGCTGTCAGCTTGTTCAGGTTGACGTCCGAGATCTGAACCTGGGCGTTTACGACCTGGACGGCGAAGTTATTACCAGCGCAGATCGTTGGGTCAGGCGGCTCGAGGTTCGCGCCGAACGCTGAGAACGTCGCCTGCTGCCACGCGTTGACACCCGTCCGACTGAGCGTGGTCACATCCTTGCCCACGATCGGCTGGTCCAGCGTCGCAGCTGCAGTCGCGTTCAAGCCCGCCGGCGCCTTGTAGTTCAGCGCGGTCGGCCTCTGTGCGTTCGGAATGACCCGGTCCGTACCCGTTGTAGCAGTCTCTGCTTCGCCGAGAGCTGCTGCTGGACGGCCGTGTATGGGTTCGTCTCCACCTGCGTACCGCCCACGGACCGCAGACTGGAAACGCCCATCTTCTGCATGCTCATCTTCTTGCCCTCCACCGACTCTGTATCGGCGTGACGGCTGACTGCTGTGGTTGTGCTGACTGCTGTGGTTGCGCAGGCGCGCCCGTCGCTGCGCCGGCAAACGCCATGGCAGCAAAGACGCCGAGAAGGGCTACGCCTGCGAGGGATCTACGAAAATGCATCTGAGGTCTCCCTCCTCCTCTCGGTTGATAGCCGCGACGGGCTACCTTGGGTCAACAACAACGGCTGGTTCAAGCCGTCATTCCGTATCACGGCGGCCGGACAGACACCGTCGATACGGCTCAAGCGCACGTCGTCGATCCGGTCCGGCACGGCCAAGGGGGCGAGCATACACAAGGCCTTTCCCCGCTGCAACATGCAATCCTGCAGCCCTAACAAAGCCCTCACAACCCGCTTCTCGAGGGTGCAGGACGTTGCTCTCCCTTTGCAGGGATTCTTGACAGACGTCGCGTTCATCGGCGCGCCTTTCGTTGTCGTCTGCGGACTTCCTGCCGTCCGAGTGCGGGTGCTCAAGGGATTCGGCGTCCCTGCCGATGGAGAGATCGAGATGCGGGCTGCTGGGCGCTCTGGTCTTCACGATCCTTGCCGTTGTCGCACTTCCGGCGACCGGTGCGTTCGGCTGCCGTCGGCAGACCCGACGTGGCCGCCTTGCAGGTCGCGTTGCGCGCGGCCGACGCGTACGCCGGGCCGGTCGACGGCTGGCGCGGGCACGAAACCCACGAGGCGCTCGTCGCGTTCCAGAAGGCCGCCGGACTCGAGCCCGATGGCATCGTCGGCCCGCGCACGCGGCAGGCGTTCGGCGCGCTCGGGCGGGGCGAGCTCGGCGCGCGCCGGCTCGCGGTCGGCTCCGCGCGGCTGGGACGTCGCCGAGCTCCAGTTCCGCCTCGCCTGGCACGGCTTCCCCTCCGGGCCGTTCGACGGCGCGTACGGGCCGCGGCTCGAGGCGGCGGTGCGCCGCTTCCAGCGGTTCGCCGGCCTGCCGACAGTCGGCATCGCCGGGCCGAGGACGATCGCGGCGCTCGGCCGTGCGCGCCCCAGATCCCGATCCGACTCAGCTCGGCCTGTTATGGCGGAGATCGGCGACGGATTCGGACCGCGCGGCGGTGCGTTCCACGCCGGGGTCGACTTCGCCGCAGCGGCTGGAACGCCTGTCATGGCCGCTGCTGCCGGACGCGTCGTGTGGGCGGCGCCGCTGGCGAGTTTCGGGAACACCGTGGTCGTCGCCCACGGCAGCGGCGTCAGGACCCTCTACGCACACCTGTCGCAGATCGACGTGAGCTTGCTCGACAGGGTCCCGGCGAGAGCGCGTGTCGGTGCCGTCGGGTCCACGGGACGGTCGACCGGGCCGCACCTCCACTTCGAGGTGCGTGTGCGCGGCGCCGCCGTCGACCCGCTCGCCGCTCTTCGCTAGCCCAGCCGCTTGTAGAGCCGGTCGACGAGGTCCGGCATGCGCTCGAGCCGCTCGGTGATCACGCGCACGCGATACTCGAGGAAGTGCTCGGGCTCGACGCCGAGCGCGCGCGCCAGCCGTTCGAGGATCTCGTTCGAGGGCACGGGACGGTTGCCGTGCATGATGTGGTTGAGGTAGCCGGCAGAGAGGCCGGTCTTCGCTCCGAGGCCGCGGAACGTCACGCCGGTCTCGGCCATGAGGCCGATCGCCGTCTCGCCGAAGGGCCGCTCGCTGAACCGCCGCCTTCTCATCCGATCGCCACCTCGTCCATCGGCACCCGCCGCTCTTCCCCAGTCTGACGGACGAGCACGTCGACTGCGCCGTCCTCGAGCGTCTTCTTGCCCACGGTGATGCGATACGGGCAGCCGATGAGGTCGGCGTCGGCGAATTTCTCGCCCGCGCGGAGCTCGCGGTCGTCGAGCAGAACCTCTAGCGCCCGCCGCCTCGAGCCGCTGCTCGAGCTCCTCCGCCTGCTCCTCGAGCCCGGCAGCGCCACGACGTGCACGTCGTACGGCGCGACCGATCGGGCCAGACGATCCCGCGCTCGTCGTGGTGCTGCTCGACGATCGGCCGCCATGACGCCGCGCCGGGCCGATGCCGTAGCTGCCCATGACGATCGGCCTGCTCCTGCCCGTCCTCGTCGAGGTACGTCGCCTTCGAGCGCGCCCGAGTGGAAGGTGCCGAGCTTGAAGATGTGGCCGACCTCGATCGCCGGCGGAACTGGTAGCGCGCCCGCCGCACTCCGGGCACGTGTCGCCTCGCTCGGCCTGCGCGGATGTCGGCGAACTCGCGGCTCGTAGTCGCGGCCCGCCTCGACGCCGCGCATGTGCCAGCCGTCGCGGTTCGCGCCCGCGACGAACTGGCCCTCCCGCAACGCCTCGTCGGCGATCACCTCGGCCCTCGACGCCGAGCGGCCCGATCGAGCCGCCGCCCGCGCCGAATGCTCACGGATCTCCTCCTCGGTCGCCGGCCTGGAAGGCGCCGACGAAGATCGTCGTCGAGCTTCTCCTCGCTCAGCCGGTCGTCGCCGCGCACGAGCACGAGCACGAGCGTCGCCGTCGGCGCTACGACAGGCATCGCCTTGGACGTCGCGGCGGCGTCGATGCCGAGCAGCTCGGCGAGCGCCTCGATCGTCTCCACGCCCGGCGTCTCGATCTCCTCGGGCGCCCCCAGCGGGTCGGGAACTCGGCGCGCGCGGCACAGCCGCGCGCGGTCTCGATGTCGGCGAAGTAGTCGCCGTTCTCGCAGCGCATGAGCTCGTTCTCGCCCGAGCCGGTCGGCGCGAGAAAGCCCAGCTGACTCCTTGCCGCCCATGATCCCGGACTCCGCCTCGACGACGTACGCCTCGAGCGCGCAACGGTCGAAGATCCGCTCGTAGCGCCTGCTGTTGCGCTCGAAGCTCTCGTCGCAGCCCCGCCTCGTCGCGGTCGAACGAGTACGCGTCCTTCATGATGAACTCGCGGACGCGAAGTAGCCCGCCGCGCGGCCGTGGCTCGTCGCGCTCCTTCGTCGAGAAGTGGTACCAGAGTCTGCGGCAGCTCCCTGTACGAGCTGGATCTCGCGCGCGTGGAAGGTCATCGTCTCCTCGTGCGACAGCGGCAGCACGAAGGGCCGGCCCGTGCCGTCCTGGAGCTTGATGACCTGCGGAATCGCTATGCGCCCCGTCCTCTCCCACAGCTCCGCCGGCGTCAGGACCGGGCAGAGCATCTCCTGTCCCGCCGATCGCGTTCATCTCCTCGCGGATGATCTGGACGACCTTCTGGTGCACGCGCCAGCCGAGCGGCAGGAACGTCCAGAGCCCGCGCCGACCTGGCGGATGAAGCCGCCGCGCACGAGCAGCTGGTGCGCTCGCCGCCTCGGCGTCCGCCGGGTCGCGTCGCGCAGGGTCGGCAGGAAGAGCTTTGAGGCCCGACATCGGCGAGCGAGGTTATTCGAGCGGGATCAGCGACGCCTCGGCCATGGCCAGCGCCGCCGGCTTCGCCATCTTCAGCCGCTTCGGCCGCTGCATGCCGGCTGCGATCCACGCGTCGATCTCGCCGAAGAGCTCGTCGACGAGCACGTCCGACGGCACCTTCTTCAGCACGCGCCCGTGCGCGTAGACGAAGCCCACGTCGCGGCCGCCTGCTATGCCGAAGTCGGCGTCCCCTGCCTCGCCGGGCCCGTTAACCGCACAGCCGAGCACTGCGACCTCGAACGCCTCCTTGTAGCGGTCCAGGCGCTCCTCCACCTTCGCGGCGAGCTTCTCGACGCCGACGTTGTCGCGCCCGCAAGAAGGGCAGGCGATGAGGATCGGCCCGCGCTCGCGCAGGCCGAGCGCCTTGAGGATCTCCCACGCGACCTTGACCTCCTCGACCGGATCGGCCGTCAGCGACACGCGCATCGTGTCGCCGATGCCGTCCACGAGCAGCGCGCCCATGCCGACCGCGCTCTTGATCCCGCCCGAGAACGGCGTTCCTGCCTCCGTGACACCGAGGTGGAGCGGATACGGCACTTTCGCCGACAGCATCCGGTATGCCCGGATCATCGTCGGCACGTGGCTCGACTTGACCGAGATCTTGAAGTCCCGGTAGTCGAGCGCTTCGAGCAGCCGTACCTCCTCGAGCGCGGCCTCGACGAGCGCCTCCGCCTGATCAGCCTGGGCGAGACCGGCCAGGTGCTTTGGCAGCGAGCCCGAGTTGGCGCCGATGCGCATCGGTATGCCGGCCGCCTTTGCCGCCTTGACGACCAGCTCGACCTTCTCCGGCCCGCCGATGTTTCCCGGGTTGATGCGCACGGCCGCGACGCCGCCGTCGATCGCCTTGAGCGCGAGCGAGGCGTTGAAGTGGATGTCGGCGATCACCGGCAGCGGGGAGAGCTTGACGATGCTCGGCAGCGCCTCCGCGTCCTCGGTCTTCGGGACGGCGACGCGGACGACTTCGCACCCGGCCGACGCGAGCGCAGCGATCTGCGCCGTCGTGGCCTCGACGTCGTGCGTCTTCGTCAGCGTCATCGACTGCACGACCACCGGCGCCCCGCCGCCGATCGTCAGGCCTCCGACCGAGATCTGCCGCTCGCTCGCCATAGAAGCGATTGTAGATCGCCAATCCGCCCGGCTAGTCCTGGGGCGTCGCTGGCAAAGCCGGCAAGCGGCCGGCGCGCAGGACAGTATTCATATACGGCCAAGCGCCGGCCGCGCAGGCGGCTGCCGCCAGCGGCGTCAGCCCGTCCGGAGGCCGGCTCCGCCGGCCGCAGGACGGGCGGCCAGGGCTAGCCGCCTCCAGTCTGCCAACGTCGTTCGTTAATCCGACGAAGAAGAGCAGGAGGACGACCGCGATGCCGATGACCGAGACGCGTTCGTAGATCTCGCGCCGGATCGCCTGACCGCGGATCTTCTCGGCGACGGCGAAGACGATGTGGCCGCCGTCCAGCGGCAGCAGCGGCAGGAGGTTCAGCAGGCCGAGCGACAGGCTGATGAACGCGAGCACGGCGAGATACGACTCCCACCCCTGTCGCGCCGCCGACGACGACTCGTCGACGATGCCGATCGGGCTCGCGATCTGCTCTCGCCCTTCCTCGTTGACGATGTTGCCGAGGGACCTGCCGATCTCCTTTGTCAGCCGCACCGTGAGCAGCACCGACTCCTGGAACGACTCGAGCGTCCCGAGCGGCTGGGCGCCGAGACGGAATCCGAGGCGATAGACGTCGTCCTCGTCGAGCTTCGCGCGCACCGGGCCGAGGGTCACGCGCTCGCCGTTCCGCAGAACCACGAGTATCAGCTGACCGCCCTCCGACCCGGAGATGCGCTCGGTGATCTTCTCGGGCGTGACCCGTGCGCCGTCGATCTCGAGGAGCCGGTCGCCGGGCCTCAGGCCGACTGCATGGGCGGGACGGCCGTCGAAGACCTCCTCCACCGTCGTGGTGGCCTTGCCGCCGGCCGACATGAGCACGATCGCGAAGATCACGACCGCGAAGACGAGGTTCGTGCCGGGCCCGGCGGCGATGGCGACGACGCGCTTCCAGATCGGCTGCCGCCAGTAGGCGTCATGGGAGAGGCTGTCGCGGATGTGACGGATCCCCCGGTCGATGCCGGTCGTGCCGTTCTGGGCGGCCACGGCCTCGAGCGTGTCGAGCTCCACGCGCGCCTGGTCGAAGTCCTCGGCGGTCAGCGCGCGCTTGAGCCGCTCCGCCGGCCCGACGAGCTCGGGCGCGTCGTGGATCGCGCCGCCGAAGAAGGCATCGACGTCTGACGGCTGCGGGCGAGTCATCCCGGGAATCGTCACGTAGCCACCGAGCGGGACCACGCGGAAGGCGTAGTCGATGTCGTTTCGCCGCACCTTCGCGAGCGGCGGTCCGAAGCCGATCGAGAAGCCGCGCGGCCTCATGCCCACGGCGAGCGCGCCGTAGAAGTGGCCCAGCTCGTGGATGACGATCAGCAATGCCAGGCCGAGGATCGCGACGAGAATGCTCATGCGCGCCCCTCGCCGGAACGCGCAAGCGTCTTTCCGAGCCACCAGCGTCATGCTCTCGACAGCGCTCCTTCTGCGTAGGCGCGTGCCTGTTCGTCCGCCGCCGTCAGCTCCTCGACGTCACGCGCAGGGCTGAGATCGAGAGACTCGAGCGACGCGGCCACGATCTCGGCGATATCGGCAAAACGGATCCGCTCCTCCAGGAACGCCTCGACGGCGACCTCGTTGGCGGCATTGAACACGCACGGCGCCGTGCCGCCGCGCTCCCCCGCCTCCCTCGCGAGCGCGAGCAACGGGAACGCCTCGAGGTCGGGCGCGTGGAACTCGAGGGTCAGCCCGCGGCGAGGTCGAGTGATCGCACCTCCGTAGCAGCCCGCTCCGGGTACGTGAGCGCGTATGAGATGGGAACGCGCATGTCCGGGTAGCCGAGGTGCGCGAGCGCCGCGCCGTCGCGGAAGCGCACGAGGGCGTGGACGATCGACGTCGGGTGCACGACGACCTCCAGCCGGTCGTACGGGAAGGCCGAACAGGAAGTGCGCCTCGATGAGCTCGAGGCCCTTGTTCGCGAGCGTCGCGGAGTCGATGGTGATTTTCGGGCCCATGTTCCAGGTCGGATGAGCGAGCGCCTCGCTCGGGCGTCACCTCCGCCAGCTCGTCTGCGGATCGGCCGCGGAACGGGCCGCCAGAGGCTGTGAGCACGAGCGACTCGATCGACTCGGGCTCCTCGCCCTCCGAGGCACTGGAAGGACGCCGAGTGCTCCGAGTCGACGGGGAGCAGCAAGCCTCCTCCCCGCTCCTGGGCGGCGAGCGCGAGCTCGCCCGCGGCGACGAGGCTCTCCTTGTTCGCGAGCGCGAGGTCGACGCCCGCCTCGAGCGTCCAGAGCGTGGCCGGCAGGCCTGCGAAGCCGACGACGGCGTTGAGAACGACGTCCGGCTCGGCGCGCTCGAGCAGCTCGGTCAGGTCGCCGCCGACCTGTGTCAGCGGCGCCAGCCCGTCCACGGGCTGCGAGCCGGAGGCGGCTGCGACGAGCTCGAGCTCCGGGTGCGCCGGCGACGATCTCGAGTGCCTGGCGACCGATGGAGCCTGTGGCTCCGAGCAGCGCGACTCGCTTCACGCGGCCAGTGTACGGACGAAGCGGACTCATCTGCTCCTCACGTTAGGAGTGCGTGGACAGAGAAGTACGCCGCCGGGAAGGCGAAGAGAATCGCATCGATGCGGTCCAGCACTCCGCCGTGACCTGCCAGCAGGCGCCCGGAGTCCTTCACTCCGAGATCGCGCTTGAGCATCGACTCGAAGAGATCCCCGAGCGGCGCGGCCAGCGCAACGACGACACCGAGGAGGAGCGACTCGCCGATCGTGAGGAATTCCTCGCGGTCCTCGTAGAGCGTGACGAACACGACGAGGATCGCCGCCAGCGTGCCGAAGACGAACCCCTCCCACGTCTTGCCGGGCGAGATTGCGGGTGCGAGCTTGTGGCGTCCCAGCGCCCGGCCGCCGAAGTACGCGGCCGTGTCGTCCGCGAAGATCGCCAGCAGCACCGCCAGAGAGACGACGAAACCGAACTCCGGAGTGTCTCGCAGGAGCAGGACGCAGCCCAGCCCGAAGCCGATCCAGGCCGTGCCCAGCAACGTCACTCCGACGGAGACCGTCGACGAGCCCTGCGTGGCCGCCAGCCCCTTGAGCAGGAATGCCAGAGCGAGCGTCGCCAGCAGTGCGCCGAGCGCCCACACGAGCTCTGCCTCCTGCAGCGGCAACGAGCACGCCCGCGAGACCGGCGTAGCCCGCGAGTGCGATGGGCCGCAGGGGCCTCGTCATCGCAAAGAACTCGTGCAGCGCGAGCAGCGCCGCCGGCATGACGAGCGCGAAAAGCCACCATCCGCCGGCCCACAGCGCAGCGAGCACGAGGGGCAGCCCGACGGCCGCGACGAGGATGCGCGTGGCGAGCGGGCTCATCTTCCGCCGAAGCGGCGGCGGCGGCGGGCGTAGGCAGACAGCGCTGCCTCGAGATCTCTGGGCGAGAAGTCGGGCCAGTGGCGGTCGACGAACACGAGCTCCGTGTAGGCAAGCTGCCAGAGGAGGAAGTTCGACACGCGCAGCTCCCCCGACGTCCGGATCAGGAGATCGGGATCGGGCATGTCCGGCGCGTACAGGTTGTCGGAGAAGACGTTCTCGTCGATCTCCCGCGGCTCGACGCCCGACTCGACGAGCTTGCGCGCGGCCTCGACGATCTCGGCCCGCCCCCCGTAGTCGAAGGCGATCCACAGACGGAGCCGCGTGTTCTCGGTCGTCTGCCGCTCGAGGCTCGCCATCTTCCGTTGCAGCTCGTCCGGCGCGCGGTCGCGCCGCCCGATGAAGCGCACTCTCACACCCTGGCGGACGAGATCGGGAAACTCGCGGTCGATCGTCTCGCCGAAGATCTCCATCAGCGTGTCGATCTCGTCGCGCGTCCTCGACCAGTTCTCCGTCGAGAACGCATAGACGGCCAGCGACTCGACGTCGAGGTCGATCGCAGCCTCGACGGCCTTCCGCAGCGCCTTCGTGCCTGTCCGGTGGCCTTCGGCGACGGGCAGGCCTCGCCGCCGTGCCCAGCGGCCGTTGCCGTCCATGATGATCGCGACCGAACGCGCGCGATCCGAGAGCTCAGGCTCGTCCTCGGGCGGCCCCGATGTCCAGAGCGAGCGGATTCTCGTGAGCAGATTCACCGGGGAGGCAGCCCGCCTCAGACTTCCATGATTTCCGCTTCTTTTCTCTTCAGCAGCTCGTCGATCTTGTGGGTGTGCTCGTCCGTGAGCTTCTGCACCCGGTCCTCGGCGCGGTGCTCCTCGTCGACGCCCACCTGCCCGGAGCCCACGAGCTCCTTCAGGTCGTGCATGACGTCCCGGCGCACGTTGCGCACGGCGACGCGGCCTTCCTCGGCCAGATGGCGGACGACCTTGACCAGCTCCTTGCGCCGCTCCTCGGTCAGCTGCGGGATCGGGAGGCGGATGATCTTCCCGTCGTTCGACGGTTGGAGGCCGAGATCGGACTCCATGATCGCCTTCTCGATGCCCTTGAGCGAGGCCGGGTCGAAGGGCTGGATCGTCAGCAGTCGAGGCTCGGGGACGTTGATCGTGGCCAGCTGCTGCAACGGCGTCGGCTGGCCGTAGTAGTCGACCTGGATCCGGTCGAGCAGCGCCGCCGAGGCGCGTCCGGTGCGGACACCGTTGAACTCGTGCTGTGTCGTCTCCACGGACTTGTCCATGCGGCGCACCGCGTCGGAGATGAACTCGTCGATCATCGGCTGGCTCCCGTCGTCTCGATGCTGTGAATGATCGTGCCTATGCGCTCGCCGCGTGCCACTCGTCCGACGATCCCTTCCTCGAGGGCGAACACGAGGATCGGCAGGCCGTTGTCCATGCACAGCGAGAGCGCTGTCGTGTCCATGACCTTGAGCCCTCGCTCGATCGCCTCGAGGTGGGTGAGCTCGGGCAGGAACGTCGCACCCGGATCGATGCGCGGATCGCCGTCGTAGACGCCGTCGACGGCGTTCTTCGCCATGAGAATCGCCTCCGCCCCGATCTCGAGGGCACGGAGCGCGGCGGCGGTGTCCGTCGTGAAGAACGGGTTGCCCGTGCCGCCGGCGAAGATCACGATCCGACCTTTTTCCAGGTGTCGCATCGCACGGCGCCTGATGTACGGCTCCGCGACCTCGGCCACGGTCAGCGCCGAGAGCACGCGTGTCTGGGCGCCTCGCCGCTCGAGCGCGTCCTGCACTGTGAGCGAGTTGAGGACGCTCGCGAGCATTCCTGCGTAGTCGGCGGTCGCGCGATCCATCCCGGCGGCCGCACGCTCCATGCCGCGGATGATGTTGCCCCCGCCCACGACGAGCGCGATCTCGATCCCCGCCTGGTGCACGGAGACGATCTCGCCGGCGAGCGACTCGATCCGCTCCTGGTCGATCCCGAACTCGAGGTCGCCGCTCAGCGCCTCCCCAGAGAGCTTGAGCACGACACGTGAGAACGCGGTCTCCGAGACCGGTTGTGGGTCCGCGCTCATGCTCCTACTCTGACAGCGCGAAGCGCTCGAACTCGATGATCTCGAGGCCGGCCTCCTGGAGGACGTCACCCACGCGACGGTCGGTGTCGTGGATCCAGGTCTGCTCTGCGAGCACGTGGCCCTCGAACCATTTGTCGAGCCGCCCCTCGACGATCTTCTCTCGCACCTGCTCGGGCTTCTGAAGCATGTCGTCCTGCTTGGAGAGGATCTCGCGCTCGGCGTCGACCTCCGCCTGCGGGACGGCGTCCCTCGTCACGTACACGGGTGCGGCGGCCGCGATGTGCATCGCCACCTTGTACGCAAGGTCGGGCTCCCCTTCGCATGCAGAAGCACGCCGAGCTTGTTCGCGGGCGGGTGGACGTAGGCAGTGAGGAGCTCGTGCTCGGCGCCCTCGTAGCGCGCGGCGCCGACGACGGCGATGTTCTCGCCGAGCCTTGCGACGAGCTCGACCCGCTCTTCCTCCAGTGAGTCGAGCGGCATGCTCCCCTTTGTGCAGCACGATGCTGAGCAGCCTTCTGGGCGAAGACGAGGAACTCCTCGTTGTTCGACACGGGCTCCGTCTCACAGCCGACCGCGACCATGGCGGCGACGCTCTCCTCGGTGATCGAGTACCCGACCTTGCCCTCCGTCGTGTCGCGGCCCGAGCGCTTGGCCGCGTCGGCCACGCCTTTCTCGCGGAGCAGCGTGCGAGCTGCATCCAGGTCGCCGCCGGTCTCCTCGAGCGCGCGCTTGCAGTCCATCATCCCCGCGCCCGTCTGGTCGCGGAGCTCCTTCACCTGGCTGGCAGAGATCGTCGTCGACATCAGGCCTCCACCTCCGCAGGCTCTGCGCCTTCTGGCACTCCTCGCTTTCCACGGCAGCCTCCCGGTTCCCCCGAAGCCCCCCTCCACCGGTCCGCCTGTCGCGGACGGGCGGCTCCGCCGCCGGCTCCTCCGGTGTAGGCGCGGGCTGCGCCAGCTCGGAGGGCGTCACGAGCTGCTTGCCTGCCTCGATGCCGTCCGCGAGCACCCGCGTGACGAGCGAGCACGCGCGAATGGCGTCGTCGTTGCCGGGAATGACGAAGTCGGCCTCGTCCGGATCGGCGTTCGTGTCCACGAGGCCGATGATCGGAATGCCGAGGCGCCGCGCCTCACGAACCGCGAGCTGCTCCTTGCGCAGGTCGACGACGAAGACCGCGTCCGGCTGGCGCTTCATGTCGGCGACGCCCCCGAGGTTCGCCTCGAGCTTCTCGAGCTCGGCCTCCATGGCGATGCGCTCCTTCGACGGGAGCAGGTCGAGCTGGCCCTCGGTCTTCAGGCGGCGGAGCTCGTGGAGGTGCTCGATCCGCTCGGAGAGCGTTCGCCAGTTCGTCAAGAGGCCGCCCAACCAGCGGTGGTTGACGTACGGCATGCCCACGCGCTGCGCCTGCTCGGACACGGAGTCCTGCGCCTGCTTCTTCGTGCCTACGAAGAGCACCGTGCCGCGACGGGAGGCGACGTTCGAGACGAGGTTGTACGCCTCCTCGAGCAGCGTCTGGGTCTGGGTGAGGTCGATGATGTAGATGCCGCCGCGCTCGCCGAAGATGAACCGCTTCATCTTCGGGTTCCAGCGGCGCGTCTGGTGGCCGAAGTGCACGCCGGCCTCCAGGAGGTCCTTCATGGACACGACAGACACGAGATTTGCTCCCTTCGGTTGATGTGACTACTGCCGGCGGTGTCCGGAGAGAACCGGCCGCGAGGGGCCGGCACCGCTCTTCGTGACCCGTCCGCCGGGTCGCTTGCTAGTTGTCAGATGCTAGCGAAAGCGCCTCTTCCAGCTCCGCCGGCGAGGGGTGGAGGAGACGTCTATCCGCTCCCCCGCGATCGGGTGCGGAAACGCCAGCCGGCACGCGTGGAGGAACTGCCGGTCAAGGCCGACTCCCGGGACCCCGTAGGCACGTCTCCCACCACCGGCAGCTCGATCGCCGCCAGGTGCACGCGGATCTGGTGCGTACGACCGGTCTCCAACCACACCCGCAGGAGCGCATACCCGGAGAGCAGCTGCTCCACCTCGAAGTGCGTGACGGCGTCGCGTGGCGTGGGCGTGTCGAGCGAGTGCCGCGTCGGGTGGTGGCGGTCGCGGCCGATCGGCGCCTCGATGCGGCCCCGGCGTGACCGCGGCCGGCCCCGCACGAGCGCGAGATACTCGCGTTCCAGCTCCCGACGGCGAACGAGGTTCTGCAGGCGACCGAAAGCCTCCTCGCTGCGGGCGACGACCAGCAGACCGGAGGTGTCGCGGTCGAGCCGGTGGACGATGCCCGCACGCTCCTCCGGCCCGCCCATGGCACCACGGCCGCGGAGAGCACCCGCGAGGGTTCCCGTCGAGTGCCCGGCACCGGGATGGACGACCACGCCGGCCGGCTTGTCGACGACGAGCAGGTGCTCGTCCTCCCAGACGATCTCGAGGCCGGGGGGCTCAGGCTCCGCGACAGGCGGTGGCGCCGCCGCGGGCACTTCCACCCGGACCTCCTCTCCGGCAAGCAGCCGGTGGCTCTTCGGACGCGCCAGGCCGTCGACGAGCACCGCGCCGTCCGCGATCAGGCGCTCGGCGGCGGCGCGCGAGCCGACGTCGGGCTGCTCCGAGAGGTAGCGGTCGAGCCGCTGGCCTGCGGCCTCGGCGGGTACGCGGAGCGCGATCAGGGGCGGAGCGTCGACGGCACCGTGGCGCCGCCGCGGACTTCGCTCACCGGCGAGCATCGTCCCCAGAAGCAGCGCCACGCCGACGACGATGCACACGTCGGCAAGATTGAACGCCGGCCAGTAGCGCAGATCGAGGAAGTCCGTCACGTGGCCGAGCCGAACGCGATCGACGAGATTGGAGACACTGCCGCCGATCAGCAACCCGAGTGCAACGGGCAGCACGGGATGCCGTGCACCCGCCCTGGCAAAGAAGACGAGCATCCACCCGACCGCTACCGAGGTGATTGCGATCACCGCGGCTGTCGCATCCGGGAAGAGGCCGAAGGCGATGCCCGAGTTCTGGACGTGATGGATCGAGAACGGACCGACGATCTCGATCTCGTCGTCCAGGGCGAGTTGGCTCGAGACGATGTGCTTCGTCACCTGGTCGGCGGCGACGGCTGCTGCGGCGACGAGCGCAAGCGACAGCCACTGCGCGCCCTCCGCCGAGAGCGAGCGTTCCGCGACGGAGACCGCGGCGAGCCCGTCGCGACGGCTCTCGCCTCCTGCGGACGTGCCTGCGTCGTCGGGGACGAGCTCGGTCAGCCCCGCTCCTCTCGGCGGCGGCAGTCGATGCACTGGGTCGCATACGGGATCGCCTCGAGGCGATCGTCCCCGATCGGCTTGCCGCACGTCATGCAGGTGCCGTAGGTTCCCGCGTCGATCCGTTCGAGTGCGGCGTCGATCGCCGCGAGCACGTGATTCGAGGCTTCCTCGAGCGAGTAGTCGATCTGCCGGTCGAGCGTCACGGTCGCCGTCTCGCCGACGTTGTCGGCAATGGTCGCCTCCTCGGCTTCCTCGTGCAGCGAGCCTGCGTTCTCCTCGTGGAGGTAGTCGAGCGCCGCGACAACGCGGACACGTTCTTCGAGCAGCCGCGCTCGTACCTCGTCCGCAGTCACCGGAGCCTCAGCCCTCCAACCGGTGCGCCGCCTCGTGCGCGGACAGGCCGCGCAGCTCGACGACCTTGTCTCTCGTGGCGAGCCCCGAGACGATGGAGAGCTCCGCCCGTCGGACGCAAAGGCGTTCGGAGAGCAAGTCGAGCAGCTCTGCGTTCGCCCGGCCGCGCTCCGGGGCGGCCCCGATGCGCACTTTCCACGCGTCGCCGTAGCGGCCCACGATCTCGCTCCGGCCCGCTCCCGGGACCACCCGCAGCTTGAGGCGTGTGCCCGCGTTCGCCATTCTCCAGCCAGTATAGGTACCGGCCATCTGCCAACTTTCTACCTCTACGCAGCCGCCTCACCCACCTCGATCGCAGGCGGGTCCTCACGGATCTCGTCCTCGGGCACCTCGTGCATGGCGTCGAGGGCAGCGTGGAGCAGGAGCCGGATGCGACGTGCATCGAGCAGCAGCGACTCGCGGTCGGCACGAGCCCGGCGGGTGATCTCGCGCGCCTCGTGGCGCGCCTCCTCGATGATCCCGTCCGCTTCCATACGACCCTTTTCCTTCACGACGTTGGCGGCCTGCTCCGCGGAGAGCAGCGTCGCCCGCAGCAGATGCTCGAGCTCCTTGTGGCGAGCGAGCTCGGTCTCCAGCCGCTCGATGTGGTCCCCGAGATCGACACGCTCGCGCCAGACCTGCTCGTAGCTGTCGGCGACGTCATCGAGCATCGCGTCGACGGCGGCGCGGTCGTAGCCGAGCAGTCGGCGCTTGAGGGACACGTGCCGGAGCTCGACGGGTGAGTACGTCATGGGGTTCCCCCTTTCACTTGAGGTTGTCGAGGATCAGGCTGTTGACGACCCACTGGAGAAGGAGCAGGGCCGCCACGGCCACGATCGGTGAGAAGTCGATCGGCCCGACAGGCGGTAGCACCCGCCGGAAGAGCCGAAGGTACGGATCGCACACGTCGTGGAGGAAGCGCACGACGGGATGCGTCGAGTACGGCGACCTGAGCCACGAGAGGATCACGTACGCGAAGATCAGCAGCATGTAGACCCAGATGAACACGGTGACGAAGCTCTGCGCCGAGTCGATCGCGTCTGCAAGTAGCGTCAAGCTGGCGTACGGGTCGCCCACGGCTTAGCGATTCGGGCCGCCGGGCCGGTTCCTTGCGTCTCCCACTCTCCGGCGAGAGTCCATCGCAGTCTCGCCGCCGCTCCCGACATGTGCGGGAGCGGCCAGCTACGGCTCTCGGAGAACGCTCTACCCGCTCGGAAATCGTGAGATTTCCGAGCGATTCTCGCGGCCGAAAGTCGTGAGACTTTCGGCCGATTTACGCTCGATTGAAGAAGCCGCCGCGCTCGAGCGCCTTTTCGCGCTCTTCCGCCGAGACGACGATGTTCGGCGGGGTGAGCAGGAAGACCTTGTCGGCGATGCGCTGCATCGTGCCGTTGAGGGCGTATGTGAGGCCGCTCGCGAAGTCGATCAGCCGCTTGGACAGGTCGACGTCCGCGTCCTGGAGATTGACGATGACCGGCATGGACTGCTTGAAGCGGTCGGCGATCTGCTTCGCGTCGTTGAAGCTCCTTGGCACGACGAGGTGCACCTGCGCGATGCCACCGTCCGGCGGCGGGACCGCTTGCGGCCCGGGCCGGCTCGGCGCGGCCGGCTCGGCCGCACGTGCCTCGCCCGACGTCCAGTCGTCGTAGTCGTACGACGACTGGCGGCGCGGCAGCCGCCTGACGTTCGTGGCCGAACGCTCGGCGTACGCAGGCTCCACGGGCTGGGTGGCGTGCGAAGGGAGCTCGTCGCTTCCGTAATCGTCGTCCCAGCCCTCGTCGTACTCCTCGGCGATGCCGAAGTACACGAGCGTGCGGTGCCAGACGTCGCCGATGCTCATGCATCGATCTTATCCCTGGAACAGCACCGCGCCCACCCTGACGAGCGTCGCGCCCTCCTCCGCAGCGACCCGGTAATCCTGCGTCGTGCCCATGGAGAGCTGGTTCAGGCCGTGAGCGGCCGCCAGCTCGCGCAGACGGCGAAAGTACGGCCGCGACGCTTCCGGATCGCCGGCGAGCGGCGGCATCGTCGAGAGGCCCACGACCTCGGCCGGGCAGCTGGCGAGAAACGACCCGAGCTCCTCGGGCGCGACGCCCGACTTCGAATCTTCCCCCGCGAGATTCACCTGCACGATCGCCGGAATCTCGAGCCGGCGGGCGGCGGACTCCGAGTCGAGCGAGTGCACGAGCTCGCACGTCGCGTTGACGGCGCCGGTCTTGCGGCTCTGGAGATGTCCGATGAAGTGCCACCGGAAGGATGCGCCGAAGGCCTCATGCTTCGCTAGGAGGTCCTGCGCGCGGTTCTCTCCCACGACCGGGATGCCGGCCTCGGCGAGGACGCCCATCTTCGCCAGGGGCACATACTTCGTCGCGGCGATCACCGTCACGCCGGGGCCGACCTCCGCACATACGCGCTCGTAGCGGTCGCGGACCTCTTCAGGTGACATAGGCGATGGCTCCCTGCCGGCCGGTCAGCCCCTCGTCGCGGCGATGGGAGAAATAGCGCTCGGGATGGCACGAGGTGCACTCGTCGAGACGGTCGACCCGGACGCACCCGGCGTTCCGGAGCGCCTGCTCGACCGCCCCCGCCAGGTCGAGCCGCCCACCGGTCGAGAAACCTGGACCGAACGCCGCCCGCACCGGGCCGGACACGTCCTCGTCCACCTCGTAACAGCACGGTCCGATGCCCGGCCCGACCGCCGCCGCCACCTGTCGGCTGCCGAGGGCGGCAACCGTTGCGTCCACGACTCCCGCGAGGAGCCCGCGCCAGCCGACGTGAGCGAGTGCGACCGCGGGCCTGCCGCCCAGCCGGACGAGCGCCACCGGGAGGCAATCGGCCGTGACGACCATGACCGGCTCGCGGGGCATGTCCGTCCAGATCGCGTCAGCCTCGGCGCCTCGCCCGCCGCCGCGGACGACCGCGGCGCCGTGAACCTGCCGTGGCCAGCTCACCCGCTCGGGGTGCGCGCCGGCCGCCTCGTATAGACGGCGCCGGTTCTCCTGGACGAGCTCCCGCTCGTCGCCGCTCAGCAGGCCGAGGTTGAGCGACGCGTACGCGCCTCCCGAGACGCCGCCCGTCCGGGTCGAGAAGACGACCTCATACGGCCCGGGCGCGTCCCAGCGCGTGACCTCGACGGCGCTCACGTCGCTTCGATCAGCTCGCGTGCAGCCGCGAGCTCCGCGTCCCGGCCATCGAGCTCGCCGTCGAGCTTGCGGCGGCGGAGCTCCGCGAGGATCTCACCCACGCGCGGCGACTCCTCGAGCCCGAGCTCGGCCAGCTCTGCGCCTGCCACGTCGAGACGCACGTGCCTGAGCTCCTCGAAGTACCGGCGCAGCGGCGGTAGCTCGTCGAGGGCGAGCGCGAAGAGCGGCGCGTCGGGGGCGTACTGCTCGGCCATCGCCACGATCTCCGACGGCGCCGCCGGCTCCTCCTGCAGCCGGGTGGCGATCCTCGGTCCCACGGCGACGGCGGCCGCGATGAGATCGGCATCGCGGCGGCGCACCTTCAGCCGGTCGAGCCAGTCCGAGACTTCGGAGGCCGACATGTGCCTGGCGAGCACCGCCAGGCCCAGGCGCCAGGCGGGAACGTCGATCGCGAGCTCGCGGGCGAGCTTCCGCGAGCGATCGAAGAGCCGCACGGCCTCGTCGTCGGCCGCCAGATGCGGATGGATCGCGCTGGCTGCGCCGAGGTCGGCGAGACGCGGCACGAGTGCCCGACCTCACCCTCCTCGAGCAGCGCGGTGAGCTCGTCCCGCAGGCGCGCGGACGACAGGTCTCCGACGAGGCCCATCTCGACACACGAGCGCGCGAGCCGCGCCGTGTGCTCGTCCATCCGGAAGCCGTACCGGTTTTCGTAGCGAATCGCCCTGAAGATGCGCGTCGGGTCCTCGATGAACGAGAGGTTGTGCAGCACCCGGACGGTCTTCGACATCGAGGTCCGCGCGCCCGCCGAACGGGTCGACGAGCCGGCCGAAGTCCTCGGCCTTGAGGGACGCGGCCATCGCGTTGACCGTGAAGTCGCGGCGGTAGAGATCCTCGCGAATCGCTGCATGCTCGACAGCCGGCAGGGCCGCTGGCGCGTCGTAGAACTCCGTGCGTGCCGTGACGACGTCCACGCGCTCGTCGTCGCCGTAGACCACGACGGCCGTCCCGAACTTCTCGTGCTCACGCGTGCGCCCGCCCAGCTCGCGCGCGATCTTGCGGGCGAGCCCGATCGCGTCGCCCTCGACCGCGATGTCGACGTCGAAGCCCTGCTCTTCGATGAGGATGTCCCGCACGGTGCCGCCGACGAGGTAGACGCCTTCCACGCCCTCGCTCGCTGCCGAGATGGCCGCGAAGACCGGCTGCAGGCGCACGAGGGCGCGCAGCTCGGACGCGATCGACTCGCCGCTCTCGGGAGCGGGCTCCGCGGCCTCGCCGAGCGCGCGCAGGACGTCCCGCCGGGTGACGACGCCCGCGACGCCGTCCCCGTCGACGATCGCGATCCTTCCCTCGTCGGACTGCGCGAGCATGCGCTGCAGCTCCCCGAGGCTCGCATCTGCTGGCGCCGTGGGTACGCGACCGCTCATGATCCCCTTCACGGGCGCGTGCGAGAGCCCGTGACCGATGGCGCGGTCGAGGTCCTCTCGGCCCACCGAGCCGACGAGCCGGCCGTCGTCCACGACGAGCACGCCGCTCTGGCCGTGGCGCTGGCAGAGCGTCATCGCTTGCGCGACCGTCTCGGACGGCGAGACCATGCGCGCAGGCTTCGACATGACGTCTCGGGCGCGCGACGGCTCCTGCACGGCTCCTGGCAGCGCCTCGAAGAGACGGCTGCGTGCGTCCTCGAGGTCACCGCGGTAGATCGCCGACGCCGCCTGCTCGTGGCCACCGCCGCCGAGCGCAGCGGCGGCGGCTGCGGCATCGAACCCGGGCGAGCGGCTGCGGGTGACGCAGAAGACGCGACGCTCCATCTCCACGAGCAGCACGAGCGCGCGGCAATCCGTGAGATCGACGATCTTGTGGGCGAGGTTCGACACGCCCTCCACGTAGCGCGGCCAGCTCACAGCTGCGACAAGCACCGTCAGGCCTCCCAGCTCATGCGTCTCGAGCCCGTCGATGAGCGCGTCGAGCAGCTCCCGCTCCTCCGCGGAGAGGGGCGTGTGGAGATAGCTCTCGAGCAGCGCCTGGCGTGCGCCATGCCGCAGGCACCAGGAGAGGGCATCTGCATCGCGCTGCGTCGTCGACGGGTACGTGAGCGAGCCCGTGTCCTCGTGGATACCGAGCGCGAAGATCGTCGCCTCGAGCGCTGTCACGGCGATCTCCCGCTCGGCGAGGATGCCGACGAGCGTCGTCGTCAGCGCACCGTCCTCCGACAGGACGACGCCGTCCGAGGTCACCCAGTCGGGCGCTTCGCCGGCGTGATGGTCGAACACGACCTTCTCCACCGCCGGGTCGAGCGCCACCGGCTCCAGCTCCCCGAGCCGGCTCGCGCTCGCCGCCTCGACGACGATGAGCCTCCGCACGTGGTCGAGCTCGAGCCGCGTCGCGTCGACAAGCTCGAGCTCGTCGGCGTAGAGCCTGCAGAGCTCCCTGACGTTGCGGTTCAGCGCACCCGAGAGGCAGACGACGGAGCCGGGGTAGAGATGACGCACGGCGAGCATCGACGCGAAGGCGTCGAAGTCGGTGTTCGCGTGCGTGGCGATGACGGTCTCGGCCCGCATTACACCGAGATTGTGCCCCGCCTACGTCAAGCGAGCGCTACGGCTTCGATCTCGACGAGCGCGCCTGAAGGCAGCGCGGCCACTTCCACCGTTGCCCGTGCCGGCGGCGTCTCGCCGATGTGCTTTGCATAGACCTCGTTCATGCCGGCGAAGTCGCCGAAGCTCTGAAGGAACACGGTCGTCTTCACGACGCTTGTCCAGGCTCGACCCCGCCGCCTCGAGGATGGCCCGGAGGTTCGCGAAAACCTGCTCGGTCTGCTCCTGCACCGTCTCGCCCTTCAGTTCCGTTGCGCCGGGCTCGATCGCGACCTGACCGCTGACGAAGACGAAGCCGCCGGCTGCGATGGCCTGCGAGTACGGCGCGCCCTGGAACGGCGCCGGTGCTGCCTCCGTACGAACGACCGTCTTCTCCATGTCATCTCCCTCCGTTCGGTTGCGTTGCGCAGGCACGCGCCAGCGCGGCGCCGAGCGCCTTGAAGATCGCGTCGAGGACGTGCTCGGGGTCGTCTCCCTCGAGCAGGCGGACGTGCAGCGTCAGACCGGCCCCTGCCGCGAAGCTCTCCAGGAAGTCACCGATGACGTCCGCTGCCAGGCCGCCGACCTGAGCCGCCGAAAGATCGACGTTCGACACGACGAGCGGCTCGTCGGACACCTCGAGCGCGACATGGGCGAGCGCCTCACCCGCGGGTAGGGACACCGAGCCATAGCCGAGCGCGTCCTGCCGGCGCAGGTGCAGGACCGAGCGCGCCGCCGAGCGCCGATCCGGCGGCGGACGCCTCCGCGGCCGCCGAGCCGGGCTCCACCTCGAGTGCGAGGTCGAGCGACGCGTACCGGCCGAGCAGCGCCGAGCAGGTGGTCGAGCACGGGGATGCCGGTCTCGACGCTCGACCGCGCCGAGTCGGTGATCTCCGCGCGTACGCGGAGGCCGGTGCCGGCCGGGTCAGGTGTCGATGCGCTCAATCCGCGCTCCGAGCGCGCGCAGCCGCTCGTCGATCCGTTCGTACCCCCGGTCGATCTGCGCGATGTTGCCGATGGTCGAGACGCCCTCGGCGCAGAGGCTCGCAATGAGCATGGCCATCCCGGCCCGGATGTCCGGGCTCTCCAGCCGCTCGCCGTAGAGCTTCGCCGGCCCGGAGACGACGACGCGGTGGGGGTCGCAGATGATGATGCGCGCCCCCATGCCCACGAGCTTGTCGACGAAGAACAGGCGGTTCTCGAACATCTTCTCGAAGACGAGGATCGTGCCGTGCGCCTGGGTGGCGACGACGACGGCGATCGACGTGAGGTCGGACGGGAACGCCGGCCAGATGCCGTCTTCGATCTTCGGGATCTGGCCGCCGAGGTCGTCCTGGATCACGAGCTCCTGACCTGCCGGCACGTGCATCGAGTCCTCCCCGGTCTGCTCGACGCGCACGCCGAGGCGCTCGAATGCCGGCAGCACCGCGAGCAGGTCGCTGGGCGCCGCGCCGTCGATCGTGATGTCCGAACCTGTGACGGCGGCCAGGCCGATGAAGCTCGCAACCTCGATGTGCTCGGGGCAGATGCTGTGCGAGCCGCCGTGGAGCGACTCCACGCCCGTGATGCGCAGGACGTTCGAGCCGATGCCCTCGATGTCGGCACCGAGCTCGACGAGGAAGCGGCACAGGTCCTGGACGTGCGGCTCGCAGGCGGCGTTCCGGAGCATCGTCTCGCCCTCGGCGAGCACCGCAGCCATGACCGCGTTCTCCGTCCCGGTGACGCTTGCCTCGTCGAGGAAGAGCGACGTGCCGCGAAGCCCCTCAGCGCGCATCTCGTAGCGCAGTCCCGTGTCGATCTCCGCACCGAGGGCGGCCAGCGCGTGCATGTGGGTGTCGATGCGCCGGCGGCCGATCACATCGCCGCCGGGAGGCGGCACTGTCGCCGTGCCGAAGCGAGCGAGCAACGGGCCCGAGAGGAGGATCGAGGCTCGGATCTGGTTGCACAGCTCCTCGTCGAGCTCCGTCGTCGTCACCGAGGAAGCGTCGATGCGCACGTCGTTCGGGCCTACCCAGTCGGCCTCGGCGCCCGTGCCGCGCAAGAGCGCGAGCATCGTGTCGACGTCGAGGATTCGCGGAACGTTCGAGAGCTCGACCGGCTCCGCCGTCAGCAGGGACGCGGCGAGGATGGGCAATGCGGCGTTCTTGTTGCCGGCCGCCCGCACGTGTCCGGAGAGCGAGTGCCCTCCCTCGATCACGAACGACTGTCTCAAGGCGTCGGCGACGACGGTCTCCACGGCGACGGTACCCTACCCAACCCCATGAACCCCACTCGGGACCAGGCCTGGGAGACACTGACGCGGTACACGAAGGCCGAGCCGCTGCTCCGACATGCGCTCGCGGTCGAGGCTTCGGTCGGGTGGTACGCGCGCCACTTCGACGAGGACGAGGAGCAGTGGCGGGTCGTTGCGCTCCTCCATGACTTCGACTACGAGATGCATCCGACGCTCGACAAGCACCCGCAGGACGGGCGCGCCGATCCTCCGCGAGGAGGGCTACCCGGAGGAGGTCGATCGAGGGGGTCCTCTCGCACGCCGAGCACCTCGCCATGCCACGGGACACGCTCTTGAAGAAGACGCTCTTCGCCTGCGACGAGCTCTCGGGATTCGTGACCGCGTGCGGGTACGTGCGACCCGACGGCATCGAGACGCTCGAGCCGAAGTCCGTGAAGAAGAAGCTCAAGCAGCCGTCGTTCGCCGCCGGCGTCCACCGCGACGAGGTCTACCGCGGCGCCGAGGAGCTCGGCCTCGAGCTCGACGAGCACATCGCGAACGTCATCGAGGCGCTGCGGCCGATCGCCGGCCAGCTCGGGCTGAAACTAGGACGGCCTTAGCCGACGTAGAGCTCGACCGGCGGGTGGTCCGAAAGGACGCGACCGTCGACCGTCCGGCGCTCGACCGGCCAGACCTCGAGCGGCGTCGACGGCGCGCCGCGGACCATGACGTGGTCGATCCCCGGCCCGGGAGGCGAATAGCCCGCCGCCACGAGCTCCTGCAACCCCTGGGACGCGGACGTGAGATTGAAGTCGCCCGCCAGGACGATCGGCTCGCCGGCAGCGTGCGAGCTCTCCGGCGAAGGCGACGGTCGTCCGCAGCTCCGCCTCCGTCGGGCGCCCCTGGCCGGTGTGGGAGAGATGGAGGTTGACGATGGCCAGCTCTCCTCCGTTCACGTCACGAATGCGCACTCCGTGGGAGACACGGCGCTCGTTCGGCCACTCGATCAGGCGTCCGCTCAGAACCCGTCGGCGGTGCTCCAGTGCCGAGAGCCGCTTCGCGACGAGGATTGCGTTCGCCTGGCCCGTGAGCAACGAGCGTAGGTACCCGTGGTGGACGTCCGTCGGTCGCCGGCCGAGGCGGCCGAGCCGGTAGCGTGTCCTTGCCGAGAAGACGGCCATGCCGCTCCAGCGTTCGAGACGACTGAGCGACCAGAGAGGTAGCTCCTGGAGGCAGATGACGTCCGGGTGGTCCTCGTGACACCAGAGCGATCGGCCTGCTCGAGGTACGCGCGGCGCCCGGAGGGATACGTACGGCCGTGGAAGACGTTCCAGCTGCGTACGAGCAGCGGCCACTAGCCCAGTGCCGTCGAGCAGCCGCTCGCAGGTGCTCCTCGGTGTTCCAGTAGCCACACGAGACGCGTACCCAGCCCGTCTCGGGAATGTCCCTGACGACGACGCCGGCGTCGAAGAGGCGAGCGACCGTCTCGGCGGAGTCGCCCTCGGGCACGAACGTGACGAGCGTGCCCTGGCCGGGCGCGGTGACGACGTCGAAGCGCTCGGAGAGAAGCTCGCGGCAGCGCTCGGTGATCGCGCGCGCGTCGTCGTAGCGCGACGGCGGCGCCGTCCGCAGCGCGACCTCGAGCCCGGCGAGCGACGGCACGGGGATCGGGCCCGTGTCGAAGCGCTGTGCGCTCGTCCACCGGCGCGAACGTCCCGTCCGGCTCGTGCGCCTCACGCGACCAGTACGTGGGCAGCGCGACCGCCAGCGCGTCCAGATCGCGGACGTACAGCGCGCCCGTGGCGTCCGGGCCGCACAGCCACTTCTGCCCGGAGACGGTGTAGAAGTCGGCGTCGCCCACGTCGACCGGGATGGCGCCGACCGACTGCGCCCCGTCCACGAGCAGCGGCAGGCCCGTCTCGGCCTTGATCGTCGTCGACCGGGAGGATGTGGCCGGTCATCCACGACACGTGCGAGAGCGCGACGAGCCGCGTCCGCGGCCCCACCTCCGCGAGCACTGCCTCGAGCGCCTCGTCGCCAGTGCGCCCTCGAGTTGCCGCCACCCGGACACGTGCACCGGAGACGTGCAGCGGGCCGAGCAGGCCGAAGTGCTCCTCGTCCGTCGTGACGATCTCGTCGCCGGGCTCCAGGCGAAGGCCGGAGAGCACGATCTGACAGCCCATCGTCGTCGAAGCGGTCAGCGCGACGTGCTCCGGCGCCGTGCCGAGCAGCTCGGCGAACAGGCCGCGCACGCGAGCGCTCGTCTCGATCAGGTTGTCGAAGTACGGCTTGCCGCCGCGGCCGCGCTCGAGCTCGACGCCGAGTCTGCGCGACTCACCGCGTCGATCGTCTCCTGCGCCAGCGGCCCGAACGTGCCCGCGTTCAGGTAGGCGACGCGCTCGAGGACGGGAAACGTCGGCACGGGATTCAGGCGATCGGGTTGCGCCGGCGAAGGTCCGCGAAGCGGCTGTAGTCGTGGTCCAGTCGTCACCCACTCACACCCGGCCTCGACCGCGAGCGCTGCGAGATAGGCGTCGGCAACGATGTTCCCCTTCGCGCTGCTCTCGCGACACAGGCGCTCGAAGATCGCCCAGTGCCTCGCCCCGGGTTGCACGACGACGCAGTTTGGATGACCTCGCACACCGTTCGCGAACGCGAGCGCGAGGCTCGAGCGGTGTCGGCGTCGTGAAGCACTCGCGGATGTGTGACGACCCGAACAAAGCTGCTCAACACAGAGTCGAAGATGCCGAATGCCGCATCACCGCCCATGGTCTCGTCGAGCCACGTTTTGCAGGCGCTGTGTTCCTGCAATTCCTCACGGTGCGCATAGACGAGAACGTTGACGTCAGGCGCCAGCATGGCGCCCGTCCATCAGATCGAGCAGCGCCGCCGTGTCGTCCAGGTCGACGCCTGGCTGCAGCCCGTCACCGCGGAACGTGGCAAGGGGCTCGCGAGTCCGCGGCGGCGCGCCTGGCGGAGCGAGCGCGCGCCGCAGCGAATCCTCGATCAGCGCGGTAAGCGTCGTGCCCTCGCTCAGCTGCAGCGCGCTTCGCGCGGGCGAGCAGATCGTCATCCAGGCGGATCGTCGTGCGCACGCATCTTGATGTAACAGCTGGACATCAGTATGTCATAGCCAGCCGGACGCACCGCGAACAGCCGCCACTCGCCGGGAATGCCCTTGAGCGTCGCCTGACCCGCGGTCCTCGAAGTCGAGGCCGGAGCCCGCGACGAGGTCACGCACCGTGCTCGAGACGAGCACCTCTCCCGGCCCGCCCTGGGCGGCCACACGGGCGCCGATGTTCACTGCGATCCCGGCCACCTTGCCGTCGTGCAGCTCGACCTCCCCGGTGTGCAGGCCGGCGCGCACGTCGAGATCGAGCGGCCGCAGTGCGTCGATGATCGCCGTGGCGCAGCGGATCGCGCGCGCCGGGCCGTCGAACGTCGCGAAGAACCCGTCGCCAGCCGTGTCCTGCTCGTGACCGTCGAAGCGGGCCAGCTCGCGCCGCACGGCCGCGTGGTGTTGCTCCAGAAGATCGCGCCAGCGGCGGTCGCCCAGCTCTGCTGCGCGCTCGGTCGAGCCGACGAGGTCCGTGAACAGCACCGTCGCGAGAATGCGGTCCGGCGTGGCCGCCTCACGCTGCCCGGTGAGGAACTCGCGGATCTCGGCGACCGTCGGCTCGGGGTTGAACCACGGAACATGATCCACGTCGGGAAGCTCCACGTACCGCGCACCGGGAATCGTGCGAGCCAGGAAGCGCCCGTTCTCGACGTTGCAGATCTGGTCGTCAGCCGAATGGACGATCAAGGTCGGGACGTTGACCGCCGGGGCGACGTGACGGACGTCGATGTCGAAGGCCATCCGCATGAAGGCTTCGGCGGCGGCCGGCGTGCACGCGTTCGTCACCACCCGCGCGCGCCAGGCGCGGGCCCACTCCTGTCCGGCGACGCTGGGCGCCATGTGGTCGATGCCGAGCCCGAGGCCCCAACGCTCGGGGAGCGTTGCCATCGCGGCCTCGAACTCCTCGTCCGTCGACTCGCCCCATGGCCACTCCTCATCCGTGCGCTCGCGGACCTCCGCGCCCTGGAGGATCAGCGCCACCGTCCGCTCCGGATGCGCAGCGGCGAACAGCATCGCCAGCGGGCCGCCTTCCGACTCGCCCATCACCGCGGCCCGCTCGCTGCCAACGGCATCGAGGATCGCCCGGATGTCGTCCATCCGCTCATCGAGCGTGGTAGCCCCGGGGACGCGATCCGACATCCCCATCCCGCGCTTGTCGAAGAGGATCAGGCGCGTGAACTCGGCCAGTCGCTCGCAATAGCGCCGGAACTGCGGCAGCTCCCAGCAGATCTCGAGGTGTGTGAGCTGCCCCTGGGCGTAGACCAGGTCGATTGGCCCGTCGCCGACGACGCGATAGGCAACGTCCACGTCGCCGCTCCGAGCGATCCGAACGTCGGTCACGCAGGGAGCGTAGTAAGTCAGCGGTGGCCGAAGTGGTGAGCCTTGGGGAGGGCGGAGCGCACCTCGGCGAGGCCGGCCAGCTCGCGCGCGAGCGGGCCGAGGCTCTCGAGCTCCGACACGACGACGTTGATGTTCCGGCCCACCTTCTCCAGCCGCCCTCGCGCCGAGAGCAGCGGCTCGCCGCGCACGAGCGCCCGGTGGCGCTCGTAGACCTGCGGCGGCACGACGAGGTTGACGAGGCCGTGCTCGTCCTCGAGCAGCATGAAGACGATGCCGTTCGCCGTCTGCGGGCGCTGGCGCGCGATGGCCATCCCCGCCACCGTCAGCTCGCAGCGGTCCGGTAGCCGCGGCAGCTCCACCGTGGCCACGGTCTCCGGCGGCAGGTGGGGACGCAGGAGCTCGAACGGATGGACGCCGACCGAGAGCCCCGTCCCGCGGTAGTCGGCGAGCATCTTCTCCCAGGCCGTCTGCTCGGGCAGCGCCGGCGTCTCCGCCGTCGGCTCCAGCGGCAGCGCGAGCTGGCGCGCGCCGCCGCCCGCGGCCTGCTGGCGGGGCACGAGGCCGAGCTGCCAGAGCAGCACGCGCCGCGGCTCGTCGAAGCAGTCGCACGCGCCCGCCTCGACGAGCGCCTGGAAGACGTCGCGGTCGACCGCCGCCCGCTGGACGAGATCGCGGAGATCCTCGTACGGCCGTCCGGCCGCCATCGCCTCGGCCTCCGCCTCCCCCACTCCCTGCACGTAGCCGATGCCGATGCGCACCGCGCCGTCCTCGACCGAGCACGAGGCGTCGCTCGCGTTCACGTCCGGCGGCAGCGCGGTCACGCCGCGGCGCTGCGCGTCGCGGACGAGGCTCGCCGGAGGGTAGAAGCCCATCGGCTGGGCGTTGAGCAGCGCGCAGAGGAACTCCACCTCGTAGTAGCGGCGCAGCCACGCCGACTGGTACGCGAGCAGCGCGAACGCGGCGGCATGCGACTTCGGGAAGCCGAAGCCGGAGAACGCCGCGAGCTTGTCGTAGACGCGGTTCGCCGTCTCCGCGTCGACGCCGTTCCGCGCCGCCCCCTCGACGAACCGCTCGCGAAACGCCTCCAGCGCCTCCAGCGAGCGCTTGCGGCTCATCGCGCGGCGCAGCCCCTCCGCCTCGCCGATCGAGAAGCCGGCCAGCGCCATCGCCACCTCCAGCACCTGGTCCTGGAAGACGACGACGCCGAACGTCTCCTCGAGCGCCTCCTCCAGCAGCGGATGGTCGTACTCGATGGGGAACGAGGGATCGACGCGCCGCTTCGCGCGCCGGTCGATGTACGGGTGGACGGCGCCGCCCTGGATCGGCCCCGGGCGGACGAGCGCCACCTGGACGGTGAGGTCGTCCATGTTCTCGGGACGCGTGCGCAGGAGGCTCTGCATCTGCGCGCGGCTCTCGATCTGGAACGTGCCGACGGTGTCGGCCGCCTGGATCTCCCCGTAGACGCCCTGGTCGTCGAGCGGGATGCGCGAGAGGTCGACCGTCTCGCCGCGCGCGAGCGCGATCCGCTCGACGCAGTCCTCGATCGCGGAGAGCATCCCGAGCCCGAGCAGGTCGATCTTCAGGAAGCCGGCGTCGGCGCACGAGTCCTTGTCCCACTGGCAGAGCTGCCGTCCCTCCATCGCCGCCGGCACCACGGGCACGAGCTCGACGAGCGGCCGCGACGAGATCACCATCCCGCCCGGATGCTGGGAGAGGTGGCGCGGCAGCCCGGCGATCTCCTTGCAGAGCCAGCCGAGCGCCCGCCAGCGCCGCGACGCGAGCTTCGTCTTCGAGTCGGGGAGCGCCGCCAGCTCCTCCTCCACGAGGCGCGGGTCGCCGTTCGTGACGCGCGCGAGCCGCTCCAGCTCCGCGAAGGGCAGCCCGAGCGCCTTGCCCACGTCGCGGATCGCGCCGCGCGCGTGGTACGTCGAGAAGGTCGCCACGAGCGCCGCGTGCTCGCGCCCGTAGCGCTCGGTCACCTCCACGATCAGCCGCTCGCGGACGTCGCGCGGGAAGTCGAGGTCGATGTCGGGAACGGACGCGAGCTCCCGGTTGAGGAAGCGGCCGAGCGAGAGGCCGGCGGCGACGGGATCGACGTGCGAGAGCCCGGTGAGGTAGCAGACGATGGAGCCCACCGAGGAGCCGCGGCCGCGGCCGGGCGGCAAGGCGTTCCGCGCCGCGCTCGGGCCGCGCAGGTCGAGCGCGATCTCCCGCGCCAGCTCGAGCACCTCGAAGTGGAGGAGGAAGAAGCCGGACAGCTCGAGGTAGGCGATGAGCCGCAGCTCCTCCTCCAGGCGCTCGCGGGCTCGTCGCTTGTGACCGTTCGCGCCCGCGTAGCGCTCGGCGAACGCGCGCTCGCAGACGCGGCGCAGCTGCGCGTCGGCCGTGTCCTCGCCGTCCGCGAAATCGGGATAGCGGTAGCCGAGCTCCTGGGTCAGGTCGAACTCGAGCCGGGCGGCGAGCTCGACCGTGCGGGCGACGGCGGCCGCGTCGTCGGGGAAGCGGTCGGCCATCTCGGCCGGCGGGCGGAGGACGCACTCGCGGTTGCCACGCCGCTCGCGCTCGGAGCCGTCCAGCGTCGCGCGGTGCCCGATGGCCACGAGCGCGTCCTGGAGCACGGCGCGGCGCTGGCTGTGCGAGTGGACGTCGCCGGTCGCCACCGTCTCCACGCCGAGTGTCTCGGCGAGATCGCGCAGCGCGGCGTTGCGGCGCGCGTCGCCGCGCTCGTACGGACGCTGAAGCTCGACGAAGAAGCGCTCGCGGCCGAACGCGGCGGCGAGCCGGGCGGCGGCGTTGGGATCGCGGACGGCGAGGCCGTGGCGGGCGCAGCCGGACAGGCAGACGAGGCCGTCGTTGCGCTCGACGAGCTCCTCCAGCGGCAGCGCCGGCTCGAGGCGGTCGTCTGCATGCGCGAGTGTGAGCAGCCGGCAGAGATTCGCGTAGCCCTGCGGCGTCTCCACCAGCAGCGTCACGTGGGAGCCGCCCTCGAGCGTCACCTCCGCGCCGGTGATCGGCCGCACGCCGAAGGCCTTCGCCGCGTGCGCGAACTCGAGCGAGCCGTAGACGCCGTCGTGGTCGGTGAGCGCGAGCGCCTCGTAGCCGAGCTCCGCAGCCCTGATCACGAGCTCCTCCGGCTGCGACGACCCGTCGAGGAACGAATACGCTGAATGGCAGTGGAGCTCGACGTAGCCCAACCGGTTCTCCTAGACCCGCGCCGGCGAGGGCGAGACCGTCGTCGACCAGCCCAAGCGCACCCTCCGCATCCTCTTCGCGCACGAGCTGCTCGACGCCACGTGGACTCGCCACGAGGCCGGGGAGCGCGGCGCCGAGCCGCACGTCCACCATGAGCACACGGACGCGTTCTACGTGCTCGAGGGCGAGCTGACCTTCCGGATCGGCCCCGACCTGGAGCGCGTCACGGCGCCCGCCGGCACGTTCGTCGCCGTTCCGCCCAACGTCATCCACGGCTTCGACAACGACAGCTCGGAGCGCGCCCGCTTCCTCAACTTCCACGCGCCGAGCGGCGGCTTTGCCGACTACCTGCGCGGCGTGAACCCCGGGTTCGACAGCTTCGAGCCGCCCGGCAGACGGCGGCCGCCCCGCGCCGCGGCGATCGTCTCCTTGCCCGGAGCGGGTGAACGGCTTGCGCGGGCAACCGTCGCCACTTCATCAAGGCCCAGCTGCCGCACCTGCGGCGATCGAGATGTCCTTCGAGCCTGGCTTCGAAGGCGTCGATCCGCACTCGCACGACGACTCACGTCGACTCCTTCTTCGTCCTCGACGGCGACGGAGTTCATCAACGGCACCGGCGGCCCGGGAACGTTCGTCGCAGCCCCGCCGGGCGCGGTCCACGGCTTCAAGATCGCGGACGACCGTCACGCATCGTCCTTCTCAACGTGCACGCCCGAGGGCTTCGTCGCCCGGCTTCGCGGCGACCATCAGGCGCTCTGACTGAACCAGCCGCGGCCGGCCTCGTCGTAGAAGACGACGGAGCAGCGACCGTCCTCGAGCACCGTGTCGAAGTAGCGGCGGTGGACGGGCTCCTCCGTCCACCAGCGGTCGACCACGCGCCACTCCTCGCGCACGAGCGCCACCGCCTGCCGGTCGACCTGCCGCGGGACGCCGTCGAAGCCGGCGTCCACGAGCGCCGGCCGCGGCTCGTTTACTCGCGCGGGACGAGCAGCGCGCGCTGCTCCGGGATCCGAGACCACGGCGCCACCTCGACCACCGTCGCAACCGCACCTGCACCGGCGCTCGAGCGCACCTGGCGCAGGCCTTCCTTCAGACGGCTCTGGAGCTCCCGCCCCTCGGGCTTCACGAGCTCGAGCTGCCGTCCCGTCCACTCGGCGAGCTCCACGAGCTCGAGCCCGAGCGACGTCACCGGCGCGGGCAGCTCCGCGAGCTTCGGGCCCAGCGCGACGCGCAACCGGTCGCGCTCCGCAGCCGGCTCACGCAGGGTGAGCGTGCGCCGCCAGGAGCCGCCGCCGACGAGCCTCGCCTGGAGCGCCGCCTTGCGGACTCCACGTCCCCCCCGCTCCGGACGGCCGAGCGCCCGCTCGACGAGCGCCTGCAGCGCCCGCCGCAGCGTGAGCTCGTTGTCCACCGGCTCGGGAAACTCCAGGTACTCCGCGATCTCGGCCGCGGGCCGGCGTGGCCTGACGCGGCTCCTATCCCCTCCTCGCGCCAGTCGCCACGCCTGCCGGCCCTCCGGTCCCAGGCGCTCGGCAACGGCCGCACCCGGCAACGCCGCCAGGTGACCGACCGTCCGCAGGCCGAGCGCCTCCAGCTCGTCGTGGCGCTCCCGCTCGAGCGGCAGGACGCCGAGCGGGAGCGGAGCGAGGAAGGTGGGCGTTTCCTCGCTCGGAACGACGAGTATCTGGCCCGCGCGGGCGACGCTCGCGGCTGCGAGCGCTGCGAACTTTCGCTCGGCTGCGCCCGCACGGGCATCCCAGCCGGGGCCGACAGCGGCGAGCGCCCGGCGAAGGACGCCCTCCACGCCGCCGTACAGCCGCTCTACTGCGCGAGTTTCCACGTAGAGACACCCCGGCTCGGCGGGCTCGACGGCGAACCCCTCGCCCTCGAGCCTGCGCACGATCTCTTCCCAGGCCTGCTCCGCCTCCGCGGGATCCTGCTCCACGAGCTTGAGCGACGGGCACGTCGCGAGCGCCTCGCCGAGCAGCATCCCCGGCCGCACTCCCGCCACCTCGGCGGCGGCCGTCACCGCACCGATCTCCTGCCTCTGCCCCGGCAGCGGCGCGAGCGCAGCCGGCTGAAGGAGAAGGCGCGTCTTGCCCTGAGCGCCGCTCTCAGCTCGAAACCCGGGATGAGCACACAGGCCAACATGGGAACATATGTTCTACACGAACACACGTTCCCCTGTCAAGCCCAGCGCCTCGACGCCCCGTTGAACGTTCCGACAACGATCCCCTCGGTCTGTCCCCCCGATGAAGACATGGGCGCCCCGAGAGTTGATCCGCAAGCCGTTTAACCGAGGCCGGCGGCCCCGACGGCCGCCCGAGCCCCGCTCCCCGCCCTCGGCGCGCTGGGACGCGCGGTCGTGCCGACGAAGAGTGTGTCGGCGGAGAAGCTGGGTCGAAAGGCGAAAGGCTGCCGGCCTCCGTGGAAGTGTATGGTCGTGCACCTGCGTCCTCTCCGTCAGGCTCAGCGAAAGAAATGCGCCGCCTGCTCTGAGATAGACGATCCTCGCGTTCGCGGCTCGACGGTGACCTGGGGCTGCTGAGGCCGCGTGGCCCATGGGGCGGAGGAGCCTGAACGGCTCCCACCCGAGTTTGTGATGTCCACTCGCCGCGGCCCCCCGAGCACGGGAAACCTGTACGTGGTGGCCGAGATCGTTCTCGTCGCGGCGCCCTCCGGGATGGACGGTCATGTCCTGACGTTCGGCGGAGGGGTGGTGTCTCGAGACTCGGCGCCGAGCTCGTGGCCGTCGCGGCTCTTGAAGATGAAAAGGGCGGCAGCGGCGCCCTGGGGAGCCGAGCGCGCGGGCGCGAGGCTCCCTGCACGCGCCTGCGTAGACGACCCCTTCGGCCTGTTCCGCGCCGATCCGCGAGCATGCACACATGCGGTGGCCGCGAAGGCTGGCGTTCATTCGCGGCCAGTCCGCCGCCGTCCTTCCGACTTGAGATGCTCTTGCGGCCAATCGCGGGCGAGAAGAACGGACGCCAGGCGGGTCGGGTGCGCGACGAGGTCCCACGACGTGCCCCAAGGAGCGAGCGCTGCGAGGTCCTGGCCGCGATCAGCATCTTCGACATGCTCTTCTTCTGCGGCCGCGGCGCGAGACGATGCTCTGGCTTCCGGGGCTGAGAGCGAGAGACCGTGACCGTGCAGAAGAAGCGGTGTGGGCGCGGACGCCGCGGACGGAGGTCGGCGTTGCCGAGGCCGACGACAAAAATGAGAGCAAGTTGCCATCAGGCTGGAGGAAATCGACCCATCGGGGACCCTTTCAGGGACTGTTGCCGCACGGGGGGCCTTGTTTGAGTCGGAGCCACCCTCACCTCTCGGTTCCGTCGCGGTCTGTTCTGACCACGGCGAGGCTCAGCCCGTCGAAGGAAATCTGCCCCCACGGCCAAACTCCGACCGATCAGGGACGAAGGCGGGCACGACGTGGAAGCCCACCCGCGCGCGCACCTTCCGCTGTCCGACTGCCGACCGGCGTTTATCGACGGGCACGTCGCCGCTTGCACGCCGGACGATCCGAGCGACGCGCGGTCCGCTCGCCCGTCGGGCGCTCCAGCGCCATCAGCACCGGCTCAGTCGTGCTGGGCCTCGCGCCCGCCGGTGCCAGGTTCCGGTCCGGCGTGCTGTCCGCTCGGCGAGCGCGACGTCGGCCGTCGGCGTAGCTGATTGGCCCCTCGTGCTGGGTCAGCGCGCATTGCCGACCGTCCGTGGTCGGTGCCGCCCAGAGGCACACGGGTTGCCGTCCGAGCGCCGTCGAGTGCGAGCGTGCCGCGGGCCTCGCTCGCCGATCACGGCAATCATGGACGAGGACCGCGTCCAGGCGAAGCACGCCTCCCTGTCCCCGACCACGAAGGCGATCTTCCAGGTACGCGTCGCGCGCGACCAGTACCGGAGTCTGCACGTCTGGTAGCGGAGCAGGCGTGACCCTGGATCAGATCGAGGAGGCGACTGCCGATGCTGAGCGCGGGCGTTACGGCCACCCCACCCCCACGAGGATCACGGAAGCGACAGCGACAAGCGCTCCCGGCGCCTGGTTCGCGGCCGAACGCCGCCCGACTTCGACGTGCGCGCTAAGCATGGAGAGCTGCCGCCGGGCGGCCTCCTCGGGAAGCGGAAACTCGTTGGGAATCTCGGTCATGTCCTCTGCGATCCTCTCCGGCTCTAACTCGACCTGCTTTATGTCGCGGAGCGCCGTCGAGTTCCTCCAGGGGAGAGTCCAGCGAGGCGCGGCGCGCGAGAGGCGCGAGCGGACGGTCCCGACCGGCGCGCCGAGAGCGGCGGCGGCTTCCTCGTAGCTGAGTGCGGACCAGACGCAGAGGGCAATGACGTCCTGTTGCTGGCGCGGCAACCTGGCGATCCGTTGGCAAGACCGAACGCATCTGCTCGGCGGCTTCGGAGCGGGCGGCGGCGTCGGGCGTCACGTGGTGCACCGGCTAGGCTCGCCAACTGTGCGACCAGACGGCGGTGACGCCAGAGCGCGCGCCGGCGATTGCGCAGCACGTTCGTCGCGATCCCGTAAAGCCAGGGCAGAAGCTTGCCCTCGAAGCGACGACCTCCGCCCGCCGCCGGAATGCCTCGAGGAATACGACCGCGGTGAGATCCTCCGCCTCCGACCAGTCGGCCAGGCGGCGGAAGAGGTAGTTGTAGATCGTGCGTGCGTGACGCTCGTAGAGCTCGGAGAACGCCCCGCTGGTCGCCGCTCGCGCTCGCGCGGAAGAGCGACTCGTCGCTAGCTGTCACATGACGGATGATGTCCGACTGCCTGGGAAGCGTGCCACCTTGCCCGCTGACGTCGGCGGCGGTGAGCGGCTCGTGCCGCGGCTCTCGCGGACTACCGGACGGAGGACGAAGAAGAGCGCCGTAGCGCTCGCCACGCAGGTGAACGTCTCGTCCTCGAACGGCAGCGGGCTCAGCCCTTTCCAGCGCTTACGTCGGCCTCCGGCGCGGCCGCCGAGCGCCGCTGGCTGAAGGAGCAGACAGCGTCTTCTCTCTCTGAGCGCCGCTCTCACGCTCACGCGCCAGGCGCCTGCGTACTGGACTTCCGCGGCCTTGCGCGGCGCCGTCCAAGGTCTCGTCGACGGTTAGGAGGACTGTCGTATCGAAAGAGCTCAGCGCACCACCTGCACTAATTGCCAATCCCACGGCGGCCATCGACACATTGTCGGGGGCTTCCCATAGATTGTAGCCGTCGTGTGCGCCGAAGGCATACCAGAAGCCGTGGAGCTTTCCGCCAACGGATTCGATATACGACTGGGCGCCTTTCGCCGATCCTCGGGTTTGCGAATCAGCTTGGCCCAGGTCTCCGGCGTGTAACTAAACTTCGATAGATAGAGGGCCATCGCTCCTCCCTCGCGTTTGTCATTCCGGGACTACCGGATCTCCGAGGCGCACGCGGCCGGGC